>CAVSRN010000001.1:0-42790 GCA_963730195.1 uncultured Alphaproteobacteria bacterium
CCCGGGGGCGGCGATCACCAAGGCGAGCGTCGACGACACCCGCTTCTGGGGCAACCTCACCCCACCCGACCAGCCGGTCCAGGTGGTCGAGTAGCTTCCGTATAAGACCGGGCGCCTGCGGGCGCCCGGCCCGCCTCAGAGTTTGTGAATCCCCATTGAAATCATTGGCGGTTTTTGCCGCAATTCCGACGTCTCGGGCATTGTCGAGGATATCCTGGAACCGGTCTTGCGACTTCTTGGAAGGCAAGAAGTCGATCCTCTTCAAAGTTCCGGCGCAAACGATCCTTGCGGATCGGCTCGCCGACGATGTCGACCTCGCGGCCGACAATCCGGTCCATGGCTCGAATATGCGCGGCCGACGGGCAAACCAAGCCTGTCCACTCAGTCCCGGGCGCCGAGTTGGTCGATCAGCTTCTGGAGCTGGGCGCGCTGCGGCGCGTCCGCCGGCATCTGGGCCAGGAGACGCTGCCAGTAGGTGCGGGCGCGCTCGGGCTCGCCCTGCTCGACCGCGGCCCGGCCGAGGAAGTACAGCACTTCGGGGTTGTCGGCGTCGAGCTCGGCGACCCGCTGTAGCTGGTCGATCGCCGCCGCCGAGAGCGGCGCGTCGTCGCGCTCGAGCGCGAGCAGCGCCTCGGCGTAGTCGAGCTGGGCGGTCGGGTCCTTGGGCAGGCGGGTCGCGACCTGTTTGGCCGCTTCCGCCGCCTTCGCCGCATCACCGAGCACGCGATAGGAGCGCGCGAGCATGCGCCAGCCCTCGACGTCGTCGGGCTGATCCGCGAGGCGCGCGGCCAGGCCCTCGACCATGCTCCGGATCATCTGGGTCCGCTGCTCGGGCGACAGATTCCGGGCGGCCTGCATCTTCTCGGCGCTCGGTCCGCGCGCGCCGGCGGTGACGCCGGAGGTCCCGATCCCGAGCTCCGCGGCCGCCGCCAGCAGCTGCTGCTGAACAAAGGGGGCGCCGGCATAGACCTTCGTGCCGCGGTCGAGCGCCGCTTCGGCCTCCGCGGTCTGCCCGAGCGCCACCCGGACCCGCGCCAGGCGGATCCAGCCCTGCCAGTCCTTGGGCTGCTGCCGGAGCGCGGCATCGAGACGCTGGGCCTCGGCGCGCAGAGCGTCGGGATCGGTCGGCAGCGGCTGTGCCGGCTCGGCCGCGGCCGCCGTCGCGGGCGGCGCCGGCGCGGGGATCACGTCGGCGGGGTTTCGGCCCAGATCCTGCGCCAGCGCCGTGATCCGCTCCCGCAGCACCGGCAGATAGGGCGCATCGGCCGGCGTGTCCTTGATCAGGCCCGCCCAGAGGTCGAGCGCCTGCTGCCGCTCGCCGCGCTGGACCAGGGCCAGGCCCCGGTAGAACCGGGCGCGCGGATTGCCCGGCTCGAGCTCGAGCGCGCGGTCGAGCGCCTTGCCGGCGGCCTCGGTGACGATCCCGCCCGCAGCCTCGATCGAGGCTTCCGCGAAGCCCGCCTGCAGCTCGGCGCTGCCGTCATCGAGCGCCAGCGCATGCTGATAGGCTTCGACCGCCTTGGTGGGCTGGTTGATCAGCTGGTAGGCGCGGGCCAGGCGGGACCAACCGTCGAGATCGTCGGGTGCGGTCCGGACCTGCTGCTCGAGCTCTTTGACCAGCTTCTCGACCGAGGGCAGGCTCGGCTCGGCGCCGGCGGCTTGGGCGCGATCGGTGCGCCCGGCAAACGGCAGGGCGGGTAGACCGGGGCGTCCGAGACGCCCGTAGATCGCGATCGACAGGGCCGGCAGCGCCAGCAGCAGGACCAGCGCGGTCGCCAGGCGGCGCCGGCCGACGGTGCCGCTCGGAACGTCCGCGGTGCGCTCGCCGGCGTCGACTGCGAGCATCCGGCGCTCGACCTCGAGGCGCGCCGCCCGGGCTTCGTCGGCCCCGAGCAGACCGCGCTCCCGGTCCCGTTCCAGCTCCTGGAGCTGGGCGCGATAGACGCTGAGGTCGTGCTCGCGCCGGGCCGCGACCACGCCGGGTCGACGCAGCAGCGGCCGCAGGACCAGCGCCAGCACCAGCGCGGTCAGCGTGGTCAGGATCAGCCAGAGGCTCAACCGGCACTCCTCGAGCTTGCGCCGCCTTGGCGGGGAACGTGTACGACCTTGAGATAGAGCGCCCGGGGTCGGGCCGGCAACCGGCCTTGTGGCCCCGTCGCCGCGGCACCTCAGCGCTCGGGGCAGCCGGCCATGCGGGCACGCAGGCGGGTCAGCGCCGCCACGGTATCGATGGTCGGGGTCGGCAGCTCGACCAGGCGGCCGATCTCCTGGACCGCGCTCACCAGCGCGTCGAGCTCGAGCGGGCGGCCGCGCTCCAGGTCCTGGAGCATCGAGGTCTTGTGCGCGCCGACCGCCCGGGCACCGTCGATCCGGCGCTCGACGTCGACGCCGAAGTGGACGCCCAACCGCTCGCCGATCGCGCGCGCCTCGAGCATCATCGAGCGCACCACCGCACGCGTGCCGGGATCGCTGCCGATCACGTCCAGGGTCGCGCCGGTCAGCGCGCTGATCGGGTTGAACGACAGGTTGCCCCAGAGCTTGACCCAGATCTCGTCCCTGATCCGGGTCCGGACCGGCGCCTTGAAGCCCGCCTCGATCAGGGCCTGGCTCAAGCGCAGAGCACGCTCGGAACGGCTGCCGTCGGGCTCGCCGAGGCTGAAGCGATCGCCCTCGACATGCTGGATCACACCCGGCTCGACCAGCTCGCAGGCCGGGTAGACGATGCAGCCGAGGCAGCGCTCGGGGCCAATGGCTGCGCCAGAGCACGCCGTCCGGGTCGACGCTCGCGAGCTGCCGGTCGCGGAGCGGCCCCTCCAGTCCATAGAAGTACCAGAAAGGAATGCCGTTCATCGCCCAGACCACCGTGGTCGCGTCGCCGAGCAGCGGGCCGAGGGTCGGCGCGATCGCCGGCGCAGCATTCGCCTTGACCGCAAGGACCAAAAAATCGACCGGGCCGAGGGCGGCCGGGTCGTCGCTCGCCATGACCTCGGCGCGCCGCTCCTCGCCGCCGATCCGCAGACGCAGCCCGTGGGCGCGGATCGCCTCGAGGTTGGCCCGGCGCGCGAGCACCACGACCTCCTCCCCGGCGCGCGCGAGCTCGACCGCGAGATAGCCGCCGATCGCGCCGGCGCCGAAGACGCCGATCCTCATGCCGAGAGGCCCAGACGTTCGGCCAGGCCGATCCGCTGCAGCTTGCCGGTGGCACCCTTGGGAATCTCGTCGAGGAAGACCAGCTTGCGCGGCACCTTGAAGTCGGCGAGACGCGCCGCGGCGAAGTCCCGGATCTCGCGCTCGCCGGCGCTGGCCCCCTCCTTGAGCACGATCGCCGCCGCGACCTCCTCGCCGAGCTTGGCGTGCGGCATGGCGAAGGTCAGCGCCTGGGCGACCGCCGGATGCGCGCTCAGCACGTTGTCGACCTCGAGCGGGGCGACCTTCTCGCCGCCCCGGTTGATGATCTCCTTGAGCCGGCCGGTGATCGTCAGATAGCCCTCGCCGTCGAGCCGGCCCTGATCGCCGGTGTGAAACCAACCGCCCGTGAAGGCGGAAGCGTTGGCGTCCGGGTTGTTCTGGTAGCCGCCGGTGACGCCCGGGCCGCGGATCACGACCTCGCCGATCGTGCCTGCCGGCAGCAGCCGGCCTTCGGGGCTCATGACCGCGATCTCGGGCCCGGCCGCGACTCCGACCGTGCCGGGCTTGCGCGCCGCCGGCGGCAGCGGGATTGCTCGCCATCTGATGGGCGGCCTCGGTCATGCCGTAGCGATTCGATCACCGGGCAGCGGAACAGGCGCTCGAGATCGGCCATCACCTGGGGCGGCAGCGAGGCCGAGGACGAGCGGATGACCCGCAGGCGCGCGCGCTCGACGATCGCCTGGTTGCGCGCCGCGCGCGCCAGGATCGCCTGGTGCATGGTCGGCACCGCCGTGTACCAGCTCGGCTGCAGCTCATCGAGCCAGGCGAAGAAGCGGAGCGCGTTGAAGCCGGGCGTGCAGATCACCGAGGCGCCGGCCGCGAGCGTCGCGAGCACCGCCGCCATCAGGCCATGGATGTGGAACAGCGGCATGACGTTCAGGCAGCGATCGGCGGGCGGTGAGCGCGATCGCGCGGCCGATGCTGGCGGCCGACGCGCCGAGGTTCCGCTGGCTCAGCGGCACGATCTTCGGGCCGCGAGGTGGTGCCCGAGGTGTGGAGCACCAGGGCGACGTCGTCGGCGCCGGCGGGCCCGCCGTTGACCGCTGCGTCAGCGTTCCCGGCCGCCAGCTCGAACACGCCCGCGGGCGCACCGTTCGGCACCGTGAGCTCGATGACCTGGATGCCGTGGCGCGCCGCGACCGCGCGCGCCGGCGTCTCGGCCCCCGCCTGGACGATCAGCGCCCTCGCCCCGAGGTCGGTCAGATAGAAGTCGAGCTCGTCGCTCCTGTAGGCGGGGTTGAGGGGGGCGGCGGTCGCCGCGGCCGCGACGCCGACGAAGGCCGCGGCCATCTCGGGGCCGTTCGGCAGCACGATCGCGACCGGATCGCCCCGGCCGATACCGGCGCGGTTCAGGGCCAGGAGGGTGGCCGCGACCTGCCGGCGCAGGCCGGCATAGGTGAGGGCTGGCCGGTCGACCGCCGCGACCGCCGGCGCGTCGTCCCGGCCCCGGGCGAGGATCTCGATGATCGTCTCCGCAGTCGGCATCGCCCTGTCCCCCGGCCTCCTTGGCTGGCGCCCTCGGCGCCCCTGGAGGCAGCCTAGCCGGTGCCGGCGATTTGCGCGACCGGCTTTGCCGCTTCGGACTCGTTGTCGCACCGTTGCAACCAACCGGCCTGCCGGCTCGTTTATCCCGCGACCGGACCCCAGCTCTATCCCGAAGCCAGACAACAGGGATGACATGGTTCACCGGCACGGTGGACGGAGCTTCAGCCATGACGATCCAGACCTCGGCCGAATGGTGGCGCCTGATCGAGCAGAATTGGGACGAGCTGGTGGCGTTGCTCGAGCGCTGCGGCCTGGCCGACGACCGCGCCGGCATGGAGCGCCTGAAGGCCAGACGCGATGCGCGGATCGCCCGGCGCCTGCAGGCGGCCAAGCGGCGCGCGCCGGGTCGGCGCCCGAACCGGCTCGGCCATGACTGGCGGGTCCTGTTCGATCTCTGTGCCGAGCAGTGGGTGCTCTACCAGGCGGTCGCGTAGCCTTCTCCTCCGCCCCCGCTCGAAAGGTTCTGTACGCGCAGCTCGCTGGTCAGGGCCGCTTCCCGCGGCTATAGGTGGCGCCAAGCGCTAAGCCGATCGCGGGAGGCACCCATGGCGACCCACACCATCTTCGACAAGTCCAAGCTGCCGAGCCGGCATTCCACGGTCGGGCCCGACCGGGCGCCGCACCGCTCCTATTACTATGCCATGGGCCTGACCCAGGGCGACATCGCCCAGCCGTTCGTCGGCGTGGTCACGACCTGGAACGAGGCCGCGCCCTGCAACATCTCGCTCGGCCGCCAGGCGCAGGCCGCCAAGCGCGGGGTCGCCAAGGCGGGCGGCACGCCGCGCGAGTTCACGACCATCACCGTGACCGACGGCATCGCCATGGGCCACCAGGGCATGAAGAGCTCGCTGGTGTCGCGCGAGGTGATCGCGGATTCGGTCGAGCTCACGGTGCGCGGCCATTCCTACGACGCGCTGGTCGGGCTCGCCGGCTGCGACAAGTCGCTGCCGGGGCTGATGATGGCGATGGTCCGCCTCAACGTGCCCTCGGTCTTCATGTATGGCGGCAGCATCCTGCCCGGGCGCTTCCACAACCGCGACGTGACCGTGGTCGACGTGTTCGAGGCGGTCGGCCAGCACGCGGTCGGCACGATCGACGACGCCGAGCTCGAGGCGCTCGAGAAGGTGGCCTGCCCCTCGGCCGGCTCCTGCGGCGGCCAGTTCACCGCCAACACCATGGCCTGCGTGTCCGAGGCGATCGGGCTGGCACTACCCGGCTCGGCCGGCACGCCCGCCCCCTACGAGACCCGCGACCAGTGGGCCGAGGCGTCGGGCGAGGCGGTCATGGCGCTGCTCGAGAGGGGCCTCCGGCCGCGTGACATCGTGACCCGCCGCTCGCTCGAGAACGCGGCGCGCGTGGTCGCGGCCTCGGGCGGCTCGACCAACGGCGGCTTGCATCTGCCGGCGATCGCCAACGAGGCCGGGATCGACTTCGACCTGCACGACGTCTGCGAGATCTTCCGCAGCACGCCCTACATCGCCGACCTGAAGCCGGCCGGGAAGTACGTGATGCGCGACCTGCACGATGCGGGCGGCGTGCCGATGCTGATGAAGGCGCTGCTGGATGGCGGCTATCTGCACGGCGACTGCCTGACCGTCTCCGGCAAGACGATCGCCGAGAACCTGGCCGAGGTGACCTTCAACCCGGATCAGCCGGTGATCCGGCCGGTCGCCGACCCGATCACCAGCTGGGGCGGCGTGGTCGGCCTCAAGGGCTCGCTCGCGCCCGAGGGCGCGATCGTCAAGGTCGCGGGCCTCAAGAGCCTGAAGTTCCGGGGCCCGGCGCGCTGCTTCGACACCGAGGAGGACGCGATGGCCGCGGTCCAGGAGCGCCGCTATCGGGAGGGCGAGATCCTGGTGATCCGCTACGAGGGGCCGCGCGGCGGGCCGGGCATGCGCGAGATGCTGAGCGTGACCTCGGCGATCTACGGCCAGGGCATGGGCGACAAGGTGGCGCTGATCACCGACGGCCGGTTCTCGGGCGGCACCCGCGGCTTCTGCATCGGCCACGTCGGCCCCGAGGCCGCGGTCGGCGGCCCGATCGCGCTGTTGAGAGACGGCGACATGATCGTGATCGACGCCGAAGCCGGCACGATGGATGTCGAGCTCCCGGCCGAGGAGCTGGATCGCCGCCGCCAGGCCTGGCAGGCGCAGGCCTCGATGTACCCCTCGGGCGCACTCTGGCGCTACGCCCAGACCGTCGGCCCGGCCTACCTCGGCGCCGTCACCCACCCCGGCGCCAAGGCGGAGGTGCGAAGCTACGCGGAGATCTGAGGCACCTCCGAGCGCTAGTCGTGTCGTTGTCCTCCGGCTCGGCCGGGGATTCAATGCTCTGCGATCACGCCCTGCCGGTTGCGGCGGGGGCCGAGCAAGTGGCGGCTGGAATGGCAAGAGCAGGCTAGGAAGCAAGAGGTCTAGCTCTATGGCGACTCTTGACTTCTTGGCTCAGGGGCGCGCATGCCTCAACCGGGGTAGCAATCTTTCGGTGATGTCTTGTGTTCTTCAAGCCCGAAGCGGTGCCCGCTGAGCTGCCGCCGTTGGTATGGCGAACCCGTATCAGGAACTCGCCGGCGATCCTCGCGCGGCGATCTTCGGACGATAGTGCATCCCGGGCGGCATGGTGTGGGCGGCGTCGGATGCGACCGATTTGTACGAGGGCGAGCACGGGGTAGGCTCTGCCCATGAGTAGCAAGCCCGCCGAGCAGCTCTACGACGAGGACTTTGTCGCCTGGACGCAGGTGCAGGCGCGTGAGCTTCGGCGCTTCGCGCGGCTGCGGCCGAACGTCGCTCTCGATCTTCGGCACATCGCTGAGGAGATCGCCGATTTGGGAACTGAGCGACGCGACGCCCTCCGCAGCTGGACCCGCAGGATCATCGAGCATCTTCTGCTGTTGCAGCACTCACCGGCCGATGAGCCGCGTCGCGGCTGGGCCGACGAGGTCGACACCTTCCGCGACGAGATCGAGGAGCGCCTGACCGCGACCCTTCGACGTGACCTGCAGCGCCAGCTGCCCCGCCTCTACGACCGTGCCCGAGAGCGCGCCAAGGGGAAGCTCGAGCGGTACGGTGAGACGCATGCGGCTGCCCGGCTGCCGGCGCGCTGTCCCTATGCCCTGAACGAGATTCTTGGCGACTTCTGGCCGCCCCACGACGCCGGTCGCGCTTGACGCGCGAACGCCCGCCGCACGCCTGATCACAGCCCCGGGCGGAGGTCGGTCAGGGGGAAATCGGTGCCCTTGAACAGCAGCGGCAGGTTGCGCTCCTTGGCCAGAGCGTAGGCGAAGCAGTCGCTGAATTGAGCCCGGCCGGATGATTGCCCTTGCCATAGCGGCGGTGCGCCTCGTGCGCGATGCGCACCTGACCGAGGCTCACCGGAGCGGTGATCACATCGAGGCCCTCGAGAAAGGCGTCCAGTTCCGGCGACCACTGCGGCCTCTTGCGGCCATCGACCACGATCGCGAGCTCGAGCCAGTTCGCGGCCGGAAGCAGAGGTCCGCGCCTGGTTTGGAACGTATTTGTGGGACCGCGGCCACACTCCGCCTGTGGGATGCTGCTCACGTTGGAATCCCCGCTCATGCCGGCAGTGGCGGTGGTTGAGGTCCGAGCCCATCGATCCGGTGCAGGATGTCGGCGAATAGCGTGCGCGGCACCGCCAGCTCGGCCAGCTGGAACACCACGGAGCGGCCGTGGCGCGCGATGCGGTCGCCGATCCTGACCAGCTTCTCGCGCAGCGTAGTCAGCGACCAATGCCCGACCACCTCAGGTAGGGCCAAGAGGATTCCAGGAATAAACAGGGCCCATTGCTTCCTTGCAGGAGTCGTTCGCTACCGGGGCAAGGTGCTTGCCGCGGCGAAGCCGGATGGCGGTCGCGTGCAAAACAAAATCCCAATTCGCCCTTGCAAACCAATCAGCGAGGCGACATATCGCTGCGTTCCGAACCTTCGGGTACACTGCTGGTTTGTGGGGGAGAGCGATGACCAGGCACTCTCTTGCCCAAATTGGGGTGGACATCGAAGCAAAGGCGGGCAACGCCGGCGCTGAGGTCGAAGTCCAGACGGGTAAGGCGGTCGCAGAGCGCGACCGGGACGATCACCAGCCAGACGATCACTTCATCGAGCGCGACGGTCTGCGCTACGCCGGCAGCCATCTGATCATCGACCTCTGGGACGCCGAGTATCTCGACGATGCCGGCGTGATCGAGCTGGCGCTCAGGCGCGCGATCAAGGCGGCGGGCGCGACCTTGCTGCATCTGCACCTGCACGCGTTCGCGCCCAGTGGCGGCGTGTCGGGGGTCGCGGTCCTGGCCGAGTCCCACATCTCGATCCACACCTGGCCCGAGCGCGGCTACGCCGCGATCGACGTCTTCATGTGCGGGTCGGCGGTGCCGCACCGGGTGGTGCCGATCCTGAAGCACGCCTTCAACGCCGGCCGGATCGCGATCTCCGAGCAGTTGCGCGGCCTCCTGTGACCGACCGGGTCTGATGGCCTGGTTCGAGGAGGCTTACCATCCGCACTGGCGCCAGCGGCTCGCGATCGAGCGCGTCCTCCTGGAGGAGCACACCGGTCTACAGGCGGTGCTGGTGTTCGAGAACCCGCTCCTGGGCCGGGTCCTGGTCCTGGACGGGGTCGTCCAGACCAGCGAGCGCGACGAGTTCATCTATCACGAGATGATGACCCATGTGCCGATCCAGGCCCACGGCGCGGCCCGCGAGGTGCTGATCATCGGCGGCGGCGACGGCGGCGCGCTCGAGGAGGCGCTCAAGCACCCAGCACTCACGCGCGTGACCCTGGTCGAGCTCGATCCTCGGGTGGTCGAGATCGCGAGGGCCTGGCTGCCCGGCATCCATCGGGGCGCGTTCGACGATCCGCGGGCCGAGCTGCTGTTCACCGACGGGGTCCGGTTCGTCGCCGAGACCGATCGGCAGTTCGACGTGATCGTCCTCGATACCACCGATCCGATCGGGGCGGGCGAAGCCCTGTTCACCGAAACCTTCTACGCCGACTGTCGGGCGCGGCTGCGGCCGGGGGGCATCCTGGTCGGGCAGAGCGGCAACCCGGTCGCGGAACCCGGGCGCCTGCGGGCCTGCCGCGCGCGGCTGGCCCGGGTGTTCGCCGATGCGAGCTTCATCCTGACCTCGGTGCCCGCCTATCTCGGCGGACCGTTCGTGTTCGCCTGGGGCTCCGACGATCCGGCCAAGCGGCGGTTGAGCGCCACTGAGCTGGCGACCCGGCCGTGCCCGCCGACCCTGCGCTGCTACACCGCCGCGGTGCACGCGGCGGCGTTCGTCCACCCGCCCTGGCTGCTGGCCGAGGCCGGCTGAGCGACCCGGCGTCGCTGGCGTGCCCCGGGGCTCGTCCAGCCTAGCCGCCGCCGAGATCGATCCGGAAGCGCAGCTGGGCGAACCAGGAGCGACGGTCGCCGTCGCCGGTGGTGCCGGTCTCGACCTCGAGCGGTACGAACGGCCCGAGCTGCAGGCTCAACCGGTCGCTGACCGTGGTGGTCTCGCCATCGACCGGGGTCTGCCACTGCCGGTTGGCCCGGATCCAGGCCCAGGGCAGCTCGGGGACGCGGGCGCCGAGCGCGATGCCATAGCCGTCGAGTTGGCGGTCGGGGACGCCGGCGCGGGCGCCGGCCGAGCCGGCCACGTCGTCGTACAGGGTGGTCCCGAGCTCGAACCGGTCCGAGCGCACCGAGGTGCCGATGCCGAAGCGCTGATAATCCTGGAGCCAGTGGTTCTCGACCCGACCGCTCACCGTCAGGGTCAGATCCTGGTCCAGCAGATGAGGGCGGTAGTGGAGGGCCAGATCGCCGCCGGTCTGGCCGGCGGGGTCGTGGGTGAAGTGCTCGCCCACCCACAGCCGGTCGCCGTGCGCGGCCGTCCGGAGCAACGGCTCGGTCGCCCCGATGTCGTAGGCGGCCCGCAGGCCGTCCCGATAGCTGACGTCGACCGAGACCCGGCGGAGCCATGGCGGACCGCTTGGCTGCAGGCGCGCGAGGCCGTGCTGGATGCTGCGATTCGGACCGGCGTGGCCGGCGGCCGCGGGATCGTTGTCCGGTGCCGCTGCCTGCAGGGCATGCGCGCCGGTGTCGGCCAGCCAGGCGCTGAGCCCGGGCGGCCGGGCGGAGACCGGGATGGCGAGCGCCGACGCCGGCGCGCCGACAGCGGTAAGGGCGGCGAGCAGCGAAGCCATGGAGAGGACAAGGCGAGCGGGGGCTACCCGCGGCCGGCAGCGGAGCATGCGACGTTTCCCACCTGGCGCCGCCTTGGGCGGCGCTCACATCCCGAGGGCGCCCGCCGCGACCTTGGTCCCGGTCTGTCGGTCGAGCGCTGGGCGTAACGTTACCGCCGGGGGCTTAAGGAAGCCTTGTCGGGGGCAGGTGGCGCCGATCGGGCAGCCGCAGGCGTACCCCGAGACATCGTCGCGACAGTCAGTCCGCGAGACATTATGTAGGGAATTATCGTCACTTATCGCTGCATGATCATGTCAGAACTAAGGAAATCCACGCCGGCCGAGCGCTGGCCATAGCTTGTCAGCATGATGGATTAACGTTAATGAAACATGGGGTTTAGCATCCTGATTGAGCCGCCATGGTAAGCGACGAGAGCAAGTTGGCACGAACGACCGGCGCGGCGGCCGAGGCGCCGCGCGCGGCCGGGCCTCGGCCGCCGGCCAGCTCGCCGCCCGAGGCCGCCGCGGCCGATGCCGAGGTCGAGCTGGCGCTGGCCGATCTGGTCGGCGACGCCAACGGCGAGATCGTCTTCTTCAACGACTCGGGTTTTCGCAGCCTGGCGATCCGGACCGATCGGCTGGTGGTCGCCGACGGCCAGGCCGGCGCCCATGTGACCGCCGCCGGCGACGATGTCTCGGGGTTCCAATTCGTCAGGTTCGACAATGGCCTGACGCTCTACTTCGAGACGGGGCTGCACCTGGTCCTGCCGGTCGCGGCCGCCTCGTCGGCGTCCTGAGCCGGCCTCACCATCAGCCGGCCCTCGCATTGAGTCGGCCTTACTGCGGGTCGCCCAGGCTCTCGAACTCGTGCAGCTCGTCCGGGCTGAGGCCGCCCAGAATCGCGCGCAGCTCCTGCTCCGGCGTCCGCTCGCTCGGCGGCGTGATCAGCTTCAGCCGGTCGGCGAGCCAGAGAATCACGCGGACATTGCCATCCTTGACCTCGGCCTCGATCGCGGCGTGCAGGGCGAGCCGCAGCTCACCGATCCGGTCGCGCTCGCGCTCGTGGACGGGGTTCTTGAGCTCTTCGATCCAGCGCCGAAAGGCCGCGTTGTGGTTGCGCTTGCGCGACAAATGGCTGCGCGAGCACCCCACCTGACGGGCGACGGTGGCCACCGGCAGACCGCGTGCGAGCAGCTCGGCCGCTTGACGCCAGTCGATGGCGCGCGACCCGGCGCGCCGGGCGCCGGCGACGGGGAGAGCAGTCATGGCTGGGGGTTCCCTCTGAGCAGCTGCCGGGGAAGGGCGGAGATTCGGTATTATGTAGCGGGAGCCTGGGGATGGAACCTGACGAGATGAAGCGACAAATATAGGAAAGTACTCTTAAAGTCAAGCTCCTTTCGCACCGCCGCCGCCGCCGCCGACCGTCACCAGCAACCGGGTCAGCAACGGGAAATGCGCGCCAGAGTATCTCCAGACGGTTGCGTTAACGAAATTTTAAGGAAACAAGGGCCATCCCGGGTGATCGCAAGCGCGGGAGATCACGAGCCCATGCCAGTCGACGGTCCGATCGAAGCGGACTTGCCCGAAGTCGAGGCGCAGCTGCCGGGCGATGCGGCCGCGCTCCGCCGCGAGCTCGAACGATGGCGGGAGCGGGCCGGCGTGGCGGAGCGTGCCAACGAGGCGAAGTCGGTCTTCTTCGCGACCATGAGCCACGAGATCCGCGAGCCGATGAACGGCGTCATCGGGATGACGCGGCTGCTGCTCGAGACCCCGCTGTCCGACGAGCAGCAAGGCCTGGTCGAGGCGGTCCACGATTTCGGGCCAGGCGCTGCTCACGATCATCAACGACATTCTCGATTTGTCCCGGATCGAGGCCGGCCACCTCGAGCTGGACAGCATCGATTTCGATCTGCGCGCCCTCCTGGAGCGGGTGATCGCGATCGTCACGCCGCGGGCGCGCCCCAAGGGGCTCACGCTCCGCCTCCTGATCGATCCGGACGTCCCGACCGCGCTCCGCGGCGACCCTGGCCGGATCCGCCAGATCTGCCTCAATCTGCTCGGCAACGCCATCAAGTTCACCGCTACGGGCGAGGTCAGCCTGGCGGTTCGCCTGGTCGCCGACCGGCCATCGGAGCTGCGCCTGGGCCTTGCCGTGCGCGATACCGGCATGGGCATCCCCGAGCATCTGCAGCATCGTCTGTTCACCGCCTATGCCCAGGCCGATCCCTCGGTGCCGCGCCTCTATGGTGGCAGCGGCCTCGGCCTCACCATCTGCAAGCGCCTGGTCGGCCTGATGGGCGGCGAGATCCAGCTCTCGAGCCGGCCAGGCGAGGGGACCGTGTTCGATCTCGAGCTGGTGCTCGCCAGGACTCCCGAGGTCCGCCCCGGTCCGACGCCGCCCTCGGGCGAGATCGCCGGCACGCGCCTCTTGATCGTCGATGGCACGCCAACCACGCGCATCATGCTGCAACGCCGGACCCGGAGTTGGGGAATTGCCGCAGCGGTGGCGGATTCGGGCGCGGCCGCTCTGGCGGTCCTGAACCAGGCGCAGGACCGGGGCCGGGCGATCGAGATCGCCCTGATCGACCGCTCGCTGCCCGACCTCAGCGGCGAGGACCTGGGCCGGCGGATCAAAGCCGACCCCAGGCTGCGTTCGACCGAGCTGGTGATGATCGCCTCGTCCGGCCTGCGCGGCGATGCGGCCCGGGTCAAGGAGATCGGCTTCGCGGCCTATCTGCCCAAGCCGGTGACCGCCCAGACCCTGCTCGAGTGCCTGCTCCAGCTGCGCGGCGAGCCGGCTGCGGCCGACGCCCCGCCCGGTGCCTCCGGGCTGATCACGGTCCACAGCATGTCCGAGCGGCGGGCCGCCAACCTCAGGATCCTGCTGGCCGACGACAATCCGGTGAACTGTCGGCTGACCGCCCTGATGCTCCAGAAGGCGGGCCACCAGATCGACGTGGTCAACGATGGCGCCGCGGCGGTCGAGACCCTGCGCGACCAGGACTACGATCTGGTCCTGATGGACGTTCAGATGCCTGGCGTCGACGGGCTGGAGGCGACCCGTCGGATCCGGCAGCTGCCCTCCGACCGGGCCGGGGTGCCGGTGATCGCGATCACTGCCAATGCCTGGCCCGGCGATGAGCAGCGCTGCCTGGACGCGGGCATGAACGACTATATCACCAAGCCGATCGACCGCGCGCGCCTGCTTGGCAAACTCGCGCAATGGGGCCAGAGCGTGCCGCGGGTCGGATGAAGCACCTCGATCGAATCGCCCATGGGTAGCACGGCAACGCGGCGCAAATCCTGCTTGTTCGGGCCGCTCACCTTGGTTTATCCTACCCACGGTTGGTTACGCCGCGGGTGCAGCAAAGGCAGGGGCCGAACCATCATGCCGCTGCAGGCAAGATCGAGCGGGCGCCGGTGGGGCTTGGTCGTCGCCCTGGTTCTGGCTTGGCTGGCGCCGCCGGCGCTGGCCGACACCCAGTCGTTCGACCGCTGGCTGGACGGGCTGCGCCAGGACGCTCTGGAGCAGGGCATCGGCGCCGGGACCCTCGATACGGCGCTCGCCGGCCTGGCGCCGATCGCACGGGTGGTCGAGCTCGACCGTCGCCAGCCCGAAGGCCGGTTCACGTTCCAGGAGTACAATCAACGGGTGCTGTCGGACAGCCGGATCGAGCGCGGGCGCCAGCTGTATCGCGAGCACAAGGTCCTGCTCGACCGGGTCGCCCGGGACTATGGCGTGCAGGCGCCGGTGATCGTTGCGCTCTGGGGTGTCGAGAGCACCTACGGCGCCTATCACGGCGAGTTCCCGGTGATCGGCGCGCTGGCCACGCTCGCCTACGACGGGCGCCGCGCCGCGTTCTTCCGCGGCGAGCTGCTGCAGGCGCTCAAGATCGTCGACCACGGCGACGTCACGGCCGCGGGCATGACCGGCTCCTGGGCCGGCGCCATGGGCCAGAACCAGTTCATGCCGTCGAGCTATCACGCCTACGCGGTCGACTACGATCACGACGGCCGGCGCGACATCTGGACCAGCCTGCCCGACGTGTTCGCCTCGATCGCCAACTATCTCGCCAAGGCCGGCTGGAACGATCGTTACACCTGGGGCCGCAAGGTCCGCCTGCCGCCGTCCATCGACGGCGACCTCACCGGCCTGCAGCTGCGCAAGCCGCTGCCGGCATGGCAGGCGCTCGGCGTGCGTCGCAGCGATGGCGCCGATCTGCCGGTCGTGAGCTTGAGCGCGTCGCTGCTGCGCACCGACGACGGGCAGGGCCCGGCCTATCTCGTCTATGACAATTTCCGCGTCCTGATGGCCTGGAACCGCTCGACCTATTTCGCCCTGACCGTGGGCGAGCTCGCGGATCTGATCGGCCGTGGCTGACCGACCGAGGCAGCGGCCCGAGAACACGACGATGGCGGCCCTGCGCGCGGGGACAGCCAGGCTGATGCTGCTCGGGCTGCTCGCCGCCCTCGTCCTCGGCCTCGCCAGCTGCGGCTCGCCGGGGCCGGAGGGGGTGTACAAGCTCGGCCGGCCCTATCAGATCGCCGGGCGCTGGTACTATCCGGAGTTCGACCCCCACTACGACCGGGTCGGGATCGCCTCCTGGTACGGCCGCCAGTTCCATGGCCAGCCGACCGCCAATGGCGAGACCTTCGACCGGCACGAGCTGACCGCGGCGCATCCGACCTTGCCGCTGCCGAGCATCGTGCGGGTGACCAATCTCGCCAATCACCGCGAGGTCGAGCTCCGGGTCAACGATCGCGGGCCGTTCGTCGGCGACCGGCTGATCGATCTCTCGCAGGAGGCGGCGCGCGAGCTCGGCTTCGAGCGCCAGGGCATCGCGCGCGTGCGCATCCAGTTCGTGGGCCTGGCCGATGCCAAGGGCGAGCCGCCGCGACCGACCCGGCACTACGCCAGGCGCGCGCCGCGGACGCCGCCGACGCCACCGAGCACGCTGGTCACCGAGGCACCATCGCCGTCGAGCCTGTCCGGCGCGCTGATCGCCACCGCGCACGCCGCGACCTGCGGCGGTCGCTTCATTCAGATCGGTGCCTTCGCCGAGCCCGAGCATGCCGCGCGCGCGGTGACGCGGCTCGAGGGCGTGACCGTGATGTCGGTCAGCGTGGACCGGCCGAGCGGCGACCGTCTGACCCGGGTCCGCCTCGGGCCGATCGCCGATTCCGGAGCCGTCGAGGCGACCCTGGACCAGCTCAAGCAGAGTGGCTATTCGGGGGCCTTCATCGTCCGGCCCGAGGCTCCGGGCCCGGCCAGTTGCTGAAGGGGGTGGCACCATCCGTTCCGTTGGCCCATAGCGGTCCGAGCCGAGAGGGAATCATGTCGACGAGGTTGTTGCGCGGCGGTCGCCTGATCCTGGCGGCCCTGATCGTGCTGGCATCGGGCGCGCTAGCGGCGCCGGCGAGCACCTTCGAGACGCCGGCCAAGGCGGCGATCATGGTCGATCTGCAATCGCATCAGGTGCTGTACGCCAAGAACCCGGACGAGCCCTTGCCACCAGCCTCGATGAGCAAGCTGATGACCGCGTTCATGGTCTTCGAGCGCTTGAAGGACGGCCGCCTGACCCTCGACGACACCTTGCCGGTGAGCGAGAAGGCCTGGCGCAAGGGCGGATCGAAGATGTTCGTCGAGGTCGGCTCGCGGGTGCGGGTCGAGGATCTCCTGCACGGCATCCTGATCGATTCCGGCAACGACGCCTGCATCGTGGTCGCGGAGGCGCTCGGTGGCACCGAGGAGGCGTTCGCCGAGATGGAGACCAAGCGCGCCCATGAGATCGGCCTCACCCACTCGACCTTCAAGAACGCCAGTGGCTGGCCCGATCCCGAGCATCTGATGAGCGTCCGCGACCTCGCGACCCTGGCGCAGATCATCATCGAGCGGTTCCCCGACTACTACTCGATCTTCAGCCAGAAGGAGTACACCTACAACGGCATCCGCCAGTATTCGCGGAATCCGCTGCTCTATCGGGATCTTGGCGTCGACGGCCTGAAGACCGGCCACACCGACAACGCCGGTTACGGTCTGACCGCGTCTGCGGTACGCGACGGGCGCCGCGTGGTCTTCGTGCTCGCCGGGCTCGAGCGGGCGGGGGAGCGCGCCCGCGAGGCCGAGCGGCTGCTCGAGTACGGCTATCGCGAGTTCAAGAACTATCAGCTGTTCTCGAAGGGCCAGACGGTCGAACAGGCCGACGTCTGGCTCGGCAATCACAGCAGCGTACCGCTGGTGCTCCAGCAGGATGTGGTCGTGTCCCTGACCGTGGAGGGTCGCCATGGGCTCGAGGTCAAGGTGGCCTATGACGGGCCGATTCCGGCGCCGGTCGCCGAGGGCGCCAAGCTCGCCGAGCTCGAGATCGCGGCGCCCGGACTCGAGCCGCGGCAGCTGCCGCTGGTGGCCGGCGCGGCGGTCGACGCCGCCAATCTGTTCGGTCGGGTGACCAGCGCGCTCGGCTATCTGATCTGGGGGCCGTCGTGATCGCCCGCCAAGCGCGGCCGATCCGGCGTCCGATCGCCGGCGAATGACGCCGCGTGGGCGGCTGATCACCTTCGAAGGCGGTGAGGGCGCCGGCAAATCGACCCAGATCAAGCACCTGGAAGCCGCGCTCCGGACCGCCGGCCTGCCCGTGCTCGCGACCCGGGAGCCGGGCGGGACGCCGGGCGCCGAGGCGATTCGCGCGCTGTTGGTCGACGGCGCGCCGACCCGCTGGTCGCCCTTGACGGAGGCCTTGCTGCTGCTGGCCGCCCGCCACGACCACGTGATCCGGGTGATCGAGCCGGCCCTGGCCGTCGGCCGCTGGGTGCTGTGCGACCGCTTCATCGAATTCGACCCGGGTCTATCAGGGGGTCGCGGGCGCGCTCGGGCTGGCGCTGATCGACCAGCTGCACCGCGCGATCTTTGACGAGCTCCGCCCCGATCTCACCCTGATCCTGGATCTGCCGGCGCCGACCGGTCTGGCGCGACGCCGGGCGGGCGCCGGCGCCAACCGGTTCGAGCGCATGGACGCGGCCTTTCACGAGCGCGTGCGCGAGGGGTTCCTCGCGCTCGCGCGCGCCGAGCCCGAACGCTGTAAGGTGATCGACGCCGCACCGTCGGCGGCGGTGGTCGCGAACCGGGTTCGCGCCGCCGTGCAAGAGCGCTTCGGCCTCGATCTTGGCGGCTCGGGGTGACGAGTCAGATGGAGATCTCGGACGGGCCACCCGAGCCGCGCGCCAATCCCGACCTTTGGGGTCAGGACGCGGCGCAGGCTGTCCTCGGCCGGGCGCTCGGCTCCGGCCGCCTGCCGCACGGCTGGCTGCTCAGCGGCCCGGAGGGGATCGGCAAGGCGACGCTTGCCTACCGGTTCGCGCGGGCCCTGCTCGCCGGACCGGCGGCCGGTCCGGGGCTCGGCCTTCGCCCGGATCACCCGGTCTTCCGCCAGGTCGCCCAGGGCGCTCATCCCGATCTGACCGTGATCGAGCCCGAACGCGACCCCAAGACCGGGCGCGTCAAATCCGAGATCCCGGTCGCGCAGGTGCGCACGGCGACCCAGGCCCTGCACGCGACCGCGGCGATGGGCGGCTGGCGCGTGGTCGTGATCGACGGCGCCGAGCGGCTCAACCGCAACGCCGCCAATGCCCTCCTCAAGTCGCTCGAGGAGCCGCCGGCGGCGGCGGTCCTGCTCCTGATCAGCCATCGTCCGGCCCAGGTCACCGCCACCATCCGGTCGCGCTGCGCCAAGCTGCCGCTCGCCCGGCTGCCGGATGCGCTGGTGATCGATCGCCTGGCGCGCTGGGCGCCAGAACTCGGGGCCGGGCAGCGGAGCGGCGTAGCGTTGCTCGCGCGCGGCAGTCTCGGCCGGGCGCTGGAGCTGGCGGGCGAGGACTGGCTGCCCCTGTATCGGCGCCTCGCCGAGGGCCTGGATGGGGCCACCGGGGACCGCCCGGCGCTGTACGAGGTCGCGATCGCGCTCGCGCGGCACGCCGAGCAACGCGGCTTCGCCGGTCCGCTCGGTCTGATCCAGGAGCTGCTCGGCCGGGTGGTCGCGCGTGGCGTCGGGCGCCTCGGGCCGGCGCTGTTCGCCGCCGAGCCGGCGGCGCTCGACCGCCTGGTCCAGAGACGGCCTCTTGATCGCTGGGCGGCGCTGTGGGAGAAGATCGGCCAGTTGGCGCCTGCCGTCGACGGTCTGAACCTTGACCGCGCTCAGGCGCTCCTCCACATCCTCACCCTGTTGGCGCCGGGTTCGGATCCGGACGAGCTCCTCACCGGCGGCGCATCCCTCGGAGCCCTCGATGTGCCCGGCTGACGCGTTCTACGTCACCACGCCGATCTACTACGTCAACGACGTGCCGCACATCGGGCACGCCTACACGACGCTCGCCTGCGACACGATCGCGCGCTTCGCCCGCCTGGACGGGCGCCGGGTCTGGTTCCTGACCGGCACCGACGAGCACGGCCAGAAGGTCGAGAAGGCGGCCGCCGTGGCCGGCCTCGAGCCGCAGGCCTTCACCGACCGGGTCTCGGAGCGTTTTCGCGAGCTGGCCAAGCGCATGGCGATCAGCTGCGACGACTTCATCCGGACCACCGAGGCCCGCCACAAGGCCGGCGTGCAGGCGCTCTGGCGGGAGCTCAGGCAGCGCGACCAGATCTATCTCGGCACCTACGCCGGCTGGTACTCGGTGCGTGACGAGTCGTTCTACGCCGAGAGCGAGCTGGTCGACGGCCTGGCGCCGACCGGCGCGCCGGTCGAATGGGTCGAGGAGCCGAGCTACTTCTTTCGCCTCGCCAGCTGGCAGGAGCCGCTGCTCCGCTTCTATGAGGAGCGTCCCGACTTCATCCTGCCGGCCGCGCGCCGCAACGAGGTGATCAGCTTCGTCAAGGGCGGGCTTTTGGATCTCTCGGTCTCGCGCACCAGCTTCCGCTGGGGCATCCCGGTGCCGGACGATCCCGACCATGTGATCTACGTCTGGCTGGATGCGCTCACCAACTACATGACCGCGCTCGGCTATCCGGATCCCGATGGCGAGCTGTACCAGCGCTTCTGGCCGGCCGACGTGCATGTGGTCGGCAAGGACATCCTGCGCTTCCACGCGGTCTACTGGCCGGCCTTCCTGCTCGCCGCCGGGCTCGAGCCGCCCAGGCGGATCTTCGCGCATGGCTGGTGGACGATCGAAGGCCAGAAGATGTCGAAGTCGCTCGGCAACGCGGTCGACCCGCTGCAGCTGATCGAGGACTACGGGCTCGACCAGACCCGCTATTTTCTCCTGCGCGAGGTGCCGTTCGGCAACGACGGCGATTTCTCGCGGGCGGCGATGATCAACCGGATGAACGATGATCTCGCGAACGACTATGGCAACCTCGTCCAGCGCGTGCTCTCGATGATCCAGCGCTATGGCGAGGGACGGCTGCCGGCGCCGGCCGGGTTCAAGGACGAGGATCACGATCTGCTCGGCGCGGCCGAGGCCTTGCTCGACCGGGTGCGCGCCGAGATGGCGGTTCAGGCGCTGAGCCGGGCGCTCGAGGCGATCTTCGAGGTCGTTGGCGCGGCCAACCGGTACGTCGACGCGCAGGCGCCCTGGACGCTACGCAAGAGCGACCCGCAGCGCTTGGGGACCGTCCTCTACGTCCTCGCCGAGACGATCCGCAAGCTCGCCCTGCTGACGCTGGCGTTCGTGCCCGACGCCTCGGAGCGGATCCTCGACCAGCTGGCGGTCGCGAAGAGCGCGCGCAGCTTTGCGAGCTATGGCGGCGGCGGAGCCTTGACGGCCGGAACCTTGCTGCCGCGGCCCGAGGGCGTGTTCCCGCGCCGGGTCGAGGCGGTGGCGGCAATGCCGGTGGCCTCGCATCGGGGCGGCGATGCTGGTCGATAGCCACTGCCACCTGGATTTCCCGGCGCTCGCCCAGGAGAGCGAGGCGGTGCTGGCGCGCGCCCGCGCGGCCGGCGTCCGGGTCATGCAGACCATCGGCACCCGGCTCGGCACCTTCGAGCGGGTGCTGGCGCTCGCCGAGGCCAACCCCGGGGTCTACGCTTCGGTCGGTGTGCATCCGCACCGGGCGGCCAAGGAGACCATCGAGGATGCGGCGCCGCTCCTGGCCCAGGTCGACCACCCGAAGGTGATCGGGATCGGCGAGAGCGGCCTCGACTACTACTACGAGCACGCCCCCAAGGACGTGCAGGCGCGGGTCTTCGGCGCCCACATCGAGGCCGCGCGGGCGAGTGGGCTGCCGCTGATCGTGCACACGCGCGACGCCGATCAGGACACCATCTCGATCCTGCGCGATGCCATGGCGGCCGGCCGCTTCGGCGGCGTGATCCACTGCTACAGCTCGAGCCCGGAACTCGGCCGGCAGGCGATCGAGCTCGGCCTCTACCTCGGCATCGGCGGCATCCTCACCTTCCGGCGGTCGGACGAGCTGCGCGCGACCGTGCGCGAGCTGCCGCTCGAGCGTCTCCTGCTCGAGACCGATGCGCCCTATCTCGCGCCGGAGCCGTTCCGCGGCCAGCGCAACGAGCCCGCCCGTGTCGCGGAGGTCGCCGCCAGGCTGGCCGAGGTCAAGGGCATCCCGGTCGGCGAGGTCGAACGCGCGACCACCGAGAACTTCTTCCGCCTGTTCACCAAGGCGCAGCCACCCGCCGACGCCGCATGCGGGTGACGGTGCTCGGCTGTGGCACGTCGAGCGGCGTGCCGGTGATCGGCTGCCGCTGCCCGGTCTGCACCTCCGGCGAGGTGCGGAACCGGCGCCGGCGCTGCGCGATCCTGATCGATCGCGGCGCCACCCGGGTGCTGGTCGACACGCCGCCCGATCTGCGCTGTCAGTGCCTGGATGCCGGCGTCGACCGGCTGGACGCGATCCTCTACACCCACGCCCACGCCGACCACATCAACGGTATCGACGACGTGCGCGCCCTCAATTTCCTGATGGACCGGCCGATCGACGCCTTTGGCGACGCCGCCGTGCTGGCGCGGATCCGCGAACGCTTCGGCTATGCCTTCCTGGCGCCGGAGCCGGAGAAGGGCTGGTGGCGGCCGGCCCTGACGCCGGTGGCGATCGAGGGGCCGTTCGCGGTCGGCGAACTCGCGATCCGGCCGTTCGAACAGCATCACGGCCGGCTGCCGAGCTGGGGCTTCCGGATCGGGACCTTCGCCTACTCGCCGGACGTCAACGGCCTGCCCGAGGCGGCGCTCGCGGCGCTCGCGGGGGTCGAGGTCTGGCTGGTCGACTGCCTGCGCGAGCGGCCCCATCCGAGCCACGCCCATCTCGAGCAGACCCTCGCCTGGATCGCCGAGATCCGGCCGCGCCGGGCGGTGCTCACCCACATGAACCACGAGCTCGACTACTGGGACCTGCAGCGTCGCCTGCCTATGGGCGTCGAGCCGGCCTACGACGGCATGGTCCTCGAGATCCCGGAGCCATGAGCCCCGCGCGCCGCCGGCATCGACCCGCCGGATCGATCAGGTCTCGGTGTAGCGCCCCGGCTGGAACTGCTTGATCCACGTCTGCGGGGCGACCAGGCGGTAGACGATCGCGCTGTAGCACACGATCTTGTCGGCGAGCGCGATCGGCGCTTTACGAACCACCTCGACGTAGCCCGGGATCACCTTGCGCAGCCGCAGCGTCAGCCAGCCCTCCCGCTTGCCGCCGCCGATCCAGCTGCTCTTCTGGGTCAGCGCGAGGTTGCTCGACTGGGCACGGTGACAACGCCGGAACAGCAGCACCTCCGGCAGGAGATGGAAGCGGCCGAGCAGGCTCAGCTCCGCCAGCAGCACCTTGTCCGAGCCGTAGTAGCCGCCGTGCAGATGGGTCTTGCGCAGCACGTCCGAGCGGATCACCCCGAAGATCTCGAAGGTCCGCATGGTCCGCACCAGCACGTCCCAGAACCGGCCCGCCGGGACGCGTCCCCTCGGCCCGATGGTCCGGATCGATCTGCCCGACGCGCTCGCCGTGTCTGGTGATGTAACACTTCTGCTCCGAGTCATAAGCGACTGGCGAACCATCGTCGTTGATCAGCTGGGTTTGACCACAGCAGAGCACGACGGCGGGGTCACGGTCGAGCACCTCGACGCACCGTTCGAGGAAATCCGGGGTACAGACGTCATCATGCGCCGCCCACTTGAAGTAGCGGCCGCGCGCGCGCCGGAAGACCAGATTGTAGTTGGCCGCGGCGCCGACGTTCTGCGGATTGCGCACGTAGTCCACCCGGGGCTCCGCGGCGGCGTAGGCCCGGCAGATCTGCTCGGTGGCATCGGTCGACGCATTGTCCTGGATGAGCAGCTCAAAGTCTTTAAAGCTTTGGTTGAGGATCGAATCGATCGCCTCGGCAAGGTAGTCGGCGCCATTGTACACGGGCAGCCCCACGGAGATCGTGGGCATACCGGTCCCCTTGAATGCACACACGGTCAGACCTCCAACCGCCCCCGCGGCTTCGTTGCGCGGCCCACTTCGTGGCCTCGTCTGCCAAGCTGTGAACGGGACTCTGCTATCGTGGCGAGATAATCCGACGCCGTCGACCACGATTGGCGATTATCTCGATCCTGCCTTCGCTTACACCCGTTTCCTATGCGGACAGACAAGCCCAGATTGATCCGCGACCGCTCTGGTTTACCACTAATAGTCTGCCGGAGGTCTGCCCGCAGTTCAAGTGATATGTTACGGTTGGGTGATCCCGAGGGGCCGCTCGGAGGCGTCAGCGGCGGGCTTGGCCGCGGGCCGGATCGGTGACCGCGGCCTCGATCTCGGCGTAGACGGCGGCGACCTGACGGCGCCAGTCGTAGCGCCGAACGCGGTTACGTGCACTCTGGCTGAGTTGCCGCCGGAGTTGGGGGTCGGCCAGTTGCTGGAGGGCGTCGGTCAGCCCGTCGACGACCTCGGCGCGTGACCGCCCCGCGGTCGCGACCACCCGGCCGGAGCTGGCGTCGACCATGCTGCCGGGGCCGCCGAGATCGAAGCATACCACCGGCAGGCCGTGGGCCATGGCCTCGAGCACGACGTGGCCGCCGGAATCGTGCAGGCTCGGGAACAGCAGTAGGTCGTGGCGACGGTAGACCTCCGGCATGCGCTCGTAGGGCACCCAGGCCAGCCAGTCGACCGCGTCGTCGAGGCCGAGGCGGTGGGCCGCCGCCCGCCAGCGGCGTTCGGCGGCGCCGGTGCCGGCGATGCTCAGGCGGGCCGGACAGCCGCGGGCGCGGAGCCTGGCCAAGGCCTCCAGGCCAAGGTGCATGCCCTTCCAGCCGAGGCAGCGACCGACGTAGAGCAGCTGCAGCTCGCCGTTGCCGTGCGGGTCGCCGGGCGCTGCCGCGATGATCTCCTGCTCCTCGATGCCGATCTGGAGCTTGACCCGGACCTTGTCCTGCAGGCGGTCGGGGACCAACCGTGCGGTGTCCGGGCTCGACACGTAGATCAGGCGGGCCGCATTGAGCGCGCCCCGGGTGATCGGGTCGATCCGGGCGATCAGGTTGAGCCCGTCGCGGAGCAGATCGAGCCACCAGCCGCGTACGCCCATGCCGCGCCGGAGTGCCAGCGGCGCGGTCTCGCCGCCGCCGACCGGCCCGAGGAAGAAGGGCAACGGCAGCCGACCCATGAAGCTCGGCTGGCGGATCACGCAGTAGGTGATGTGATGGACGAGGTCGAAGCGCTCGCGCCGGGTCAGCCTGCGGGCGTAACGATACGCCGCCATCTGCCAGGACAGATGGACCAGCTGCAGCGGCAGACCGCGTCGCCTCAGGGCCTCGAGCCACGCCGGCATCACATGCTCGAAGCGCACCGACTGCGGCACCATGCCCGCCGCGCGCGCCGCCTCGAGGAGGGCCCGGTCGCGGCCCCAGGTCAGGACCACGACCTGATGGCCGAGCCGCCCGATCTCGACCGCCCAGCGCCAGCCGACCTCGGTCTCGGAACCGACGCCGGGCGCGCATTCGAAGGCGCTGAGCAGGACCCGCAGCCTGCGCTGCTCTGGCGCCGTCCGGTCGGGCGCGACCGATATCGGGTCGAGTTCGGCGGAGCGCAGCATGGTCGTCCTGATCGTGGTGACGCAGTTCCCCAAAGCTGGCCTTAGAAAAGCCAGAAATTCCGACTTTCGTCAACATCTAGTAGGAACTATCGCGCCTCAACTACGAGATGTAGCTAGCTCTGGTTGAAATCGACCGCCCGGGCGCGCGGCCGTGTCATCGCTACGGCCGGAGCGCGGCGCTGCCAGATGCGGCCTACGGTTGGTAAGGATCGGGATAGACCCGCTCGGCCGCCGGTCCGATCAGGCCGCGGTCCAGGAGCAGGCTGAAGCGCAGAATGATGCCCCAGAAGAAATAGAACGGGATGATGTTGTAAGGCTTCTCGAAGCCGTCCTCACCCAGCGACAGCACCCAGGTGCAGATGAAGAACACCATCAGCACCATCAGCCGGTTCTCGCCCTGCCGCCAGCCGACCTGGTGGCAGCGCATGAAGGTGTTGTGCCAACGACGGAGCAGCTCGACCATCATCGTGCCCCAGGCGATGGCGCCGATGATGCCGGTGCGAGCGATCACCGAGATGTAGGAGTTGTGCGGTTCGCGGACCTCGGCCCCGCTGCTGCCGTGGAAGTCGGTCAAGGGCAGGCCGTAGCCCAGGCCGAGGAGCAGACTGAAAGGGTCGTGGATCATGCTGTCGTAGATCTTGGTCCACCATCCGAGGCGCTGATCGACACCCTCCGCGGCCGAGCACACGCCCGGGAAGTTCGGGTCGCAGATGCCGAAGATCGCGAGGAAGTGTGCGACCAGGAAATCGGCGCTGAAGGTGGCGCCGAGCCGGCCCTGGAAGTGCAGCCCGACGAGCGTGATCAACGCCAGCAGGAACCCGGACAGGCCGGCGAGCACCAAAAGGTTGGTGATGCTCGAGCGGCGGTACAAGGCCAAAAAGCCGAACACGGCGAACAGGATGAGATAGAGCGTCCGGGCCTGGAATGCCGCGATGGTGAAGCCGATGATCATCACCGCCACGACGTTGGCGATCATCCGCTTGCCATGGAACAGGATCAGATAGATCGCCGCCATGATCATCAGATGCGCGGTGTTGGCCATGCTGCCGAGGATCGGCGCCGGGTAGCCGGCGCCCGACATGATCGTCGGCGACATGTTCCAGACCTGGACGCGCAGCGGGTACAAGAGGCCGTAGAGGACGCAGATCGCGAGCAGCTTGGGCAGCCAGTCGAAAAACCGCTCGAAGCTCTTCGGTTGCCCGGCGAACACGAAGCCGACCAGCAGGAACAAGGACTCCAGGACGTGCGCCGCGTCGCGCAGCGCCCAGGTGCCGTGCTGGGTGAAGTCGAACATGGCCCGGCCGATGCCGAACGCCCACCAGACGGCAAACGGCAGGAAGGTCACCGTCAACGACAGCCGCCCGAGCACACCGGAATAGTTGATCGTGACCAGGTAGAGCA
The DNA here is from genome assembly GCA_963730195.1 of uncultured Alphaproteobacteria bacterium. Classification (GTDB taxonomy): domain Bacteria; phylum Pseudomonadota; class Alphaproteobacteria; order Geminicoccales; family Geminicoccaceae; genus DATAOG01. The sequence goes on from CAVSRN010000001.1 coordinate 26,303, forward strand.
GCAGCACCATCTCGCCGACCGGCAGACCGCTGCCGGCGGCCGGCGGGATCCGGAGCTGCATGAAGCCCCAGTTCAAGAGCAGATAGAGGCAGACCGTGATCAGGACGACGGTGTTGCGGAGCGTCTCCAGCTGGCTGCCGCCGCGCAGCCCAGGGCTCGCCTCGGCGGCGTCATCCGACCGGCCGGGCCAGTGCAGCCGGCCCTGATGGATCACCACCTCCGTGCTCCCGGTCCGTGTCGAGCCCAAGCGATCCATCGACCGTCCAACGTCTGGCTGGGCACCCCGCATGCCGAGCCCCTGATGTGCAATAGCAGGCCGCCGGTTTCAAGGACCTTTGTGCCGGGCGAGCCCGACCACAGCCCGCGCCCCGGGGTCAGCAAGGCGGCGCCGGGCCGGCCGCGCCCGCCGAGCCGAGGGTCCGCTCGATCTCGGCGTAGACGGTGGCGACCTGGCTGCGCCAGCCGTAGCGAGCGGCGCGGGCGCGTGCCCCTTGCCCGAGCCGCCGGCGCAGATCGGGCGAGTCGGCGAGCTCCTGAAGCGCATCGGTCAATTCCCGGACGACCCGACGACGGCGCCGATCGCCGGTGGCGATGACCCGCCCGCAGCTGGCGTCGACCAGGCTGCCGGGCGCGCCCAGGTCGAGGCAGACCACCGGCCGGCCGTACGCCAGCGCTTCCAGGACCGCCTGGGCGCCGGAATCGTGCAGGCTCGGGAACAGCAGCAGATCGTGGGCCCGATACACCTCGGCCATCCGGTCATGCTCGACCCAGGCGAGCCAGTCGATCGCGTCGTCGATCCCGAGCCGCTGCGCCTGCCCGCGCCAACGGGCTTCCGCGGGCCCGGTGCCGGCGACCGTGAGCCGCGCCCACCGGCCCCGTGCCAACAGCTCGGCCAGGGCCTCGAGGCCGAGGTGCATGCCCTTCCAGGCGAGGCAACGGCCGACGAACAGCAGTCGGATCGGTCCTTCGGCCACAGCCTTTCCGGCCCCGGCGGGGGGCGACGCCGGCGGTGTGACGCCGACCTGGAGGCCGATCCGGACCTTGGCCCGATGGCGCTCGGGCACCAGGCGAGCGGTCTCGCGGCTCGAGACGTAGATCAGGCGGGCGGCGGCCAGGGCCTGGCGGGTGATCGGATCGACCCTGGCGATCAGGTTCAGGCCGTCGCGGACCAGCTCGAGCCACCAGCCGCGTGCGCCCATGCCGGAGCGCAGCGCCCAGGGCGCGCGCTCGCCGCCGCCGACCGGGCCGAGCACGAACGGCACGGCCAGGCGCCCCATGAAGCTCGGTTGGCGGATGACGCAGTAGGTGAGGTGATGGACGAGATCGAAGCGTTCGCTGTCTGCGAGGCGCCGGGCATGGCGGCAGGCGGCCAGCTGCCAGGCCAGATGCACCAGCTGCAGGGGCAGGCCGCGGTCGGCCAGGCGGCGCAGCCAGTCCGGCATGACGAACTCGAACCGGAGGCCGGCGGGCAGATGGCCGCCAGCCAGCTCGGCCTGAATGACGGTCCGGCCGTCGGCGCGGGTGAGGACCACGACCTCGTGGCCGAGGCGGGCGATCTCGAGCGCCCAATGCCAGCCGACCCCAGGCTCGGAGCCGCTGTGGGGAGCACAGGCGAAGGCGCTGAGCAAGACCCGCATCGTCCGCCAGGTGGGGCGCCCGCGCTCAGAGGTGGCGCGCTTGGACGCGATCGACCGCCGGGCGGCCGACTGGCGCCGATTGCCGCTGCAGCCGCCGGCTGACGTCGTCGTAGAGGCTGCCGACCACGGCCGGCCAGCGCATGCGCCCGGCGCGCGCCCGGGCGCCGACGCTCAACTGGTGCAGCAGATCGTCGGTGCGGGCCAGCTCCTCGAGCGCGTCCGCGAGCGCGCGCGCGCATTCGGTAGCGCTCCGGCCGGCGGTCGCGATCACCCGGCCACAGCTCGAGTCGACCATCTCGGCCGGCCCGCCGAGGTCCAGGCAGACCACCGGCAGGCCGTGGGCCAGGGCCTCGAGCACGACGTTACCGCTGGAATCGTGCAGGCTCGGGTACAGCAGGGCATCGTGCCGACGATAGAGCTCGCCGAGCTGGTCGTGGTCGATCCAACCCAGCCAGTCGATCGCCTGGTCGATCTCGAGCTCGGCCGCGAGCTCCCGCCAGGCCATCTCGTCGGGGCCGTGGCCGAGCATGGTCAGCCGGGCCTCGATGCCGCGGTCGAGCAGCCGGGAGAACCCTTCGAAGCCGAGGTGCATGCCCTTCCAATAGAGAAACCGGCCGGCGAACAGAAGCTTGAGCGGCTGGCCGGGAAGATGCTCGGGGCGTGGCAGATCGGCGACCTCGCGGGTGCCGATCTCCAGGCGCACGTCGATCTTGTCCCGATGGCGCGCCGGCAGGGCGCGGCCCGACTGCGCGGTCTTGACGTAGATCGCGACCGCGTCGGCGCAGGCCCAGCGCGTGATCGGGTCGAACCGGATCAGCCAGGTGTGCAGGTCGCGCACCGCGTCCAGCAGCCAGCCTCGCCAGCGGAGCCCGCGGCGGAGCGCAAGGGGCGCACGCTCGCCGCCGCCGAGCGGGCCGAGCACCATCGGGATCGGCAGGCGGCCCATCAGGGTCGGATGGCGGATGCCGCCGAAGGTGACGTGATGGACCAGGTCGACCCTCCAGTCCGCGAGGTGCTTGCGGGCGTGGCGGTAAGCCAGGATCTGCCACAGCAGGTGGACCAGGTGCCAGGTAAGCTGCTCGAAGCCGAGCGCCACCCCTTTCCGCTGCAGCCGGTCGAGCCAGGGCGGCATGAAGAACTCGAAGCGGAGCGACGGCGGCAGCTGCCCCGAAGCCACCTCGGCCTCGATCTCGGCGCGAAGCTCGGTCTGGGTCAGCGCGACCACCTGGTGGCCGAGGCGGGCCGCTTCGACCGCCCAGTTCCAGCCGACACCCTCCTCCGAGCCACGATTGGGGCCGCAGGAGAAGACGCTCATGAGGATTCGCATGGGCTCTCGAGTCCTGACCGCGGCCGCTCGGGTGGCCGCATCCCATCGGGCAGCCGAAGCTGCTCGATGCACTGGTCATAGACTCGAAAGCCGGACTTTTCGTAAACGCCGATTGCGCGTGGATGGTCGAGATCGCAGGTGTGCACCCAGAGCCGGCGCGGCCTCGCCCGCCAGGCGTGAGCGATCGTCCAATCGAGCAGCCAGCGGCCGAGGCCCCGGCCGATGAACTCCGGCAGGAGGCCGAAATAGGCGAGCTCGACGTCGGGCGGCTGGCGGTGGTCGAGCTCGGCGAGGCCGGCCGGGACGCCGTCGACCCAGAGCACGTTGACCTCGACCGCCGGGTCGTCCAGGACCTGGCGGAGCTCGGCATCGGACAGCAGCCGGCGCATGACCCAGGTCCAGTCCTCGCCGATGGTGCCGTAGAGATAGCGATAGAACGAGACGGTCGACCGGCGCGCGGCCCGGACCTCGAGACCGGCGCGCGGCGGCGACCGCGGCGACGTCGCTGGCGGCGCGGTCATCTCGAGATAGGTCACCAGCGTATCGACGTACAGCTCACGGGCATCGGCGGCCGATGGGTTTTCGCGGGGCAGATCCTGGGTCATCGTCCTTGGCGGCGGAGCGGCCCGAGCTGGCGCCTCAGGGCTTGCGGGCGGACAGGATGGCGTGGCCGGCCAGCAGCCAGTGCAGGTCGATCGCCTCGAAGCCGGCCACGGCGAGCCAGAGCACGTGCTCGGCGACCGTGGACGGGTGATCGATGCCGTTGTCGTCGGGCCAGCGAAAATAGTTCCAGCGCAGCTTTTCGAACTCGCGCCGCGCCCGGTCGTCGCCGTAGAGCACCTGCGAACGGGCGGCGACCGCCCGGTCCCAGTCCTCAGCGGCGATCTGCCAGCCGGCCTCGCTCGCCGGCCGGATCAGATCGGCGAGCACGAAGATCCCGCCCGGGCGGAGCGCCGCGAACAGATCCTGGAACAGCGCCCGCTTCTCCGGCCCGTCCAGGTGATGGACCGCGAGCGAGGAGCAGATCGCATCGGGGGCTGCCGGGAAGGCCCGCCAGTCGGTCGCGGCCAGATCGAACGCCTGCAGCTCCAGCCGGGCGGCGTAGGCGGCGCAGGTCACTTGGGTCTCGGCGAGCATCGTCGGCGAGCCGTCGAGCGCCCGCAGGCGGACCCCGGGCAGGCGCTCCAGCAGCAACCTCGCGAGATCGCCGCCACCGCAGCAGAGCTCGACCACCTCGCGCGTGGGCGCGACGCTCGCGATCAGCTCACAGATGATCTCCTGCTGGCGCTCGCGATCGGGCGTGAAGGCGCGGCCGTAGTCGATGAACACGGCCGAGTGATCCTCGCGCCAGCCCTCCTTATCCGTGGTCTCGGCCATCGCCCTCAGCTCTCGATCGGGGTGTCGCTGCGGCCGCCCCACTCGGTCCAGGAGCCGTCATAGACCGCGACCTCGTCGGCGCCGACCTGATGTAAGGCCAGCGCCGCCGTGCCGGCGGTGACACCTGAGCCGCAAGATGTGACGATCGGTTTCTCAATAATGAGGCCCGAAGTGGCAAAACGGCGGCGGAGCTCGGGCGCGGGCAGGAGCGTGCCGTCGGTCGCGATCAGGTCCAGGTAGGGGAGGTTGAGGCTCGCCGGGATGTGGCCGGAACGAAGGCCCGCCCTGGGCTCGGGCTCGGTGCCGGCGAACCGGCCGGCGGCGCGGACGTCCAACACCTGCTCGCGCCGACCGACGAGATTGGCGCGGATCTGCTCCAGATCGCGCACCAGCAGGCTGTTCAGACGCGCCGTAAAATGCGCCTCACGCGCCACAACCGTGCGATCGTCGACCGGCCGCCCCTCGGCCCGCCATTTCCCGAGGCCGCCATCGAGCACCGCCACATCCTCATGCCCGAACACCCGGAACATCCACCAAGCGCGCGCGCTCGCCGAGTAGCGGTTGTTGTCGTAGACGATGATCCGCGTGCCATCGCCCAGACCGAGCTTCCGCACGCGGCTCGAGAACTTGACCGGGTCCGGCAGCATGTGGGGCAGGGGACTGTCCGCATCCGCGATGTCGTCGATGTCGAAATAGACCGCCCCCGGGATATGCGCCTCGGCATATTCGGCCCTGGCGTCCCGCTTGAACGTCGGCAGGAACCAGGTGGCGTCGACCACCTTGACGTCAGGGGTGGCGAGATGCGCGGCCAGCCACTCGGTGCTGACCAGGGAGTCCGGCGCGGCCATGGTCGTCCTCGCTCTAGAGCCGCACGTCCGGGATGTCGGTCCGCCGGTGCTCCAGCCAGGCCGGCACCGGCAGGTCCTTCTCGCGCAGGAAGGCGGGGTTGAACATCTTGCTCTGGTAGCGGTTGCCGTAGTCGCAGAGCACGGTCACGATCGTGTGGCCAGGGCCCAGCTCCTTCGCCGCCCGGATCGCGCCCGCGAGGTTGATCCCGCTCGAGCCGCCGAGCACCAGCCCCTCCTCGACCACGAGGTCGAAGATCAGCGGCAGCGCGTCCTTGTCCTTGATGTTGAACGCCATGTCGACCGGCGCGCCCTCGAGGTTGGCGGTGATCCGCCCCTGGCCGATGCCCTCGGTGATCGAGTTGCCCTCGGCCTTGAGCTCGCCATGCGTATAGTAGTTGTAAAGCGCCGCCCCATCCGGATCGGCGAGCACGATCTTTATTTCCGGGTTGCGCTCCTTGAGCGCGATCCCCACGCCAGCGAGCGTCCCCCCGGTCCCGACCGCACTCACGAACGCATCGACCTTCCCCCCGGTCTGCGCCCAGATCTCGGGCCCCGTGGTCCGGATATGCCCGTCCCGGTTCGCCACATTATCGAACTGGTTCGCCCAGATCGCCCCATTCGGCAGCGCCTTGTCCAGCGCCTCGGCAAGCCGCCCCGAATACCTCACATAGTTGTTGGGATCCCGATACGGCACCGCCGGCACCTCGATCAGCTCCGCCCCGCAGAGCCGGATCATGTCCTTCTTCTCCTGGCTCTGCGTCTCCGGAATCACGATCACGGTCCGGTATCCCTTGGCATTCCCGACCAGCGCCAACCCGATCCCGGTATTGCCCGCAGTCCCCTCGACGATCGTCCCCCCCGGCCGCAGTTTTCCGGACTTCTCCGCATCCTCGATGATGAACAACGCCGCCCGATCCTTGACCGACTGGCCCGGATTCAAAAACTCGGCCTTGCCCAGGATGGTACACCCGGTCTCCGCCGACGCCCGCCGCAGATGCACGAGCGGCGTGTTGCCGATCAGCTCGATGAAGCTCTTTTTTTCCATTTTTCCCACATGCCCGCTTCCCGGGCGGCCAACCTACTCGACCCACCGCCCCGGCTCAAGGTCGGCGGCGCTGACGGGCCGAACCTCTGCGGCGGGTGTGGCCGGGGTCGCCTACCATGCGCGCTCGAGGGCGGCCCTCACGTCTCGCAAGAGGGCCATGAGCGTCAGCTCACTCATCGGCGATTGCAGGAAACCGAAGCGTTCGTACCACTGTCGCGACCGTTCGTCCTTTGCGTGGACCAAGATTGCCCGGATGCCAGCGATTTCGGCAGCCCGTCCGATGCGCAGGATGGCGTCGCGAAGCAACGCCTTCCCCGAGCCGTCGTCCCTGAAAGGATCGGTCGACCGCAAGTCGACCCAAGAGCATGACCGGGATGGGGTCCGGCATGTTCCTCCGGACCTTGCTGGGCGCCGCCGAGAGCATGACGGCGCCATTGGCAAGGCAGTAAAAAGCTATGACACGAGCGCCTTCGCAAACGACGTAGGTTCGCGAAGCGCCGGCGCGTTCATTGCGCAACGCCCGGGTTCGGAGCCAATCGTCGAGCTGGGGGAAACCGCTATCGAAGGCATCGAGATCATGTCCCGCGCCAAGCGGCTCCGGCGGCCCGCAACTTTGAAGCCGCCGGTTAGAGCGTAACTATTCCCACGGGGCGGGTTCGGCAAGCAGTTTGCGCAGCTTAGCGACCGCCTCCGGCTGCGGCGGCGCATCGAGAGCCGCTACGAAAGCTTGGTATTCCGCCTCATCGAGGCAAAACAGGCGCCGATCCAGAAGCGCGTCCTCCGCGGCGCGGGCCGCGCTATCCAGGATGAAATCGGTACGCGTCTTCCCGGTCGCCTTCGCCGCGCGGTCGATCAAGTCGCGCCTTTGCGGGGGAATGCGCAGGCTGATCGTCGCCGACCTGCTCTCTTCCCGATAAGCTACGGTAGACATTCGTTTCCTCACTTCCTGCCTGGGCACGTAGAGACAATGGATATATGCATTGATGTAAATACAATGTCAATACGAAAACATGATCGACCTTGCGGCGCTCATTGGTAGCTGGCCGGCGAGGGGGCTTGGCCCGGGCGCTCCTGGCTCTGGGTCTCGGGAATGACGATCACGGTCCGATACCGCTTGGCATTGCCAACGAGCGCGAGCCCAATCCCGGTATTCCCCGCGGTCCCCTCGACGATCGTCCCCCCCGGCCGCAGTTTTCCCGACTTCTCAGCGTCCTCGATGATGAACAACGCCGCCCGATCCTTGACCGACTGCCCCGGATTAAAAACTCGGCCTTCCCCAGGATGGTACACCCGGTCTCCGCCGACGCCCGCCGCAGATGCACGAGCGGCGTGTTGCCGATCAGCTCGATGAAGCTCCTTTTTTCCATTGTTCCGACATGCCCGCTTCCCGGTCCGCCAACCTACTGGTAATCCAACCCTCCGCCCCAGCTCAAGCTCGGCAGCGGTCGATGCGCCGACCGGCCTCGCTTAGCCTGTGGCGAGCCGGATATGACATGCTTGCACGGCCTGCTCAATGGCTGCTTTCACGCGGCGCCCGCTCTCCGCCTTCGCGACGAATCCGCCGTCGGCAAGGCCGCCCGGAGAGTAGGAATTTTGAGAAATCGCCGCCGTCGCTAGCTTTTCGACGCCTCTCGGTTACGTGTCTCCCGGATCGCTTCGTGACCAAGCTGCTGGGCGTCGAGAATTCGCTCGCCGCCAGGGCGGAATGCGTCGACCGCCTTCGCAAGAACATTGCGCCACGCCAGCCGAGTATCCTGCGGGTCCAGCTCTCCGCGCCGAATGATGCTGTCGATCAGGTCGAGTTCTCGCTCTGTCTGTTCGTCCAGCCGCTTGCCCCGGGCCAGGATCAAGATCGCGGCAACGAACACACCAAGTGCCATGCTATAGCCGGGGTGAAGTTCGGCGGCCACGCGAAGCCAGGATTCGTCAGGCGCACCCGCGCCGGTGACTTTCAGGAGGCCATGAACCACGATACCGCCCGCAAGTCCGGCGAGAATATGCAGTGGATAGTGAGCACCTGCCAAACGGAGCGTCGAACGCAGCACTTCTGTAAACGTATCGAATCTCATGGCTCAACGCCCGGTTGCAACTTCAGTTGCCGTAAGCGTCGCAGCTTCATGTACTCTACGAGGATCGCGAGCGGCCCGCCGTGGTGAGCTCGGGGTCGTTATCGCGTCGAGTCATAAAAGTCAGCAGTTCTTCTGCTTCCAGCCGGTTGTCTCCGTAGATGCCGTTGCGCACGCGCCAGTAAATCAGGGCGAAATCAACACACATGATGGCAAGTCCTACAGCCGCTACGCGCAAGATCTCGCCGTCGAGCGTCCCAGTCAACCACCTATGAGCACCGACCGACGTCACAACCATAATGAGGCCTGCTGCAACACGCCTACCTCTACTCCTAGCTAAAGCATCCGCCCAGGTTTGAGGGCCGTGCTCCGTCCGCCTTCTGTCCCGGTACGCAAGCGTTGATCGAGCGATGGCGGGGGCCAATTTGCGACGAGAGCCGAATTCGGCCACGTTTTTAAGAAAGAGTTTCGAGATCTCTAAACGCTTTCGAAGCTCTCGGACTTGCGCTCTGTATTGGAGGAAAACTAGTACTAGGACAACCACGAAACTTCAAGCCGGTCAAGGAGAGGAAAAATTTCCAGACGCCAGACAATGACAGACCTCCCCTTTTTGAGCATCGTACCTCTAGCCCGAGCGCGGCGTGTTTTCAAACCGGCATCTTCAACCCATTCCAACCTCAGTTCGCGGCGGCCGGCGCCGCGCCGGTGACGTTCTGGGCGAGCGCTGCCTCCAGAAAATCGTCGAGGTCGCCGTCGAGGACGCCGGCGGCGTTGCCCTTCTCGACGCCGGTGCGGAGGTCCTTGACCATCTGGTAGGGCTGCAGGACGTAGGAGCGGATCTGGTGGCCCCAGCCGATGTCGCTCTTGCCCGCGGCCGCGGCTTCGGCGGCCTCGGCGCGCTTTTGCAGCTCGAGCTCGTAGAGGCGGGCGCGCAGCATCTCGTAGGCGATGGCGCGGTTCCTGTGCTGCGAGCGGTCTGGTCCGGCAGGCGTATCGATGCTCAAACGGCCCGCCATCCCGCGCCGCATGAAAAATAAGCGCTTCCAAGGCATAGCGAAGGCGCACGTGCCAGGGGACACGGCGGTTGAGCAGTCGAGCTCGGTCTTTCTCCGGGAGTTCCATCACCCTCTCAAGATGAAACGCGATCGCTTCCTGCAGAAGGCCTGCAACCTCCTCGAAGGATACTCCTTGCACCGCAAGATCGAGATCGATGCAGATTGCCCCCAGGCTCCTTCGCAGCCGAAGGCGTAGCAGTGCAGAACACGCTGCATCTGTTCATCCTCCTCGGCCCGTTCCTGGCCCCGAGCCCATCAAGTCGCGTGTGCAGCCGGGCGCAGCCATCCCGGCCATAGCGGGTGCTTCAGGGCGGACCTCCTCAGGAAGGGATATTTTGCCATACTATCATTGGCAACGCCTATATGGGCGAACCATCAGCAGTCGATGACGCGCGAGCAGCGAGCGACCCCCGCAAGCTGACGCTCGCTTTCGTGACACGCGATCATAGTAAGCGGTGGCGGCAGGCTCCGCGCCGGCGACGCCCTGGGCCAGCGCAGCCTCGAGAAAATCGTCGAGGTCGCCGTCGAGGACGCCTTGGGCGTTGCCTTGGTGGCCCCAGCCGAGGTCGCTCTTGCCCGCGGACCGATGTCGGCAGCGGCTGCCGTTCTGGTCAAGCCGCCCTGGCACCCGCGCCGATCATGACTTCGAGCTCGGTATGGAAGCCCTCGTGGTCCTCGAAGGGTCGCAGGTAGTCGCCGACCTCCGACCACGCGGCCGCGCGAGCTTCACGATCGAGGTCGGCGGCGACGGCCCGATACGCGCCGAAAGCCTGCTGCATCATATCGAGCGTCTGGGCGGCCGAAGCCAACCGTAGTGGTGCCTTGACAACTCTGGTTTCGACCTCCACCAGGCCCGCGTCGGAGAGCAGATCTCGAAGAACGCCGGGGCCGCCGAGCGCGAAAATTCCCGGCTTGCCGGCCGCGGGCGGTGCTTTGCCGGCGTGGCGAAGCAGGATTTGCATGGGCTCGGCCATGAAGGGATTGCCAGAGGGCGTCGTGAACACGAGGACGGCGAGACGGGCCTTCGGTCTCAGAACACGGCGAACCGCGATCAGGGCTTGCCTCGGATCTGGAAAGTGCATCAGGCCGAGACGGCTGATCGCCGCATCGAACAGGCCGGCGCTCTCGGGGAGATCCTCGGCGGCGCATTCGAGGGTCTCGATGTTGCCGAAACCTAGGCGGCTCGCCGCCTCGCGAACGCAGGCCAGCATGCTTGCCGACAGATCGCTGGCCAGGACCCGCCCCTGCGGCCCGACCCGCTCCGCGGTTCTCAGAGTCTGGCTACCAGCTCCGCAGGCGAGATCGAGGACGTGCATGCCGGGATCGACGCCGGCCATGTCGAGCATCGTATCGGTCGCATTGGCGAGCCCTTCCGCGAACGCGCCCTCCCACTTGGCCCAGCCGGGCGCGGCAGACTCCCAGGTCCGGCGCAGCTCGGTCCTCACGTCATCGCCAGCCATCTTGCGCCCCTTTCGTGAAGTCCTCCCGGATGCGAGACGCCCCTGCAGCCGGCGTGAGACCGCGGTTTCGACACCGACTGCCAGCGCACCTGGCACCGAAGGCCCGAAGGAATCATGGGCGCGGCGCGCCGTCAATTCGTGGCGGCGGGCTCGGCGCCGGCGACGTTTTGGGCCAGGGCAGCTTCGAGAAAATCGTCGAGGTCGCCGTCGAGGACGCCGGCGGCGTTGCCTTTTTCGACCCCGGTGCGCAGGTCCTTGACCATCTGGTAGGGCTGGAGGACGTAGGAGCGGATCTGGTGGCCCCAGCCGATGTCGCTTTTGTTGGCCGCTGCGGCTTCGGCGGCGTCGGCGCGCTTTTGCAGCTCGAGCTCGTAGAGGCGGGCGCGTAGCATGGCGTAGGCCTGGGCGCGGTTGCGGTGCTGCGAGCGGTCGTTCTGGCAGGCGACCACGATCCCGGTCGGCAGGTGGGTAAGACGGATCGCGCTGTCGGTCTTGTTGACGTGCTGGCCGCCGGCGCCGGACGCGCGGTAGGTGTCGATCCGGAGGTCTTTTTCCTGAATCTCGACCTCGATCGTCTCGTCGACCACCGGGTAGACCCAGACGCTGGCAAAGCTCGTGTGCCGGCGCGCCTGGCTGTCGAACGGGGAGATCCGGACCAGGCGGTGGACGCCGCTTTCCGATTTCAGCCAGCCGTAGGCGTTGGGCCCCAGCACCTTGGCCGTGACCGACTTGATGCCGGCCTCCTCGCCCGGGCTCTCCTCGATCCATTCCAGCTGGTAGCCCTTGGCCTCGGCCCAGCGCGAATACATGCGTAGCAGCATCTCGGCCCAGTCCTGGGACTCGGTGCCGCCGGCGCCGGCGTGGATCTCGAGGAAGGCATCGTTGCCGTCGGCCTCGCCATCGAGCAGGGCCTCGAGCTGGAGGCGGGCGAGCCGGTCGCGCAGCGTCGTCAACGCCGCCTCGGCCTCGGCGGCGCTGTCGGCGTCGTCCGCCTCCTCGGCGAGCTCGGCCAGCGCCAGGCCGTCCTCGAGCTCGCGCTCGAGCCCGCGCTGGCGCTCGATCGCGTCGGCGAGCCGGGTGCGCTCGCGCATCAGCGCCTGGGCGCGCGCGGCCTCATCCCAGAGCTCGGGCTTCTCGACCTCGGCGTTCAGCTCCTCGAGCCGCCGGAGCGCCCGGTCCCAGTCAAAGATGCCTCCTCAGCAGGGCCAGGCCCTGCTCGATCTCTTCGGCCAGATGAGCGGTCTCGGCACGCATGCGGCCTCTCCACGGGCTTGTGCGGTCATCGACGATGGCGGCGGCCTGTAGCACGGATCGCCGCCGGCGCGAAGGGCCGCGGGCTCAGTACAGCCCGCCCGGGCGCGGCACCCGCCCGGCGGCCGGCCCGGCGCGGCGCTGCCGTCGACGCCATCGAAGCTCACGGTCTCGCCGCGCGGCGGGCTGACCTCGGTCGGCTCGGTGCCCGGGATGTAGGCCTCGAGGATCACGGTCTTGGTGTCCGGCCCCGGCAGCAGGCCGGTGTCGGCGTCGATCCGGACCAGGCGCACGCCGGGCGGCACCCGGAACGGGGTCGCCGGCTGGTCGGCCAGCGCCTTCTGCATGATGTCGACGAAGATCGGCAGCGCCGCGGTCGCCCCCTGCTCGCGGCTGCCGAGGCTCTTGGGCTGATCGAAGCCGACGTAGACGCCGACCACCAGATCGGGGGTGAAGCCGACGAACCAGGCGTCGCGGCTGTCGTTGGAGGTGCCGGTCTTGCCGGCGACCGGCTTGCCGAGGGCGCGGGCGCGCACGCCGGTGCCGCGCTGGACCACGCCCTCGAGCAGGTTGACCATCTGGTAGGCGCGCGCCGGCGGGATGATCTGCTCGCGCTGGTCGACCAGGATCGGGGTCGGCTGATCCTGCCAGGCGACGTCGTCGCAGCCGGGGCAGGGGCGGTCGTCGCGGCGCTCGATGGTCTTGCCGTGGCGGTCCTGGATGCGCTCGATCAGGGCCGGCCTGATCCGCTTGCCGCCGTTGACCAGGCTGGCGTAGGCGCTGGTCAGGTCCAACAGGTCGACCTCGCCGGCGCCGAGCGCCGAGGCCAGATTGTTGCCCATGCCGCGATCGATGCCGAAGCGGTGGACCATCTCGGCGACCCGGTCCATGCCGGTCGCCTGGGCGAGCCGGACGGTCATCAGGTTGCGCGACTTCTCGAGCCCGAGGCGGAGCGTGCTCGGCCCGTAGAAGTGGCCGGAATAGTTGGCCGGCTTCCATTTGCCCAGCCCCGGCCCCTGATCGATCACGATCGGCGCGTCGAGCAGGATGGTGGACGGCGTCATGCCGCTCTCGAGGGCGGCCAGATAGACGAACGGCTTGAGCGCCGAGCCGGGCTGGCGGAGCGCCTGGGTCGCCCGGTTGAAGACGCTCTGGGCGTAGCTGAAGCCGCCGCTCATGGCGAGCACGCGGCCGGTGTGCGGGTCGAGCGCGACCACCGCGCCCTCGACCTCGGGCGCCTGGCGGAGCGTGAAACGCGCCGGCTCGGCATGGCCGGACGTCGCGACCGTGACCTCGGTCCCGGGGGCGACCGTGACGTCCGGGCCGGCGAGCGGCTCGACCCAGACCACGTCGCCCGGCTGCACCACCTGGTCGGCCGCGGTCACCTCCGGCCCGCGCGTGTCGTCGTCGATCTCGCGCCGCGCCCAGGTCATCTCGGCGAGCGGCAGCAGGCCCTGGCTGCCGTCCTCGAGACCGAGCACGGCGCCTTCGGCGTCGGTCTCGAGCACCGCCGCCAGCTGCCAGCTCTCGAGACCGTCGCTGTGGTCGAGCGCGGCCAGCTGGGCCGGCCAGTTCTCGGTGCTCGCGAGGTGGCCTGCCGGGCCGCGCCAGCCATGCCGCCGGTCGTAGGCGATCAGCCCGTGGCGCAGGGCCCGATCGGCGACCGCCTGCAGCGTCGGCGACAGCGTGGTCCGGATCGACAGGCCGCCCTGGTAGAGGAAGGCCTCGCCGTGCTGCTCGACCAGCTGCCGGCGGACCGCCTCGGTGAAATAGTCCGCGGTCACGATCTCGGTCGGCGCCCGATGGCGCATCACCAGCGGCTCGGCCACGGCGTGCTCGGCGTCGGCGTGGTCGATGAACCCGAGATCGAGCATCCGCCCGATCACCCAGTCGCGCCGCGCCTTGGCCGCCGCCGGCCGCCGGGCCGGATTGTACCAGGACGGCGCCTTGGGCAGACCGGCCAGGAACGCGGCCTCGGCGATGGTCAGCTCGTCGAGCGATTTGTCGAAATAGTTGAGCGCCGCCGCCGCCACGCCGTAGGAGCCGAGGCCGAGGTAGATCTCGTTGAGGTAGAGCTCGAGGATCTGGTCCTTGGTGAACGCCCGCTCGATCCGGAACGCGAGCAGCGCCTCCTTGATCTTGCGCGACAGCGAGACCTCGCCGCTCAGCAAGAAGTTCTTGGCGACCTGCTGGGTGATGGTCGAGGCGCCGACCGGCCGCCGGTTCTCCCCGAAGTGCCAGAGATTGGTCAGCGCGGCCCGGATGATGCCGAGCGGGTCGATGCCCGGATGGCTGTAGAAATTCTTGTCCTCGGCGGCGAGGAAGGCCTGGATCAGGCGCTTGGGGATCGCCTCGACCGGCACGAAGATCCGCTTCTCCTGGGCGTATTCGGCCATCAGACGGCCGTCGGCGGCGTGGATCCGGGTGACGGTCGGCGGCTGATAGTCGGCCAGCTGGCGATAGTCGGGCAGGTCGCTGCCGTAGCGATGGAGCAGATAGAGGGCGCCGCCCGCGCCGACCACCGCCAGGATCAGCAGGCTGGCGAGGAGCGCCCCGAGAAACCTCAACACTTTGCGCAAGGCAGACCCTCTAGCGGATGCAAGGGCGGCGTGGCTGGCCGGCCGGCGCGGATCGCCGGTCAGGAGGGCTCGGCGGCGAAGTAGCGATCGATCCCCTTGACGATCGCCTTGGCCAGCCCGGCCAGATGGGCGGGGTCACCGCAGCGACCGCTCATCGGCCGCATTCGACAGATAGCCGAGCTCGATCATGCACCGAGGGCATGTCGGGCGACTTCAGCACCACGAAGCCGGCCTGGGAGCGTTGCTGGCGGGCCATCTTGGTCACCGAGCCCAACTCGTCGACCAGAAGGTCCGCGACCTCGATCGACTTGTTGTTGGCATCCCGCTGCGCCAGATCGATCAGGATCTCCGTAACGATGTCCTCCTGGTCGGAAAGGTCGATCCCCGCCAGGATATCGGCACGATTCTCCTTGCTGGCAAGTCTCGCCGCCTCGTCGTTGGAGGCCCGCTCGGACAACGTGTAGACCGACGCGCCACGCACGTCGGGCGCCTTGACCAGGCTGTCGGCGTGGAGCGAGATGAACAGCTGGCCACCGCTCTCGTGCGCCACCTGCAGCCGGTCGCGGAGGCGGACGATGCGGTCGGTATCCCGGGTCATGACCACCTTATAGCGGCCGGTCGCCTCCAGCTGGCGGCGTAGCTCGAGGCCCATCCTGAGCACGATGTCCTTCTCGTAGGTGCCCCCGGCGCCGATCGCCCCGGGATCGATCCCGCCATGGCCGGGGTCGATCACGATGATCCGCTCGCGGCGGCGGGGGTGGCGCCTTCGGTGGCGGGGCGGGATCACCGGGACCGCCGGCAGGCGCTGCCCGTCGACCCCGTCGATGCCGCCGCGACCTCGGTCGCTGCGCGGCGCCGCGACCAGGTCGGTCACGATCCGATGGCCGTGGCCATCGCCCGGCGGCAGCTCGAAGACGTTGCGGATTTCGAACGGTGCGCGAGGTCGAGCACGATCCGCGACACGCCCGGGCGGAAGCGGCCGAACCGGTAACCCTGCACCAGGCCGGCCGCCGCAGCGCTGCTGCCCGCGCCACCTCCCACGCGACCTCCGGAAGATCGATCGCCAGCCGGGGCGGCCCGTCCAACGTCAGATGGCGAAAGCTGACCCGGCGGTTGAGTTCGATCACGACCCTGATGTCGTCGCCATAGGGGCGATCCGGACGTCGCGGACCGCGGTCGGCTCGGCCCGGAGCGGGAGCTGGGCCAGGCCGGCGAAGACCAGGAAACCAAGACTCGGGCAGGCGAGCCACAGCCAGCCGGCGAGCGAACAAACCCCCCAAAAAAGCCGCCCGGAGCGGCAACCCATGTCGCCAGTCACTACCGCTGTTCTCAGGACGCACGCGGGATCCCGTACCGTCGCTGACCTGCACCTTCGAACACGTCATTATCGCATTGTACGGTGTAAGCCGAGGCATGATAAATTAACAAACAACGGTTTGTTGCCGACCGATGTGATTTTTCGTGAGCGCGTGTTGCGCCGCTGCCACCGGTCGGCTCTCTGCCCGTTCCCGCGTTGCAGGTCATCGTTGCGACGGGCCCGGCGCAAACAGAGGCGCCGGGCCGGCATGGAAAACTGGTGCGAGACGACCACGGTTCTGCCCCTGCCCCGCGGATCCCGCAGTCGCGGCGGCCCTCGTGGTCTGCCGTGGCCGGTCGATTCCCGCGCTCGCTGATGACCGATGCTGAGCTCGCCGCGGCGCTGATGCGCCTGCGGCCCGGCCACCGATTCTCGCGGAGAAGTTTCCGAATGACGAAACGCATGCTGATCGACGCCTCCCATCCGGAGGAAACCCGGGTGGTGGTGATCGACGATCGCCAGCTCGAAGATTTCGACTTCAAATCC
>CAVSRN010000002.1:0-5932 GCA_963730195.1 uncultured Alphaproteobacteria bacterium
GAGCGGTGCTACGGTTCTCGACGAGAGCCGTTGCCGTTCCCCTTGCGTCCTGCCCGAAGGTCGCAGCCGAGAAACCGCCGGTCGGTCAGGCGGCAGGCTTCGAGAACGGAGTAGCTGCCCGCGGCTGGATCGATCACGATGTCGCCCGGGTTGGTGAGGGCCTCGATCAGCCGCGCCTGCAGTCCGACCGGCTTGGCATGCCCAGGTCCGGTCGCGAGCTTTTCGTCCCAGACGTCCGGAATGTCGTGGGCCAGCCAGACGCCCTTGGCGCGCAGCGGGGCCTTCTGCAGGACCAGGCAATACTCGCTCATCCTGCGGGTCCGGTAGCCCATGCCCATCCGCTTCTTGTTCCAAACGATCAGATCGACCGTCTTCAAATCGCTGCCGGCAAGCCAGTCGGCGATCCCCATGCACAGATGGAACTTGTCGGTCCACAGCAAGAGATGGCCTGATGGCATCAACGCCCTGGCGATGGCCTCGATGAAAGCGATGATCTGCGGGGCTTGCATCTGCGGTAGAATCGAGCGTTCTTTTTGCCGACTGCCTTCGTTGCCGTATTTCTGCTTGTCGAGAACGCCGCGGTACTGCGGATCGAAGATGCACAGGGCGAAGCTGTCGGGCTCGAGCGCGGAAAGCAGCCCAAGGCCATCGGCCTGATTGGGCTGGTCGAGCAGAAAACCGCGCGGCACCGCAACCTCGGGCTGGACGAGGTCGCGGGTGTGGCCATAGACCGAAGGCCGGGACCGAGGGCGCTCGGTCGGGTCGTCGAAAAGGTCGATCCCATGCGCTGCCACCCTGCCCATCAAAGCCATCGCTAGCGCCCTCCTCGATCTTGATACGCCATATCTTGTATCGATGACCGACCAGGCGCGCAATTGATTTCGCCCGGCGCGACCGCGTCGGAGGTCCGCCGGAGAGAGCGATGCCACTGCTCGAGATCCTGATCATCCTCACGCTGGTGCTGCTCAACGGCTATTTCGCGATGGCCGAGCTCGCCGTGGTGTCGGCGCGGCCGGCCCGGCTCGAGGCGCTGGCGCGCCAGGGCCGGCGCGGCGCCCGCGTAGCGCTGGCGCTCGCCCGCGACCCCGGCCGCATGCTCTCGACCGTGCAGATCGGGATCACGCTGATCGGGATCGCCGCCGGCGCGTTCGGCGGCGCCGCCCTCGCCCGGCCGCTGGCCGATGCCCTGGCAGCGGTGCCAGGGCTCGCCCCGATACGCGCCGAGATCGCCTACACTTTGGTCGTGGTCGCGATCACCTATCTGTCGCTGATCATCGGCGAGCTGGTGCCCAAGCACCTGGCCCTGCGGGCGCCCGAGCGGGTCGCCGCGTCGGTCGCGCCCGCGATCGACCTCCTGGCGCGGGTCAGCAAGCCCGCGATCTGGCTGCTCGACCGCTCAAGTCAGCTCCTGCTGCGCCCGCTCGGCGGCGCGCCGGCGCGCGCGACCGTGACCGAGGAGGAGGTGCGCACGCTGATCGCCGAGGGCGCCCGCACCGGCGTCTTCCACCGCGAGGAGCAGGCGATGATCGAGCGCGTGCTACGGCTGGCCGACCGGCCGGTGCGCGCGATCATGACGCCCAGGGTCGAGCTCGTCTGGCTCGAGGTCGAGGACGCGCCGGCCAGGATCGCCCGCGTGGTCGAGGACAGCCGGGCACAGCCGCTTCGTCGTCGCCAAGGGCAGCCTCGACGAGGTTCTGGGCATCGCCCATGTGCGCGATCTGCTGACCGCCTGCCTCGCCGGCCGGCCGCTCGATCTGCGCGCAGCACTCCGCCCGCTGCCGGTCGTGTACGACAGCATGCCGGTGCTGCGGGTGCTGGAGGCGCTCCGCCAGGCCCGGGTAAGCATGGCGCTCGTGGTCGACGAGTACGGCGACGTCGAGGGCGTGGTGACGGTCGCCGACGTGCTCGAGGCGGTGGTCGGCGACATGCCCGAGCGCCGCCTCGGCGAGGAGCCGGCGATCGTCCGACGCCCCGACGGCTCGCTGCTGGTCGACGGCATGCTCCCGATCGACGAGGTCAAGCGCACGCTCGGCTTCGAAAGCCTGCCGGACGAGGCGGCCTACCACACGCTCGCGGGCTTCATCCTGGTCCAGCTCGGCCAAGTGCCCGCCGAAGGGCAGGCGCTCACTTACGGCGGCTGGCGGTTCGAGGTCGTCGACATGGACGGGCGCCGGATCGACAAGGTCCTGGTGCGCCGCGCCGAGGCCCGCGAGGCAGCCAGCAACCTGGCCGCTCCCGATCGCCAGGACCCGGAGGCGGCTCCCTGACCCGCGACTCGCGCTCGGGGGGCGCCTCAGCGGGCCGGCAGGAGGCGTTCGGCCAGGCGGGCCCAGTAGCTGGCGCCGTAGGGGAGCGCCTCGTCGTTGAAGTTGTAGTCCGGGTTGTGCACCATCGGCGCCTCCGGGCCGCCGCCATTGCCGATGAAGACGTAGCTGCCCGGCCGCCGCTCGAGCATGAAGGCGAAGTCCTCCGCCCCCATGACCGGGGACGGCGCGCGGTCGACCTGGTCGGGGCCGACGATCTCGGTCGCGGCGAGGGCGGCCTGCTCGGTCTCGGCCTCGCTGTTGACGGTCGCCGGGTAGCCGCGGTGGTAGCTGCAGGCGACCTCGACGCCCAGCGCCTGGCCGATGCCGCGGGCGATCTCGCCGACCCGGCGCTCGATCAGGTCCTGCATCTCGGGGCTGAACGAGCGCGCCGTGCCGCTGAGGAACGCGGACCCGGGGATGACGTTGTCGGTGGTGCCGGCGTGGAACTGGGTGATCGAGACCACGGCGCGGTCGATCGGATCGGCGTTGCGCGCGACGATCGTCTGCAGGGCGCTCACGATCTGGGCGCCGGCGATCACCGGGTCGCGCGCCAGATGCGGCATGGCGCCGTGGCCGCCGTCGCCGGTCAGGCGGATCTCGATCCGGTCGGCCGCCGCCATCACCGGGCCCGGCCGCATGGCGAACTGGCCGAGCGGCAGCCGCGGCCAGTTGTGCATGCCGAACACCTGCTCGGCCGGAAAGCGCTCGAACAGGCCCTCCTCGACCATCACCCGGCCGCCCGCCAGGGTCTCCTCGGCCGGCTGGAAGATGAAGTAGATCGTGCCGTCGAAGTTGCGGGTCTCGGCGAGGTAGCGGGCGGCGCCGAGCAGCATGGTGGTGTGGCCGTCGTGGCCGCAGGCGTGCATGCGCCCGGCGTTCCGGGAGGCGTAAGGCAGGCCGGTCGCCTCCTCGATCGGCAGGGCGTCCATGTCGGCGCGCAGCGCAATCCGGCGGCCGCCGGCGCCGGCCCGCAGCACGCCCACGACCCCGGTCCTGGCGATCCCGGTGTGGACCTCGTCGAGGCCGAAGGCGCGCAGCTTGTCGGCGACCAGGGCCGAGGTCCGCAGCTCCTCGAAGCCGAGCTCGGGATGGGCGTGCAGGTCGCGGCGCCAGGCGGTCATCTCGTCCTGAAAATCGCCGATCCGATTGATGATCGCCATCGGTCTTGGGCCTCGTCGCTGGCTGGTTGCACAAGGACACCGCGACCGACGACCGGCCGGGCGCACCGCGGATGCCGACCGAGACTAGGGGAGCCCGCGGCCGGCGACAAGGCCACGCGCTGGCGCGAGAGGTTACGGGCTCTGCCGAAATCGTCGACAACGCGTCACCTGTTCAGGTGGGGCGACGGTCGCGGCGCGGGTGCATAATGATTGTAATTGAGCTATCATGGTCGTATCCGGAGCCCGGGTCGGTGGGGAACCGCTCGAAGCGGGCGGCGAGGCAATCGGGATCGAAGCGCACGCTCCAGGTTTCGACCGGCGTCCTGAATTCCCGGACCCTGGTCAGGAGCGCCGACGTCGCCCCGAAGGCCTCGCAGATCTGATCCAGCAGAGCTGGCCAGCGCTCCGGCTGGAACGACGAGTCATAGGCCGCGCCGATCATGCGGAGCAACTCACTTCGGGTCATCCGACCCGCTCCGCCTCGTATCGATAACCACCGACAACAATGGCACCCATTGGAAACTGGCGATCGAGTTGGTGATGGCAAGAGGCACGGAATGCCTCGCGAATCGTGCCGCTCCCGCAAAAATCCCCGCAGGCATAGTCTAGTCTACCTTCATGCTGGGACTCGCGAAGGCGCGCGCGCGCTCGGTCTTGGAGGTGCCGCGCTTTCGAAAAGCGAGTTACCGAACGCGTTTCACCGGCTGACCTGTGGCGAAATCGAAGATTGCCTCTGCATCTACAAGAACGACCTTCGGCGTTTGGCGGTCCGCGGCTCGTTTCGCCCGCACCGGGGGCGACGTTAGACTAAGTGCAAGTTCGCGGCATTTTGATCTTACGCTGCGGGTTTGCGGGCGTCGGCCGCCACCGCAGCGAATGTACGACGGTCGGATTCCAGAACGGCCTCGCGGGCCGTCCAATCCTGCCAGCCGCGCCTGGCGCCCGGTCTTCTCGCAGGCGATCAGGGTCGAGCCCGAGCCGGCAAAAGGGTCGAGCACGATGTCCCTGGTCTTGCTCGAGTTCCGGACCGCCCGCTCGACCAGGGCCACCGGCTTCTGGGTCGGGTGCAGGTCGTTCTTCACCGGCTTATCGAAGAACCAGACGTCGCCCTGGTCGCGGGCGCCGCACCAGTAGTGGTCGGCGCCATCCTTCCAACCGTAGAGGATCGGCTCGTACTGCCGCTGGTAGCCCGCGCGCCCGAGCGTGAAGGTGCTCTTGGCCCAGATCACGAAGGTCGACCATTTGCCGCCGGCAGCGGCGAACGCACGCTGCAGGGTATGCAGCTCCGAGCTGCTCATGCAGACGTACACGGCGCCCTTGGTGACGGCGAGGATGTTGGTGCAGGCGTCGACCAGGAACGCCTCGAAGCCGCCCCCGAGATTATCGTTCAAAATCGGGCGATGCTTGCCCCCGAGCTTATCCTTCGGCGTGTTGGCGTAATCGACGTTACTGGGTATCCCCTTCACTCACGTAGCCCCTAGGGCTGGGACTGGGTCGCTGGTGGCAATGATCTGATGGTACGGTGCCGGCCCCACGGCAATGGCCTGCTGGTTGAGGCGATGGGGCATGGCAGCGCCGGCGATTGAAGCGGACCGTGACTTCGTGGAGGTAGTAGTCGAGATGCCCGTGCTGGATGCCGCCGACGAACCTCAGCGACCTGATCTCCCGGGCTTTCCATCTCCAACGCTATCACTGGTGTCGACGTGTGTGAAGGGATACCCAGTTCGACGTTATAGGGAGGATCGGTCCAGGTCATGTCGGCGAGCTGGCCGCCGAGCACCCGCTCGAGGTCGGTCAGCACGGTGGCGTCGCCGCACAACAGACGATGGTTGCCGAGCACCCATAGATCGCCGGGCTTGCTGACTGGCTCCTCGGGTGGCTCGGGGGCCTCGTCCTCGGCCTCGTCCGACTCGGCCTCGCCGTCCGCGATGGCCAGCAGCCGCTCGAGCTCGGTGGCATCGAACCCGACCACGTCGAGATCGAAGCTCTCGTCACTGAGCCAGGCGAGCTCCGCCGCCAGCAGCTCTTCGCTCCACCCTGCCTGTAGGGCCAGCTGGTTGTCCGCGATCAGGTAGGCGCGCTTCTGGGCCTCGCTCAGGTGCTCGAACCGGATTACCGGCACCTCGGCGAGCCCGAGCTTGCGCGCCGCCAGCAGCCGGCCGAGTCCGGCGAGGATGCCAGCATTCACGTCAATCAGGATCGGGTTGGTCGTAAGCGTCCGACGATCGGCGCGGCGGGAAGGGGTTGAGGCGAGCGGGCGGTCAGGCAGCCGCGGCGGTGCGTGTCGAGGAGGCCCAGGCCCAGGGGAGCAGGTCGTCGATCCGGTTGATCGGGTGCTCGGCGATCCGGGCCAGGACGTCGCGCAGGTAGGCCTCGGGGTCGAGGCCGTTGAGGACCGCGGTCTGGATCAGGGTGTAGAGGATCGCGGCGCGCCGGCCGCCGCTGTCGGAGCCGGCGAACAGGTAA
>CAVSRN010000003.1:0-19474 GCA_963730195.1 uncultured Alphaproteobacteria bacterium
ATAACCTGCTCCCTCAGACCCGGTCACCGACGCGGCGCGCCGACCTGAACCAATGGCGCGCTGCGCCGCGCTGCTTTCTAGAACCCTGCCAAGCAGATGGGAAGGCTGTTGCCGATTGGCAACAAGCGGAACGGTCAGCTTTCGGCCACCGCGACCGTATAGTTGAGCGCCAGGCGGCCGCCGTCGGGATAGATCGTCTGGCCGGTGATGTAGCTCGCCTCGTCGCTGGCGAGGAACAGGGCCACCTTGGCGATCTCCGCCGGCTCGCCGCAGCGGCCCATGGGCGTGCGCGACAGAATCCGCCGGCGCGCCGCCTCGTCGCTCATCACCACCTTCAACAGATCGGTCAGGATCGACCCGGGGCCGATCGCGTTGACCCGCACGCCTTTGTCGGCGAGCGCCAGCGCCATGACCTTGGTCAGCTGACCGACTGCGCCCTTGCTGGTCACGTAGGGCACCTGATTGGCGATCGCGAGCACGGCGTTGGCCGAGGACATGTTGACGATCGCGCCCTTGCCCGCTTGACCATGGCGCGCGCCGCCGCCTGGCCGACCAGGAACACGCCCTTGAGGTTGACCCTGAGCACGGCGTCGAAGTCAGCCTCGCTGATCTCAAGAAAGTCAGCGGTCTTGATGATGCCAGCGTTGTTGATCAGCACGTCCAGCCGGCCGAAGGCAGCGAGCGTCTGCTCGACCAGCCGCTGGGCCTGGGCGCCGTCGCCCACGTCGGTCTCGATGAAGATCGCCCGGCCGCCCGCGGCCTCGATCGCGCTCGCGACCGCGGTTCCGTGCTCAGCGTCGATATCGGCGACCACCACCGCAGCGCCTTCGGCCGCGAAGGCCTCGGCGCAGGCGCGGCCGATGCCGTTGCCGCCGCCGGTGACGATCGCAACCTGACCGGCAAATCGCATGGCAGAGCTCCCTTGGCAACGTCGCTCCGCGGCGGTCTATCACAGCGCGGCCCCCGTGGTCCATCGGCCGCCCGCGCCGGCGCAAGAGGCGGTGGCGTCAGAGAAAATCGCGCAGGAACGCGACCAGGGGCCGGTCGGCGGCCGGCATCGGCAGGCCCTCCATGTCCCGCGGCCTGAGCCAGCGCAGCGCCTGGCCTTCGCGGGCTTCCGGAAAACCCGTCCAGACCCGGCAGACATAGAGCGGCATCAGCAGGTGGAACCCGGCATAGCCGTGCGAGGCGAAGGTGAGCGGCGCCAGGCAGTTGGCCGTGACGTCGAGCCCCAGCTCCTCCTCGAGCTCCCGGATCACGCAGGCTTCGGGCGTCTCGCCGGGCCGGACCTTGCCGCCCGGGAACTCCCACAAGCCCGCCATCGGCTTGCCCTCGGGCCGGCGCGTGAGCAGCACCCGGTGGTCGACGTCGACCAGCGCACAGGCGGCGACCAGCAGGAGGTCAGTCGTGACCACAGGGCGGACCGAGCCTTCGGAGTGTTGGCCGCATCACCGCGCGGTCCAGCCGCCGTCGACCGGCAGGGTGACGCCGGTGATCATGCACGCGGCGTCGCTTGCGAGAAAGAGGATCGCCGCGGCCACCTCCTCGGGCTCGACGAAGCGGCCGATCGGCGTCTCGGCGAGCAGCCGCTCGACCATCGCCGGCTCGCCGAGCAGCGGCTCGGTCAGGCGGGTGCGGGCGAAGGTCGGGGCGACCGCGTTGACCCGGATGCCGTGCGCCGCCCATTCGCAGGCGAGCGCTCGGGTGAGGTTGACGAGCGCGCCCTTGGCGCTGTGATAGGCGAGGTTCGGGTAGTGGCCGCCGCCGACCAGGCCCATGATCGAGGCGAGGTTGACGATCGCACCCCGCTTGGCCGCGAGCATGTGCCGGCCGGCCGCGCGCACGCCGAAGAAGCTGCCGTCGAGATTGACCGCCATGACCTGGCGCCAGCGCTCGGTCGGCAGCTCGACCGTCGGCACGCGGGCGCCGAGCCCGGCGTTGTTGACCAGGACGTCAATCCGCCCATGGCGGCCGGCCACCGCGTCGATGACCGCCGTGACCCTGGCCTCGTCCGTGACATCCAGCCGGTGCGCCTCGCCGCGCTCGATCTCGCCGGCTACCCTGGTCGCCGCCTCGGGATCGATGTCGGCGACCGCCACATGGGCGCCGGCCTGGGCGAGCGCATGACAGGTCGCCCGCCCGATGCCGTTGCCGCCGCCGGTCACCAGCGCCACCCGCCCGTCCAGCCGCAGCATCCCGAGATAGTCCGTCATCCCCGCCCCTCCAGGCCCGCCGAAGCCGGATCATGCCAGACGCGCCACCAGCAGCCAATGTCCGGGCGACGATTTGGGCAGCCACCAAGGCCCGACGCCACGTCTTACGCCTTCTGCGAGAGGTCGATCCAACGCATTGCACATACTATCATGTAGCGTTAGTACAGGGTCGGAATGATCAAGTCGTTCAGGAACGAAGCTGCCCGGGCCGCCTGGGATCGACGCTTCGTCAAAGGTATACCGCATGAGGTGCTGCGGATCGGCAATCGCAAGCTCTTGCAGCTCCACAACGCGCGCTCGCTGCACGACCTGCGAGCGCCGCCCGGCAACCGTCTCGAGGCGCTCTCGGCCGGTCGCCGGGGTCAGCACAGCATCCGGATCAACGACCAGTGGCGCGTCTGCTTCGTCTGGGACGGTGGTAACGCTTTTGACGTCGAGATCGTGGACTATCACGCCTGAAGCCACGTGGAGTTGATGATGGCCGACTTCCCACCTGCCCATCCGGGCGAGGTCCTGCGCGAGGACTTCCTGAAGCCCCTCGCGCTGAGCCAGTACGCGCTCGCCAAGGCGCTCGGCGTCCCCGAGATCCGCATCAGCGGGATCGTCAACGGCAAGCGCGCGATCACGCCTGACACAGCGCTGCGGCTTGCCCGCTACTTCACCACCTCGGCCGAGTTCTGGCTCGGCATGCAGACCAGCTACGACCTCGAGCTCGCCCGCGAGCGGCTGAGCGCCAAGATCGAGGCGACCGTCCACCCCCGCGCCGCGTGACAGCTCATTTCGATTGATCGGAGAAGCGTGAGCATGCTCACTTACCACCGCTATCAGACGCTCGCCAATTCGCTGTCGCGGCCGCCGCCAATCGCCTGTCGAGCGTGATCAGCTCTGAGCTCGTCCTGCGGGCAAGCCACAGATAGCCGGCGTCGTAGGCGGTAAGGCCCGAACCTTCGGCGAGGACGAGCGCTCCACCGTGGTCGATCTCGACGAGGCGAATTTCCATCCGATCGAGCATCCCGAACGCGGCCATCAGCGTGTCCCGCTGATCGGGGTGCCGGCGGATCTTCTTGAGACAGATATTGGCGACCTCGAACGGCAACAACGCCGGCGCGATCAGGTCCGCACCGCGCAGACGCCCAGCGACCAGAGCACCGTCCGGTTCGCCGAACAGCAGCGCCCCCAACGCGGACGCATCGACGACCCTAGCGACCATCGCGATCCTTGCGAACCATAGCGGCGCCTTCGCGCGGGGTCGACAGCCCGAGCTGTTGAACTTTGATCAGCACGTCGTCGGGGCTCAGCGGTTTCGGGACGGTCACGGCCTCTTCGAGAATGGCCATCAATTCCCCCTGCAGCGATCGATGATGGCGTTCGGCCCGCTCCCTGAGGCGCTTCACCATCTCATCGGGCGCATTCTTGATGGACAGGCTGATTGGCATGTATGGCTCCAAAACAGATCTGATTCGGAACCAATATAGCGGGCGAACGACGCAGACGCAACGACCGCGCCTCACACCATCTTCGCGATGATGCCGCCGTCGACCACCAGGTCGTGGGCGGTGACGTAGGCGGCTTCGTCGGAGGCGAGGTAGAGGCAGGCGTAAGCCGTGTCCCAGCCGGTGCCCATGTGGCCCATCGGGCATTGCGCGTCGCGCACCCGGATCAGGTTCTCGACATCGCCTTGCGCGCCGTAGGCCGCGGTCAGGCCGTGGTGGACCATCGGCGTGTTCATCAGCCCCGGCGAGACCGAGTTGCAGCGGATGCCCTTGGCCGCGAGCTCGAGCGCGATCGCGCGCGAGAGCGCCACGACACCACCCTTGGTCGCGTAGTAGCTGGCGTAGTTGATGCCGGTCCAGCGATGGGCGGCGATCGAGGCGATGTTGACGATCGCGCCCTTGCCCTGGCGCTCCATGACCGGCACCACCTGCCTGCAGGTGAGGAAGACGCTCTTAAGATTGACGTCCGAGACCTGGTCCCAGTCGGCCTCCGTGGTGGTGACGATGCCGCCGGTGCGCGCGATGCCGACGTTGTTGACCAGGACGTCGATCCGCCCGAAGGCGCTCTGGCAGGCTTCGACCATGGCCTCGACGCTCGCGGCCTGCGCGACATCGGCAACGTGGCTGAGGCAGACACCGCCCTCCTGCTCGATGATCGCCCGGGTCTCGTTCGCCGCCTCCAGGTTGAGATCGACCCCGAACACCCTGGCGCCTTCGCGCGCGAACAGCACGGCTGTGGCCTTGCCGTTGCCCCAACCCGGCCCGATCGAGCCCGCGCCGGTGATCAGGGCCACCTTGTCCTCGAGCCGCCCGCCCATATCCCATGTCTCCCGTGTGAGTTGTGGCCCGGATCCCGCGGCTGCCTGCGTCACTGCGTCAAGCAAGCGCGCTTGACTCGCGCCCTGGCAAGAAAGAATAAACCATTGGTCGAGTTTGTTAGCCCCGTCATGAAGGTCGATGACGGAGTTCTGCGGCGACGTCCCGACGCGGGGAACCCGGCATCAGTCGGGCTATTGTCACGGGCCTGCTCCATGATCGTTCGCCATCGATCCGATCCCTCCCGCAGTTGGAGATGCGATGCGCACTCTCGTTGCTCTGGTCGCCGGCGCGGCGGCGCTGCTCAGCGGCTGCTCCCACACCCCCGATGCGGCTCGCCCAAGCCAGGTGAGCCGCGCGATGCCCCAGGATTGGATCCTGATCGCACCGCCGGACAACACGCTGACGGTCGCTTTCCTGGACACCTTCGAGTTCCTGCCCGACGGTAAGGATCGGTTCCCGGCCACGACCGACGGCATGGCCGAGCCGGACCGGCGCTCGCTGCAGGGCTTGTTCGAGCAGGTCAAGGCGGCGCCCACGGCCGAGGCGCGCCTCCACATCCTGACCGATCTCTCGGCCGAGACCGAGGCGCCGATCGAGCAATGGCGGCGGGTGCGTGCGTTCAAGTCGGCCGGCGAGTGCGAATTGACCCGGGCGGAGCTGGTCAAGGTCACCGACGAGCAGACCCGCAAGTTCGGCGCCTATGCGGGCATGCCGCGCGAGGAGTTCCAGTGGCCCTTGCTCGCCCGGAGCTTCCAGTGGAGCCGCTGCGTGCCGGGCACGACGGGCGGGCCCCGCAGCCAGAGCTGAGCGCGCCGCGCTCAGGACCCGGGCGGCCGGAGCCTGTCCCGGAGCTCGGTCTTGAGCACCTTGCCGTAGGCGTTCTTGGGCAGGCTGTCGACGAAGCGGTAGGCCCGCGGCCGCTTGAAGCGGGCGATCCGGGCCAGGCAATGGGCGTCGAGGTCGGCCGCCGGACACCGGCCATCTGCGAGCACCACGAAGGCGACCACGGTCTCGCCCCACTCGGGGTCGGGCTTGCCGATCACGGCGACCTCCTGGACCGCGGGATGCTCGAGCAGGACCTCCTCGACCTCGCGCGGATAGATGTTGGTGCCGCCCGAGATGATCAGGTCCTTGGCGCGATCGCGCAGCGTGAGAAAGCCGTCCGCATCCATGACCCCGACATCGCCGGTGTGCAGCCAGCCGCCGCGCAGCGCCATGGCGCTCGCCTCGGGGTCCCGCCAGTAGCCGGCCATCACGCTGTCGCCCCGGACCAGGACCTCGCCGGGCGCGCCGGCCGGCAGCGGCCGGTCGTCCGGGTCCGCGACCCGGACCTCGACCACCAGCTGGGCCCGGCCGACCGAGGCCAGGCGCGCCCGATGGCGCGGATGGCCGATGTCGGCGTGCGCCCGCTTGTCGAGCGCGGTGATGCACATCGGGCTCTCGCCCTGGCCGTAGATCTGGGCGAGCCGGTGGCCGAACACCGCCTCCGCCCGCTCCAGGTCGGCCTGATACATCGGGCCGCCGCCGTAGACGATGGTCTTGAGGCCGGCATGGTCGGTCCGGCCCGCGCACGGGTGCCCGGCCAGGCGCTTGACCATGGTCGGCGCGCCGAACAGGGTCACGCCCTGGTATCGGTCGAGCAGCTCGAGCACCTCCACCGGATCGAAGCCGCCGCTCGCCGGCACGATCTGGCAGGCGCCCTGGGCGGCGTGCGGCAGGATGTAGAGCCCCGAGCCGTGCGACATCGGCGCGGCGTGGAGGATGGCGTCAGCGGGCGCGATCTGGTCGACGTCGGCGAAGTAGCTCAGCGTCATGGCCAGCAGATTCTTGTGGGTGAGCATCGCGCCCTTGGGCCGGCCCGTGGTGCCGCTGGTATAGAACAGCCAGGCGACCGCGTCCGGGCCGACCTCGACGAGCGGCACCGGGTCGCCCGCCAACAGCTTGCGGTGGTCGGCCGTGCCGACCTCGATCACCCGCAGGCCCTCGAGGCCGGCCTCGAGCGGGCCGACCGCGTCGATCAGGTCCGAGGTGGCGAAGGCGAGCCGGGCGCCGGCGTGGCCCAGGATGTAGGCGAGCTCGCGCGGGTGCAGCCTGGCGTTGACCGGCAGCATGGTGAGACCGGCATACCAGCCGGCGAGCAGCAGCTCGACGTAGTCGCCGCAGTTGGTCATCACCAGCGCGACCCGATCGCCGGGTTGCAGCCCGTGCAGCGCGCGCAGCCGCCCGGCCATGATCGCGGCGCGCCGCGTCAGCTCGCCATAGGTCATGAGCACGTCGCGACCGCACGCCACGGCCGGGCGCTCGGCGAGCCCGGAGCCGGCCCGGATGAACAGATGGGCGATGTTCATCGCGATGTTCCGTCGCTATCGTGGCGGCCGATCGGCCGCGTACGAATCTAGGCCCGCCGCGGCGGCGAGGGCAAGGCGAGGGCGCGCCAGCGATCGGGGGACGGTGACGCCATGGACCTGGGGGTGTCTTGGGGCGCGCTTGCGCTGCTGGTCGGGGCGTTGCTCGCCGCCGGCTTCGTGACCGGGCTGCTCGCCGGGCTGCTCGGGATCGGCGGCGGCGGCATTCTGCTGCCGCTCCTGTACGAGCTGTTCGGTTCGCTCGGCGTCGACGACGCGGTCCGGCTGCATCTCGCGGTCGGCACCTCGCTCGCGGTGATCGTGCCGACCTCGATCCGCTCGTTCGCGGCTCATCGGGCCAAGGGCGCGGTCGATATGGATCTCCTGCGCTCGATGGCGCTCCCGGTGGTGATCGGTGTCGGGCTCGGTGCCCTGCTGGCGCGCTATGCCGATGACGACGTCTTGAAGGTCGTCTGGGTGGTGGCGGCGACCCTGATCGCGATCAAGCTCGCCTTCGGGCGCAACTGGCAGCTCGGTGAGGCCGTCCCGGGCCAGCCGTTCCGGACCCTCTACGGCGGCTTCGTCGGCCTGGTCTCGACCCTGATGAGCATCGGCGGCGGCGTGTTCATCACCGCGATGATGACCTTCTATCGCCAGCCGATCCAGCGCGCGGTCGCGACCTCGTCCGGCTTCGGGCCGCTGATCTCGATTCCGGGCGCGCTCGGCTTCGTCTGGGCGGGCTGGGGGGTCGCCGGCCTGCCGCCGGGCTCGCTCGGCTACGTCAGCCTGCTCGGCGCGCTGCTGATCATCCCGACCAGCGTCGCCGCGGCGCCGCTCGGCGTGCGCCTGGCCCATGGCATCTCGCGGCGCAAGCTCGAGCTCGGGTTCGCGCTGTTCCTGCTGACCGTGGGCCTGCGCTTCCTGCTCAGCCTGCTCGACTGACGCCGCCGGCGACCGGCGCCGCTCAGCGGATGCTGCGGCCGCCGTCGACCGGGATCGCGAGCCCGGTCATGAAGGACGCGTCGTCGCTCGCCAGGAAGGCGATCGCCGCCGCGACCTCGTCGGCGCTGCCGAGGCGGTCCATCGGGTGCTTGGCGCCGAGCGCGCTCCGAAACGCCGCCGGATCGGGCGCCCGGGCGATGATCGCGTCCAGGATCGGCGTGTCGATTGCCCCGGGGCAGACGCAGTTGACCCGGATGCGCTCGTGGGCCACCTCGACCGCCAGCGCCATGGTCATGGTCAGCACGCCGCCCTTCGAGGCCGCATAGGCAATCGCTCCCGGGACGCCGGTGAGGGCGGCGATCGAGGCGAGGTTGACGATCGCCCCGCCGCCGCGGCGCCGCATCGCTGGGATCGCCTTCTGGCAACCGAGGAAGCTGCCCCAGAGGTTGACCTCCAGCACCTCGCCCCAGAGCTCGCGCGAGGTGTCCGCGGCGCCCCCGGCGCGATGGATGCCGGCGCAGTTGACCAGCACGTCGAGCCCACCGTGACGGGCATCGATGGCCCCGAGCGCCCGGTCCCAGTCGGCCTCCGAGCGCACCTCCAGGATCACCGGCTCGAAGCCGGCGGTCGCGGCGCGCTGGCCATCGTCGACGATGCCGGCGATCACCGTCGCCCCTTCGCTGCCGAGCCTGAGCGCGGTCGCGAGTCCGATCCCGCTGCCGGCGCCGGTGATCAGCGCGACCTTTTCCTTGAAGCGTGCCATCTCAGCCCCTTTTCGTTGCCGCGGCGGCTGCCCGGAGCAGCTTGAGCGAGAGCGCCTCCGGGGTCGCGCGCGGATCGCCGGCGTTGGTGCGCGATGGTCGATTCTGTCCCGTAAGGCGAGAAATCTCCACTAGCTGTTAACCAAATTGTGGATAGGTTCAAAGATCGTTTCATGGTTACCTGGTGGTGATCGAGATCGGAGGGAGCATGGCGATCGCACTTCATCGCCTGGCCGCCGGCCTGCTCATAGCCCTGCTCACGGTCGCGTCGGCGCCGAGCTGGGCGCAGAACGACGAATGGTTCGAGGTCAGCAAGGCCGGGCTGCGAGCCGCCGACGAAGGACGCCTGCGCGACGCAGAAAGCCTGTTTCGCGACGCGCTGCGTCTGAGCGACAAATATACCGAGACCGACCCGCGGCGGGCGACCAGCGTCAACAATCTCGCCTACATCCTGCACGCCCAGGGCCGCTATCTGGCGGCCGAGCCGCACTACCGCGAGTCGCTCGCGATGCGCGAGAAGGCGCTCGGTCCCGATCACCCGGACGTCGCCCAGAGCTGTAACAATCTGGCCGAGCTCTATCGGGTGCTGGGGCGCTACGACGAGGCCGAGCCGCTGCACAAGCGCGCGCTCGCGATCCGTGAGAAGGCCTTCGGCCCCAATCATCCCGAGGTCGCCCAGTCGCTCAACAACCTGGGCGTGCTGTACGCCAACGAGGGCCGCTTCGCCGACGCCGAGCCGCTCTACAAGCGCGCGCTCGAGATCCGCACCGCCTCCTTCGGCCCCGACCATCTGACCACCGCCGAGACCCGCCAGAACCTGGCCACGCTCTACTACGCCGAGGGGCGCTACGACGAGGCGGCCCCGCTCTACGAGCAGGCCCTCAAGGTCGAGGAGAAGGCGCTCGGCCCGGAGCATCCCTCGCTCGCCACGACGCTTTCCAACCTCGCCGAGCTCGACCGCATCCAGGGGCGGATCGATGACGCGATCAAGCTGCACCGGCGCGCGCTCGCGATCCGCGAGAAGAGCCTCGGTCCCGATCACCCGGACACCGCGCAGAGCCTGAACAACCTCGCGGTCGCGTACTTCGCCAAGGCCGACTACGCGACCGCCGAGGATCTCTACAAGCGGAGCATCGCGATCAAGGAGAAGGCGCTCGGTCCCGACCACCCGGAGTTGGCCCTGACCCTCAACAACCTGGCCGAGCTCTATCGGACCCAGCGCCGCTTCGACGAGGCCGAGCCGCTCTACACCCGGGCGCTGGCGATCGACGAGAAGAGCCTCGGCCCCAACCACCCGAGCCTGGCGCTCGGTCTCAACAACCTGGCGCTCCTGGAGTACGATCGCGGGCTCTACATCAAGGCCGAGCCACTGCTCCGCCGGGCGCTGGCGATCGAGGAGAAGTCACCCGGCTCCGACAACGCGGATCTGGTGACGACGGTCCGCAACCTTGCCCAGGTGCTGCGCGAGCTGCGCAAATACGACGAGGCCGACCAGCTCGAGGCGCGCGCCAAATCGCTACGCCCGCAGCTCTAGGCGGCCCCCCGCGGAGCCGCGCGCCGGCAACCGGGTCGGTCCCGTCCAGCGAGCCTCGGAGCCAGGCGCGCAGCGCGACGCGGCCGCGCCGGCGCAAAGTCGGTACGTTCGGCATCGAGGCTGAGGGCCCGCGACGGCAGCACGGGTGATCTCGGCCGGGATCGACGATGGCTCGACCGGCCCGGTCGCGGGACGCTGCGGCGGCCGCCCGCTCGGTTCGGGGCGCGGTGCTTGCGCCCGGCCTGCTCTAGACGGCGTAGTCGACGGCGACGCAGGACCTCGCTCGCCACGCCCTGCTCCTCGGCGCGCCGGCAGAGGTCCTCGATCGTGACCCGGTCGAGCCGGGCCATCAGCTCCTGCTCGGTGGCCGCCCAGAACGGGCCGATCACCCGCCGGCCGAGCCGGGACGCCGAGGCGAGGTCCTCCTGCGCCGGCAGGTCCTCGATGCCGCGGACCACCCGGACCACGTCGCCGACGCTGACCCGGCGCCGCTCGCGGGCCAGACGATAGCCACCGCGCGGGCCACGGACGCCGCGCAGGATGCCCGCCCGCACCAGTTGCTGCATGACCTGCTCGAGGTAGCGTCGCGGCAGGCACAGGCGCCGCGCGATGTCCTGGCTCTGCACCGGCTCGGCGCCGCCATGATAGGCGATGTCGGCGACCGCCTCGAGCGCGAGCACCAGCTTCTTCGATGGCCTCAACATGACAACACGTCCCGCGTTTCGGTTTGCCCGACCTCAGCTTCAGCCTCGCGAAACCGTGCGAGTCGGCCCGCTCGCACCCGGCTCACGCCGCGACCGCTGAGGTGTTCCGCAGATGCGCCGCTATGCATGCCACCAGCCGCGAGGCGACCTCGGCCTTCGACATTCTCGGCCAAGCCTCAGGCTCGGCGTCCGCGCGAATCAGTTTCACAGTGTTGTAAACGCTGCCGAAGGTGCCTTCATCCATCGAAACGTCATTGGCGACGATCCAGTCACAACCCTTGGCTGCCAACTTGCGGTGCGCGTTGGCCTCCAGGTCCTCGGTCTCGGCGGCAAAGCCCACCACCAACGGCGGTCGGTTCGGGCCCGCCCGCGCGAGCGTCTTGAGGATGTCCGGGTTCTCAGCCAGGACCAGGGTCGGCGGCCGGCCGGGCCGGCGCTTGAGCTTCTGGGCGCGCGGCTCGGCGGCCCGCCAGTCGGCGACCGCCGCCGCGCAGACCGCGACCGTGACCGGCAGCGCCGCCCGGCAGGCGGCCAGCATCTCGTCCGCCGTTGTCACCCGGACCACCTTCACCCCGGCGGGATCGGGCTCGTGGACCGGACCGCTGGCCAGGGTGACCTCGGCGCCGGCCGCCGCCAGCGCCGCCGCGATCGCGTGGCCCTGCTTGCCCGACGAGCGATTGGCAATGAAGCGCACCGGATCGATCGCCTCGACCGTGGGACCGCTGGTGACCAACGCGCGGATGCCGGCGAGGGTTCCGGCGGCAGGCATCAGCAAGGTCTCGATCGCGGCCAGGATCTCGGCGGGCTCGGCCATGCGGCCGACCCCGGTCTCGCCGCAGGCCATGTCGCCCGGGTTGGGGCCAACCCGTCGGACCCCATCGGCAGCGAGCCGCGCGAGGTTGCGCCGGGTCGCCGGATGCTGCCACATCTGCGGGTTCATGGCCGGCGCGATCAGCACCGGCTTGTCGGTCGCGAGCAGCGCGGTCGAGGCCAGATCGTCCGCGAGCCCACCCGCCATCTTGGCGATCAGGTCCGCGGTCGCCGGCGCCACGACCACCAGGTCGGCCTCGCGCGACAGCCGGATGTGGCCCATCTCGGCCTCGTCGGTGAGCGAGAACAGGTCGCTGAACACCTTCTCGCCCGCGAGGCTCGCGACCGCGAGCGGGGTCACGAACGCCGCCCCGGCCGGGGTCAGGACGCAGCGCACCCGGACGCCGCGCTCGCGCAGGCGCCGGATCAGCTCGAGGCTCTTGTACGCCGCGATACCGCCCGCGATGATCAGCAGAATCCCGCGTCCTTGCACTGCCCCGCGTCCACGCCCTGACTCAGATCACACTCTCTGAAATGAGTAACGGCGTCCGGTTCGGCAAGATGGGCTCAACCCGAAATCGCGCCGTGCCAGACTGTGAATTCCCGGGCGGCGGGCCCGGACCAAGCCGCGCCCGCCGACCCGAAGGTCCCGCTCAGTGCAGCAGAATGCCGAGCAGGAGCCCGCTCAGGAGCAGACAGAGCGCCCATGGCAGCAGGCGGCCGGAGGAGCGGCTGGCGCGGCCGGTGAGCGCGGTCAGCGACTGGGGATGGAGCCGGATGCCGCCGTTGGCGAACGCGTCCAGGGTGCGCTCGGCGCGCTCGATCAGATGCGGCAGCCGCCTTGCGGCCTCGAGCCCGTCCTCGACCGCGCTCTTCAGCTGCGCCTGCGGCCCCAGGCTCTCGACGATCCAGCTCTCGATCAGGGGCTGGGCGAGCTGCCACATGTTGAGGTCCGGATTGAGGGCGCGGCCCACCCCCTCGGCGACCACCATGGTCTTCTGGAGCAGCAGCAGCTGCGGCTGGGTCTCCATGGC
Organism: uncultured Alphaproteobacteria bacterium; assembly: GCA_963730195.1. Classification (GTDB taxonomy): domain Bacteria; phylum Pseudomonadota; class Alphaproteobacteria; order Geminicoccales; family Geminicoccaceae; genus DATAOG01. Next base: position 12,656 of record CAVSRN010000003.1, read on the forward strand.
GAAGGTCTCGCTGACCTCGAACAGCTGGCCGAGCAGGCGGGCGATTGAGATTTCGGCCAGCGGCCGGCCGCGGATCGGCTCGGCGATCGCCCGGCAGGCCTGCATGAACGCCGCCTTGTCCTGATCGGCGGGCACGTAGCCGGCGGCGAAGTGGACGTCGGCGACCCGCTGGTAGTCGGCGCTAAGAAAGCCGAGCAGCATCTCGCCGAGGTAGCGCCGGGTCGGCCGGTCGAGCCGGCCCATGATGCCGAAGTCGACCGGCACCAGATCGCCCTTGGCGTCGATGAAGATGTTGCCGGGGTGCATGTCGGCGTGGAAGAAGCCGTCGCGGAACACCTGCTTGAAGAAGGCCTCCGCCGCCTTGGCGAGGATCCGGTCGGGATCGAAGCCGGCCGCCAGCAGCGCTTCGCGCTCGTCGGAGGCAATGCCGCTGACCCGCTCCAGCGTCAGCACCCGGCGTGCGGTCCGCTGCCAGTCGACCCGTGGCACCCGGAAGCCCTGGTCGCCGGCGAAGTTCTCGGCGAGCTCCGAGGCGGCGGCCGCCTCGAGGCGGAGATCCATCTCGAGCCGGGTCCAGAGCGCGAAGGTCTCGACCACCTTGATCGGCTTGAGCCGGCGGTAGCCCGGCTGGAGGCGCTCGACCCAGGTCGCGATCCAGGTGAAGAAGTCGATGTCGCGCGCCATCTGGCGCTCGATGCCCGGTCGCAGCACCTTGATCGCGACCTCCTCGCCCTCGGTGGTGATGCCGAAATGGACCTGGGCGATCGAGGCCGCGGCGACTGGCCGGTCGTCGAAGCTCGAGAACAGCTCAGGAAGCGGCCGCCCAAGCTCGCGCTCGATCAGCTGCCGCGCCAGCGCGGCCTCGAATGGCGGCAGGTCGTCCTGCAGCTGGGAGAGGTCGGCGGCGAGCGCCTGGCCGAGCAGGTCGGCGCGGGTGGCGAGGCTCTGGCCGAGCTTGATGAAGCTCGGGCCCAGCTCCTGAAGGGCGCGGGCCAGGCGCTGGCCGGGGCGCCCCGGTGCCTCCCGGCGCGACAGCCGGCGCGCGAGCCGCAGCACCGCCTCGGGCAGCGGCAGGAGCTCGAGCGGGAACAGGGCGTTGTAGCGGGCCAGGCAGCGTCCGATGCCGATCAAGCGCCAGAGGTGGCGGCTCGAGCGCAGCATCGTCCGACCTACAGGCGCCAGGCCGAGTGCAGCGCCGCGATCCCGCCGGACAGATTGCGGAAGCGGACCTGGCCGAGGCCGGCGCGCTCGATCAGCCGGGCGAAGGTCGCCTGGTCGGGGAAGCGGCGGATGCTCTCGACCAGATACTGGTAGGCCGCCCGATCGCCGGCGACCTGCTCGCCGAGCCAGGGCACGATGGTGAACGAGTACGCCTCGTAGAGACGCTCGAGCGGCGCCAGCCGGAACCGGGAGAACTCGAGGCAGAGAAACCGGCCGCCGGGCCTCAGCACGCGCTGCGCCTCGGCGAGCGCACGCTCGATCCGGGTGACGTTGCGGATACCGAAGGCGATCGTGTAGGCGTCGACCGAGCGCGCCGGCAGCGGCAGCGCCTCGGCGTCGGCGCACAGGAACCGTAGCCCGGCCAGACGGTTCTGATCGAGCGCCCGGTCGCGACCGACCTCGAGCATGGCGTTGTTGATGTCGCAGACGATCACCTCGGGCAGCGGGCCCGCGCGCCGCGCCGTCCGGTCGAGCACCCGGAACGCGATGTCGCCGGTGCCGCCGGCCACGTCCAGAAGGCGCATCCCCGGGCGCGGCGCCAGCCAGTCGATCAGCGCCGCCTTCCACAGCCGGTGCACGCCCGCGCTCATCAGGTCGTTCATCAGATCGTAGCGGCCGGCGACCCGCGCGAACAGCTCGCCCACCAGGCGGGACTTGTGCTCGGCGGGCACCTCCTGGTAGCCGAACGAGGAGGCGAGCCGCTGCTTGGCGTGGTCGACGGGATCGGTCATCGGAACGGCGCCTCAGAAGCCGCGATGCGGCTGAACAGGGTCGCCTTTTAGGGGAGCGCGGACGCCGGGACAAGCGCCGGGCCGCCTGCGCGGGACAGCCAGCCGATGCCCGAGCTGCCGGAAGTCGAGACTATCGTCCGAGCCCTGGCCGCGCGCCTGACTGGCCGGCGGATCACCTCGCTCGAGCAGCGCCGGCCGGATCTGCGCTTCCCGCTGCCGGAACGCCTCGCCGCGCGCCTGGTCGGGCGGCGCCTGGAGGGCATCGCGCGGCGGGCCAAATACATCCTGGCGGATCTGGACGACGATCAGACCCTGCTGCTCCATCTCGGCATGTCCGGGCGCCTGCTGTTCGACGGTCAGCCGGCCGGGCCGCACGAGCATCTGACCTTCGGCTTCGACGACGGCACGCGGCTGCGCTTCGTCGACCCGCGCCGCTTCGGCATGCTCGATCTGACCCCGAGCGCGAGCCTCGAGGCGCACCCGCGGCTCGCCGGTCTCGGCCTCGAGCCGCTCGATCCGGGCTTCACGGGGGCGGCCCTCGGCGCCGTGCTCGCCGGCCGCCGGAGCCCGCTCAAGAGCGCGCTGATGGACCAGCGCCTGGTGGTCGGGGTCGGCAACATTTACGCCTGCGAGAGCCTGCATCGGGCACGCCTGTCGCCGCGCCGGACCGCAGGCTTCCTGCGTCCGGCCGAGGCCCGGCGCCTGGCGGCGGCGATCCGGAGCGTGCTCGACGAGGCGATCGCGGCCGGCGGCTCGAGCTTGCGGGACTACGTCCAGACCGACGGTGAGCTCGGTTTCTTCCAGGACCGCTTTGCGGTCTATGGCCGGGTCGGCCTGCCGTGCCCGCTCTGCGGGCGGCCGGTCGAGAAGCTGGTCCAGGCCAACCGCGCGACCTTCTGGTGCCGCCGCTGCCAGCGCTGAACCGCCCGTCCGGGGCCCGCGCGCCGACCAAATCGGAGCTGGACGCCGGCCGGCGGTTGGTCCTATACCGGCTGCCTCTTTCCGGCCGCCGGCGCCCGCCCGTGGCGGGCGCCTCTCGGGCTGGGACAGCGTCGAGCACGGGAGCTAGCAAGCATGGCCTACGAGACCATTCTGGTCGAGAGCCGCGGGCCGGTCGGGCTGATCACCCTGAACCGACCCCACGCGCTCAATGCCCTGAATGCTGAGCTGATCGGCGAGCTCAACCAGGCCCTCGAGGGCTACGATGTCGATCCCGAGATCGCGGTCATGGTGATGACCGGCTCGGACCGCGCCTTTGCCGCCGGCGCCGACGTCAAGGAGATGCAGGACCGGGACTTCATCGGCGCCTTTCAGAGCGACTTCATCGGCCCCTGGCAGCGGGTCTCGGCGCGGCGTAAGCCGATCATCGCCGCGGTTGCCGGCTACGCGCTCGGCGGCGGCTGCGAGTTGGCGATGATGTGTGACGTGATCATCGCCGCCGATAACGCCAAGTTCGGCCAGCCGGAGATCAATCTCGGCACCCTGCCCGGGGCCGGCGGCACCCAGCGGCTGACCCGCGCGGTCGGCAAGTCCAAGGCGATGGAGATGGTGCTGACCGGCCGCATGATGGACGCCGAGGAGGCCGAGCGGGCCAATCTGGTGGCCAGGGTCGTGCCGCTCGCCGATCTGCTGGACGAGGCGCTCAAGCTCGCGGAGACCATCGCCGAGAAGTCGCAGCCGATCGTGGCGCTCGCCAAGGAAGCGGTCAACGTCGCCTACGAGACCAGCCTGCAGGAGGGCATCCGCTTCGAGCGCCGGGTGTTCTACGCCACCTTTGCGACCGAGGATCGCAAGGAGGGCATGCAGGCGTTCATCGAGAAGCGGACGCCGGATTTCAACAACCGCTGAGCCGTGGCGCCGAGCGGGCCGATGCCGTTGACGCCGGGCCGACGCGGCGCTATAGGGCTCGCTTCGTTCCCGGGTGGACAGGGCATCAACTGATGGCGCATCATCGTTCCGCGAAGAAGCGGATCCGGCAGACGGTCAAGCGGACCGTGATCAATCGGGCCCGCACCAGCCGGGTCCGAACGTTCATCAAAAGGGTTGAGCAGGCGGTGGCCGCGAGCGACCCTGAGGCGGCGCGGACGGCACTACAGGTCGCGGAGCCGGAAATCCGTCGCGCGGTCACCAAGCGCGTCCTGAAGCTCAACACCGCCTCACGGCGGATCTCGCGCCTTGCGAAAAAGGTGAACAGTTTGACTTCGCCATCTCCTTAGAGGCGAAAGCCCGGTCTCATTGCCGGGGTCGCCGGCAAGTCTTCAATTTTGCTCATAATGACTGTTGCTCGGCGAATAATTTTGCCGGTAATTGAGCGAAATGACTGCGGCGACGGCGGTCAAGGCGGCCGCGGTCATTCGGCGCTACTTCTCAACTAACGGGCGATATTTAACGTTCTCCTTTCGATCACCTTGCCATGCGCAGGCGTCCGGATTATCCTGCCTGCCAAGAGCTGAGCCTCTAGCGTTCCGCTGTGAAAACCGGGCGTCTTAGCGATCACGAGTCGATACTTGTCGATCAGGCGGGATCTTCGTGTCCAGAGCATGAATATTTCGGCGTCTCAATGCCCATGCCAGCGTCCTCCGGCATGGGTAGCTGGCTGTTGGTAAGCGAGCCTGGGGTCTCCATGAACCTCCGACCCGAGAGCGCCACCCTCGGCCTGGACCAGCAGTGGTCGCAGGTGCAGGGCATGCTGCGCGCGGAATTCGGAGAGACCACCTACCGGACCTGGCTCGGACCGCTGCGGCTGACCGGGGTCGAGGGCGACCGCGTGCGGCTGGCCGTGCCGACCCGCTTCCTGCGCGACTGGATCGCCGCCCACTACGCCGACCGCATCCGGGCGCTCTGGCACCGGCTCAATCCGGCGATCGGCGGCGTGGCGCTGATCGTCGAGACCGCGACCACCGCCACGGCTCCCGCCACCCCCTCGGCGCCGCCCTCGAAGCCCGCGCCCGCGCTCGGCACGACCACGCCGCCGCTCGAGGCGCCGCCAGCCCCCGAGAGCGAGATCGGCGCCCCGGTCGATCCGCGCTGCACCTTCGAGAACTTCGTCGTCGGCCCGCCCAACGAGCTCGCCTTCGCCGCCGCGAGGCGGGTCGCCGAGCTCGAGGCGCCGCCCTTCAATCCCTTGTTCCTCTATGGCGGGGTCGGCCTCGGCAAGACCCATCTGATGCACGCGATCGCCTGGCAGATCCGGCGCCAGAACCCGGGCCGCAAGGTCGTCTACCTGTCGGCCGAGAAGTTCATGTACCAGTTCATCAAGGCGCTGCGCTTCAAGGACACCATGAGCTTCAAGGAGCTGTTCCGCTCGTCCGACGTCCTGATGGTCGACGACGTCCAGTTCATCGGCGGCAAGGGCAGCACCCAGGAGGAGTTCTTCCATACTTTCAATACTTTGGTCGACCGCGGCCGGCAGATCGTGGTCTCGGCCGACCGCAGCCCGTCCGAGCTGATGGGGCTGGAGGAGCGGATCCGCTCGCGCCTCGGCTGGGGCCTCGTGGTCGACATCCATCCGACCACCTTTGATCTCCGGCTCGACATCCTGCGCCGTAAGGCCGCCCTGCTCGCGCACGAGGCCAAGGTGCCGGATCGGGTGCTCGAGTTCCTGGCCCATCGGATCACCGCCAACGTCCGCGAGCTCGAAGGCGCGCTCAACCGGGTCGCCGCCCAGGCGACCCTGGTCGGCCGCGCGATCACCCTCGAGATCGCCCAGGAGGTCCTCCAGGACCTGTTGCGGGCGCATGAGCGGCGGATCACGATCGAGGACATCCAGAAGAAGGTCGCCGAGCATTACAGCCTCCGGATGGCCGACATGCTGTCGGCGCGCCGCGCCCGCGCCGTCGCCCGCCCGCGCCAGGTCGCGATGTACCTCGCCAAGCAGCTGACCCCGCGCTCCCTGCCCGAGATCGGGCGCAAGTTCGGCGGCCGCGACCACACCACGGTCATGCACGCGATCCGCCGGATCGAGGAGCTGCGGGCGGTCGACGCCGTCCTCAACGAGGATATCGAGCATCTGCGCCGCCTCTTGACCGGTTGAGGGCCGCGGCCGGCGCGCCGGAGTTTCTTGCTGCCTTCTCAAGTGATTGATGGTAGGTTCGCGATCCCGGCGGGGGGCGAGCTCGGCACGCCTGACTCCCGGGGGCGGCCGCGGCTGGTCGACCCGAGAGCAGCGCGCGCGTGGGCGGATGGCCCCACCGATGGCGGGCGGGCCGCAAATGCCCGGCAACATGTGGAACCCTGGCGCGATCATGAAGCTAGCCATCGAGCGGGCCGCCTTGCTGAGGTCGCTCGCCCATGTCCAGAGCGTCGTCGAACGCCGCACGACCATCCCGATCCTGTCCAACGTCAAGCTCGAGGCGGAAGGCGGCGGGCTCGCCCTGACCGCGACCGACATGGATCTGTCGGTGGTCGAGCGGGCCGAGGCCGAGGTCAGCCAGCCGGGCGCCACCAGCGCGCCCGCGCATACCCTCTACGACGTCGTGCGCAAGCTGCCCGAGGGTTGTCGCATCAGTCTCGAGCGGACCGAGAGCGGCGCCGAGATCACGCTCCGCGCCGGCCGCAGCACCTTCGATCTGCCCTGCCTGCCGGCCGCCGACTTCCCGGCGATGACCGACGAGGGCCTGGACCACAGCTTCGGCGTCCCGGCCGGCGACCTCAGACGGCTGATCGACCGGACCCGCTTCGCGATCTCGACCGAGGAGACGCGCTACTATCTGAACGGCATCTACCTGCACGCCATCCAGGAAGGCGCTGCCAGCTGCCTGCGCAGTGTCGCCACCGACGGCCATCGCCTGGCCCGGGTCGAGACCGCGCTGCCGGCCGGCGCCGAGGGCATGCCGCCGGTGATCGTGCCGCGCAAGACGGTCGGCGA
>CAVSRN010000004.1:0-20090 GCA_963730195.1 uncultured Alphaproteobacteria bacterium
GTGCTCGGGGATCTCGAACGCTGGATAGGGCCAGCCGAGCTTCTCGCGGGCGCCCTTGATCTCCTCCGGCCCGAGCGGCGAGCCGTGGGTCGCCGAGGTGCCGGCCTTGGTCGGCGCGCCGTAGCCGATGGTCGTCCGGCAGGCGATCAGGGTCGGCCGCTCGGCGGTCTGCGCCTCGGCGAGCGCCGCCTCGACCGCCGCCGGGTCCTGGCCGTCGACCCGGCTGACCGCCCAGCCATAGGCCTCAAAGCGCATCAGCTGGTCGGTCGACGAGGCGAGCCCGGTCGAGCCGTCGATCGTGATGTGATTGTCGTCGAACAGGACGGTCAGGCGGTCGAGGCGCTGATGGCCGGCGAACGCGCAGGCCTCGTGGCTGATGCCCTCCATCAGGTCGCCGTCGCTCGCGATCACGTAGGTGCGATGATCGACCAGGTCGGCCCCGAAGCGGGCGCGCAGGTGGCGTTCGGCGAGCGCCATGCCGACCGCGTTGCCGAGCCCCTGGCCGAGCGGCCCGGTGGTCGTCTCGATGCCGGGCGCATGGCCGTATTCCGGATGGCCGGCGGTGCGCGACCCGAGCTGGCGGAAGCGCTTCAGCTGCTCGATCGTCATGTCCGGATAGCCGGTCAGGTGGAGCAGCGCGTAGAGCAGCATCGAGCCGTGGCCCGCCGACAGCACGAAGCGGTCGCGATCGGGCCAGTCGGGCGCTTGCGCATCGAACTTCAGGAACTTGCCGAACAGCACGGTCGCCACGTCGGCCATGCCCATCGGCAGGCCCGGATGGCCGGAATTGGCGGCCTGGACGGCGTCCATGGCAAGCGCGCGGATGGCGTTGGCCAGATCGCGCTGGCCCGGCTCGCCGGGCGCGGGGTTCAAGGCGGCGGTCATGATCTCGGTCGCGGGGTCCGGCTCACGGCTTCTCGGGGGCGCCGCCGCACCATGCAACGGCCCGCCAAGCAGCATGCGGGAACGTGGCCCATCCGCGGCAAAAATCAACCCGAATCTCGACCTCGGCCGCGGCGCCGAGCGCGCGCCCGAGTTGACGCGCTGCGCGGCCTGTGTCAAGGTTATTCGCTAAATGGTTGTTTTCCTAGGGCCATTGATTTCCCTGGGACCAAGGTCGGGGGATCGACGGAGCGGCATGTCGCAACTTGAGGCCGCGCAGCGGCATTTGACCCAGGCCCTGAGGCGGCTCGAAGCCGCCTTGGAGCACCGCTTGAGCCAGTCGGGCGCCGGGCCGGCGGCCTCCGATCCGCGGGCGCTTGCCGGGATCGCCGCCGAACGAGACGCGCTGGCGCGTGACCTGTCCGTGCTGCACGAGCAATGCGACCGCCTGAGCGTCGCGCTGAACGAGGCGCAACACGACAACCGGACGCTGCGCGAGATGAACGGTCGCGTCGTCCGGCGTCTCGACGGCTCGATCGCCGAGCTCGATCGCCTCGTCGGGAGCTAGGCCATGCCGATGATCGAGGTCAGCGTCAACGGCCGCCGGCATCTGGTCCAGTGCGGCGACGGCGAGGAGGCCCGGGTCCGCCAGCTGGCATCTTATGTCGATCGCCGGGTCAGCGATCTGGCGCGTGGCCAGACCCAGGTCGGCGACGCCCGGCTGCTGCTGATGGCCTCGCTCCTGGTCGCCGACGAGCTGTCCGACGCGTTCGACGAGATCAAGCGCCTGAAGGCGGCCCTGGAAGGCCGGGTGAGCGAGGCCGAGCAACAGGCGGCGGCGGCGGTCGAGGCGGTCGCCCAGGAGCTCGACGCTATTGCAGCCCAGCTGGAGAGCGCCTAACTAACCCGGTGCGGGTGCTGCCTGGCGCGTTAGGTCCTCGAGAACCCTGCGGCCAATATTCTCTGTACGGGAGCTGTCCCTGTCGAGACCCTGGTCTCGGTACTACGGCGCCCACCTGCGAAGGCAGGCCACAGAGGACGGTAGTGACCGACGGCCAAGGTGGCCCCCGCGCGCCATCTCGCCCGTGATGGCATCCCCCCGTGATGGCATTCCCCGTGACAGCGTTCCCTTGACCGATCCCTTGCGAGCCGTCCGGTTTGTCCGATCCCGATGACATCGCCGATGACCTGGTCCGGCGCAAGGCTGCGGTGCGCGCGCTGTTGCTGGCGCGCCGCGGCGAGGTCGAGCCCGGTCCGGCCACCGCCGCGGCCGAGGCGGTGGCTTTGCGGCTGGCCGCGCTGATCGCGCCCGAGGCCGCGGTGGTCGCGGCGTATTGGCCGCTCGCCGGCGAGCTCGACCCGCGCCCCGCGCTCCGACGCCTGGCCGCGCGCGGCCATCGTCTGGCGCTGCCGCGGATGCAGGGCAAGGCGCTGCCGCTCGCGTTCCATGCCTGGAGCTGGGATCAGCCTCTGATCCCGGGCGGCTTCGGGGTCATGCAGCCGGACCCGGCGGCGCCGGCGGCGATCCCGGACGTCGTCCTGGTGCCGCTGCTCGGGTTCGACCGCCGCGCTCGGCGCCTGGGCTACGGCCGGGGCTACTACGACCGCACCCTTCGGGCGCTGCGCGCGGCCGGCGCGGCCCGGCTCGCGATCGGCCTCGCGTTTGCCCTCCAGGAGGTCGAGGCGGTGCCGGTCGGGCCCGCCGACGAGCCCCTCGACGTGGTCGTGACCGAGGCCGCCAGCCATCGCCGGTCGCCGGTCCCGCGCGCATGAGGCTCCTGTTCTGCGGCGACGTCGTCGGGCGCGCCGGCCGCAAGGTGCTGCTGCACAAGCTGCCCGAGCTCAGGTCCGAGCTCCGCCTCGACGCGGTCGTGGTCAACGGCGAGAACGCCGCCGGCGGCTTCGGCATCACGGCCGCGATCTGCCAGGAGTTCTACGCCGCCGGCGCCGACCTGATCACCACCGGCAACCACGTGTTCGACCAGCGCGAGCTGATCGGCTATTGCGACCGCGACCCGCGCCTGATCCGGCCGCTCAACATGATGCCGGGCACGCCCGGCCGGGGCAGCGCCCAGCTGGCGCTCGCCGACGGCCGCAAGCTCCTGGTCCTGCAGGTCATGGGCCGGCTGTTCATGGGCGCCTACGACGACCCGTTCCGCGCCCTCGACGGCGAGCTCGCCAGATACCCGCTCGGCGCCGCGGTCCAGGCGATCGTGATCGACCTGCACGCCGAGGCGACCAGCGAGAAGATGGCGCTCGGCCATCTCGCCGACGGCCGGGCCTCGCTGGCCGCCGGCACCCACACCCACGTCCCGACCGCCGATGCCCAGATCCTGCCCGGCGGCACCGCCTACATCTCCGACATCGGCATGACCGGCGACTACAATTCGGTGATCGGCATGAACAAGGAGGTGGCGCTGCAGCGCTTCCGCAGCCACGTGCCGGGGCCACGCAACACGCCGGCGCTGGGCGAGGCGACCCTGTGCGCGGTCTACCTGGAGACCGACGACGCGACCGGCCTCGCCCGGACGATCACCCCGATCCGCTCCGGCGGCCGCCTCGCCCTCGTGCGGCCGCCCGCGGGCTAGCGCAGGGATCGTTCTCGTGGCGTCGCGGGTTGATTGAGGTCGCCCGGGCGGTGGGTCCGCGGCTCGCCTCACCTCGTCGCGGGGATCATGACCGCACTGCTCGACCCATCTGGCACCTGCTGGCGCGTCACCCAGGCGCGCCGCGCCGCGCTGCTGATCGACGGCGCGGCCTATTTCGCCGCCCTCCGCCAGGCCCTGCTCGAGGCCCGGCAGAGCGTGCTGATCATGGGCTGGGACGTCAACAGCGACATCAGCCTGGAGCCCGCGGCCGGGGCGCCGCCGCTCAAGGCGTTCCTGAACCAGCTGCTCAAGGACCGCCGCGAGCTGCAGATCCGGCTCCTGATCTGGGACTGGGCATTCATCTACGGGTTCGATCGCCAGTTCATGCCCCAGGTTCGGTTCGGCCTCGGCGCCTCGCGCCGGCTCAAGTTCGTGTTCGACGGCGACCATCCGCCGGGCGCCTGCCAGCATGAGAAGCTGGTGGTGATCGACGGCGAGCTCGCGTTCTGCGGCGGCATCGATCTGACGGTCGGCCGCTGGGACACGCCCATGCATCGGCCGGACGAGCCGCACCGGCAGCTGCCGAACGGCACGCCGAAGCCGCCGTTCCACGACTGCATGCTGATGGTCGAGGGCGAGACCGCGCAGGCGCTGGATGCCCTGGCCCGGGAACGCTGGCGCCGCGCGAGCGGCGAGCGGGTCGCGGCGCCGGCGGCGCGCGGGCGCTCGCCCTGGCCGGCCACGATCGAGCCCTGGTTCGAGAACGTCCGGGTCGGGATCGCCCGCACCCGCCCCAGATACGACGGCCAGCCGGCGGTCCGCGAGGTCGAGGCGCTCTATCTGCGCGCCATCGAGGCGGCGCGAGACGTGATTTACATCGAGAACCAGTATCTGACCGTGCCGGCGATCGCCGGGGCGCTGGCCGCCAGGCTCGAGGATGCCGACGGCCCCGAGACCCTGATCCTGGGCCCGACGGTCTGCGAAGGGCCGGTCGAGACCGCGGTGATGGATCGCGGCCGCGCCCGCTTCCTCGACCGGCTTCGGGCCGCCGACCGCACCGGGCAGCGTCTGCGGGCGTTCTACCCGGTCAACGCGACCAGCGAGCCGGCCACGCCGATCAATCTCCACGCCAAGCTGATGGTCGTCGACGACCGGCTGCTGATCATCGGCTCGGCCAATCTCGCCAACCGCTCGATGGGTCTGGACAGCGAGTGCGTGCTGGCACTCGTGGCCGAGGATGCCCCCGCGCGCCGTGCCGTGCGGCGGGTCCGCGACACGCTGCTGGCCGAGCATCTCGGCGCGGAGCCGGCGACCGTCGCCCTGGAGCAGGCGCGGCGAGGCTCCCTGATCGCGGCGCTCGAGGCCCTGAATGGCGGACCGCGCCGGCTCGAGCCGCTGGTCGTCGAGAAGGCGCCCCTGCCGCCCGAGGTCGAGGCCGGGGTCGCGCTCACCGACCTCGACGAGCCGATCACCATGGCGAGCCTCGAGCAGCGCCTGGCGCCGCCGCCGCGCCGCCGGCGCCTGCGCCAGGTGGTGCTCCGCAGCGCCCTGACCCTAGTGCTGCTGCTGGGGTTCGTCCTGCTGCTGCGGGCCGAGTTCAGCAGCGGCAGCCGCCTGCTCACGCAGGTGCTGCAAATCGCCGCCGCGCACCGCTTCTCCTGGCTCGGCATCTCGGGCGTCCTGCTCGCCTACGCGCTGGCGAGCCTGCTGTTCGTGCCGGTCAACCTGATGATCGCGGCGACCGCTGCCGCCTTCGGCGGCCTGCTCGGCTTCGTCTACGCGCTCGCGGGCTCGCTGGTCGGGGCGATCGTGATGTTCGGAATCGGGCGCGGCATCGGTCGCGACCCGGTGCGCCGGCTGGCCAGCCGCCGGGTCAACGCGGTCAGCCGCCGGCTCAACCAGGACGGCCTGTTCGCCATGACCCTGCTGCGCCTGCTGCCGGTGGCACCGTTCAGCGTGGTCAATCTGGTCGCCGGCGCCTCCGAGATGCGGCTCCGCGACTTCCTGCTCGGCAGCCTGCTCGGCATGCTGCCGGGGCTGGCGCTGATGACCGTGTTCGGCGACCGGCTCGGCGCCTGGCTGCGCCGGCCGGACGGGGTCAATCTGGTGATTCTGGGCGGCGTCGCCCTTGCGGTCGTGGCGCTGGCCCTGGTGCTGCGGCGCTGGTCGAAGCGCCGGCGGGGGCGATGAGCGCGACGCTGCGGATCGCGAGCTACAACATCCATGCCTGCGTCGGCCGCGATCGCCGCCAGGACGTCGGCCGGATCGCGGCCGTGCTGGCCGAGATCGGCGCCGACGTGATCGGGCTGCAGGAGGTCGAGTTGCGCCACGGCCGGAGCACGATCGATCAGGCGGAGGCGCTCGCCACGGCGCTCGACATGCACTGCATCGAAGGCCCGCTGCTGCATGGCCCGAGCGGCTGGTACGGCAACGCGCTGCTCACCCGACCCACGGTCCGCGCGGTCCGCCGCGTGGTGTTCGAGGCGTGCGGCCGCGAGGCCCGGGGCGCGATCGTGGCCGACCTCGCCGGCGGCGAAGGGGTCGGCTGGCGGGTGCTGACCACCCATCTCGACCTGCATTCCCGCCGGCGCCGGCGCCAGTTCGAGGTCCTGCTCGACGAGCTCCTGCCGGCGCTCAGCGTGGCGACCATCGTGATCGGCGACTTCAACGAATGGTGGCCGTTCAGCCGCGGCCTCGGCGCGCTCCGCCGGCACGCCGTCCTGCCGTTCGCGCCGCCGACCTTTCCGAGCCGCCTGCCGCTGCTCGCGCTCGACCGCATGGCGCTTTCGGCCTGTCGCCTGCGCGGGCAGCTCCAGCGCCACGTCACGGCCCTCAGCCGGGTCGCCTCCGACCATCTGCCGATCTGGGCGGACGTCACCGCGACCCCCGACGCGCCGGCCGCAGCTGCGGTGGCGCCGGCGACCTTCTAGACTCCAGGCACGACAGGTTCGCAGCTGCCTGCGTCCCGAATCGGCGCCAATGGCGATTCCTTTGGGCGGATGCGTGCCGGTCACTGGGCTGGCGGGCGTGTCGGCTTAACTATTCTGCTCGGCAGCGGCTTCCAACGAAGCCCCCCAAGGAGACAGGACGATGACCAGCAAGCGTAGTCTCTCGATGTGGGCCGGCCTCGGCGCCGCCGGCATGGGCCTCTCGTTTCTGGTGGTCTACCCGGCGGCGGCGGCGGACGTGAAGAAGGAGATCGCGACCGCCGAGCAGCACGCCGGCTATGCCCAGGCCTCGACCGAGCTCAAGATGGTCCACACTCATCTGCACCACACGATCAACTGTCTGGTCGGGCCGGACGGCAAGACCTTCGATGCCAAGGCGCTCAACCCGTGCAAGGACCTCGGCAACGGCGCCATCCCGGACGCCGACGCCGCCCAGAAGAAGGCGCTCCAGGCGCCCCTCGACAAGGCTCGGGCCGGGCTCAAGGCCAAAGAGCTGGCGGCGGCGCAGAAGGACGCCGGCGAGGTCGAGGCGATGCTCAAGAAGCTCATGTAACGCCGGACGCCGGGGGCCGGCCGTGGCTGCTCGCGGCGATCAGCACGGCCGGCACCCCGCGTGATCGGCCTCGTTCAGCCGCCGCCGCGGCGGCCGGGGGCGATCTCGTTCATCAGCTCGATCTGGATCTGCTGGATCTCCATCAGCCGCTCCCACTGGTGCTGGAGCAGATGGTCGAGCTTCTCGTGCAGCTGGCGGATCTCGAGCTCGGCCTTGAGGTTGACCCGGTAGTCGTTCTCCGAGCGCCGCCGGTCACGCGCCTCCTGGCGGTTCTGGCTCATCATGATGACCGGCGCCTGGACCGCGGCCAGGCAGGACAGGAACAGGTTGAGCAGGATGAACGGATAGGGATCGAACGGGCGTGCGAGCAGGAAGATGGTATTGATCAGCACCCAGATCAGGATCACGCCCCCGAACAGCAGGATGAAGGTCCAGCTGCCGCCGAAGTCGGCGATCCGGTCGGCCAGGCGCTCACCGAACGAAAACTTGTTCTGGAACTCCGCCTCGACGTCCTGGGCCAGGGTCTCGTGGTGCGCCAGGCTCTCGAGCACCGAGCGATCGAGCGAGCTGAGCTCGCCCCTCTCGTCCTGGAGCAGGGACTGGACGTAGGCGCCCCGGAACCGGTTGAGGTCGTCCAGGCAGATCGCGCCGGCCGGCGACCAGGCCGGGAACGCGCGCATGATGTGCTGGACGATCGAGGGCCGGATCAGCGCCGCCGGCAGCAGCGCCGCCTGGGCCTTCGAGCGGCCGCAGATCTGGCAGGTGAGCGGCGGGGTGGCGGCGTGGGGTCTGGACATCGCGAGAGCCCTCGGGACCGGCGGTCCGCCCTCTCATGCCAGAGTTGGCGAGCGACGAGAAGGCGGCGCGGGCGGCCTCCCGGGTCGGCCCGCGCTCAAGGCCGGGCCGCCTCGGCCGGCGTCGCGGTCTCGACCTGGGCCGGCGGCAGCACGTCGGCCTCGAGGCCGGCCGGCGCCTCGAGCTGATCCCGGCCCGGCGGGAAGATCAGCTCGAGCGCTGCCGGCAGGAGCTCGATCCGGACCGGCAGGCGGGCGATGACGTCGCCGTCGGCCTGGACCGGCTCGCCGGGCGGTCCCTCGATCTCGACCCGCCGCGCGGCCAGGATCCGATAGCTCCTGAGCCGCGGCAGGAAGCCCAGGAACAGGGCGAGCGCGTAGCCGATCGCCGCCGTCCGGCCGGCGCGCTCGAACAGGCCGACCTCGAAGGTCGGGGTCTGCAGGCCGGCGGCCGGCGCCGCGACGAACCGGCCGCCGTAGAAATGGGCGTTGGCGACCAGGACCGAGACCGCCGGCCGCGGGTGGCCGTCGAGGATGACCCGGTAGGTCGGAAAGGCGTCGACCAGCAGCTGGCGGAGGATCGCGAGCCCGTAGGCCGCCTTGCCGAGGCGGCGCTTGACCCTGAGGTTGACGCTCGCGACCACCCGGGCATCGAAGCCGGCGCCGGCCATGAGGAGGAAGCGGCGGCCGTTGGCGAGCCCGACCGTGACCGGGCGCGCGCCGCCGAGCGCGATGGTCCGGGCGACGGCCTCGGGATCGACCTCCAGGCCGAGCTCGGCCGCGAGCACGTTGGCGGTGCCGAGGGGCAGGAGTGCCACCGGCAGGCGCCGGTCGCCGAGGCCGTTGACCGCCTCGTTGACCGTGCCGTCGCCGCCGGCGATGACCAGCAGATCGTAGCGGGCCGGGTCGGCGCTGGCCGCCAGACGCTCGGCATCGCCCGGCGCCCTGGTGACGTGCACGCTGAGCTGGCAGCCGTGCGCGCGCAGCTTGTCCAGCACCGCCTCGAAGCGCCGGCGCCGGCGCCAGCCGGAGGTCGGGTTGAAGATGATCATGAGGCGCCGGGCCGGCGGCTGGTCGCTCATCTGTCCCGACCTCTGCCGGGAAGCGCCAGCAGACCCCAGGTCGCGGCCGCCGGACCGCCCCGCTGCCGCCCGACCTCGCCTCGCTTTATTAATGAAAGGTAAGCAACGCCGGTCTGATCACGAAAGTTACCTGCTGTCATACGACCGTCACGATTGTGTGGATATTTGCCGCTGGCGCTTCATCAGTGATCAGGCGTGAGTGAACACTATGCTCGGCAACTCGTCCTCGCGACCGATCGGGGTCCGACCGGCGGCCCAGCGGTACCGAAGCGTCTTCATCTCCGACTTACATCTGGGCACGCCGGGCTGCAAGGCGGACTGTCTGCTGGATTTCCTGCACCATGTCGAGTCCGAGTATCTCTATCTGATCGGCGATGTCGTCGACGGCTGGCGCCTGAAGAAGCGGTGGTTCTGGCCGGAGCGGCACAGCTCTTGCCGGGCAGATGGACGATGCGGGTGCCCCGGCCCCCGCGCCTCAGCAGAGCCTTATCATGACGAGGCCTTGCGCAAGCTGATCGGGGGCACCTTCGCCGGCGCCCGGGTGCTCCACGACGCGATCCACCAGACCGCCGATGGCCGGCGGCAGGAAGGCTTGAAAGGCGCCGCGAACCGTATACACATTCTCTCGCCTCCGACGCAGCCGCGTTCGGGGCACCCACCCTATGGAAGCGCGGGACAGTGGTTTGCTGGCGTAATGGCTGAAGTTTACGAACGGCTAAAAGAATACATTGGATTTTCGGCGGGGGTGACAGTAGCAGTCCTGGGACTCCTCATCTCGAAGGATGATTTTGTCAGAATGTACGACTCAGGGCAGACAGTAAGACTTTCGCTGAGCAGTATTTTATTGTTCACGACGCTGATATGGTTTTTTTCATATTACAGATCAGTCAGGGACGAACTATCTATCATTATAGATACCTTTGACGAGATGCGGGTCAGGTCTGTGGCGAGACTACGAGGCCCCATCTTCCCTATAGGGATAGGGCTGGGCCTCGGATTCGGCGGGCTGATAGCGTTTTGCGCCAAGATAACTATCTATTCCGCGTTAGCATGGGGCTTGGCAATGGTGGATCTATACGGCAGTGCGGCAGTAAACCGAAACATAGGCGTTTTGATCCTGAGCAGGCATTTCAGAGGAGAGCACGGCGAACAGAAAGCGGAAGTGCTGCTTTCCTATTACTTCGAAAGAGCGCTGTTACTTCGAATAGCTGTCATCCTGACGGCGTTTGCTTCTGCCTTATTCTTGGCTTTTTCGGCGCCTAATGACGAAGATAGATGGCATCAATACGCAGCGTATTTGATAGTCATAATAACAATCGTAGTGGGTCTTTTTTACTATATTACTGGCGGACCGTACGTGACCGCGCTCTTATTAAAATAGACGCTAAGCAAGATCAGACGCGGGCTTAGTTGGAATTCGTCACGCTGCGTCGACATCGAGCTGTTCCGCCCCGACCATCCGCCGGCGCTGGCTCTGCCGCGGCCGGTGCACCTTTCCGTCGGCCGGGTCGCTGTAGAGAAAAACGTCGGGGCCTTCCTGGCCCTGCCGGTCGCGCGCGGCAGCAAGCTCGTGGTGGGCGACGGCCCGCAGCTCGCCAGCTTGGGCGCGAAATATCCCGCGGTCCACTTCGCGGGTGCGAAGTTCGGCCCCGAGCTCGCCTGCCACTATGTCGCGGGTCACAGATCCCGAAGGAGCGCTGTCGCGCCTACGCCGCGAGCTTTTCCTGGCGCCGCCGCGCCGAGCAGTTTCTGGCGAACCTGACGCCGACCTCGGCGCCGCTCGCGGCGGCGGCCGAATGGGCGTTCACGGGTTGGGACGATCTGGGAAAGCCTTGAAGCGGAGCGTGCCGTCGCGCTCGACCGCCGGCACCAGCGCGGTCTCCCAGCGGAGATAGTCGCGCATCGCCTGCTCGACCTCTCCGGGCGGCCGGTCGTAGGGGCGGAGGTAGGCATCCTCCTCGTCGGTCGGGTCCCAGGCGCCCGGCTCGAGCGGCCGGCCGCTCGCCCGCCAGGCTTCGGTGCCGCCGGCCAGCAGGCGCACCTGGCCCGGTCGCAGGCGGGCCGCCTCGGGCAACGCCAGGCGCGCCAGGACGCCGTCCTCCGAGGTCAGCACACAAGGCGCCGGCGACAGGCGCGCCAGATCCGCCTCGAGCTGGCCGCGGCGCAGGCGCCGGGCCCCCGGCACATGGCCGGCGCGGAAGCTGCGACTGTCGGCGAGGTCGAGGACCTGGACGCCCTGGCCCGGCAGGAGAGCGGCCAGCGCGTCCGGGTCGAGCAGCCGATCGGCAGGCGGCTCCTCGAGGCCCAGGACCGGCGTCCGCTCCGGGCCTTTCTCCAGTTCGGCGCCGAGCCCGCCGTCGAGCACGTGCACCGCCCAGCGCCCGAGCTGGAGCAGCCAGGACGCGGTCATGGTCGCGCGCACGCCGTCGTCGTCGACCAGGACGACCCGGGCACCATGGGTCCCGAGCCAGCTGTCGGTCGCCTGGACCAGCTGCCCGCCCGGCGTGCAGAGGGCGCCCGGCAGATGGCCGGCGGCATACTCCTCGGGCGAGCGGACGTCGCAGAGGTAGAGCGTTCGCGTGTTTGCCTCGGCGCGCCAGCGGGCAAGGGTGGCGTGATCGATCGAGGGCACGCCGAAGCGTTGTCCGACTTTTGCGGCCGCCTGCCTCGCCCAGCTCCGCGCGGCCGGGCTCGCCGGCGGCGGCAGGCGCGCCTGGCCGTGCTCCAGCTGCTGGCCGGCGAGGGTCCAGCCCATGGTGCCGTTCTCGAGCGCCACCACCCGGTTGGCGACGCCCGCGTTGATCAGGGACTGGGCGCCGATGATGCTGCGGGTGCGGCCGGCGCAGTTGACCACCACCAGCGTCTCCGGGTCGGGGGCGAGGTCGTGGATGCGGTGGACCAGCTCGGCGCCGGGCAGGTCGATCCCGCCCGGGATGTTCATGCGCCGGTATTCCTCGACCGGCCGGCTGTCGAGGATCACGAGGTCGGTGCCAGCACTTTTGAGGCGCGCGAGCTCGTCGGCGCTGATGTGCGGGGTGTCGCAGGCCGCCTCGACATGTTCGCCCAGCGCCTTGCTCGGCACGTAGACGCCTTCGAACAGGACGTAGCCCGCCGCCTGCCAGGCGCGGATGCCGCCTTCGAGCACCGCGAGGTCGAGCGTAGCCGAAGCGCGCGAGGGTCGCGGCGGCGCGCTCGGCGGCACCGTCGCCGGCGTCGCAGAGGACGATCGGCGCCGCCCGCCGCGGCACCAGGCGCGGCAGATCGATCTCCAGGCGATCGAGGGGCGCGTTGCTGGCGAGCAGGATGTGGCCGCGCGCGAACGCGCCCGGCCACCGGACGTCGAGCAGGGCGAGCTCGCCCTGGTTCGCCCGCAGCCTCGCGTGCAGCGCCGTGGCTGTGATCGTGGCGGTCATCTCAGGCCGTCATTTCACGATGTTGGGGCTGGCCGGGTAGACCTTGTAGGTGCCGGTTGCCATGTCGAACTGCCGGCGGGCCGGCAGATGCTCGAGGCTCTTCCCGTAGAGGTGGAAATGCAGCATCGGCGCATCGCTGGTGCGCTCGATGCTGTGGATGTCGTCGGGCATGAGAGCGACGCCCGTGCCCTCCTTGACCAGCGTCGCGCCGGTCTCCTCGAGCCGGGCCTGGCCGGCGGTGGCGCCGTCGTCGAGCCGGCGGTAGTGCTTGTTCAGCTCCTCGCCCTCGACCCCCACGACCACCGCCCAGGTGGTGTGGTCGTGGGGCGGCGTCCGGCTGGCGCTTCGGGCCGCGACCGCATAGAGGGCGAAGCTCCGATCCTCGTCCTCGGACAAGAGATGCAGCGTGCTGCCCTCGTGCTGGAGCGGGAGCGCGGCGAAGGAGAACAGATCGCGCCTGGCCGCGAGCTCGAGCAGCCGGCCCTTGACCCGCTCCAGCGCGGCGCGCTCGACGCCCCGCTCGCGGATGATCGCCTTGACGTCGGCGATGCAGGCCGCGACCGCCTGCTGGCGTTGGCTCGAGATCCCGGCGCTCGAGGTGGTCATCTCAGGTTCTCCCCATTCAGCGGTCACGGTCCCATCTTCGGGTCGCGACCCAATTCAATGCGATCCCGTCAGCCTTTCGTCAACCATGGCGCCGAGCCGGCCGGCCGGCGTTGACATCGGCAGCACCCCGGGACTACCTCGATCCTCGCATGACGCCGGCCCTCGAGACCCTCGCCCAACGCGTCCTGAGCCATGATCGCCGGGCGCTGGCGCGCGCGATCACCCTGATCGAATCGCGCCGCCCCGATCACCAGGAGCAGGCGGAGCAGCTGCTCGGCCGCCTGCTGCCGGCGACCGGGAGCGCGATCCGGCTCGGCATCTCGGGCACGCCCGGGGCCGGCAAGTCGACCTTCATCGAGGCGTTCGGGGCGCATGTGATCGCGCAGGGCCATCGGATCGCGGTGCTCGCGGTCGACCCCTCGAGCCGGCGCAGCGGCGGCTCGATCCTCGGCGACAAGACCCGCATGCAGCGGCTCGCCCAGGCGCCCGCGGCCTTCATCCGGCCCTCGCCCGCGGGGGCGACGCTCGGCGGCGTCACCAGGCGCACCCGCGAGGCGGCGCTCGCCTGCGAGGCGGCCGGCTTCGATGTGATCGTGATCGAGACGGTCGGCGTCGGCCAGAGCGAGACCGCGGTCGCCGACATGGTCGACGGTTTCCTCTTGCTGCTGGCACCGGGCGCCGGCGACGAGCTGCAGGGGATCAAGCGCGGCATCATCGAGCTCGCCGACCTGGTCCTGATCAACAAGGCCGACGGCGAGCTCCTGGCGGCGGCACGCCGGGCCAGGGCCGACTACCAGGCGGCGCTGCATCTGCTGCGCTCGCCGACCCCCGGCTGGACGCCCGAGGTCCTGACCTGCTCGGCCCGGGACGGCACCGGCATCGATGCCGTCTGGCAGGCGGTCGGCCGCCACCGGAGCGCGCTCGAGGCGGCGGGCGAGCTCGGGGCCAGGCGCGAGCGCCAGACCCGGAGCTGGCTCCGGGCCGAGGTCAACGCGGGGCTGCTCGACGCGCTCGCCGCCGATCCCGCGACCGGCGCGCTGCTCGCCGAGCTCGAGGCCGCGGTCACCGCCGGCCGGCTGCTGCCGCCCACGGCCGCGCGCGCCCTGATCGCCCGCTTCCGTACCGGCGCCTGAGCCGCCAGCCAAGGAGGACGCATGCTCCGATCGTCCACGCTCCTGATCCCGCTGGCCGCCGCCTGGCTCGGCATCCAAGGCCCGGCCGCGCGCGCCGGCGAGGCCGACGTGCTCGCTGCCAGGCTGACGCCGGCCGCCGACGGCAGCTTCCGCTTCGAGGTCACGGTCCGCCACGCCGATACCGGCTGGGACCACTACGCCGATGCCTTCGAGGTCGAGGCGCCCGACGGCACGGTGCTCGGCACCCGCATCCTGCTCCACCCGCACGTCGACGAGCAGCCCTTCACCCGCTCGCTCGCGGGCGTCCGGATCCCGGACGATGTCGCCGAGGTCACGATCCGCGCCCACGACAGCGAGCACGGCTACGGCGGCCAGGAGCTGACCCTCCCGGTGCCGCGCTGAGCCAGGCAGCCTGGGCTCAGCCGGTTGCGGAAGCCTGGTCGCCCGCCTGGTCGGTGCGCTCTTTCTGGACGGTCACCGACGGAAAGCGGCTGGAGCCGAAGCGCAGTACCAGGACCGCGAACGCGAGGACCAAAATCCCGCCGGCGATGATCAGGATCGCGAGGTCGGCCTTGTGCTCGACGCTGGCGTGGCTGATCAAGAGGCGGGTCAGCGCCGTGATCGCGATGTAGATCAGGAAGCGCACCGGCATGTGGTTGGTCCGGAAATAGATCCCGACCATCGCCCCCAGCTCCAGATAGATGAACAGCAGCAGGATGTCCTCGATGCTGGCGCCGCCCTGGCCGATCATGGTCCGGAAGGCGAAGCCCGCCGACCAGACCGTGGTCGCGCCGATCACGAACAGCGCGAGAAAATGGAACGCGTGGACCAGGAGGCCGCCGATGGCGTCGGCGAGGACGTGCAGGCGCTGGTCGCTTTTGCGGATCTGGTCCAGCGAGATCATGGGTGTTCCCCGGGGACAATGACGTGTGAGCGCAGGCCCCGGGTCAGGTCGTCCGGGGCGGCGGTCGGCGCCGGGCCGCTCATGGCAACGCCGTCACGCCGGGCAATCGGCCGAGCTCGGCCTCGATCACGGCCGCGTCGGGCTGGCTGGTCTGGGCGCCGATCCGGGTGCAGGCGAGCCCCGCGGCGACGCTCGCCCGCCGTAGCGCCTCGGGCAGCGCCAAGCCGCGATCGAGGGCGGCGGCGAGGACGCCCGCGAAGGCATCGCCAGCACCGGTGGTGTCGACCGGCTCGACCGCCAGCGCCGGCACCCGACAGCCGCCCGCCGGCCCGATCGCGAGCGCGCCCTCGGCGCCGAGGGTGACCACGCAGGTCAGGCCATGGCGCGCCGCCAGGCCCGCGCCAGAGCGGCGGGCTACCGCCGCCGGCGCCCGCGGCCGTCGCCGCCTCGATCTGGTTGACCACCAGGACGTCGAGGGCGTCGAGCACGCGGCCCGGCAGCGCACGGCCGGGGCGAGGTTCAGGATCGTGCGGGCGCCCCGCGCGCTTCGCCCGCTCGAGCAGCGCGAAGGTCGCCTCGGGCCGGATCTCGTTCTGGCACAGGACGGTGACGCCCGGCGCCAGCCCGGCATCGTCGATCTGGCCGGCATCGGTGTCGAGATTGGCGCCGCTCGCGACCATGATCTGGTTCTCGGCCCGGCGGTCGACCCCGATCACGGCGATCCCGGTCGGCTTCGCCGAGATCCCGATGCCGGCGCCATCGACGCCTGCGGCCGCGAGCGCGCCGGTGACGAACCGGCCGAAGTCGTCGTCGCCGACCTGGCCGACCATGCGCACCGCCGCCCCGGCTTTGGCGGCGGCCGCCGCCTGATTGGCGCCCTTGCCGCCGGCCGCGAGCGCATAGCCCGGGCAGAGCACGGTCTCGCCCGGCCGCGGCAAGGCCTCGAGCTGGAACACCAGGTCGACGTTGAGCGAGCCGAACACGAGCAGCATGCGCAACCTCCGGGGGAGCACCATCTAGAGCCAATTCCCGGGCGACTGCCAAGCCTCGATCGCGCTGGCCGCCGCCGGCTGGCCATGCAGGCTTGCCAAGCCCGCCAGGGGTCCTCTATCTGAGGCGCGCGCCGAGAGCCGCGGACAGAGCGGAGAGCCTGATGATCGAGCCCGAGGAGATCCTGGTCGACGCGTCGAGTGTCGTCTGCGATGGCGGCGGCGTGCTCGGCCATCCGCGCGTCTGGCTCGCGATCCCGGCCTCGGGCCGGATCGAGTGCCCCTATTGCGGCCGGACCTTCATCTATAGCCCGGGCGCCGCCGCCGGCGCGGAGATCGCCGCCACGGCACCACCGGGCGTCCGGGCGGGCGATCCTTCGGCGGCGGTCGACGCCGAGCCCCAGGGCTGAGACCGGCTCCGCCCCGGGCAGCGGTGGGAGACCGAGATCAGCGCTTGGAGAACTGGAAGCTGCGGCGGGCCTTGCGCAGGCCGTATTTCTTGCGCTCGACCCGGCGCAGAGTCGCGGGTCAGGTAGCCGCCGGCCTTGAGCGGCGGGCGCAGGATCGGGTCGTAGGCGACCAGCGCCCGGCTGATGCCGTGGCGGACCGCGCCCGCCTGCCCGGACAGGCCGCCGCCCTTGACCGTGCAGACGACGTCGAACTGCTGCACCCGGCTGGCGACCACGAACGGCTGGTTGATGATCATGCGCAGCACCGGCCGGGCGAAATAGACCTCGATGTCGCGACCGTTGATCGTCACCCGGCCGGCGCCCGGCTTGACCCAGACCCTGGCGACCGCGTCCTTGCGCCGGCCGGTCGCGTAGGCGCGCCCCTGGCGGTCGATCTTGGGGGTCGGCGGCGCGATCTCGGGCTCGGGGGCGACGGTCTGCGCCAGGTCCTTCAGATCGGCGAGCGTGCGGGTCGGATGATCAGCCATCGGCGAGCTCTTTGACCGTGTTCTTGCGGTTGACGGCGATGAGGTCGAGGGCGACCGGCGTCTGGCCCTGATGCGGGTGCTCGGGACCCGGGTAGACGTGCAGCTTCTTGAGCTGCTGGGCCGCGAGCGCGCCGCCCGGCAGCATCCGCTCGACCGCCTTCTCGATCAGGCGCTCGGGATGGCTGCTGGCCAGGATCTGCTGCGCCGTGCGCTGCTTGAGGCCGCCCGGATAGCCGGTGTGCCGGTAGTAGATCTTCCGGGCGCGCTTGTTGCCGGTCAGCGCCACCTTGTCGGCGTTGACCACGACCACGTGATCGCCGCAGTCGATGTGCGGCGTGTACATGGCTTTGTGCTTGCCGCGCAGCCGGGTCGCGACCAGCGCGGCCAGCCGCCCGAGCACGAGGCCGTCGGCGTCGATCACGCACCAGCCGCGCGCGACGTCCTTGGGCTTGGCGGAATAGGTCTTCATCGGCGGAGGCCCGAGCTTGCTTGCCGGCCGGCGGTTCCGAACGGCCAAACGACACCTCACCCGGGCCGCGGACGACCCGAGCGCGGGCGCATAGCTAGGCCCAAGCGCCGGCTCTGTCAACGCCTCGGGCGGCGATCCCCACGGCAGGCGACCCCTCAGCCGCGCTTGGGCGGGAGCGCGTAGGTGCCGGTGACGTGGCAGACCGGCTCGGGGTCCGCGGCCGAGCGCATCACCACCTCGCCGACCGCGAGCCGGCGGCCGAGCTTCAAAAGCCGACCCTCGGCGCGCACGTCCTCGGGCCGCGGCCGGGTCAGGAAGTGGACCGTCATGCTGGTGGTCATGGCGAGCTCGACCCGGCCGATCATCGACAGCACGACGCCATAAATCGTGATGTCGGCGAGCGCCATCAGGGCCGGGCAGAAGGCCCTGGCAGCGGCGGGCGATTGGTGCGCCGCTCTATAAGATGGCGGCGGTCGCCGATCTCGACGGCGACGGCGACCTCGACGTCCTCGGCACCGAAGGCAAAGGCGCGGATCGCAACGCCAAGTTCGTCTGGGCCGAGAACGACGGCCACGGCTCCTTCACCGTCCACGACAACCTCGATGCCGGCGATGGTGATTTCCTGCAGGGTGTCGCGATCGCGCGCTTCCAGGGGGATCGGCCACAGATCGCGCTCTCCTGGCACGAGTTCGGCCGCGGCATTCAGATGCTGACCGTCCCAACCTCGGCGGCGGCTGGCAGCTGCGGCAGATCGGGCCGGAAGAGCCGCCCGATCGCAACCGGCTCGCCGACATCAACGGCGACGGGCGGCTCGACGCCGTGGTCGGCTTCGAGGCGATCTCGAGGCGCGACGACCTGGTCTAGTACGAGCAGCCGTCCTCCGACGACGGCCCCTGGATCAAGCACGTGATCGCGACCGTGATCGGGCCGATGAGCCTGGAAGTCGCCGACCTCGACGGCGATGGCGATCTCGATGTCGTGGTCGGCGAGCACAACCTCGCCCATCCCGAGACCGCCAGACTATGGGTCTTCTAGAACGCCGACGGCCGGGGCGGCCGCTGGCTCGGCCATATCGTCGCCATCGGCGACGAGCACCACGACGGCGCGATTCTGACCGACATCGACGGCGACGGCGACCTCGACATCGTCTCGATCGGCTGGGGCCACGGCCGCGTCCTGCTCTACGAGAACCGCGCCATCGAGAACCCGTCCGGCAATTAAGTCATGATCATCTGCCACGCTCACCCAACCCTCTCTCCAGCCTACGGATTGAAGACGGGAACTCCTGTCGGCGCAAAATCGCGAGATTGCGCGCCGCGACGCACAGACCGTTCACCAGTGCCGTCGCCGCGATGAACAGGTCGGGCTGCGGGAAAGTGCGTCTGATTGCCTTGCCTGCTGCGCAATTCTTCTCTTCCTAAGATACTTGCGCAGTTAAATATGATATGAGTCACTCGTGGACTCCTCAGGATAATTAGGCTAGCTGCATGTCATCAGAGTCACTCTAAAGCCATTGGACGCGGCTTAGATCGATGTCGTACCATGGTGATATTTCAAAATGTGGCTTTCGCCACGAGACTCGGATCCGAATCCAATCAAGTGGCCAAAGTTTTTTTGGGCCTGGAAAGGAAAAGAACTGATTATCGAACGCTGGGTCTTGCGGTAAATCGAAATCTAGATCATCTTCTTTGTTATCATACCAATTGACCCATAGACCAGAGAACAAAATGCCCGAGCCACGCACCTGGGGGCCGGAAAATTTACTCTCGATATTACAATATGTTCTTGATTTTCGCGTATCGTTTCTAATCGCAATGTCGTAAGATAAGATATAGTCCGAACCAACCGGAATAATCCCGAACAGACGCCGAGTACGAGTTATAGGCTTAGATCGGCGTCTATGATCGTCAAGTCCGAGCTCAAGGGAGCCGGTGGTGCGGGAACCGGCGGAGCCTCAGGAGCCGGCGGCGGCGTCGGTGGCCAGAAGACGACCGCCAAGCTGATGATGGATGCGATCGAGCCAACAAGGCCCAGAAGCCAGACGATCGGATGCCTCTGCAGGCGATCCGTCAGACTGGTCGTTTGGCGCGGCGACTTGGTCATGTGCTTCAGCCGGGTTTCTGAAGAGAAAGTTTCAACCTCACCGTCCGGGAAGGCAAAGCCTTGCGATCGGCAGTTCGCATTGAAACGGAGCGCGCCCAGTCGAGACCAATTCTGGGCTCGCGAGGGATGTTTGGGGGGCCTTGGAGGGTTCTCCATTAATCACGAACGCGTCTCGGCTTGGATCATCCCGGCGAACTCCGCAGCGGAGACGATCGCCACGGCGTCCCTCATCATTAACCGTGAGGCGTTGCGGCCCCTCCTCGCGGCCCGCCGCAGCACGAGATCGCTGATGCGCGCCTTGGCCTCCTACGGCTTGCAGCGACGGTACTTGGCCAGCGCCCAGGAACTCCGCTCATGTCGCGCGATCCGATGGTCAGCAGGCTGCATGTGAATGCCCAAAGTTGACAGCGTTGGTCACCAAATACGTCCAACGCATAGCGTTGGTCAAAGGATTCGCCCGGGGCCGCCGAGCGGCTTGGAAGCCGGAGCCGTTCTGGTGTAGGACTGGCGCTCCGCCCGAGGTGCGGGCGGCCAGAGGCGTGGGGAGCGAGGAGCATGGCCGGGAACGATAACAAACCGCGACGCAGAGCAATACGTTATGTGACGTCTCCTTGACTCGTCGTGTTCCTGTTCTCCACTCCACATCGCTGGCGGCCGAGCGTGGGGATGGACGATGCGATCTGCGGCCT
>CAVSRN010000005.1:0-25059 GCA_963730195.1 uncultured Alphaproteobacteria bacterium
AGCGCCACGAGCGACAGGCCCGGTGGCCACAGTCTGGTGATCATTCGCGCCATCATCGCGCCGTGCCGCCCCGAAGTGCCCGAGCTGGCACTGTAGTCGAGCCGGCGGCACGCGACCAGCGCCGGTGGCACGCCGCCCCGGGCTTACCGGTACCGGCGACCGCAGCTCGGATCGCTGTTGGCAGGAGCGGGGTTAGCCGATGGCCTTGAGGTTGCCCGCCTCGCTCCAGGCCGTGTCCCATTCCTGGCTCGAGGATGTCGGTGACCTTGCCGCCCTGTTCGAAGAACTTGTTCGGCACCTGGAAGACGCCGAGCACCAGGCAGCCCTGGGCGACCAGGCCTGATGCCGGCTGCCGCCCGGCCGCCAGACGAAGTCGCCGGCCTCGCAACGCCCGTCGTCGTCGACCAGCGCGCCCTCGAGCACGTAGCTCTGCTCGGTCAGCGGATGCTCGTGATCGGGCAGCCCGGCGCCTGGCGCCATCCGGATCAGCGCGGTGACCGAGCCGGTCGCCTTGTCGAAGTACAGCGTCTTGGTCGAGATGCCCGGAAACCGGCTCTCCTCCCAGGGCAGCCCGCCGACGTCGACGAAGCGCGAGGCCGTCGGCCCAGCTGCTCATGATTCTGGCTTTCGGCGTGACCCCCGCCATGACTTTGCCTCCTCAACCGTGGTTTTGCGCAGCCGAACTCTACGCCAGAACGCCACGTCCGCGCCAAGCGCAAAAGCAACCCCCGTCCGGTGAGGACCGCTGGACCAGCCCTCAGATTCCGACGAGCTCGATCCGCGGCTCGAAGCGCCGAAAGTCGCTCCGATTGGCGGTCAGCAGCCGGGATTCGCCGTGCGCCAACATGGTCGCGACGATGTTGGCGTCGTGCACCTGGCGCCCTCCGATGGCAACGCTGCGGCAGAGATCGCCGAGAAGCGCGCCGACCTCCGGGCCGTCCTCGAGAACGTCGAAAGCCGCGACGAAGCGCTCGACGTCCGCCAATGCGTCGACCATCGGCAGCGGCTCGCTATCCCCACTCGGACGAGTTACGACGGACAGATACTCCCAAATCACCTGCGACTGATGGCGATTGCGCTTCGGAACCCGCGGCAGTTGCCAAAGCGCGACGGCGCGGGCATGGAATGAACTCGTCGACCGGGTCGAATAAATCAGGACGTTGGTGTCGACGAACACGCCAGCTCAGCGCCCGTCAGAATTGTAGATGTCCTCGCGACGCAGCGAGACGCCATCATCCCAATAGGCATCATGGACCGGCAGATCGAGGCGTCGGCGACTTGCCGCTTCGGCTCCGGTAGCCGGATCGGCGCCTGGTAGTCGCCGGGTGGCAACTCGCGCGGCGCCTGGCCGGAAATGGTGCCATCCGGCGCGACCCGGATCTTGGCGAGAACCACGGGCATCGGAAACGTCCCCGTCAGCCGGCCTTCTTGTATCACGGGGCAGGCGGTGCGCGCCAGTCAGCGCGACGCCGGATCTTCGCCAAGATAACCGAGCAGGTCCTCCGGCGGCTCTAACGTCCTACCCGAGCTCGGGCGGACCTCGGGCTCGAACCAGACGTTCTCTGCCGGCCCGCCGTCCCACGGCACCAGATCTCCGACCGCCCAGCGATAGCCGACATAGTCGAGAAGACGCATGAGCTCGGCTATCTCTCGTCGATCCCGGCTCGGCTCCGCCAGTAGGAACGGCCGATGCGCGTTGATGGTGCCGACCGCACCGCGGAGAACCGCAAGCTCCTCGCCCTCCACGTCGACCTTCAGGATCGTGGGCTTGAGCGCAAGATCGTCGAGCCGCATGCAGCGGACGTCGACCTGCTCCAGCCGCACCGCGCCCTCAGGATGACTCGCCAGGCGCCTGAGGGCCTCTTGATATGCCGGATCCGCAAACTTCGCGTGGTGGCGTGTCGCGCGCGTGAGCAGCGGCACGTCATCGACCCACGGCACGACCAGCCGCACCGTACCGACCGAGCCATCGCCGAGCGCCACAATGCGATACGCGTCGATGAGTTGGAGATGCTTCAGCTCGCCCAGCGCCGGCTCCAGCCAGGGCAGCGGCTCGAAGCAGACCGCCCGCATCGCCGTGCTGTACTGCTGCAGTGTGGCGATGCTCTGGCCGAGGTTGGCACCGACGTCCACAAATAGGCCGGGCTGGTCCCGAAAGCGCTCGAGCACGGCGAATTCCGGCTGATGCGGCTTCGAGCGGCAAAGCTCGCGCCGAAGCTGGGCGAGGATGGCGCTGGTCCGCTCCGGGTCTGGCGCGATCATCCACCTCGGTCTCGGGCCGACCCACCTGAGGTCGGGGGGGCACAATACTCACCCTTGCTCTTCTCAGCCGGGATTCCCCGTTTGCAGGGCCTTCGGTGGACGATCATGCGCCGGTTCGCGCCCTAGAGGCAAGTTTCCGACGGCCCGAACCAGCCTGCGAGGCTGCCCGGAGCCGCATTTTGAGACTTGCGTCTGGCTTTCTGGGCGCGTTTGGGCGGTTCCCGCAAATAGGGTGCCGGCCCTTCATACGGGTCAGCGCTTGGCGACCTCGATCCGCCATTCGGGGCCGGAGCCGATGCTGTGGGTCCGGGCGAAATCGCCCCAGTTGATCGCCAGCGCCACGTCGTCCAGGCTGTTCAGATAGAGCAGCGGGTCGCCCTCCGGCACGTCGCCGAAGGTCGAGACGTAGGGCATGCTGCCCTGGTAGACCTGTGCCTGCTCCTTGAAGATGCGGACGCTGACGGGCGCGCCCTTGACGATGCCGAGCCGCTCGAAGGTCGCGCGGTCGATGTTGGTCCAGACGTTGCCGTACTGGACGTCGAGGATCGGGATGTTGCCGCGCACCAGGGAGCCCACGAGCTCCGGCTTCTGATACGCGATGCGCACGATCTCCCCGGCGAGCTCCGGCCCGATCTCCTCGAAGCTCGCCTTGCCCGAGGCCAGATGCGCCGCCGTGTAGGAATAGACGTCGCGGCCGTGAAAGGTCGCGGACTGTTCCGAGCCCGGCCGCCGGAACTTCGTCTCGTCGATCTCGCGCACCGCCTCGATCCCGAGCTGATCGGCGACCAGGGTCAGGGTACCGTTGTCGGGGCTCACGAAATAATGCCCGGACCTGGTCTTCATGACGATCGACCTGCGCTCGGTGCCGACCCCCGGATCGATCACCGCCACGAACACCGTGCCGGCCGGCCAGTAGGGCGCACTCTGGGCGAGCCGATACGCCCCCTCCCAGATGTTGAACGCCGGGATCTCGTGAGTCAGGTTCTCCAGCCGCAGGGTCGGATCGACCCCGACCGCCACGCCCCGCATCTCGGACACCGCCCCATCCTTGAGCCCGAAATCGCTCTCGTAGACGATGACGCCGTTGGTCGCCCGCTCCGCCGCGCCAGCCCCCGCCGCCGCCAGCAGCCAGACCGCAAGGCCACAGGCGGCCGCCAGCCGCGCCATTCCGCGCGTTCCGATCATCCCAGCTCCCTCCCCTTGCCACCGCCAGCAAGCTCGCGCGCCCACGCTCTTCGCGCAAGACGCTTCATCGGCTCTGCTTGATGTCACCGACGACGAGGCAGCCGACGACCGCCGCCCAGGCGACGAAGAACCAGCCGCTGACCGCACCATTCCACTGGAACCGGCCGCCCGGCGCGATCACGTCGACGGTGAAGCCAACGGCGTTCAGCAACAGGCCGGCCGGGATCACGTAGCTCAGAGTGCGCCGGTAGAAGTAGGTCGGGTTCATCGACAGCATGAACGCCGTCACCAGCACGCCCAGCCCGACCAGACCGCCCACGATGGCTCGCCACTCGTTGGAGGGTAGAGACCAGATCACAAGCGCGAGGACGACCGCTCCCAAGCCGCAGGCGATCGAGAAGTACCGCCATGACCCTACCGCTGATCGCCACGACTTCCCGGAATCGTCGCGGCCGAGACGCTGACCTATCTGGGCGCCGCCGCCACGGACCCCGCCCTCGACAACCGTGATGTGAGCGTTGTCCCCCGCCGAGATCCGGTAGCGCTTTCGATGGTCACCCTCCTGACCGGACTCGTCGCGGCGGACGCCTTCGAGGAGTTCGCGGACCGTGTAGGAGCGGTCGGCGGCTTCGGGGTCGAACGAGTGGTCGAGGCCGTAGCGCGCCTCCAGCTTGAGCAGGTACTCGTAGCTGATGTCGAGGTCGGGCCGGTCGGGAAGCAGCACGAGGGGTTTGGCGCCGATCTCCGGGTTGCGGGCGTGGACCTCGTCGAGGTCATCCAGCACGATGTTGAGCGCCGGGTGGCAGCTCGCGCGGCGCCTGGCCGGAAATGGTGCCATCCGGCGCGACCCGGATCTTGGCGAGAACCACGGGCATCGGACAGATCCTTAGCAGCCAGCCATGTCGTAGCACGGCGCCAGCGCCCAGCGCGAGTTGGCGCTTCGCGGCTTGGCGCCGTCAATGGTTCAACAGGTCGAAAAAGCGCGCGAAATAGGGTTCAATCCGAGAAGTGAGATCAGCGCCTGAAGCCAGCCAGGCGATCAGAGGAATGGCCACTGAAGCGCCAAGCCATTTCCAATGGGTGCGCGTGAAGAGGATTACTGCATAGACCGGCGCGACCTGAACAACGATCTCGCGCTCGAGTGCTGGCAGATCGCACAATTCCTGGGTGCTCTCGCGCTTCAATCTCAACGTCACCAGCAATCGAAGGACCCTTCGGCCGCGCCGCAGAGGAACCACATCGAAATCCCACTGCGCGAAGCCCGTCTCTCGCACCAATTGATCCTCGTGGCTGAGCGCCTTGATGGCGAAGTCATCTCCAAGCAGCCGCACCCGCATGCGCTCGGCGATCTCGATCGACCTCGATCTGAGGCGCGCCCCTGCCGCGCAGACTTTCGGTCAGCTTGGCGGCAAGGTCACGACTCAGGCGCACTTCGATTCGCTCGCGTCGACCGACCTTCATTCTTGCTGCGGGGTTGAACGCCAACCTTCCGGGATTCGTCTCATGCGGAGCCGGCGTGGGCGGCTTAGGCTCGTGGTCAACTCGTTTCAGCATGTGGTCGATACGATGGTGCCTCCGTTCGTCTAGCTCATGCACCCGGCTGGACTTGTCGCGACCGCCGCTTGCAAGCGGCTCATCTGCCGTCCTCGACTCAGATAGGGCGCCCGTGCCCTCGGCCCCGATGCGGTTGCCAGTGAGGTCGAGCGAGGTGAGGTTGGTCATCGCCGCCAGGGCGCGCGCGCCCTCGGTACCGATATGGTTCCAACTTAGGTCGAGCGAGGTGAGGTTGGTCAGCGCCGCCAGGGCGCGCGCGCCCTCGTCCCCGATGTCGTTGCCCCTGAGGTCGAGCGAGGTGAGGTTGGTCAGCGCCGCCAGGGCGCGCGCGCCCTCGGCCCCGATGCGGTTGCCCCTGAGGTCGAGCGAGGTGAGGTTGGTCAGCGCCGCCAGGGCGCGCGCGCCCTCGGCCCCGATGCCGTTGCCCCAGAGGTCGAGCGAGGTGAGGTTGGTCAGCGCCGCCAGGGCGCGCGCGCCCTCGGCCCCGATGCGGTTGCCCCTGAGGTCGAGCGAGGTGAGGTTGGTCAGCGCCGCCAGGGCGCGCGCGCCCTCGGCCCCGATGCCGTTGCTCCAAAGGTTCAGCGAGGTGAGGTTGGTCAGCGCCGCCAGGGCGCGCGCGCCCTCGGCCCCGATGCTATTGTCACTGAGGATCGAGCGAGGTGAGGTTGGTCAGCGCCGCCAGGGCGCGCGCGCCCTCGGCCCAGAGCCGTTCCTCCAGCAGGAAAATGACGCTCCGTGGCGGGCCTTCGTCCTCAGCAAGCAAGTGTGCCGGACCGCATGAACGTGCGGCCCGATCAGAGCCAGCTGCTGCCAATGCTCCTTGCGGGCGCGGGCGAGCACCTCGTCGAGCTCGCCCGGCGAAATTTCTCTTGGTCGATCCGGCATGGCAAATGCCAAAGGTTTCATCGCGGCGTAAGGAGATTAACGAATGCGTTTCACATCACAAAGCCATTGTTCACTCTGCGGGCGAAGCCGCTGGTCAAGCCGGCTCTACCGTTGCGGGAAAGCTTGCAGGTAACGTCAACGCTCGTATATCTCGCCATGCGGACCGCGGCTTGCGGCCGAAGCTTCGGGAGATCGGTTGATGGCGGATGTGAACGATCTCGTCGCAACATACGGAAAAACCGCCGTTTGTCCCGGAAAAGCAGCCGGACCCCGAGGAGATCCTGTTCGGCACCGAGGACGCGCCGGCGCTGCCGGCGATGAATATTTTTCCGATCGAGTGGCGGGTCGAGACGCCGAAGTTGCTCGAGATCTATGAGCAGGCGCGGGATCCGGGGTGGGCGCCGTCGCGGTTGCCGTGGGGCACGTTGGATGTCGGGGCGTTCACGCAGGATCAGCGGTATGCGATCGGCTATTGGTTCGGGCTGTTGTCGCGTGTTCGACAGCTCGGGGCCGGCGGTGTTTGCGCGGGCGATGATCCATACCTACGAGACCCACGAGGAGGACCCGATCCGGAAGTGTTTTTTCTCGGTCACGCGCGATGAGGTCAACCACGAGGAGGTGTGCGGGCGCGCGATCCAGCTGTTCACGCCGGGCGGGCCGTTGGGCTTCGAGCCGCAGACGGCGCTGGGCAAGCTCGCGCGCAACAATATCGAGTGGCTCTATCACAATGGCGCCCGCTACTGGGATGCGTTCAAGAAGGGGGTGCACAAGTATCCGGTGCCGATCCTGTTCACCTCGTTCCTGTTCGGGGAGATGGCGGCGGCGACCCTGTTCCACGCGATGTACCAGCGGACCACGATCCCGGTGCTCAAGGAGGCGTTCCGCTGCATCGGCCAGGACGAGGCGCGCCATCTCGGCATCTGCCTGACCATCCTGCAGAAGCTCATGCCCACGCTCGGCCCCGAGGAGAAACAGACGATCACGCGCCAGCTGCGCGCGGGCTTCGTGTTCCTCTCGGGCGTGCTCTACGAGCCGCCGCAGGACTTCTGGGAGCTGCCGGCGACGTTCGGCCCGGCGCACGCGCTGCTCGAGGAGGCGGCGCGCAGTGCCGGGCTCGGCGTCCTCACGCTCGATCAGCGGCGCGACAACTGGCGCCAGGCGGTGCTCAAGATGAAGGGCTTCGTCGAGCCCTACGGCATCGTCCTTCCCGGCACTTCCCGAGATCGGGGTCGACGGCGAGACCGTGGCCTTCGATCCGGAGAAGCTGATCCCGGTCTTCTGAGCGCCGACCGCGCGTCAGTACTGGATTCGGCGGGTCAGCGCGCCGTCGACCACGAGGTTGGCGCCGGTGGTGAAGCTCGACACCGGGCTCGCGAGGAACACCGCCGCGTTCGCCACCTCCTGGTCGGTCCCCATGCGGCCCCAGGGGTTCAGATCGAGCGCCGTCTTGAACAGATCGGGCAGGTTGCGCTCGATCTGCTGCCAGATCCCGCCCTCGAAATAGATGTTCCCGGGCGAGACCGTGTTGACCCGGATGTGCTTGGGCGCGAGCTCGCTCGCCATGCGTGAGGCGTAGTGCACCAGCGCGCCTTTGAAGGTGCCGTAGGCCGGGCTGGTGAAGTCGAACTCGAGACCCGAGACGCTCGAGATCACGACGATGGCGCCCGCCTTTGAGCGCTCGAGATGCGGCACCGCGGCGTCGACCGTGCGCACCGTGTGCAAAAGGTCGACCTCGAACTCGTGCTGGAACGCCTCCTCGGTCCGGTTCATGTCGAGCGCGCTGACGTTGGCGACCACGATGTCGATGCCGCCGAGCTCGCTGGCGCTCGCCTCGACCCAGCCGACCAGCGCGGCGCGGTCGGTGACATCGAGCGCCCGGCCCGACGCCTTGACCCCCTTGCCTTTGAGCGCCTCGACCGCGGCCGCGACGCCATCCGCGTTGCGCGCGCAGATCGCGACGTGGCAGCCCTCGGCCGCAAGCGTGTCGGCGATCGCCCGCCCGATGCCCTTGCTGCCGCCGGTGATGATCGCCTTCTTCCCTTTCAGCCCGAGATCCATCCTCTGCCTCCCTTCGGTCGCGCCGTTTCTCCCAGATAGCCCGTTTCGGCCGCGGCTCCCAGCGTCGATTGCCCATGCCGGAGACAAACGCCTTCTGGCATCGACACCCCGCGTCGTCAGGCGAGGCGACGATCGGCGACCTCCGGCGGCCACACGATCTCGAAGCGCTCGAACACGGTCTCGATGCGGTCGTGCATGACGAACCCCTCGCGGGCCGCCTGGCGCCCGAAATACCGGCGGTGAGCCTCGAGCCACCACGCCCGGCTCCGATCGCCTTCGCCCTCGACCCAGGCGAAGCCGTCGTCGACCTCGACCAGCGGCCCGATCGCGACCGCGGTCGTCCGCCAGATGGCCCGCGGCCTGCCGCGGCTGTCGACGACCATGACGAGATCGCCGACCCGGGGCACCGGGGAGCGCTCGCCATAGTCCCGCAACAAGGATGCCGTGGCGCGCTTGCGGCCGGCCAGGACCAGCTCGACCAGGGCATCCGCGGTCTCCGGATCGTCGCCGAAGGCCACCACGACGTAGTCGTCGTGCCCGAGCCCGGCCGCGCTCCTGAACGCGGCCCAACAGGCCTCGGTCGCGGGCGTCCTGCTCGGCACGAGCCGTCCTCCGCCAGTGGGCGAGCTCGCAGCCTAGACTTCCCGGCGGCGATCGAACAGATCAGGTGCATGGCGTGGGTGAGGATGGGTGCTTCGGCTCTGCTCGGCATGCTGCTCGGCCTGATCGTGGCCGGCGCGGCCGCTCGCGCAGAGCCCGGGATCGAGCTGCAGCTCGTGGCCGACGGGCTGGCGCAGCCGCTGTTTGTGACCCACGCCGGCGATGGCAGCGGCCGGCTGTTCGTGGTCGAGCAGGGTGGCCGGATTCTGGTCCTCGAGGATGGGGCGCTCCTCGAAGAGCCGTTCCTCGACCTTGACGATCAGGTCCAGTCGGGCAGCGAGCGGGGCCTGCTCGGCCTCGCCTTCGATCCCGACTTCGCGACCAGCGGCCGCTTCTTCGTCGACTACACGCGCGCGCCGGATGGCGCCACGGTGATCGCGGAATTTCATGCCTCGGCGGCCAGCCCGAACCGCGCCGACCCGGACGGGCGGGTGCTCCTGACCGTCGACCAGCCGTTCGCCAACCACAACGGCGGCATGCTGGCGTTCGGCCCCGACGGCGATCTGTACATCGGGCTCGGCGACGGCGGCAGCGCCGGCGATCCCGGCGAGCGCGCCCAGAACCCGGACGAACTGCTCGGCAAGATCCTGCGGATCGACGTCGACCACGGGCGGCCGTATGCGATCCCGCCGGACAACCCGTTCGCAGAGGGCGGCGGGCGCCCCGAGATCTATGCCCTCGGGCTGCGCAATCCCTGGCGTTTCTCGTTCGACCGGAAGGACGGGCGGCTGCTCGCGGGCGACGTCGGCCAGAATCGGATCGAGGAGATCGACATCGTTGGCCGCGGCGGCAACTACGGCTGGCCGCTCATGGAGGGCCGGTCCTGCTATCGCCCGGCCACCGGCTGCGCGCGGTCGGAGCTGAAGCTACCGATCGCTCAGTACCAGCATCGCCAGGGACGCTGCTCGATCACCGGCGGCTACGTCTATCGCGGCACCGCCCTACCGCAGCTGGTCGGCACCTACCTCTCCGGCGACTACTGCAGCGGCGAGATCTTCGGCCTGCGCCAGGGCCGGAACCCGGTGCTGCTCGACACCCGCTTGCAGATCGCGTCCTTCGGCGAGGACGCGGCGGGCGAGCTCTACATGGTCGACCTCGGCGGTGCGGTGTACCGGATCGTCGGCGCCGGCCCGTGATCGCCCGCCGCTCAGGGAACGGTCGGGGTGAAGCTGTCGGTCAGGATTCGCTCCGGGAGCGCGCCGAGCTCTCTGGCCTTAGCGATGCAGGCGTCGACGAAGCCGGGCGGGCCGGCCGCGAGCACGTGCCAGGCGGACAGATCGGGCAGCTCGTCCGCGAGCCAGGCCGGAATCCGGCCCGCGCGCCAGCCGGTCGCCGGCTCGACCGCCTCGGCGCGGGTCAAGGTGACGGTGTAGGAGAACCGGGTAGAACGGCGCGTCAGGGCATGCAGCGCATCGAGGCCGAAGACCTCGCTCCGGTCGCGCACCGAGAGGATCAGCCGGATCGGTTGCGCGAAGCCGGACGCCAGCGCGCCCCGGACGATCGCGAGAATCGGGGCGAGGCCCGAGCCGCCGGCGAGGCCGAGGACCGGCCCCGAGACGCCCTCCGGCAGCCGGAACGTGCCATAGGGCCCGTGGATCTGGACCGGATGGCCGAGCCGTTGCGGCCCATGCAGCCAGCCGCTCGCCTGGCCGCCCGCGTGGCGGGTGACGAAGAACTCGAGCAGGCCGTCGGGCGGCAGGCCCTGATCGTCGGGCGCGGTCGCGATCGAGTAGGTGCGCGGCTTCAGAGCGCCTGGCGTCCTGAGCTCGACGTGCATGCCGGCGCGGTAGCGAAAACGGACGTCGGGCGCGAGCGCCAGGACCAGGCGGCGGATCGAGGGCGTCACCGGCTCGGCGGCGAGCACGGTCGCGATCGCCTCGATCGGCGCCGGTGGCGCCGCCTCGGAAGCGCTCATGGCGCCGTCGGTCCGGATCACCAGGGTCGGCGTCAGCGGCTTGCTCTGGCAGATCAGGCATTTGCCGGCCGCCTTCTCCTCGTCGGAGATCGCGAAGCTCATGACCCAGCCGTGGTCGACCTCGCCTTCCAGGACCGTCGATTTGCAGGTGCCGCAGGCGCCGCCCCGGCAGTTGTGCGGCAGGCCGAGCCCGGCCCCGAGCCCGGCGTCCAGGATCAGCTCGCCCTCCGGGCACGTGAAGCTCTGGCCGGTATTGGCGACCGTCACCCGGCAGCCGCCGGCTGGGGCTCGCTGCTCCATCACGCCATCCCGCTGCTCCGGCAGCCCTGCTGCCTCGAGAATTGACCGCTCGGCCGGTCCTTAGGTAGGCATCGTCCCGGACCGGGCAAAGGCTGGGCTTGCCGGCGCGCGGAGAACGCCTTGAGCCGATCGAGCTTCGATCTGATCGTGGTCGGCGCCGGCGCCGCGGGCCTCGCCGCCGCGCGCCGCGCGCGCGAGCTCGGACTGAACGTCCTGATCCTGGAAGCCAAGGACCGGATCGGCGGCCGGGCGCAGACCGACGTCGCGACCTTCGGGCTGCCCTGGGACCGCGGCGCCCACTGGCTGCACAACGCCAGCCACAACCCGTTCACGGCCTTCGCCGATGCCGAAGGCTTCGCCTACGAGCGGGCACCGGCGCCGCGCCGCCTGTGGAGCGAGGGCTGGGCCGATGCGGCGCTGCAGACGGAGCTCGACGACTACTACGCCCGGGCCTTCGCCGCGGTCCGGGCCGCAGGCGCGGCCGGCCTCGACCGCCCGGCCGCCGAGGTGATCCCGCCGCATCCGCGCTTGCGGGCGATGTTCGACTCGTGGTTGGCCGCGTTCGCCGGCGTCGACCCCGAGCGCCTGTCGACCCTCGACTATGCGCGCTACCAGGACGGCGGCGGCAACTGGCCGGTCACGGACGGCTACGGCGCCTTGCTCGCCCGGTTCGGCCAGGGCCTGCCGGTCGTGCTGGCAACGCGGGCGTTACGCATCCGCTGGGGCGGCAAGGTGGTGTCGGTCGAGACCGCGCGCGGGACTTCTGACGGCTCGTACGGTGGTCGTCACTGCCTCGACCAGCGTGCTGGCGGCGGGCGGCATCGCCTTCGATCCGCCGCTGCCGGCGCCCAGGCAGGACGCGCTCGCGGCGGTGCCGCTGGGCGAGGCGAACAAGGTCGCGATCGCCTTCGAGCGGAACCAGTTCGGCCCTGACGACTCCTATCGTCTGCACCTCGAGCACGCCACGCCGGCGGCGATCCGGTTCGAGTTCCGCCGGTTCGGTCGCGACCTCGCGCTCGGCTATCTGGCCGGTCGGTTCGCCGCCGAGCTCGAGGCCGAAGGCCCGGCCGCCATGGCCGCCTTCGCCCTCGACCAGCTGGTCAAGGTCTTCGGGGCGGGTCTGCGCCGGCAGGTCAGGGGCGTCGCGAGCACCGCCTGGTGCGCCGACCCCGACATCCGGGGCGGCTATTCCTGCGCCCGACCGGGCCTCGCACACCTCCGCCCGAGACTGGCCGAGCCCTTGGCCGACCGGCTGTTCTTCGCGGGCGAGGCCTGCTCGCTCGAGGCCTATGGCACCGTGCACGGCGCCGCGCTGACCGGAGCCGCCGCCGCCGAAGCGATCGCGCGATCCCTGCGGGGTCGCTCGAGCACCGTTGCGAGCGACGCCGAGCCAGCCTAAATCCAGAGCGCCCGCGATCGGATGGGTGGCCGAGCGGTTGAAGGCACCGGTCTTGAAAACCGGCAGGGGGCAACCCCTCGTGGGTTCGAATCCCACCCCATCCGCCATCTGCGCCCGCTCAGGCTGCGGCGATGTTGTACTCCGGCAGCCGCCAGGTGTTGCGCTTGTGCTCCTCGAGCAGGGCGCGCTCGCGGCTCAACGGGTAGCGGGTGACCTCATAGCTGAACAGCTTGGCCTTCACCCGACCGGGCGCCTGGCGGCCGGCCAGATGCTCGCTGAGCCGGGCCCGGATCGTGTCGCTCCCGCCATGCGCCCGGCCGTAGTACGCCACCTCGCTGTTGTCGAACAGCGCGTACACCCCCGGCGCATCGGGCGCCAACTCGACGTTCTTGCGCGTGAAGCGATGTTTGTCGCCATTGATCGGCATCTGCACGCTCTCCATGCTCAGACCAAGGCCGGCGCTCCGGCGTATAACCTTGTGGTAGAATTATTCCAATGATTTACCAACTCGCAAGCATTTTTCACAGCTATCAAGCGGTTGCACCGCCGGGCGTATCTTCTGCGCCACCCCGGCGCGCCCGCCGCCGGTTGCGACCCGAGTCCGATGCACCGATAAGTTTTATTCCTATTCAATATGTTAACGTGTCATCCTGAAGAATTGATCGAATTAGTCGATCGCTGCTTCCCGCCCCGGTCCCACGGCCGCCGACCGGATTCCTGACCGGCGTCACGCTGGCCCGCGGTCCACGGAATTTTAACGAGCGTGGTCGTAGGCTCATGGCCGATCAGGACAGCCCCAACTCATGGCTCAACCCACTCGTCTCATCGTCGTGCAGCGGCCGAGCCAGCCGCTGGAGTTCGTCTGCGCGCGCCTGCGCGGTTGGGGTTGTGAGCTGTACGGCTGCCAGGGTCACGGCGATGCGATCGCGGCGCTGGCGGACGGGGCGGCCGACCTCGTCCTGATCGACGCCTGGGTCGAGGACGGCATGGCGCTGCTGACCCAGATCAAGACCGATCCCCGCACCCGCTCGCTGCCGGTCGTGATCGCCACGCCCGATGACGCCGCCGCGGTCGCCGCCCATGCCCTGGCGCTCGGCGCCGACGACATCCTCATGCTGCCGATCGAGGACGCTGAGCTGTTCGCCCGCATCCGGGCGCTGTCGCGGCTCGCGGCGATGGAGATCGAGCGGCGCCGGCGCGAGGCGGTGTTGAGCGAGTTCAGCGTCACGCCGGCGCTGGAGATGCCGGGGGTGCCGGCGATCGACCGGGTCGGGATCCTGCTGATCGGCCCCGCCGGCGGTGACAAGATCCAGGTCATGACCGCGCTCGGCGGCGCCGCCACCATCGCCCACGCCGAGACCGCCGAGAGCGCGCTCGAGCGCTTGCGCCGCGACGCTCTCGACGTCGTCCTGATCACCACGAGCCGCGACCACGACGAGCTGCAGCGGCTGTGCGCCGCCATCCGATCGGACATCGAGCTGTTCGATCTGCCGGTGCTGCTGATCGGCCGGACCGAGAGCTTTCCGGACCGCTCGCTGCCGTTCGAGTGGGGGGTCTCGGACGTCCTGTTCCAGCCGTTCCAACCCGAGGTCCTGCGTCTGCGGGTGCAGGGCTGGGTGCGCCAGCAGCGGCTGCGTCGCCGCCTGCGCGGCTGGCTCGAAGGCGCCCAGCTGCCACCGACCACCGACCGCCTGACCCATCTCTTCGGTCACGGCTTCCTGCACGCTTACCTCGAGCAGGCGATCGCGCAGAACCGCTCCCAGAGCCCGCTCGCGCTCGCCAGCTTCGATGTCGTCGGCATGGGCCAGATCAACCGGACCTACGGCTACGCCGCCGGCGATCGGGTCCTGACGCAGCTCGGCGGGATCATCGTCCGCAGCTCGCGCGCCGAGGACCTGCCGGCGCGCCATGGCGACGACCGGTTCTGCCTGGTGATCGATGGCGCCACCGCTGC
This sequence comes from uncultured Alphaproteobacteria bacterium, assembly GCA_963730195.1. GTDB lineage: Bacteria > Pseudomonadota > Alphaproteobacteria > Geminicoccales > Geminicoccaceae > DATAOG01. Next base: position 14,173 of record CAVSRN010000005.1, read on the forward strand.
CGAGGCCGGGGTCGCGGGCGCGCGCATCGCCTCGATCCTGACCCAGATGCCGCTCGAGGTCGGCGCCGGCCGGCCGCTCTACGTCGCCCTCACGACCGGCACCGCCGAGCTGGCGCCGGGCGACGACGCCGCCGCGCTGGTCACCCGCGCGTTCACCGGGCATGCAGCCCTTCGGCCTGCGCCGCGCCTCCTGAGCGCGCCCCGCGCGCGACTCACGCCCCAGCGCGCCCGAGCCGACCTCAGGCCATGTACTGACCGCCGTTGGCCGAGAGCGTCGAGCCGGTGATGAACCCGGCCGCGTCGCTCGCGAGGAACACCACGCAGCGCGCCACTTCCTCGGGCTCGCCCAGGCGCCCGACCGGGATCAACGGCAGGATCTTCGACTTCAGCACCTCCTCGGGCACCGCGCGCACCATCTCGGTGCCGATGTAGCCCGGCGCCACGGCGTTGACCGTGATCCCCTTGGCCGCGTTCTCCTGGGCGACCGCCTTGGTGAAGCCGATCAGCCCGGCCTTGGCCGCCGAATAGTTGGCCTGGCCGAACTGGCCCTTCTGGCCGTTGATCGAGCTGATGCTGACGATCCGCCCGAAGTTGCGCGCCGCGCATGCCCTCGATCACGCCCCGGGTCATGTTGAACACCGAATCCAGGTTGGTCGCGAGCACCGCGCGCCACTGCTCGACCGACATCCGGTGCAGCGTGGTATCGCGGGTGATGCCGGCGTTGTTGACCAGCACGTCGACCGGCCCGACCTCGGCCTCGACCTTCTGGATGCCCGCGTGACAGGCCTCGAAGTCGGCGACGTCCCACTTGAAGACCGGGATCCCGGTCTTGTCCTTGAACGCGTTCGCGGCCTCGTCGTTGCCGCCGTAGTTGGCCGCCACGCCGTAGCCTGCGTCCTTGAGCGCGACCGAGATCGCCTCGCCGATCCCGCGCGTCCCGCCGGTCACCAACGCCACCCGCGCCATGCTCGCCTCCCCTTTTTGCCGGGCGACGCGATTTTCCTGATGTAGCGCCGAACCCGCTCCCTGGCCACCGCCGATCAAGCCGGGCTCGGAGCGTTGACGGGCTGCCTGGACGAGATTAGGCATTACTATGTGGCGAGGAGGTAATACCGGAGAAATCGCTGATGGCGACCCAAGTCACGCGCAAAGGTCAGGTCACGATCCCGAAGCGGGTCCGCGACTATCTCGGGATCCAGCCGGGCAGCATGGTCGAGTTCGACGTGACGTCCGACGGGCGTATCGTGCTGATCAACCAGGACGCAACGCCGAAGCCGGACCGGTTCGATAAAATTCGTGGCACCGCGACTACCAAGCTGACCACCGACGAGATCATGGCCTTGATGCGCGGCGACGACGACTGACGTGCCGCTGGTCGACACCAACGTCCTGCTCGATCTGATCACCAATGATCCGATCTGGGCGGACTGGTCGGCCCGACAGCTCCGAATCCTGTCCGTACAGGGCACGCTGATCGTCAATCCCGTGGTCTACGCCGAGCTGTCGGCCGGCTACGATCAGATCGCGGACGTGGATGCCGCGCTCGACGCGGCCGGCGTCGAACTCGTCGAGATCCCGCGCGCCGCTCTGTTTCTGGCCGGCAAAGCGTTCCAGAGGTATCGGAGGCAGGCTGGCACCAGGACGGGCGTGCTGCCTGACTTCTTCATCGGCGCTCACGCGGTGGTCGAGCGCGTCGCCCTGCTCACACGCGATACTCGGCGCTATCGGACCTATTTCCCGACCATTGAGCTGATCACGCCGGGCGACGCCTGAAGCTCGCCAGGTCAGGAGGCGCGGCGGATCGCCGGCTGGGCGGTCGCGCCGGGTAGCCGGATCGGCGCTTCGGCGGGCGCCGGCGCCTCCGGCTCGCGGCCGCGCCAGCGGGCGAACCCGGCGCGCGCCTGCTCGAGGTAGAGATAGATCACCGGCGTGATGTAGAGGGTCAGGAGCTGCGAGACCAGCAACCCGCCGACCACCGCGACGCCGAGCGGCCGTCGCAGCTCCGAGCCGGCGCCAAAGCCGATCGCGATCGGCAGGGCGCCCAGGATCGCCGCCATGGTGGTCATCATGATCGGCCGGAAGCGCAGCAGGCAGGCCTCGAAGATCGCCTGCTCGGGGGTGGCATCGGTGCTCCGCTGGCGCTCGAGCGCGAAGTCGATCATCATGATCGCGTTCTTCTTGACGATGCCGATCAGCATCACGATGCCGATGATCCCGATCACGTCCAGGTCCATGCCGCAGGCCATCAGGGTCAAGCAGCGCGCCGAGCCCGGCCGCCGGCAGGCCCGAGAGGATGGTGATCGGGTGGACGAAGCTCTCGTACAGGATGCCGAGCACGACGTAGATCACGAAGATCGCCGCCAGCAGCAGCAGGCCCTGATTGGCGGCCGTGTCCTGGAACAGCTGGGCGGTGCCCTGGAACCCGGTCGAGACGGTCGCGGGCAGGCGCATGTCGCGCTCGAGCCCCTGGATTTCCGCGACCGCCTGGCTGAGCGACACCCCCGGCGCCAGGTTGAACGACAGGGTCACCGCCGGCAGCTGGCCCTGATGGCTGACCGTCACCGGCCCCGCCATCCGCCGGATCGTCGCGACCGTGTTCAGCGGCACCAGCTGGCCCTTGCTGCTGCGCAGATAGATGTCGGCGAGCGCGTTGGCGTCCTGCTGATGCTTGGGATCGACCTCGAGGATGACCTCGTAGTCGTTGGTCGCGGTGTAGATGGTCGAGACCTGACGGGTACCGAAGGCCGAGTACAGGGTGTTGCGGATCGCATCGACGCTGACGCCGAGGGTCGCCGCCGCCTCGCGATTGATGTCGACCATCGCCTCCGGCTTGTCGATCTCGAGGTCGCTGGTCACGTCCTGCAGACCCGGCAGGTCGCGCATGCGGCTCTCGACCTCGGGCGCCAGGCGCTGCAGCTCGGCGAGGTCGGTGCCCTGGAGGGTGTACTGATAGAGGCTCCTGGAGGACCGCCCGCCGATCTGGAAGCTCTGCAACGGCTGCATGAACACGTTCAGGCTCGGCAGCCGGCTGAGCCTGGCGCGCAGGCGCTGGATCAGGGCGGCGACGCTCACGTCGCGTTGATCGAGCGGCTTCAGGCCGACGAACATGCGGCCGGAGTTGATGGCGCTGTTCAGCCCGCCGGCGCCGACCGTCGAGTTGACCACCTCGACCGCCGGATCCGCCTGGATGATCTTCGCCGCCTCGCGCTGGGCGGCGGCCATGGCCTCGAACGAGATGCCCTGCGCGGCCTCGGTGGTGACCAGCAAGAGGCCGGTGTCCTCGGTCGGGAAGAAGCCCTTGGGGATCGCGCCGTACAGGTAGAGCGTGCCGACCAGCGACAGGAGGGTCACCGCCAGCATGGTCCGGCGATGGACCAGCGCGACGCCGAGGGTCCGCTCGTACAGCCTCCGCACCCGATCGAACACCGCGCCCGACCCGCGCCGCCCGCCGCCCGGCGCCGGTGACGGCTCGACCGGTCGCAGGAGGCGGCTGCAGAGCAAGGGCGTCAGCGTCAGCGACACGAAGCCCGAGATCAGGATGGTCATGCTGATGGTCACCGCGAACTCGCGGAACAGCCGCCCGACCACGCCGCCCATGAACAGGACCGGGATGAACACCGCGACCAGCGACAGCGTGATCGAGACGATCGTGAACGCGATCTCGCGCGAGCCCCGCAGCGCCGCCTGCAACGGTCGCTCGCCGTGCTCGACGTGGCGGACGATGTTCTCGAGCATGACGATCGCATCGTCGACCACGAAGCCGACCGAGAGGGTGAGCGCGAGCAGGGACAGATTGTCGATGCTGTAGCCGAGCAGATACATGCCTGCGAAGGTGCCGATCAGCGAGATCGGCAGCGCCAGCGCCGGGATGATCGTGGCGGTCAGGTTGCGCAGGAACAGGAAGATCACGAGCAGAACCAGCGCGACCGCGAGCATCAGCGTGAACTGGACCTCGGTGACCGAGTCGCGGATCGACTGCGAGCGGTCGAGCATCACGTCGAGATTGACCGAGGCCGGCAGCTGGGCCTGGAACTGCGGCACCAGACCCTTGACCCGGTCGACCACGTCGACGGTGTTGGCATCGGGCTGGCGCTGGACCGCGAGCACGATCGAGCGGGTGCCGTTGAAGCGGCTCGCCACCTTGGTATTCTCGACGCTGTCGAGGACGGTCGCGATGTCGCCGAGCCGGACCGGATGGCCGTTGCGATAGGCGACGATCAGCGGCCGGTACTGGGCGGCGTCGGTGAGCTGGCCGGAGGCCTCGAGGGTGAGGCCCTGATGCGGCCCGTCGAGGCTGCCGACCGGGGTGTTGGAGTTGGCCGCGTTGAGCGCGTCGGCGACCTCGTCGAGGCCGATGCCGTGCGCCGCCAGCGCGTTCGGATCGACCTGCACGCGCACGGCGTATTTCTGGGCGCCGAACACCAGGACCTGGGCGACCCCGCTGAGGCTCGAGACGCGCTGGGCGAGCAGCGTCTCGGCGTACTCGTCGACCGCCGACAGCGGCAGGGTCGACGAGCTCAGCGCCAGGAACAGGATCGGCGAGTCGGCCGGGTTGACCTTGCGGAAGCTCGGCGGCGTGGTCATCTCGCTCGGCAGCCGGCGCGCCGCCGTGCTGATCGCCGACTGCACGTCGAGCGCCGCGCCGTCGATGTCGCGGCCGAGATCGAACTGGAGCGTGATCCGGGTCGAGCCCTCGCCGCTGCTCGAGGTCATCGAGGTGATGCCGGCGATGGTCGCGAACTGGCGCTCGAGCGGGGTCGCGACCGAGGCCGCCATGGTCTCCGGGCTGGCGCCCGGCAGCTTCGCCGAGACCTGGATGGTCGGGAAGTCGACCCGCGGCAGCGCTGCGACCGGCAGCAGCCGATAGCCGAACAGCCCGGCGCCGAGGAACGACAGCATCAAGAGGGTGGTCATGACCGGTCGGCGGATGCAGAGCTCCGGGAGGGTCATGACGTGCGCTCCGGCTGGCCGGCGGGACCGGGCTCTTGAACCTCGACCTTGGCGCCGGGGGTCAGGCGCATCTGACCATCGGTCACGACCTGCTCGCCGGCCGCGAGCCCGGTCGCGATCACGGTCACCTCACCCACGGTCCGGTCGATCGTGACCGGGCGCAAATCGACGGTAGCGTCCGGCTTGATCACGAACACGTAGGCGCCGTTCTGACCCTGCTGGACCGCCGCGGAGGGTACCACCAGGGCATCGGGCTCGACCCTGAGCCGGACCACGACGTTGACGAACTGCCCGGGCCAGAGCGCCTCGCTCTGGTTGGCGAAGGTGGCCTTGACCGAGAGCGTGCCGGATTCGGAATCGATCGCGTTCTCGAGATAGGTCACCTGGCCCTGTTGCGGCTCGCCCTGAGCGCCGGGGATCGTGGCCGTGACCGGCAGCGGGCCGGCCGCCATCGCCTTCTGCAAGCTCGGCGAGGTAGCGCTCCGCGACCGAGAACGCGACGTAGATCGGGCGCAGCTGGTTGAGCGTCACCAGCGGCGTCGCATCGCCGCTCCTGACCGTGTTGCCGAGCTTGAAGGCGATGGTGCCGAGCCGGCCGTCGATCGGGGCCCGGATGGTGGTGTAGGACAGCTGGACCTCGGCGCCCTCGACCGCGGCCTGGTCGGCCTTGACCGTCGCCTCGGCGGCGTCGACGCCGGTCTGGGCGGTGTCGAGCTGCTGCTTGGAGGCGAAGTCCTTGCGTCCGAGCGGGGTCAGGCGCTCGAGCTCGCGCCGGGCGTTGGCGAGCTGGGCGCGGTCGCGCTGCAGGGTCGCCAGCGCCTGGTCGAGCGCCGCCTGCGCCTGCCGGCCGTCGAGCAGGAACAGGATGTCGCCGGCCTTGACGTCCTGGCCGTCGTGGACGGCGACCTTGGCGATCTGGCCGTCGATCCGCGGCTTGACGGCGACGCTCGCGATCGGCTGGGCCTTGCCGATGGTCGCGATCTCGACCGGCATGGCCCGGGTCACGACCTCGGCCGCGAGCACCGGCAGAGCGCGCGCCTCCCGCCCGCCGGACCGGGCCGCCTGCGCGTGGCCCGAGGTTCCGGGCGGCCAAGCGTACCAGAGCCCCACCGCCGCCAGCAGCAGGCCCCCGAGAGCCAGCAGAATGCGCCTGCGCATGCCCGATCATCCAGCCCCGCCGAGGCCCGTCGGTCGCGCCGCCTGGTGTCCCCGCCGACCCGACCTTGATCCCTTCGGCCTGCCGTGAGATAATGGAACTCGTGGGTTAAATCTTCAATGGCGCGATCATTACAACCTGCGTGGCGCACGGAACGTCGTCAGCGGATGCTCGCGGCGGCGAGCGGGCTGTTCGGCGGTGCCAGCTACGATGCCGTCCAGATGGCCGATGTGGCGCGCGCGGCCGGGGTCGGCAAGCCCACCCTCTACCGCTACTTCGGCTCCAAGGAAGAGCTGTTCCTCGAGGTCTTGGGCGAGGTGTTGCAGCAGCTGCAGCTGCGGCTCGAGGAGGTGGCGGCGCGACCGCTGCCGCCGCCCGAGAGCCTGGCGCTGGCGATCCGGACCCTGGCCGACATGCTCGGGCGCGCATACCGAGCCGCTGCGTCTGATCGCCGGCGACAACCCGGGCCTGGCCCAACGCCTGCGCGCGGCCTTCCGCAACCGGCGGCGACCGATCCTCGAGCTCCTGCGCCGGGTGCTCGAGCGCGGCGTGGCGAGCGGCGACTTCCGGCCGCTCGATCTCGAGGTCACCCCCGCCCTGATCCTCGGCATGATCCGGGGCGGCCTGATCGCCGCCCCCGGCACCGCGCGCGACCGCCTCGCCGAGGCCGCGATCGACCTCGTCCTGCGCGGCGGCCTGGCACCGCCGGCCGAGCCTGGCTGACACCTCGGCGGGTCGACGCCGCCCCGTTTCCGGGGCCGCGCTCGATCATCTCGTGCAGCGCTGTCACGACACGCGCGCGTGCCCAAGGCTCCGCAGCCGACCGCAAGAAATAAAAAAGGCCCCCCGAGTTGCCTCAGGGGGCCGCCCGATCGCGAGGACCGGGGCTTGGTTATGGCTTAGCTGGTGAGCTTCAGGTTCTCGGCCGAGCTCTTGCCGTTCTGGCCGCGCTGCAGATCGTACTGCACGCGCTCGCCCTCGCGCAGGCCGTCCAAGCCCGCCCGCTCAACGGCCGAGATGTGCACGAACGCGTCTGCGCCGCCGCCGTCCGGCTGGATGAATCCGAAGCCCTTGGTAGCATTGAACCACTTCACTGTTCCGGTCTGCAAGATCGTAGCCTCATGTCAGCGTGTGGAGGTGCGCCGGGCACATGCCAGACGCGAGCAGTCTCATCGTGTTCTTGGAGAGCAGCGGGCGACGCCGAACAGCGTAGCAGCGACTACCATCAGCAACATCAGAAACTGGCTTGAGCCTTAGATAAGGCGGCGCGCCCCCGAGCACAAGGGGCCGCCGCTCGGCGCCCCTTGTGCTCGGAGAAGTTCGAAAAGACTCAGTCGCGGGCGACGCACATGGCGATGCCCATGCCGCCGCCGATGCAGAGCGTCGCCAGGCCCTTCTTGGCGTCGCGCTTGATCATCTCGTGCAGGAGGGTGACGAACACCCGCGTGCCCGAGGCGCCGATCGGGTGGCCGAGGGCGATCGCGCCGCCGTTGACGTTGACCTTGGCGGGGTCCCAGCCGAGGTTCTTGTTGACCGCGCAGGCCTGGGCCGCGAACGCCTCGTTGGCCTCGACCAGGTCGAGCTCGTCGACCGACCAGCCGGCCAGCTCCAGAGCCTTGCGCGAGGCCGGGATCGGACCCGTGCCCATGATCGCGGGATCGACGCCGGCGTGCGCCCAGGAGATGATCCGGGCGAGCGGCTTGAGGCCGCGGCGCGCCGCTTCCTTGGCGGTCATCAGGATCACGGCGGCGGCGCCGTCGTTGATGCCCGAGGCGTTGCCGGCGGTCACCGTGCCGTCCTTGCTGAACGCCGGCCGCAGCTTGGCGACCGACCTCGAGCGTCGTCGCCGAAGCGCGGATACTCGTCGGTGTCGACGACCACGTCGCCCTTGCGGGTCTTGATCGTGACCGGCACGATCTCGTCCTTGAAGCGGCCGGACTTGATCGCCGCCTCGGCCTTGTTCTGCGAGCCGACCGCGAACTTGTCCTGCTGCTCGCGGGTGATCTGGTACTTCTCGGCGACGTTCTCGGCGGTGTTGCCCATGTGGTAGCCGTTGAAGGCATCCCACAGGCCGTCCCTGAGCATGGTGTCGACCATCTTCAGGTCGCCCATCTTGACCCCGTCGCGCAGATACGCGCAGTGCTGCGCCTGGCTCATGCTCTCCTGGCCGCCCGCGACCACGATCGTGCTGTCGCCCTGCTTGATCGCCTGAAAGCCCAGCGCCACGCTGCGCAGGCCCGAGCCGCACAGCTGATTGACCCCCCAGGCCGGTACCTCGACCGGCAGGCCGGCGTTGATCGACGCCTGGCGGGCCGGGTTCTGGCCGTGGCCCGCGGTCAGGATCTGACCCATGACCACTTCCGAGACCTCGCCCGGCTCGACGCCGGAGCGCGTGAGCGCCGCCTGGATCGCGACCTGACCGAGATAATGAGCCGGCACGCTGCTGAGCGCGCCGTTGAACGCCCCGACCGGGGTCCGGGCTGCACCGGCGATGACGATCTCAGACATTGTTCTCCCCCACGCTGGATCCTGGTTGAGCGTCGGTCCCGTTCGGCGGGTCGCGCCGGGAGCGCTCGGCGATGCCCGGCGCCAAGCCTGGCGTCGAGCCCGAAGTCGACCGCTATATAGGCAATCGCGGGCCGGTTGGCCAAGGTCGTTTCGGCATCGCAGCAATTTCGCCGCAACCCGGTGCCGCCCGGCGCCGGCCCCGGGGCTCCGGCGCCGGCATGCCGCCATCGAAAGCTCCGGGGCTTAGGTCATTCTTTACTACCGGCCGCCATTCTGCGGGGCGAGCCCTTCGCCGCGAATGGACCTCATGTCTGCGCAGTCGACCCTGTCAGTCGGCGGGCCGCCGCCGGATCAGATGCCGCTCGGCTGGCTGATCCTGGTGCCGCTCGGCGCGCTCGTGCTGCTGCAGGCGCTGTTCGCCTGGTTCGCGGTCGTCCCGGTGCTCCACGGCGAGCTCGCCGACACCGACGCCTACATGCGTCTGGTCCGGGTCCTGGACCTGCACGCGAGCGGCGACTGGTTCGATGCCCGGCTGCTCCGGGTCAACCCGCCCGAGGGCCACGTCCAGCACTGGACCCGGCTCCTGGATGCGCTCCTGCTCGGGGGCGCCTGGCTGCTCCAGCCGGTGCTCGGCTTCAACACCGCCCTGCACCTCTGGGGCGTCCTGATCAGCCCGGTGCTGCTGGCGCTCGCGATCGTCGCCCTCGACTGGGCGACCGCTCCGGTCCTCGGTCGCGACGCGCGCCTGTTCGCCTGCCTGGCCTTCCTGCTCCAACCGTCGATTCAGGCCTACACGATCGTCGGCCGACCGGACCATCACAGCCTGCTGCTGACCCTGTTCATCGTCCAGCTCGGCCTGACGCTCCGCCTTCTGCTGCGCCCGGAGCGGCGGCCGGCGCTGGCCGCGGGCGCGATCGCCGCGATCAGCTTCTGGGTCAGTCCCGAGGCGGTGCTCGCGATCGCCACCACCCTCGGCGCTCTCGGGCTCTACTGGCTGCAGGGCGACCTCCGCATGAGCCGGGTGAGCCGCGACTTCATGCTGGGGACCACCGCGACCCTCGCGCTCGCGCTCGTGATCGAGCGTGGCCCCGGGCTGCTGGTGATCGAGATCGACCGGCTGTCCGTGCTCCATGTCACGCTGTTCGCCGCCATCGCCGGCTTCTGGGTGCTGGTCGCGCGCGTCGAGCGCACCGGCGGGGCAGCCTGGGCCGAGCGCGCGGCGCGGGCCGATCTCAGCCGGCCGCTGCGGCCGTTCGAGACGACGCGCCAGCCGGCCGCGCGGCGCGGGCTCGGCAAGCGCCTGACGGTCGCCGTGGTCGGTATGGCGGTGATCGCGGCCGGCATGCTGACCCTGTTTCCCAGCTTGCGCGCCGGGCCGCTCGGGCCGGTCGATCCGCTCTACCAGCGTCTGCGTCTGCAACTGATCGTCGAGTACCAGCCGCTGATCCCGGGCGCCTGGCTGCGCGCCGGCCGGTTCGAGGAGATCGCCCAGCGCAGCATCCGGATCATGGGCATCGCGCTGATCGCCTTGCCCTATCTGCTGATCCGGATCGGCCGCAGCCAGGCCGAGCGCCGCGCCTGGGTGGCGATCGCGCTCGGCCTGGTCGTGTTCCTGCCGATCGCCCTCGATGAGGTCCATTTCGGGACCTACGCCCAGGCGCTGCTGGTCATCCCCTACGCCGCCTGCGTCGCCTGGCTGCTCGAGCGGCTCGCTGGCCGGCTGAGGCCATCGTTGCGCCAGATCCTGCGGCCGCTGCTCCTGGTCGCGGCCCTGTTCTGGCCTTACGGCGTCGCCGACGCGTTGCCGGAGGCCAGCATCGCGACCGCCGCCTACGCCTGCCCGATCGACCAGGCCGCGCCGGTGCTCACCCGTCTGGCGGGCGGCGCGCCCAAGACCGTCCTGACCTTCACCGACTACGCGCCGCCCTTGCTCTACAAGACCCCGTTCCGGGTGCTGTCGATCCCCAACCACCGGCCGCAGCCGGGCTTCGCCACCACCTATCGCATTCTGACCGCGCTCGACCCGGAGGCGGCCCGCGCCGAGGTCGCCCGTCACCACATCGACTGGATCCTGCTCTGCCCAAGCGCGGCCGAGCAGCGCCAGTTCGCCCATGCCCGCGACGACCCCCGGACGCTCTATCGGCGCCTGGTCGACGGCGCCCCGCCGCCCTGGCTGCGGCGGGTGCCCCTGCCGCCCGAACTGGCCGACGAGATCAGTCTTTTCGCCGTCGTGCCCAACCCGGGCGCGCCGGCCGCCGCCGGCTGAGCCGCCA
>CAVSRN010000006.1:0-131013 GCA_963730195.1 uncultured Alphaproteobacteria bacterium
GCTGCGGCCGCCGAATGGCACGAACAAGGACCTGCTGCGCATGCATCTGCCGGCCGACGGCTCGGTGCGCATCGAGGACCTCAGCGGTCGCCTCGGCACGCTGGTTCTGGCCGGGCCGCGGGCGCTGGACGTGCTGGCTCAAATCACCTCGGCCAACCTGTCCAACGAGGCCTTTCCGTGGCGGTGAGCCCGCCAAGTCGAGATCGACTTCGCGAAGGTCATGCTCCTGCGCGTCAACTACGCGGGCGAGCTCGGCTTCGAGCTGCACGCGCCGGTCGAGACGCTGGCACCGATCTCCGACGCGCTGCTGGCTGCGGGCGAGGCGCACGGCATTCGCGACTTCGGCATCTATGCCGTGGAGAGCCTTCGGCTCGAGAAGGCCTATCCGGCCTGGCAGGCGGATCTGACGCTCGAGGCGACGCCGCTGATGGCGAGCCTCGAGCGGTTCGTGGACCTTGAGAAGCCGGATTTCGTGGGTCGTGCGGCGCTGCTGCGGCAGCGGGCGGCGGGCTCGAGCGAACGCCTGGTGCCGCTGACCCTGGACGATCCGGGCGCGGCGGATGCGCCCGCCTGCGCGCCGGTGCTGAAGGACGGCGCCGTGGTCGGGCTGGTGACCTCGGGCGGCTTCGGCTATCGGGTCCAACGCAGTTTGGCGCTCGCCTGGCTCCGTTCCGATCTCGCGCGACCGGGCGAGCGCGTGCTGATCGAGATCCTCGGCGAGCTCCGTGCCGCCACCGTCGGCCAAGGGCCGCCCTACGATCCAGGCAACGCTCGTCTCAAGGCCTGAGCGAGCCGCGGGTGATGCGGGAAAGACTTGAACGGCCAAGGTGATCGATGCACATTCGCGGCCTGGGAAAGGAAGGCGCGCCATGCTGGCGCAGGAACTGCTCGACATCCGCGTGGCGCTGCGTCGGCGCGGGATCATCTTCGCCTATTGCGGCTATGTCACGGAAGCGGTGCTGAGCGGGCTCGGCGAGGCGCTGAAGCAGAAGCTCACCATCGAGGACGCCAGCACCAAGACCATGCGCAGCGTGTTCGCGGTGTTCGTCGAGCAGATGCAGAACATCATCCGCTACTCGGAGGAGCGCCTACCCCCGGATGCCGAGGACGCGATGCGCTACGGCCTGCTCACGATCGCGCAGGACGGCGGTGACTACGTGGTCTACACGGGCAACCTGATCCGCGCCGACGACGTCGAGCGGATGCGGCAGACCCTGAACGAGATCATGGCGCTGGACAAAAGCGCGCTCCGCAACCGCTACAAGGAGCAGCTCAAGCTCGCCCGGACGTGCTCGCCGCGGCGCCGGGATCGGCCTGATCGAGATCGCGCGCCGGGCGTCCAAGCTCGAGTTCGACTTCGTCGCGATCGACGAGCGGACCGCATTTTTCGCCCTCAAAGCCTCGATCTGAGGGGGGCGCGCGATGGACAACCTACGGATCGAGGCCACCAACCGCTCGCCGGCGGTGACCTTCGATTTCGACCGCCATCATCTGCGAATCGAGGGCAAATCCTACCCCGAGGACGTGCCGGCTTTCTACGGGCCGATCTTCGAGGCGCTCGACCGCTATCTTGGAGCGCTCGGCGCGGGCCGCTGCCGCTTCGACCTGTCGCTGGTCTATTTCAACAGCGCCACCGCCAAAGCGCTGATGCTGCTGCTGGAGAAGCTCGACGAGGCGGCAGCCGCCGGCGCCACGATCGACGTCCACTGGTCCTACGACGAGGAGGACGAGACGATGAAAGAGCTCGGCGAGGAGTTCGGCGAGGACCTCGAGCATGCGACCTTCCATCTGGAGGTGATGAAGCCCTGATGCCCAGCGGCGAACTGTTCGGCAAGGAGGAGGCGGTGATCGCCGCGGCGCAAAGCCGCCTCGCAGGGCGGCATTCGCGACCGAGCAGGATCGTGACGCCTACGCGGAGCTGTTCGACGCCTACCAACGGCTGTTGCGCACCACCCGCCGGCTGATGCGCCTGAGCGATCGCAACGAGCATGAGCTCAGCGCCCTGGCCGAGAAGCAGCGCCAGGCCGGCGAGCAGATCGCGCGCAAGAACCGCGAGCTCGAGACCCTGTCCAACAAGCTCGCCAAATATCTCTCGCCCCAGGTCTATCAGTCGATCTTCAGCGGCCAGAGCGAGGTCATGCTGGCCAGCCGGCGCCGCAAGCTCACGGTGTTCTTCTCCGACATCGCCGGCTTCACCGAGGCGTCGGAGAAGATGGAGCCGGAGGATCTCACCCAGCTGCTCAACCACTACCTGGCCGAGATGTCGCGGGTGGCGCTCGCCCACGGCGCCACCATCGACAAATATGTCGGCGACGCGATCATGATCTTCTTCGGCGATCCCGAGACCCGGGGCACGCGGGAGGATGCGATGGCCTGCGTCGAGATGGCGATCGCCATGCAGCAGCGCCTGGGCGAGCTGGCGACGATCTGGCGGCATGGGCATCGAGCAGCCGCTGCGCTGCCGGATGGGCATTCACACCGGCTACTGCACGGTCGGCAACTTCGGCAGCGAAGAGCGCATGGACTACACGATCATCGGCACCACGGTGAACCTGGCGGCGCGGCTCGAGGAGCAGGCCCCGCCCGGTGGGATCCTGATCTCCTACGAAACCTGGGCCCAGGTGCGGGACCAGATCCATTGCGAGGAGGCCGGCACGATCCAGGTCCACGGGCTGCCGTATCCGGTCTCGGTCTACCGGGCGATCGAGCTCTATCGCAACCTCCACGCCGACACCCGGCCGCTGTCCGCGGATCTGCCGCATCTCAAGCTCAGCATGGACATCGAGCGCATGGGCACGAGGAGCGCCGCGAGGCGCTGGAGCTGCTCGAAGGGGCGCTCGAGAGGCTGGGGCGCGCCGAGTGCCCGCGCGGCTGCGGGAGCGCGACCTCCGGCGGATTGCCCCTCGGACGGCTATTGGCCGCGGACCGGCTTGTGCCCGGCTTTGGTCGAAGGGGGGAGACCGAAGATGCGTTATCTGATTGCTGTGATTGCCATGCTCGCGACAGGCGCTTGCCGCGGACATTCCTGCCGATCTGCAGGTCAAGCTGCAAGGCGCCATGCTGCACCACCTCGACGAGATGGTGGTCGATGGTGCCTATAGCTACGTCGATCCCAAGTCACAGTCGCTGAAGACCGTCTATCCGGCCAACATCCATCCGATGGTGGTGCCGTTCGGCAACGACTACTTCTTGTGCTCGGAAATGATCGACGAGAACGGCAACAATCTGACCGCGGATTTCCTGGTGCGCGAGGTCGGCGGCGAGTACCGGGTGGTGCAGACCCTGATCGACGATCGCCCGGCGATGATGGCGGCGTTGGCCAAGCTCGACCAATAGTCGACGCGCCTTAGCACTGCTCGACGCGATCGGGGGCCTGGTCAGGCGGCGCTTGTTCGCCAAGTTCATCCTGGTGACGATCGGTATCGGCCTGGTCGCCAACAGCGTGGCGCTGATCGCCTTCTACGAATATCGGCGGTCCTATGCGACCGGCAGCGTCGCCGCCGAGATCGCAACGGTCGCGAACCGGGTCGGGACCCCGCTGGCGCGCTACGTCGCCGGACGATCCGGCTCCCGCCCGTGACCTGCTCGCGGTGTTCGCAGCCTTCCCCTACATCATCTGCGCCGACTTCCTGCGCGGCGACGAGGTCGCCGTATCCTGGCCGGTGATCGGCTGCGCCAGGGTCAAGCGTGAGGGCGAGGAGTTGCGCATCCCGGTCCCGGCGGCAGCGGGCCGGCCAGCCTCGTCGTGCGCTACGATCCGGACCAGGTGCTGGCGGGGCTTCATCGGGAGTTCCTGATCCTGGCGGTCTCGCGCTGGTCGGCGGGCTCGCCATCGTCCTGCCGGCGGTGGTCGCGTTCCGCCGCACGATCAACCGGCCCCTGACCCGGATGCTCGCGGCGATCGAGCGGTTCGAGCAGCATGACCTCGCGGCGCGGGTCGACTACCACGCCCTGGACGAGATCGGCCAGGTCACCCGCAGCTACGACGCCATGCTGGATCTCGAGGTCGCGCGCGGCACCGAGATCCGCGAAGCGCACCACGCGATCGTCGAGAGCGTGAGCTACGCCAGCCGGATTCAGCGCGGGCTGCTGCCGCCGCCGCAACGCCTGGCGGCGAGCTTCGCCGATTGCGCGGTGCTGTGGCGGCCGCGTGACGTGGTCGGTGGCGACATCTACTGGGTTTCCGCCGCCGGACCGCGGCCGACGATCGTGCTGCTGGACTGCACCGGCCATGGCGTACCCGGGGGCTTCATGACCATGCTCGCGATCGCGACCCTGGAGCGGGTGTTCGCCCAGCACGACGATCTGGGTCCGGCGGCGCTGCTCCAACGGCTCAACGCGCTGACGCGCACGCTGCTCAATCAGGACGTTGCCGAGCCGGCCTCGAACGACGGCATGGACGCGGCCGCACTGCCAGATCGACCCTGCCAGCGGGAGCGCGATCTTCGCCGGTGCGCGCCTGTCGTTGCTGGTTGTCCAGGGCGATCGGGTCCGGCGGGTGCGAGGCGACAAGGCGAGCATCGGCTACGCCGATTCCCCGGCCGACCTGCGGCTTGAGGAGACCCGCGTGCCGCTGGATCCTTCGACACCGACTGTTGCTGGTCTCCGACGGCGTGATCGACCAGCCCGGTGGCGAGAAGCAGATCGCTTTCGGCTACGAGCGCCTGCTGCGCAGCATCGCGCGCCACCGGGCCGACCGCCTGGAGCGGGTGCTCGCGGGCGTGAAGGGCGAGTTCGACGCCTACACGGGGGGCGAAGTCCGGCGCGACGATGTGACCATGGTCGCGATCGCGCCGCGCCTGGCTTGAGCACCGTCGATCGCCAGACAGGCCTCACACGGCTCCATCCACGATCACGTCGAGCAGGACCGGCTCGGACCCGGCCAGCGCTTCCTCGAAGCTGGCCACGAACCCGGCGCCGTCCTCGATCCGCCGCGCCGGCATGCCGAGCGCCCGGGCCAGGCCCGCGAGATCGATCGCCGGGTCCTTGAAGTCCATGCCGATGAAGGTGTCGTTGCCGTGGAACGCCTTCAGCCGCTGCTTGATGATCCGGTAGCCGCCGTTGTTGCAGAGGACGAAGATCACCGGCAGCTTCTGGTTGGCAGCGCTCCAGAGCGCCTGGATGCTGTACATGGCGCTGCCGTCGCCGATGATCGCGACCACCCGGCGCGCCGGCTGGGCCAGCTGCACGCCGACCGCGGCCGCGATCCCCCAGCCGATGCCGCCGCTGATGTTGCCGAAATAGGAATAGCGGTCCCGGTAAGGGAAAAAGGCGTTGAGGCTCCGCGCCGTGGTCAGGCCTTCGTCGACCACGATCGCGTCCGCCGGCAGCTGCTCGCAGAGCGCCATCATCAGCCAGTCGGGATCGATCGGCCGGGCGCCGGCCCGGTCCGCCACGGCCCGGCGCTGAGCCGCGCGCGCGGCCGACCAGTTGCTTTCGGCGAGTGCTACGACCGTCGCCTCGGCACGTTGCCGCCGGGCGGCGCCGCCAAGCTCGGCGATCAGCGGGTTGAGCGCCTCGAGGGTCGCCTTGACGTCGGCCCGGAGCGCGAGCTCGGCCGGATAGTTCTTGCCCATCTCCCAGTCGCGCAGGCCGAGCTGGATCACCGCGATTCCCGGCGGCAGCGGCTCGACCTCGCTCCAGACCGACATCTGGAGCACGTCGGCGCCGATGCAGATCAGGGTGTCGTAAGGCGTCAGCAGCTCGCGCACCCGCCGCTGGTCGCGCGACAGCTGGCCCAGGAACAGCGCATGCCCGGACGGGAAATGGGCGCCGCTGACCACGGTCTGCTGATAGACCGGCGCGCCCAGGACCTCGGCAAAGCGCGCGGCCTCCACGAAGGCATCGCTGGTGACGACCTCGCTGCCGGCGAGGATCACCGGCCGCTCGGCCGCCAGCAGCCGGTAGCGCCAGCCGGCGCAGCGCCGCATCCGACGGCCGCCCCGCGGCGTCGACCCGGGTCGGCTCGCCGAGGTCGAGCGCCGCGAAATCGTTCAGGATGTCGCCCGGCAGCGAGATGAACACCGGCCCCGTCGGCGGCGTCAGCGCGACCTTGGCGGCGCGGTGGACGATGCGCGGCAGGTCGGCGAGGCGCGTGACCTCGGTCGCCCACTTCACGACCGGGGCCGCGATCGGCACCAGCGGCGCGTAGAGCAAGGGCTCCATCAGCCCGTGCCCCTGCTCCTGCTGCCCGGCGGTGACGATCAGCGGCGTGCCGGAGACATGGGCGGTGTACAGCGCGCCGATCGCATTGCCGAGCCCGGGGGCCACGTGCACGTTGCAGGCCGCGAGCCTGCCCGAGGCGCGCGCGTAGCCATCGGCCATGGCGACCACGATCGCCTCCTGCAGGCCGAGCACATAGCCGATCTCCGGGTAGTCGGTCAGCGCGTGCATGATCGGCAGCTCGGTGGTCCCGGGGTTGCCGAACATCTGCGTGACCCCTTCGGCCTTCAACAGCTCGATGAAGGCGCTCCGGCCGCTGATCTGGTTGGCAGGCAGGCTGTCGGGCATGAAGGGTCCGAGATCTCCCTGGCGACCATGATGGCGCGAACCGGATCGGCGGTCCAGGCCGATCGCTGCGGCTGCGACCTTATGGGCGGCCGTGGTCGCGATCGTGCCCGGAAAAACTTTTGACATACAAATACGACGGAAGCACAATTGATCCAGTCGAACCCGGAGGGTGACCTCTGGTTCTGGCGGTCTGCCAGCTGCGTTCGCCGCAGGGAATCAAAACCAAGCAACAGGAGAGGCGGAGGCCCATGCCATGATCGACTTCTCGCTCACTGCCGAACAGAAGGCCTTGCAGAAGGTCGCGCGCGAGTTCTCCCAGGAGGTCCTGAAGCCCGTGATCCGGGCCGCCGACGCGGAACCGGACCCGCAGAAGGGCTTGCATCCTGGTGCCGCGCGGCACGCCCGGGGTCACCTATGAGCCCTGCATCGACAAGATGGGCCAGCGGCTGAACCAGAACACCGACATCCACTTCAAGAACGCCCGCGTGCCCGAGGAGAACGTGTTCGCGGTCGGCAACGGCGATCTCGTGATCAGCAAGGACTTCACCTGGTCGGGGCCGGTCGCCGGCATCGCCGCGGTCGGGGTCGCGCGCACGGCTTACGAGTACGTCCTCAACTGGGCCAAGACCTATACCGCCGGTGGCAAGGACCCGATCATCTATCACCAGAGTGTCGGCTACCTCCTGACCGACGTCGCGATGCGCATCGAGGCCGCCCGCTATCTGTGCTGGAAGGCCGGCCACTACGCCGACCAGTACGACTGCGAGAACCACGTGCTCGGCGCGATGGCCAAGATCTTTGGCGGCGAGCAGGCGACCCGGTGCGTCTACGACTGCATGCGCGTGATGGGCGTCAACAGCTACGACCGGCGCAGCCATCCGCTCGACAAGCTCATGCGCGACGTGCTCTGTTTCCCGATCTACGACGCCGGCAACATGGGCATGCAGCGGCGCAAGATCTGGGGGGCGCTCGCCCACCCGAACTTCAATCCGCGGACCTTCGTCGACAACGAGGAGTTCGCCTTCACCAAAGAGATGGAAGGCATCGGCTCGATCACCAAGCCGCCGGTCGCCGCTGATCGCGGCCTGCGCGCGGTCCCGGAGCGGCGGCTGAGGGCCGGGCGCGCGCGCCGGGGTCAGGGATCGTCCGGCGTCGACGTGCCGGCGCCCTCCATCGACTTCTTGAAGCGGATCGGTCTGGAGGCGGCGAGCGCGCGCGGATCGAACTCGGGGTCGAGCATCACCCCCCAGATCTTGCGCATCTGCATGCCGATGTTGCCGGCGTCGTAGAGCGGGAAGACGACCGCCTCGCGCAGGTACTTCTCGACCGGATGGTTGCGGTCCAGCGCGTTGACGCCCATCACCTGCATCGCCCGAAACACGGCCGTGAACAGGGTCTCGCCGCAGAACACCTTGGCCATCGCGCCGATCGCATGGCCCTCGCCGTGGTGTAGATCGAGGTAATGCGCGGCCTTCCAGGAAAAGGCCCGGCAGGCCTCGATCTTCATCGCCACTTCGGCCAGCAGATAGCCGACCGCCTGGTGGTGGATGATCGGCTGGGCGCCGCCGCCGGTGTTGGTTTTCGCCCACTTCAGGCACGTACTCGTAGGCGGCCCGGGCGACGCCGACGGCGGCGATCGCCGCGACCGGCCCGGACCAGGTGAACGCCTTGCTGATCACCAGATCGCCGTCGCCGAGCGCGAACGCGTGGTCCTCGGGCACGCGGCAGTCCTCGAACCGGATCGCGTTGTTCTGGCACAGCCGGTGACCGATCTTGGCGATCGGGGTGTCGTAGGTGACGCCGGGCGTGCCGCGCGGCACGATCAGCGCGCTGAGCCCGCTCTTACCACCCTGATCGGGCGCGGTGCGCACGATGCAGACGTTGACGTTGGCGCCCTCGAGGTCCCAGCCGCCGGCGTTGCAGGGCCAGTATTTGGTGCCGTTGAGCACGTATTCGCCGCGCCCCGGGTCGTGGCGCGCGACCAGCCGGATGCCGGCCGGCAGGGCGCCCGGATGGTCGAAATTGGCGGTACCGCCGGGCGCCCCCGCCGCCTCGCTGACCGTCCAGCCGGCCAGGTATTCGCCGCGCGGATCGCTGGTCGCCTCGCCCAGCCACTTCTGCTTCTGCGCCTCGCTGCCGAACCACGCGATCGGCCACAGCGCCAGACCATTCACCAAAAGGACGGTCGCGAAGCCCGGGTCGATCGCGGTGATCTCCTCGGCGACGATCTGCAGGTCGACGTTGCTGATCCCGCCGCCGCCATAGGCTTTCGGCAGGAAACCCATCGCGAAGCCCAGCTTGTAGGCCTCGACATAGGCGCCCTTCATCATCCGGAAGGCGGCTTGCGGATCGGGCTCCTCGTCGGCCTGGCGCACCAGAGGGCCGAGGATCTCGCAGGCGAACTCGCGCGCGTTCCTCTGCAACCGCCGTTGGGCGTTGGTCAGCGTGAAGTCGATCGTCATCGCGACGCCCCCGGTTGTGTCGCGAGCGCCTCCTCATGGACAGCGGCGCCTTGGCCCGTTCCGGACTTTAGAAACCATTCTTAGAAGAATGCCGCGGGCGCGCAAGGTGGCGCGCCCGTGGCGGTCGGACGACGTCAGGCCGGCGGCACGAACCGGAACCGGCAGGCTTCGCCGCCCCGCTGCATGCATTCCTGATGGTCGACGTCGGCACCCATCAGGCCCGACAGGAAGCCGAGGTCGAAGCGGCAGACCTCCGGGTAGTCCTTGGACAGATCGTGATAGACGCAGTTCTTGCACTCGACCCGCGGGAAGCGGTCCGGGCGGTCCGGGGCGATGGTCCGGGCGGCGAAGCCCGCCTCGTTCATGATCTTGACGATCTCGACCACGCGCTCGGCGCGGGTCTTGCCGACCAGGCGCGGGATGCAGTCGGCCGAGGTCTGGACGCCGAGGTCGTACATGTACTCCGACAGCCGCTCCTGGCCCATCTGGTCGCGCAAGGTCTGGATCAGCAGGCGCGAGAACCACGAGTATTTCTTCGGGAAGAGGTTGGCGCCCTGATCGGTCAGGACGTAGACCCGGCCCGGCCGCCCGCCGGTCTTGCGCACGGAATCCTTGCGAATGTAGCCGTCGCATTCCAGGCTCATCAGGTGCTGATTGACCGCCGTCCGGCTGATCCCGACCGCATCCGCGAGCTCGTCGACGGTCATGCCGCCCTTCTGCTCGAGCAGTCGGGCCAGCACCTGTTGCTGGCTGGCGCCCCCGATCGGCAGCTCTAACCTCGACATGCTGGCACCCGTCTGGTCCATTTCGACAACAATAGCTCAAGAAAGCCATACCGCAACCCGAGCCTAGCGCGGCCGACGACTTCTGAAAACAGCTCTTGTCACCGTCTCTCGTCACCGGGCCGGAGCGAGCGACCGGAACGATCCAGCCCCGAAGGGCACGCCAACGCCAGGTGAAGGCGCAGTTCTCACAACTGTGGGTATAGTGATTCGGCGGCCAACGAGACCTCGGCTGGCGCCCGCGGCAAGAGCTACCGGCGATCGGAAAAGAACCTTTGGCGTGGCAATTATGACGATGCTACGATTCACGGGTTCGTCGCGGCTTTGGCCGGGGGCGATGGCCGCTCGCCATGGCGGGCGGATCGGCTCAAAACGACAAGATCAAGGGGGAGACCGATGACCAGGCAGGAACATGACGGCGCGTTGGCGGGCCGGACCCGGTTCGGCCGTGGCCGGCTGCAGCTGGCGACCGGTGTCGCGGTGCTCGCGCTGGTCGCGACCGCCGTGCCAACCGCCCGGGCGGCCGACGAGATCTTCATCGGCGGCGCGCTCTGTCTGACCGGAATTCAGGCGCCCCTGGACGAGCCGGGCCTGCGCGGCGCCGAGCTTGCGGTCAAGGTGATCAATGACCAAGGCGGGGTCCTCGGCAAGCCGCTCAAGTTCGTCAACCTCGACGGCAAGAGCGACCCGGTGACGGTCGGCAACAGCGCCGCCCAGGTGATCGCCGAGGGCGCCCAGCTGATGGTCGCGCCCTGCGACTTCGACATGGGCGGCCCCGCCGACCGCGAGGCCCAGAACGCCGGCATCGTCGGCATCTCGACCTGCGCCTCCTCACCGCTCCACGGCTCGGTCACCCTCGGCGACAAGCAGTTCACGCTGTCGATGTGGAACACCACGATGGGTGCTGCCGCCGCCGAGTACGTCTTCAACGACAAGGGCTGGAAGAACGCGTACGTCATCACCGACACCTTCATCGACTACACGACCAGCCTCAGCGAATACTTCATCAAGCACTTCGAGGCGCTGGGCGGCCACGTGATCTTCGAGGACAAGTACACGCAAGGCACGCAGGACTTCTCGGCGCAGCTGGCCCGCCTGCAGCGCTCGTCGGAGAAGCCCGACGTGCTGTTCATCTCGTCCTACATGCCGGATCTCGGCACCATCATCCGCACGATCCGCCAGGCCGGCATCGAGGCGCCGATCGTCGGCGGCGATTCCTACGACGACCAGGGGCTGTTCGACGCCCTCGGCGAGAAATACGGCAGCGACGTCTACTTCGTGACCCACAGCTTCATGGCGCCGGGTGCGACGCCGGAGATGGCCGACTTCCTGGAGCTCTACCAGAAGGAGTACGGCAAGGCCCCCGACACCTCGTTCGTCGCGACCGGCTGGGACACGATCCAGGTCATGGCGCAGGCGGTCGAGAAGGCGGGCTCGACCGACGGCGATGCGGTCGCCAAGGTCATGGAGACCACCGAGTTCCAGCTGCTGACCGGCAAGCTGCGCTGGACCGACGCCGCCCACGGCCACGAGCCGGACATCGAGGCGGCCCTGGTCGAGCTGCAGGGCGGCAAGCCCAGCTTCATCGGCTGGCGCCGGCCGTCCAACGTCCCCAAGCCCCCCTACCTCCTGAAGTACATCGAGGAGCACAAGAGCTAGCATCGCCGTCGGGGGCGGGCGCCATCTCGCCCCCGACCGCGCGTTCGCGGCATGAGTTCCCCTGATGGATCCGACGCCGACGCGCTGGTCGCCCAGTCGGTCAGCAAGTACTTTTATGAGCTGCGCGCGGTCGACGGGGTCAGCCTCCGCCTCGCGCGCGGCGAGATCCTGGGGCTGATCGGCCCCAACGGTTCGGGCAAGACGACGCTGATCAACGTGGTGACCGGCGTCCTGCCGCCGACCAGCGGCCGGGTTTTCGCGCTCGGCCGCGACCTGACCGGCCGGCCGGCCTACCAGATCGCGCGCGCGGGGCTCGCCCGGACCTTCCAGCGGGTCCGCCTGTTCGGCGGCCTGAGCGTGCTCGAGAACGTGATGGTCGCCGCCATGAGCGTCGGCGCGGGCCGCGCCGAGGCGACCGGGCGGGCCGAGGCGGCGCTCACGCGGATGGGCGTCGAGCGCTGGGCGAGCACGCCGGCGACCGCGCTGCCCTACGGCCACGAGCGGCTGGTCGAGGTCGCCCGGGCGCTGGCGATGCGGCCACGCTTCTTGTTCCTCGACGAGCCGGCCGCCGGCCTGAATGAGGACGAGAGCGAGGAGCTGCTCGCCCGCCTCGCGCCGATCCCGGCCGAGAGCGGCCTCGGCATGCTGATCGTCGACCACGACATGCGCCTGATCATGCGGCTCTGCCACCGGCTGCACGTGCTCAACTACGGCCGCACGATCGCCGAGGGCACGCCGGAGGCGGTCCGGGCGGTGCCCGAGGTGGTCGAGGCCTATCTGGGCGCGCCGCTGGAGGACGAGGGTGCTGGCGCTTAGCGACGTGCATGCCCGGTATGGGGCGATCAGCGCGCTCAGGGGCGTCACGATCGAGGTCGGGGACGGTGAGCTGGTCGCTTTGATCGGCGCCAATGGTGCCGGCAAGACCACGACGCTCGCGACGGTCATGGGCGTGCTGACCCCGACCGAGGGCTCGATCACCTTTCGCGGCGAGGCGATCGCCGGGCTCGCTCCCGAGGCGATCGTGCGCCGGGGGATCGCCATGGTCCCGGAGGACCGCGAGATCTTTCCGGCGCTGACCGTCGAGCAGAACCTGCGCCTCGGCGCCTTCATCCGCCGCGACCGCGACGAGTACCGGCGCGACCTCGGCGAGATGTTCCGAGATGTTCCCGATCCTCGGGGAACGGCAGGGCCAGCCCGCCGGCACGCTCTCCGGCGGCGAGCAGCAGCAGCTCGCGATCGCCCGGGCGCTGATGTCGCACCCCAGGCTTTTGATGCTGGACGAGCCCTCGCTCGGCCTTGCGCCGAAGCTGGTCGGCCAGGTCTTCGAGCTGATCCGGCGGCTGCATCGGGGCGGCACGACGATCCTTCTGGTCGAGCAGAACGTCAGCCAGACGCTCCGGATCGCCGATCGCGCCTACGTCATCCGCATGGGCCGGGTCGAGGCCGGCGGCACGCCTGAGGAACTGCGCCAAAAGATCGACGTCGAGAGCGCCTATCTCGGCGGCGCCGCCAGTGCGAGGCGCGCATGACCGAGGCCGCCTATTTCGTGATCGACGTGCTCAGCCTCGGCAGCCTCTACGCGCTGATGGCGCTCGGGCTGGTGCTGGTCTACGGCATCCTGAAGCTGGTCAACTTCGCCTACGGTGAGCTGATCATGGTCACCGGCTACACCCTCTATCTGCTCGACGGCTCGCCGCTGCCGTGGCTGGTGATGGCGCTGGTCGCGATCCTCGCCGCCGTGCTGGCCAGCGTCCTGACCGAGCGCATCGCCTTCCGCCCGGTGCGCGAAAAATCGCTGACCGCGATGCTGATCACCTCGTTCGCGGTCAGCACGCTGTTCCAGAACGCGGCGCTGCTGCTGATCTCGCCGCGCGCAAGAGTCGTGCCGCTCCCGGACCTGTTCACCCAGAACTTCATGATCGGCGGCGTCCTGATCCAGGTGCGCGACCTGCTCGCGGTCGTGGTCAGCCTCGCCATGCTCGGGCTGTTCACGCTTCTCCTCAACCGCACGGTGCTCGGCATCGCGCTGCGCGCCGCCGCCGACAACTTCCGCATGACCCGGATGCTGGGCGTCCCGGCCAACCTGGTGATCAGCGTGGCGTTCGCGATCAGCGGCCTGCTGGCGGGCGTGGTCGCGTTGTTCTGGCTCGGACGGACCGCCTCGGTGACGCCTGGGATCGGCCTCGAGCCCTTGATCGTGGCCTTCGTCGCGACCGTGGTCGGCGGGCTCAACAGCCTGCTCGGCGCCGTGGTCGGCGGCTACGTGCTGGCGCTGATGACGGTCGGCATCAACACCTTCCTGCCCCAGGAACTGGTCGACTACCGCCAGGCCTTCACCTTCGGCCTGGTCATCCTGATCCTCCTGTTCCGGCCCGAAGGCCTGATCCGGGCACGGTGAGCGAGGCCATGCCCTTGCGCCCGGCACGTCTCAACCTGCGCGGCTTCGGCACGGTCCTGATCCTTCTCGCATCGATCGCGCTGATCGCCGGCGCGACCGGGCTGTTCGGCTCGGTCGTGCTGACCCGCTTCGTGATCACCATGTTCATCGACCTGGTGCTGGTGCTCGGCCTCCAGATCTTCATGGGCAACACCAACATCCTCTGGTTCCCGCACATCGGCTTCATGGGGGTCGGCGCCTACGCCTCGGTGCTGTTCTCGATGTCGGCGATGCAAAAATCGCTGACGCTGCCCCACCTCTATCCCTTCCTGGTCGACGTCCATCTGCCGTTCCTGCCGGCGCTGCTCGCGGGCGGCCTGATCGCCGCCGCGGTCGCCGCGGTGGTCGGCCTGCCGCTGATGCGGCTTTCCGACTTTCCGGCGGTGATCACCGGCTTTGCCCTCCTGGTCATCATCCACGTCGTGCTGACCCATTGGAACACGGTGACCAACGGCCCCCAGACCCTGTTCGGCGTCGACCGGGATACCCAGCTCGGCGACGCCGCGGTCTGGGCCGCGGTGTTCGTGGTGGTCGCCTGGCTGTTCAAGGAATCCAAGGTCGGGCTGCAGCTGCGCGCCTCGCGCGACGACCTGCTCTCGGCGGGCTCGATCGGGGTCAACATCGTCGCCGTGCGCTGGCTGGCGCTCGTGCTCAGCGCCTTCGTCGCCGGCATCGGCGGCGGGCTGTTCGCCCACTTCATCACCTCGTTCACGCCCAAGGCGTTCTTCCTGACCGAGACCTTCGTCGTGCTGGCGATGCTGGTGATCGGCGGCCCGGCGACCGTGACCGGCGCGGTGTTCGGCACGGTGCTGGTCACGATCGTCTATCAGACGCTGCGCTGGGTCGAGAACACGATCAACGTCGAGCAGGTGTTCGCGACCAACATCGCCGGGCTGACCGACGTCGCCCTCGCGATCGCCTTGATCCTGATGCTGATCCTGCGGCCGGCGGGCGTCTTCGAACGCGACGAGATCGACGGGCCGACGCTCCGGCGCTGGCTCAGCCTGCCGTGGGCGCGCCGCAAGGCGGCCACCAGCGGCCGCGGCGCGGGCTGAGGATCGGACCCGGGAACGGTCCGGCCGACGACGGCTTGCGCCCGGGCGACCTGATCCTGGCGGTCGACGGCAAGCCCACGCCCACGGTCGACGCCGTGCACAGGCTCTTGGGCCGGCAGACGATCGGCCGCGCCCTGGAGCTCCGGGTCCTGCGCCAGGGCCAGATCCTGGAGCTGTCGGCGACCGTCGCCGGCCAGCCGGAGGACAAGAGCCCTCGCCCGTCCTCCTGAGTCAGAGGCGCGCGAGGGCCGGCGGCGCGCTGCCGGCCCAGGCGCGCTCGAACAGCTTGCGGGTCGCCGCGGCCCCGGCCGCATCGCCCTGGGCCGCCTCGGCCTGCATCAGCCCGAACAGCGCCCAGCCGTTGTTCGGCGCTCGCTCGAGACTCGCCTCGAACGCCGCCGCGGCCTCCGCGGGCCTGCCTGCCTGCAGCAGTGCCGCGCCGAGCGACTGGCCGACCGGGTAGTACCAGAACGGCGGTTCCAGATAGGCGAGCGAGTCCTGGATCTGGACCGCGGTCTGGAATTCCTGGACCGCAGCCTCGAAGTCGCCTTCGGCCTGGGCGATCCGGCCCTCGACCACATGCCGGGCGATCGCGAACACGTCCCGGACCGCGAAATCGATGTCGGCCGGATAGCTGGCGCCCGGGCGCTGCGCGAGATCCGCGATCCTGGCCGCCTCGGTCCGCGCCGCTTCCAGCTCGCCGTTGCGGGCGAACGCCACCCCGCGGGCGTAGTGCCAGGCCGCCTGAACGTAAGGGAAGTGCTCGCCCGGGTCCTCGAGCGCCAGGATGGTCGCCGGGTCGGACAGGTGGGCGTGGATGAAGTAGGGCGCCTGCTTGATCGCCTGGATCCAGCCGATCTCGGCCGCGATCTCGTCCGAGACCTTGCCCTCGAGGCGCTTGGTGTAGTCGAGCGCGCTCGCCGCGTCGCCGGCCATGAAGGCCGAGACCATGACGAAGTGGACGTTGTGCGGGTGGTAGCCGTAGCGCCAGTAGCCCTGGTCGTCGACCTTGGCGAAATAGGCCTCGTCGGCCGCGACCGCCTGCTTGTTGAGCTCGGCGGAATCGTGGAACCGACCGACCCGGTAGAAGGTGTGCGCGCCCATGTGGACGATGTGGCCGGCGCCCGGCATCAGCGCCGCCAGGCGGTCGGCATAGGGCTCGGCGCGCTCGGGCGTGGTCGACGCCTCGGTCAGGTGGATGTAGAGGTGGATCGCGCCGATGTGCTCGGGGTTGGCCGCGAGAACCCCTTCGACCGCCGCGATCGCTTCACCGATCCGGCCCTTGGGCGTGGCGCCGTCCGCCTCCCAATAGTCCCAGGGCGACGTGTTCATGACCGCATCGGCGTACAGCACGGCGATCTCGGGATCGTCCGGGAAGCGCCCGTGCAGCTCCGCCATCGCATCGGCGTAGGCCTGGTCGAGCGCGGCGCGATCGGCCCCCGGATCGGCCGAGTAGCGGAGCGCGAGGGCCGTGATCAGCCCCTGCTCGCGCGCGCTCGCATGATGCGCGACCGCCTTCGCCTGCTCGATCGCGACCACCGCCGGATTGGTGGCGCCGGCCGCCATCGGGGCGTTGATGTTCGGGCCGAGCGCGAAGGCCTCGCCCCAGTAGCACATGGCGCAGTTCGGGTCCTGGCGCTGGGCCTCCCGGAAGGCGCGCTGGGCGGCCGCGTGGTTGAAGCCGTAGGTCCAGCGCAGGCCCTGGTCGAAGTACTTCTGAGCGAGCTCGCTGCTGGTGCTGACCTGGTAGCTGAGGTCGCCCAGATTGTCGTACAGCGGCTCCATGGCCCCGGCTGGGGTCGCTGCGGCCGTCGCTGGGGCACTCGTCTCATGCGCGGACGCACCGGCCGCGACCAGGGTCGCGCCAACCAGCGCTGTGCCGAGAAACAAGGCCGCCCTCAATCGCGAGTTACGCATAACCTGCTCCTTTGCAATCGCCTGTCAGGCTGATGGTCTCTAAGCGGCGGGCGCGGACATCAGCAGCGCCTCGCCGGTGGCGTGGATCATCGCGTGGGGCACGATATCGCGGCGGTCGACCACCGAGAAGCCCTCGCGCTCATAGAGCCGCCGGGCGCCTGCGTTGGCGGCGAAGCAGATCAGGCTGAGCTCCGGGCAGCGCAGCTCTTGCGCCCGCTCGCGCGCCATCCGGAGCAGACCCGTGCCGACCCCTTGGCCGCGCTCGCCCGGCAAGAGCGCGAGGCCCGAGATGTAGAGGCTGCCCGGGACCTCGAGCTCGGCATAGGGCCGGAGCACCGGGTCGATCGCATCATCCTGCCCGGGCGGCCCATCCGCGGGCTCGATCACGAAGGCGTGCAGCATGCCGATCACCTCGCCCGCATGCTCGGCGACCACGCAGTTCTGGTAGGAGAACGCCGTGTTCTCGCGGGCGTACCGCCGTTCGCCGATCTCGAGCAGTGAGCAGCCAGGATAATCCGCCTGCAACCGGCTCCAGACGTAGTCGGCGACGCCGTCCGAGGACATCCGGAACAGCTCCGCGATCCGCCGGCAATCGTCGGGCCCGGCGGCGCGTAGGACCACATCGGTCTCGGGGGACGTGCTGGCCATGGTCTCGATTCCTCGTCGGGCCGTCGGCCGTGCGGCCCCGCCCGCCGCTTCGACCATCAAAGGCCTGGTTTCTCTCGCGCGATGTCGGAAAACCGGTGTCGACCGATCGCCTCGAGCCGCGCGGCCGCCCCGTCCTTGCGACGATCCGGGGCCAGGGCCTATAAGGCGGGCCACGCGCTTGCGTGCAAGCCCCAAGGAACGAGCGCCAGACAGTGCCCCTCCTCGCCATCCCCTTCCCGGCGATCGACCCGGTCCTGATCCGCTTCGGGCCGTTCGCGATCCGCTGGTATGCGCTCGCCTACATCTTCGGCCTGGTGCTCGGCTGGCAGTATCTGCGCTGGCTCGTGCAACGCCCCGGCTGGAAGATGACGCCGGAGCAGCTCGACGACTTCCTGGTCTACGCGACCCTCGGGGTCGTGCTCGGCGGGCGGATCGGCTACATCCTGTTCTACCGGCCGGACTTCTACTTCAGCCACCCGCTCGACATGCTCGCCGTCTGGCAGGGCGGCATGTCGTTCCATGGCGGCATGCTCGGGGTCGTGGTTGCGAGCAGCCTGTTCGCCCACCAGCGCCAGCTCAGGATCTTCGAGGTCTGCGACACGATCGCCTGCGCGGCGCCGATCGGCCTGTTCCTCGGCCGGCTCGCCAATTTCATCAACGGCGAGCTCTGGGGTCGGGTGAGCGACGTGCCCTGGGCCATGGTGTTCCCGGGCGGCGGCCCCGAGCCCCGACATCCGAGCCAGATCTACGAGGCCGGCATGGAGGGCGTGCTGCTGTTCCTGGTGATGTTTGGTCTCGCGCTCCGCCCGCGCTCGCCCGGCTCGGAGGGCCGCCTGACCGGCGCCTTCCTGATCGGCTACGGGATCGCGCGCAGCATCGCCGAGCTGTTCCGCCAGCCGGACGCCCAGCTCGGCTTTCTGCTCGGCGGCCTGACCATGGGCCAGCTGCTGTCGCTGCCGATGATCGCGGCCGGCCTGGCGCTGGTCGCCTGGAGCTATCGCGGTGCCCGGCGCTCGAGCCTTGAGCGGCCTTAGCGCGGTCCTGGCCGCCGAGATCCGCGCGCGCGGGCCGCTCTCGGTCGCCCGGTTCATGGAGCTGGCGCTGGGTCATTACTATCAGCGCCGCGACCCGCTCGGGGCTGCGGGCGATTTCGTCACCGCGCCCGAGGTCAGCCAGATGTTCGGCGAGATCCTCGGCCTCTGGCTCGCCCAGGCATGGACCGGGTCCGGCCGCCCGGCACCCGCCCGGCTGGTCGAGCTCGGCCCCGGCCGCGGCACGTTGATGGCGGACCTGCTGCGCGCGACCGCCAAGATCGACGGCTTCCACGGCGCCTGCTCGATCCATCTGGTCGAGCGTAGTCGCCGCCTCCGGGAGCTGCAGGCGACGCGACTGGCGGGCATCGAGGTGGCCTGGCACGACCGCTTCGAGCAGGTGCCGGAGGGCCCGCTGTTCGTCGTCGCGAACGAGTTCTTCGACGCTTTGCCGGTCCGGCAGCTGGTGCGGACCGGGCCGGGCTGGGTCGAGCGTCGGGTCGGGCTCGCCGCCGACGGCGATCTCGCCTTCGTGCTCGACGACCGGGGCTCGCCGTTCGCCCGGGCGCTGCCGGACGCCGCGCCCGGCACGATCGCCGAGCTCAGCCCGGCCCGAACCCGCCTCGCGCAGCAGATCGGCGAACGGCTCGCGGCCGCGGGCGGGGTCGCCCTGCTGATCGACTACGGCGCCTGGGCCGAGCACCCGACCGGCGACACCCTGCAGGCGGTCCGGGGCCACGTGCGCGCCGATCCGCTGGCCGCGCCGGGCGAGGCGGACCTCTCGGCCCAGGTCGACTTCCGGGCGCTGGCGCTGGCCGCCCGCGATGGCGGTGCCGCGGTCTTCGGCCCGGTGCCCCAGGGCACGTTCCTGCGCACCTTCGGCATCGAGGCGCGGGCGCTGCAGCTGCTCGGGCGGGTGCGCCCGGATCAGCGCCGCAGCCTGCGCGCCAGCCTGTTTCGCCTGACCGATCCCGCCGCGATGGGCGAGATGTTCAAGGTCCTCGTGCTCGCACGGCCGGGCGGCCTCCTGCCGCCGGGCTTCACCGCGCCGACCCTGACGCCAGCTTCCGAGGAGCCATGCTCCAGGCATCGAACCTCAGCGATCTCGGCCGCGTCCGCCACGGCTTCCTGACCCGCGCCGGCGGGGTCAGCCAGGGCGTCTTCGAGGCCCTGAACTGCGGCTACTCGAACGGCGACCAGGTCGACCGGGTCGAGCGCAACCGGGCGCTCGCGCTCGCGCAGCTGGGCGCGCCCGCGGGCAGCCTGTGCACGGTCCGTCAGGTCCATGGCGCCGAGGTCGTGGTCGCGCAGGCCCCCGAGCCCGGCCGCCCGAGCCGGCGGGCGGATGCCCTGGTCAGCGCTCGTCCGGGCCTCACCCTCGGCGTGCTCAGCGCCGACTGCGCGCCGGTCCTGCTCGCCGATCCCGAGGCCGGCGTGATCGGCGCCGCTCACGCCGGGTGGCGCGGCGCGCTCGCCGGCGTGCTCGAGGCGACCGTGCGGGCGATGGCGCAACTCGGCGCACGACCGGCACGGATCCGTGCCGCGGTCGGCCCCTGCATCGGCCGGGCATCCTACGAGGTCGGGCCGGACCTGCAGCAGCCGGTGATCGCCGAGGACGCAGCCAGCGCCGCCTTCTTCCGACCGGTCGCAGGGTCCGACCGGTTGCTGTTCGACCTCGAGGCCTATGTGCGCCACCGCCTGGCGCGCGCCGGCGTCCGCGAGCCGCAGGCGCTGGGCGCCGACACCTTCGCCGACGAGGCCCGCTTCTTCAGCGCCAGGCGCACCCGCCGAGCCGGCGGCGAGCGCTTCGGCCTCCTGCTGTCGGCGATCGTGCGCGTCGGCTGAGGGTCGCCCGGCGAACGGGCTTGCCGAACCGCCTGCGGGGAGTCACCCTGCAACGTCGTGCTCCGTCTGGGAGAACCCGCCATGGCCAGCCATCATCATCACCCGCACGCGCCGCGGATCCTGCGCGCGACCGCCCTGCCCGAGCGCAGTCACGCCCGCGCTTCGCGCGCGACCATGGCGAGCCTGGCCGGGGCCCTGCTCGAGACCCTCACCGAGCCGCAGCGGCAGGCGCTGCAGTGGCCGTTCGAGACCGACGAGCGCCGCAACTGGCATTTCGTCCCGCGCGCGCGCGCCGGCGTGCCGATCGAGGCGATGGCCGCGGACGCCAAGGCTGCGGTCCACGACCTGCTGCGCCACGCGCTCAGCGAGGTCGGCTATCGCAAGGCGAGCGACATCATGGCGCTCGAGGAGCCGCTCGGCCTGATCGAGAACCACCAGAGCCATTATCGCCATCCCGAGAACTACAGCGTCACGGTCTTCGGCGATCCGGGCCGCCTGCCCTGGGGCTGGCGGATCGAAGGCCATCACCTGTCGCTCAACTTCACAGCACTCTCCGAGGAGCTGATCGCGGTCACGCCGACCTTCTTCGGCTCCAACCCGGCCAAGGTGCCGGACGGCTATCCCGATGGCCGGCCATCGCGCGCTCGGCCCGCGAGACCGACCTCTCGTTCGAGCTGATCCGGGGCCTGGACGAGGCGCAGCGCGCGCGGGCGACGATCGCCGAGGGCGCGCTCGGCAACATCGTCACGATCCCCGGCCGCGAGGACTGGCTACGCGAGCGCCAGGGGCTGCCGCTCGCCGTCATGCCCGAGGGCCTGCGCGGCCTCGCCATGGAGCTGGTCGCCGACTTCACCCAGAGCCTGCGCCACGACCTCGCCGAGGCCGAGCTCGCCCGCATCCGGGGCGCCGGCATCGACCAGATCCATTTCGCCTGGGCCGGCGCGCTCCAGCCGGGGACGCCGAACTACTGGCGCCTGCACGGCCCGGTCAGCGTGATCGAGTACGACAACACCCAGAACGAGGCCAACCACGTCCACTCGGTCTGGCACGACCTCGAGCGCAACTTCGGCCGCGATCTCCTGCGCGAGCACTACGAGACCGGCCACGCCCACGCCTGAGGCCCTGCCTGGCCCGCTATCGGACCTCGAGCGTGCGCCGGAGCGTGACCGGCGGGATGTCGGCGCGCTCGAGGGTGACCGTGCCGATGTAGCTGCCGGCCGGCCAGGCGTCGCCCGGGCGGCGGGTGCCGACGAACTGGAACCAATGGGGCCAGTCCTTGTCGAGGTCGACCCAGTGGTCGACCACCGACCCGCCGTCGGGGCCGGAGATAGTGAAATGCACGCGGTCGCCGGACGCCAGCCAATAGCCCTCGAGCCAGAGGACCAGAGCCGGAGCGCTCCTCGCCAGCGTCGTCTGTTGATCCCAGCCGCGCATGACGTCGGCCATCTCGGGCGCGCTCGGCGCGAAGCCCGCGTTGGTCAGGACGACCGGCTGGTAGGCGAGCTCGGCCATGACGTCGGCCCGCCAGAGCGGGTCCTTGCCCGGTCCACAGTCGCGATCGGGTCCGACGCCGACGAACGGGTCGACCGCCTGATCGCCGTGCCGGACATCGAAGTGAACATGCGGAAAGCTGGTGTCGCCCGACAGGCCGACCAGGGCGAGCGGCTGGCCGACCTTGACCTTGTCGCCTTGCTTGACCAGCAGGCTGCCGCGCCGGAGATGGCAGTACCAGGTGGTCCAGCCGTCGCCGTGGGCGATCCGGATCGCGTTGCCGCACTCCTTGCCGGCGATCGCCGCGTCCCCGCCCTGCTCGACGCTGACGTCCGGCACGCCGTCGCGCAGCGCATCGACCACGCCCCCCGCGGCGGCGCGCACGTCGACCCCCCGGGCCATGACCGCGAGGTCGCGGATCGCGATGTCGGTGCCCTTGTGGCCGTCGCCGGTCTGCTGGCCGCACATGTAGTCGCGCACCCCCGGGCCGGGATCGTGGTCGACATACCGAAGAATCCAGCAGTCCTTGCCCGGCCGGCAGTCGATCGGCAAGGCGAGCCCGGTCGGCATCCCGGCCGCCGCCGGCAGCCCGATCGACGATACGAAAAGAAGGGTCAACAGCAAGGCGAGCGGTCGCATGGCTTTCCCTTTCGCCTTTGGGCGATGGTCACAACCTAGCGGTGATTGATCGAACGACAAGCTATTCAAAATGGCGTGATCGGGCGGGCGGCGAGGACCTTGAAGCGCCAGAGGAGCAGCAGGGCGGCGACCACGAGGCCGAGAAAGAGACCCCAGAGCAGCCCGTGCATGCCGTAGCCGAGCCGGTAGCCGACCGCGTAGCAGGCCGGGATGCAGATCAGCCAGAAGCTCGTGAACTGGATGGCCAGCGCCGCCCAGATGTCGGCGGCCCCGCGCAACGCCCCGGTCAGGATGCCCTGGCTGGCGTCGACCACCAGGATCCAGGCGGCGATCACCAGGCCCGGCACCGCGAGCGCCACGACCGCCGGGTCGGCGGTGTAGACCCGCACGATCGCCGCGCTCGAGCCGTACAGCACCGGCATCAGGGCGATCATGATCAGGACGCCGAGGCCGAGCCCGACCCAGCCGGCCCGGGCGAGGCCCTGCCGGTCGCCGCGGCCGACCGCGTTGCCGACCCGGACCGCGGTCGCGGTCGCGAGCCCGATCGCCAGCATGTAGATCAGGCCCATGGTGTTGAGCACGATCTGATAGGCCGCGAGCGGCGCGGCGCCGAGCCAGCCGGCGAAGGTCGCGGCGGCGAAGAAGGCGCCGTGCTCGAGCCCGAAGGACAGCGCCATCGGCCAGCCGAGCCGGAGCATTCTCGCCTCGAGCCGCCAGGCGCCGGCGCGCCTTGCGAGCACGCCGTAGCGCTCGCGCCCGGGCATCAGGACGGTGTAGCCGACCAGGGCCAGCACCATGAACCAGCGGGTGATCGAGGTCGCGAGCGCGGCGCCGGCGGCGCCCAGCTCGAACGGCCCGAACATCAGCAGCCCGTTGAGGCCGAGATTGAGCAGATTGGCCAGGACCATGACCACCATGCCCGGGGTCGGCCGGCCGAGGCCCTCGAGGAACAGGGTGGTCGCGGTGTACATCAGGACCGCCGGCATGCCGAGCGCGAACATCACCAGCACCCGGCCGCCGCCGGCTGCGATCGCCGGGTCCTGGCCGAGCTTCAGCAGGATCGCCGCGCCCGGCAGCA
Source organism: uncultured Alphaproteobacteria bacterium (assembly GCA_963730195.1). GTDB lineage: Bacteria > Pseudomonadota > Alphaproteobacteria > Geminicoccales > Geminicoccaceae > DATAOG01. Next base: position 23,555 of record CAVSRN010000006.1, read on the forward strand.
GCAGCGCCGCGGACAGGCCGCCCCAGAGCGCGGCGTTGATCAGGCCGAGGTGCCAGATCTGGCCGCAGGCGGCGGGCCGGCCGGCGCCGTCGGTCTGCGCGGTCAGGACCACGGTGCCCATCAGGAGGCCGATCCCGACCAGGAGGAAGGCCATGTGCGGCGCGATCGCGATGCCGTAGTAGGCGAGCTGATCGGCGCCCGCCCGCCCGGCCATGACGGTGTCGACCGAGGCCATGACCAGGAGCCCGGCGCGCGACGCCATGACCGGCAGGGCGAGCCGGAGGGTGCGCAGAACGTGCTCGCGGAGCGGCAGATCGCTGGCGCTCGCCGCCGTGGCCAGGGCCATGGGGAAGGGCTCCCTCGGAACCGGTCGCCGGTGATAGACCGGCGCCGGCGCCAGGGCAAGTGAGCCGCAAAGCGCCGGCGGCGCCCGGGACTAGCGCGCGCGCCGCTCCGCTACGGGCGCGCGGCTCAGCCAGGGCGACCAGGCGGCCTCCACCAGGCGCTGCCAGGCGACCAACGGATTGGCCGCGAGCCACGGCCAGAACATCGCCTGCGCGTCGAGATAACGCGCGCAGGCGGCGAACGACGGGCTCGCCCTGAGGCTGATCGCCAGCTGCTCGGCCTGCTCCTCCGGCAGTCGCCGATGCACGATCTCGACGTCCAGATGCGGCAGACGGGCGGTCACGCGGGTCTCGTCCATGCGGCTCCTCGGCGGCCGGTGAAGGTCAGAACCTGGCATCCGGGCGCGCGCGGCGCAAGCCGACCCGACGCCGCCGGGCAAGCGACGTCCGGCCTCACTCGGCGCTCTGGCGCCCGCCGGCGGGCGGCTCGAACGAGCCCGTCCAGAGGCCGCGGCGCGCCTGCCTGGCGTCGTCCTCGAGCGCGCCATAGCGTTCACCGGCGGCCTGATCGGCGAACGCCCAGCCGGCGACCACCATGCCCTCGTTGAGGTTGGTGTCGCCCGCCTTGCAGGTCGCGGCGATCGCCCCGCCGTCCTTGACAACGGGAGGCTTGCCGGGGTCGTGGTCGCCGACCGGCTCACAGCGGACCTCGCGACCGGCGACCAGATTCCAGAGCACCGCCCGCGCCACCTTGCCACAGGCATACGCCTGGCCGGCCCGGTGGCAGACCTGCTCCAGGGCCGGCGCCTCGATCCCGGCCAGCCGGAAGCGCTGACCGGCGATCTCGAGGCTGCCGCCATCGACGATCCGCGGCTTGCCCGGGGCCTCGGCCAAAGCCGGCCCCGGCGCCAGGCTCGCAAGCGCCAGCGCCCCGAGCACCACGCTCCGACGCGCTCGAGCCCCTGTCCGCATCACCGTTCGTTCACCAGCACGCCGCCGGCCCCTCGTTGCGCGCGGCCGATGCCGCTACACTTAGCGGCCGCGCATCAGCAGGCAAGCTCAGGGAGACAGGATCATGATCGGCGACCCGACCAAGCTCGTGATCAAGGCCAGGTTCAGCCGCCTGACGGCGGCGCAGCTCGCGCCGTTCCAGGGCCGCTCGACCTCGTTCGTGGTCGATGCCATGAACGGCCGGGGCGCGCTCGAGCACGTGATCAAGCCGCTCGATCCCCAGAGCCGCTTCGTCGGCAGCGCGCTGACCGCCCGCGCCGGCGCGCGCGACAATCTGGCGGCGCTCGCGGCCCTCGACCTGATCCAGCCGGGCGATGTGCTGGTGATCGCGACCCAGGGGTTCACCGGCACCGCGACGCTCGGCGACAACATGGCCAGGATGGCGCAGATGCGCGGCGCGGTCGCCCTGGTCACCGACGGCATGGTGCGCGATGCCGCCGAGATCATCGAGCTCGGCATCCCCTGCTTCTGCCGCGGCATCACGCCCAATTCCGCGTTCCCGAGCGGCCCCGGCGAGGTCGGCCTGCCGCTGGCGCTGGGCGAGGTCGTGGTCGATGCCGGCGATCTGGTGGTGGGCGACGCCGACGGCGTGGTGGTCGTGCCCCGGGCCGAGCTCGCCGCGGTGACCGCGCGCCTCGCGCAGGTCGCGGCCAAGGAGGTCGAGATGCACGCCAAGGTCGCGGCCGGCGAGATCTCCTCGCTGCTCGACCGCGATCCCGGCCTGCGCGATCAGATCACCTACGTCGAGTGAGCGTCGCGGCCGGCGCTCACCGGCCACCCGCCTTCGAGCACCAGCTCGATCGTCGCCTGCGCGTCCGCGGACGGGACCACGGGCACGATCTCGAACTCGATCAGGTCGCCCCAGAACGCGACCCACTGCTGCAGAAGGCGGGCATCGTCGCATTCCATGATCTGGAAGCAGCGGTCGAAATTGGCCTCGATCCAGCTGCCGACGTAGCTCAGGCCTTCGGGGACGCCGCGGCCATGGTCGCGAAAGCGACGGTAGACCGCCTTGGCGTCCCGATCCCTGAACCGCTCGATCACCATGAACAGCATCGCCCGGTCCTTTCGATCGGAGGCGGTTGCGAACCATAGCATCCGCCGACCGGCTGTCCATCAGGTCCTCTCGGACCACTCTTGGACCATCGACCGGCTTGCACCATGTCTTCATCCGGGGGAAGTTGCGCGGCGCAACCGTCACTCGCGAAGGGCCGAGCCATGACGACCGTCGTTCAGGAACTCCAGGCGCAGCTGCCGGTCAAGCTCGAGCCCTATCCGCTCGCCGGTCGGACCGCGGGCCTGGTGATCGTCGACGAGGTCAATGGCTTCTGCACGGTCGGGGCGGGTAACCTGGCGCCGCCGGCGCCCGATCCCCAGGTCGCGCGCATGGTCGAGGAGACCGATCGGCTGGCCCGGCGCTTCGCCGAGGAGAAGCGCGCGATCCTCGCCTTCCTCGACACCCACGAGCCGGGCCGGCCCGAGCCGCCCTACCCGCCGCATTGCGAGCGCGGCACCGGGGAGGAGAACCTGGTGCCCGCGCTCGCCTGGCTCGAGGACTGCGGCTGCGCGACCCTGCTGCGCAAGGACTGCATCAACGGCTTCGTCGGCGGCATCGAGGCGAGCTTCATCGGCGGCGGCCACGGCCAGCACCACAACAAGGTGGTCGACTGGGTCAACAGCCACCGGCTGGACGCGGTGATCGCGGTCGGCATCTGCACCGACATCTGCGTCATGGACTTCGTGCTGACCCTCTTGTCGGCGCGCAACCACGGCCTGATGCCGACGCTCGAGGACATCGTGGTCCTGGAGCCGGCGACCGCGACCTACGATCTGCCGCTCGCCGCCGCCGCGGGGCTCGGCCTGCCGCCGACCGCCGCCCATCCCAAAGCGGAGACCCACCATATGGGCCTCTACTTCATGGCCTCGCGCGGGGCCCGGCTGGCGTCCGAGCTGAGCTGAAGAGCCGCGGCGCCGCGTTTGGTCGGCAGCGACCAGCCAAATGGTCATCAACCCCACGGGGCCCGCGATCCATGAGCGACTTACCCATGCCCAGGCTCACTAGGGGGTTCGACAAGCTCGCCCAGCGGACCGCGCGCCATGCAGGCCGCGCGTCGACCTTCGCGCTCGCCCTCGGCCTCATCCTGGTCTGGGGCGTCAGCGGTCCGATCTTCGGCTGGTCGGACACCTGGCAGCTGGTCATCAATACCGGCACCACGATCGTCACCTTCCTCGTGGTGTTCCTGATCCAGAATACCCAGAACCGGGACGCGGAGGCGGTTCAGCTCAAGCTCGACGAGCTGATCTGGGCCAACGAGAAGGCGCGCAACCGACTGCTGCGGCTCGAGGAGCTGAGCGAGGACGAGATGGAGCACATCAAGCGGTCATTCACCCGCCTGGCGAAGGCGAGCGCGCCCTTGGCGGAGGAGGAGCACCAGCGATCGCCCAAGGCGACCTGAGCGCCGAGGGCGGTCCTCACGCGGTCGCCGGTTCGGGATCCTCGGTCGCGGTAGCCGGCGGCTCGGGCTGATCGGGGGCGCGCGGATCGAGCACCGCCGCGACCGGCGAGGTGCGGCTCGCCCCGGCGTGGACGAAGTCCGGCCGGACGTCGGGGGGCAGCGGCGCCCGCTGCCGGGTCCGGTACCAGGTGAAGGCGATGAACAGCAGATGCACCAGCGCCGCATAGATGAACAGGCCGCCGAGGCCGATCCGCTCCATGGCGAAGGCGGCCAGCAGAGGGCCGATGGTCGCGCCGACCCCCCAGGTCAGCAGCAGGCCGCTGCTCGCCTCGAGAAAGTCTTCGCGCTCGACGAAGTCGTTGGTGTGCGCCACGCAGAGCGCATACATCGAGTAGATGCAGCCGCCGAACACGACCACCGCGCCGATCAGGACCAGCGGCGACAGCGCCAGCCGTTCGAGGGCCGGCGGCACCAGCCCGCCAGCGCTGCGCGCATCCCCGGCGAGCGCCAGGACGCCGCCCGCCAGCACCGCGAGCCAGCAGGCGATGATCAGAACCTTGCGCCGGTCGATCCGGTCGGACAGGCGGCCGAGCGGGATCTGGAACAGCGCGCCGCCGACCAGGGCTGCGCTCATGAACAGCGCGACGCCGGTCCTCGAGAGGCCGACGTCCTGGGCGAAGATCGCGCCCAGACCGCCGAACGCGCCATTGGCGAGCCCGACGAAGAAGCAGCCGAGCACGCCGACCGGCGACATGCGGTAGAGCCGCGCGAGCCGCAGACGGACCTCGCCGAGCGGCTGCGGCGCCACCGAGGTGGTCAGCCCGACCGGCACCAGGGCCAGCGTGATCGCGATCGCGGTCAGCACGAACAGCCGGAAGCCGCCCGGCTCGCCGAGCGGCAGCAGCATCTGGCCGATCGTGATCGCTGCCAGCTGGATCACCATGTAGGTCGCGAACAGCTGGCCCCGATTGGTGTTGCTGGCGCGCTCGTTCAGCCAGCTCTCGATCACCATGTAGAGACCGGCGAACGCGACGCCGGTGATCATGCGCAGGAAGATCCAGACCAGCGGCTGGATCATGAGCACCATGGTCAGGACCACCGCCGCGGCGATCGCCGCCATGACCGCGAAGGTTCGGATGTGGCCGACCCGCTGGACCACGTGCGGCGTGCCGAGACAGCCGACCACGAAGCCGGCCGAATAGCCCGAGGCGATCAGGCCGATTGCGGTGGTCGGGAAGTGCTCGAAGCTTGCCCGGACCGGCAGCAGGATGCCGAGCAGGCCGTTGCCGAGCAACAGAATCGCGGCCCCCAGCAGAAGGGCGCCGACGGGGAGCAGGGCAGCAGGCATGAGCTCGGCGGAGGGCTCGTCGCGGGGTGGGTTCAGCCTGAGGGCGCGGCCACCATATAGGACCCATGAGCGAGCGGGAACAGGCGATCGGGCCGGCGATCTTCGATCGCATCCTGCTGCGTCGGCGACGCGAGCGCGCGGCACCCGGGCTGGCGGCGGTCGACTTCCTGATCCGCGAGGTCGCGGCGCGCCTGGCGGAACGGCTGGCCGACGTCCGGCGGCGTTTCCCCCTGGCGCTCGAGCTCGGCTGCCATACCGGGCAGCTGGCGGCGGCCTTGGGTGCGCACGCGCCGATCGAGCGCCTGGTCCAGACCGACCTCGCGGCCGCCATGGTCCGGCGCGCCCCGGGCCTTGGCCTGGTCGCCGACGAGGAGCTGCTGCCGTTCGGCGCCGGGCGCTTCGATCTGGTGCTGTCCTGCCTCAGCCTGCACTGGGTCAACGACCTGCCGGGCACGCTCGCCCAGATCGGTCACGCGCTCAAGCCGGACGGCCTGTTGCTCGCAGCGCTCCCCGGCGGCACGACCTTGCCCGAGCTGCGTGAGGCGCTGCTCCGGGCGGAGCTCGAGCTGGACGGCGGCGCCAGCCTGCGCGTGTCACCCTTCGTCGACCTGCGGGCCGCGGGCGCGCTCCTGCAGCGGGCCGGCTTCGCCCTGCCGATCGTCGACCTCGAGACGATCGCCGTGACCTACGACCACCCGCTCAAGCTGATGCAGGAGCTGGGTCGGATGGGCGAGGCCAATGCGCTCGTCGACCGCCGGCGGGCGCCGTTGCGACGGGCGACGCTGGTCAGGGCCTGCGAGATCTATCGGGAGCTGTTCGCCGACGCCGCGGGGCGGGTGCCGGCGACCTTTCAGGTCCTGATGCTGTCCGGCTGGAAGCCGGGTCCCGATCAGCCCCAGCCGCTCCGGCGCGGCAGTGGCCAGGTCAACCTGGCGAAGGCCCTCGGGGTTCCGCTCGAGGTCCTGGAGGGCAAGGCCAGACGGCCGCCCGAGTGAAGGCGGCCGGCCAACCGGCGGGACCGTGCCCCGCCCCCTCGGATGCGCGGCGCTGATCGCGGCCGCGGCCGGGCCGCCGGCGCGCGCGACCCTCGATCACCAATCGTCAAGGGGTCCGCCCGTAAGGTGGACGTAGCATGGCCGGCCGGCGCTGGCGGCCTGGGGGCGGGCAGAAAAAAGGTTGGCGCGGCCTTGCGACCGCGCCAAGGAGTCGGGTGTCTTAAGAGGGGATCTAATGCTCTTCCACGGGAAGGAAGATGACCGATCGAGCATCGATCATCCATTCCTGGAACTTAGACGGGCAACGTGACGTGGTCCTGGCCGCGGCATTAAATCGGCGTAATCTTGGGCCCGGTGCGGGACCGATCATGGCGTGCTATCGACCGTTCCTCGACGGCTCGTGGCGGCTCGCGATGGGCCTGAAGGCGCTCGATCTCGAGGACTGGATCGAGATCGACGACGGCTTCGCCGGCCAGCTCGCGGAGCGCCGAGCCTTGCTCGAGGAGCGCCGCGACCAGGTCTGTCTGGCCCTGCCCGAGAGCCTGATCGGGCAGGCGGAGGTGCTGGCGCTCCTGCTCGACCATCTGCCGGCCCGGTTTCCGGAGACCTACCGCCGGAGCGCAGAGGCGATCGAGAACCTGGTGACCGGCGAGCGTTTCGCCCTCGACCTTCCGGCTTGGCGTCATGCGCCGCTCGAGCTCGCCGGCCGGCTGGTCCAGGAGGACCTCTGCCTGCTGCGGCGGAGCGAGCGCGGCTACCGGCTGATCGCCGGGGTCCTCTGCTTTCCCTCGCACTGGCGTTTGGCCGACAAGCTGGGCCGGCCGCTCGACCTGATCCATGCTCCCGTGCCGGGCTTCGCCGGGCAGCTCGCCGCGACCGTCGACCGCTTCTTCGACAACCTTCAGGTCGAGCGGCCGGTCTGGCGGGCCAACTGGAGCCTGGTCGACACGCCCGAGCTGTTCCTGCCGCCCGAGCATCGGCTGCAGCGCAAGCGGGTCGCAGCCGAGCATGCCGGCGAGCAGGTCTGGCTGCGGGTCGAGCGCCAGACGCTCCGCCGGCTGCCGCGTACCCGTGACGTGCTGTTCACGATCCGCACCTACGTCGAGCCGCTCGCCAGCGTGATCGACACGCCGGCGACCGCCCGGGCGCTGGCGGCGCGGCTCACCGAGCTGCCCGACGCGATGGCGGCCTACAAGGGCATCGCCCCGATCCGGGCGCCGCTGCTCGCCTGGCTGGAAGACCAGGCGGCCGCCCAGGACGCGGGATCAGACGCCGCCGCCCCGATGTGTCAAGGCCCGAGCGCCGGGGGGTAGGGGCCGGGGTGGTCGCGCAGCTCGATCGCCCGCCGGAGCACGTAGTCGACGCTCGGAAAGGCGAGCTCGGTCCAGGGGATCGCGGCCCAGTCGAACAGGTCGAGCTCGAGGGTCTCGATCCCGGCCGCGATCTCGGGCGACAGGAGACGGGCGCGATAGAACAGCTGGACCTGACCGATCCGGACCACGTTGTAGACCGCGAGCAGTCCGGAAATCTCGATCCGGGCGCAGGCTTCCTCGAGGGTCTCGCGGATCGCACCCTCCTCGGTGCTCTCGCCGAGCTCGAGATAGCCCGCCGGCACTGCCCAGAACCCGGCCCGCGGCTCGATCGCCCGGCGGCAGAGCAGAACCCGGTCCTGCCAGCTGCTGACCGCGCCGACCACGACCTTGGGGTTGCGGTAGTGGATCTCGCCGCAGGCCGAGCAGACGTGGCGCTCGAGGGTATCGCCCGCAGGCCGCTTGAGCTCGACGGGGGCGCCACAGGTCGGGCAGAAGCGCATCCGCCGACGGCCGCGCTCAGCGGCTCTGCTTGAACAGCGATTCGGCGGCGCCGCGGATCGATTGCTTGGCCTTGATCGCCGCCCGGGCGCGCTCGATCTCGGCCTGCAGCCGGACGATGTAGGCCTCGACCTCCTCGATCGACCAGGTGGCGAGATCGGGCGGTTTGGCGCCGGCGCGCCGCGGCAGATCGTCTGCGTCTTCGGCCATGTTTCCACCCTCGCTCCGGTGGGCTCCTGCAGCTCCGCGCTACGGCGCTTCGAGATCGTGCTCCTCGGCCACGTGGTCGACCATGTCGCCCAGCATGCGCAGCACATGCTCGTCGGTGATCTGGTAGAACACCTGGCGGCCCTGGCGATCGGCCTGGAGCAGGCGGGCCGCGCGCAACAGGCGCAGATGGTGGCTGACCAGCGACGGCGACAACCTGAGCTGCTGCGCCATGTCGCCGACCGAGACCTTCTCGGCCAGGCAGCTGAGGATGATCCGGAGCCGGCTCGGATCGCTCATCAGCCGGAACATCTCGGCGAGCTCGTAGACCTGGTCCTCGCTGAGCCGCTCCGAGGAAGGATTGGTCCGGCGTTTGAGCATGACTCTCCGGTCGAAGGCCCGGCCACCGGCACCAGCGCCACGGCCGGCCGCGCCGGAAAATAGGCGAGATCGGCGCCGATGTACAGCGCCACCGCCCCCCGGCCGGGCGACGGCGGCGCCGCCGGCCGATCGCCCGGCTACGCGGCCTTCAGCCGGTAGCGCGCGAGCGGCAGACGCCGGATCCGCTCGCCGGTGAGCGTGAACACGGCGTTGCAGACCGCGGGCGCGATCGGCGGCGTGCCCGGCTCGCCGACCCCGCCGATCGGCCGGCCGCTCGCCACCACCTGGACCTCGATCTGGGGCATCCGATCCGGCGGCAGGATCGGATAGCTGTCGAAATTGGCCTGCTCGACCCGGCCCTTGGCGAGCGTGATCTCCTCCAAGAGCGTCTGGGAGAGGCCGTAGACGATGCCGCTCGCCATCTGGGCACGCACGATCTCGGGGTTGACCACGGTGCCGACGTCGATCGCGCACCAGACCTTGTGCACTTCAGCGGCCCCGTCCGCGATCCCGACCTCGGCGATCTCGCCGACGATCGAGCCGAAGGACTCGTGCAGCGCCACCCCCATGGCGCGCGGCGCGCCGTCCGGGCCCTCATACACGCCGGCCTGCCAGCCGGCCATGGCGACCACCTTGTCGAGCACGTTCAGGTAGTCGGGTGCCTTGGCCAACAGCGCCCGCCGGTAAGCCACCGGGTCGGCGCCCGCGGCATGGGCGAGCTCGTCCATGAAGGATTCGTAGAAGAAGGCGTTCATGGAGTTGCCGACCGAGCGCCAGAAGCCGATCGGCGCCGGGATCGGCTCATAGACGTAGTCGACCTCGCGGGCCGGGATCGCGTAGGGCTTCTTGTCCAGGCCCTCGACCACGGACTCGTCGAGCTCGGGGTTCTTGAGCGCCTTGGCGAACAGCCGGCGCAGCGGGCCGTCGCCGACCGCGGTCGCGTGCAGGGCGACCGGCTGGCCCGCGTCATCGAGCCCGGCGCGCAGGCGCACGGTCGAGAGCGGCCGGAAGGCATCGTGCTGGGTGTCCTCCTCGCGGGTCCAGACCAGCTTGACCGGCCGGCCGACCGCCTTGGCGAGCGTCACCACCTCGGCCACGTAGTCGAGCACGAACCGCCGGCCGAAGCCGCCGCCGAGATAGGGCGTGTGGACCGTGATCTTCTCGGGCGGCAGGCCGGTGATCCTGGCCGCGACCCCGACCACGAAATCGACCCCCTGGTTCGGCGCCCAGACCGTGCAGCGATCCGCCTCGACCTCGGCGGTGCAGTTCATCGGCTCCATGGTGGCATGGGCGAGGAACGGCGCGGCATAGGTCGCCTCGATCCGGCGCGCGGCGCCGGCGAGCGCCGCCTTGACGTCGCCCTCCCGCTCGGCGGCGACGCCCGGCTCGTCGAGCCGCGCCTGCAGAGCCTGGAGCAGGCCATCGCTGGTCAGATCGGCGTTGGCGCCCTCCTTGTAGGTCACCGGCAGCGCTGCCGCCGCCTGCTTGGCCCGCCAGAAGCTGTCGGCGACCACGGCGATCCCGTCCGGCACCTCGTGCACGCCGAGCACGCCCGGCATGCCCTTGACCTTGGCGGCGTCGTAGCTCGTGATCGTCGAGCCGAACACCGGATTGTGCCGGATCGCGGCGTAGACCATCCCGGGCAGCCGGACGTCGATCCCGAACTGGGCCTTGCCGTTGATCTTGAAGGGCGTGTCGGTGCGCTTGACCGAGGTCCCGATCAGGCGGAACTGGGCAGGGTCCTTGAGCTCCGGCTGGGCCGGCGGCTCGAGCCCGGCGGCCGCCTCGGCGAGCGCCCCGTAGGCGAGCTTGCGGCCCGAGAAGATGTGCACCACTTGGCCGGGCTCGGTCGTGCAGGCGGCCGGATCGACGTTCCATTGTCGGGCGGCCGCCTCGATCAGCATGGCGCGCGCCGCCGCCCCCGCCTTGCGCATCGCCTCATAGCTGCTGCGCACGCTGAAGCTGCCGCCGGTGAAGCGCATGCTGCCGCCGAACATCACCTTGTAGGCGTCGCCGGGCGGCGCCTGCTCGACCGTGAACCGGGCGAGATCGGCGTCGAGCTCCTCGGCCAGGATCTGCGGGATCGAGGTGTAGGTGCCCTGGCCCATCTCGACGAACGGGTTGAAGAAGGTGATCGAGCCGTCCGGCGCGATCCGGAGAAAGGCCGTGACCCGGGTTGGTTGCGCCGTCTCCGCGCGCGCCATCGAGGGCAGGCCGACGCCGAGCAGGAGGCCGCCCGCGGCGAGCGCCGAGGTGCCGAGAAAGCCGCGCCGGCTGAGATTGACGACGGTCATGTCCCTGGCCTCCCTCAGGCGCTCTGCAGCTCGACCGCGCGGTGCACGCCCGCCCGGATGCGCTGATAGGTGCCGCAGCGGCAGAGGTTGGTCATCGCGGCCGCGATGTCGGCGTCGCTGGGCTTGGGCGTGTCGGCGAGCAGCGCGGCTGCCGCCATGATCTGGCCGGACTGGCAGTAGCCGCACTGGGGCACGTCGAGCTCCAGCCAGGCGCGCTGCACCGGGTGGCTCATGCCGTCCGGCGACAGGCCCTCGATGGTCGTGATCCGGCTGCCGGCGGCGTCCTGGACCGCCAGCTGGCAGGAGCGGGTGGCGGCGCCGTCGACGTGGACCGTGCAGGCGCCGCAGGCGGCGATGCCGCAGCCGAACTTGGTGCCGGTCAGGCCGATGGTGTCGCGCAGGACCCAGAGCAAAGGCGTGTCGGGCTCGACCTCGACCTGGTGCGTCTGGCCGTTGACGGTGAGGGTGAACAAGGTGCGGTCCTCCGTGGCTGGAACCGTGGCGATCGCCGTCCACTGAGTGATGCAGCGAAAGGTGGCGCGGTCGCCACCGAAGGCAAGTCGCCGCGGCGTCGACGGCTCCGCGTTGCCGCGGGCGGAGGCTTGTGGCATCGTGAGCGGGTGCGGGGCCTTGGTCCCTGGAAAGGTCGTCGCCCGGAAGCCCGTCCCGCGCCGAGTCGAGAATTCCGGGCTGCTGAGGGCGGAGAAGCGGCCATGTACATCGTCGGACAGGAGGAGATCGACGCGATCGCTGCGGTGATCCGGAGCGGGGCGCTGTTTCGTTATGGCGTCGGCGGCGAATGCGAGCGCTTCGAGCGCCGCTACGCCGAGCATCTCGGCACCCGGCACGTCGCGCTGACCGCGAGCGGCACCTTCGCGCTGACCGCCGCGGTGACCGCGCTCGGGATCGGCCCGGGCGACGAGGTCCTGGTGCCGGCGCACACCTACATGGCGACCGCCATGGCGGTGCTGGCCGCGGGCGCGATCCCGGTGATCGTCGACGTCGACGAGAGCATCACGATCGACCCGGACGCGGTCGAGGACGCGATCGGCCCGCGGACCAAGGCGGTGATCCCGGTCCACATGTGGGGGGCGGCCTGCGCCATGGACCGGATCATGGACGTTGCCGCCAGGCACGACCTGCTCGTGCTCGAGGACACCTGCCAGGCGATCGGCGGCGCCTACGAGGGCCGCAAGCTCGGCACGATCGGCCATGCCGGCGCCTTCAGCTTCAACTACTACAAGAACATGACCGCCGGCGAAGGCGGGGCGGTCTGCACCGCCGACGACCGGATCGCCGAGCGGGTCAAGTGCGCGATCGATCCCTGCCACTTCTACTGGCAGGGCCGGAGCGACCAGCAGAAGCCGTTCGCCGGCAACGGCGCCCGCGCCTCCGAGCTGATGGGCGCGATGCTCAACGTCCAGCTCGACCGCCTGCCCGGCATGATCGAGGCGATGCGCGCCGAGAAGCGGCAGATCCTGGACGGCACGGCGCAGCTCGGCAACCTCGGGCTCAAGCCCGCGCCGATCAACAGCGAGGGCCACGACTGCGCCGCCCAGGTCATGTACACCCTGCCCTCGGCCGAGACCGCGGCGCGGTTCGTCGAGGTTTTTCCCAGTGTCATCGCGGGCAAGACCGGCCGCCACAATTACACCGAGTGGGACCAGATCCTGATCGGCGAGGGGGCCGGCCATCCGGTGATGAACCCCTACAACATGCCCGAGAACCGGGACTGCCGGCGGGCCTATGCGAAGGACATGTGCCAGCGCTCGCTCGACATCCTCGATCGCACGGTCATGGTGCCGACCCACCCGCTGCACGACCAGCAGCAGATCGCCGACACCATCCACAACATCGGGGTCGCGGCCCGGGTGGCCCTCGGCGGCCTGTTGCCGGCGGAGGCCGATCTCCGCAACGTCCAGCCGGTCGACGCCCAGAAGTTCGACCTCAAGGTCGGCGACACCGCGTCGGCCTGACCGGAGGGGGTGGCGGGGCCGTTCCGCCTTGCCGGCGGATTCCGCCGCGTCATGCCCGTGGATCCGCGCGGGGGAATAGCCGGCGCCGGCTGAACAGCAGCTCGGTGGCGGCGACGGCCAGATACGCGCCGCCGATCCAGAGAAGGCTCCACCCGGACGACATCCACAGATAGCCGGCGAGCGCGAGGGCCGAGCCGGCCGACAGCAGGAAGCCTGCGAGCGGCGCGGCGATGCCGATCCCGATGCGTCGGCGCAGACGCAGAGCGGCGAGGTTCACCGCGGCGAAAATGAGCAGGAAGGTCGCGCTCGCGAAGGACGAGATGATCGTCAGGTCGCCGAGGTTGACGAAGGCGAGCGTCGCCGCGGTGATGGCCACGAGGCCGACCCAGGGAATGTCGCGCGTGCGTTCCTTGAGCGAGAATACCGTTGGCAGGGCGTGGTCCTGGGCCATGACGCCGGCGAGCCGCGCCGCACCGAACAGGGTCGCGTTGATTGCCGAGGCCGCCGAGAGCATCGCCGCGACGGCGACCAGCGCAAAGCCCGCGTGCCCCAGGCTCGGCCTCGCGGCTACCGCCAGCACATACTCCTTGTAGCGCGCCACCGCATCGGGCAGCACGGTTCCGACGACGACCAGGGAGACCGTCACGTAGATCACCGCCGTCGCGGCGATCGCCAGCATGAGACCGCGGGCGAGGTCGCGCCCGGGGTCCCGCATTTCATGGACGGCGTTGGGGATCAGCTCGAAGCCCTCGTAGGCCACAAAGATGAGCGCAGCGCCCATGACCACCGCCTGGGCCGGCCGATTGAACAGCGGCATCACATAGTCGTGGCGCATCGAGGTGCTGCCCGCCGCCACGAAGAAGACGAGGATCAACACCTTGACCAGAACGATCACGTCCTCGGTCGCGCCGGAGGCCCTCACGCCGACGAGGTTGATGCCCAGGAAAGTCAGCAGGATCGCCGACTGCAGCAGGCGGTGGTCGAGGCCGCCGCTGGCCGGGTCGCCGAGGAGAGCCGCTCCGTAGGCGCCGAAGGTGTAGCCGTAGAGGGCCAGGGTACCGACGTAGCCGGCGACCAGCAGCCAGCCGCCGATGCCCGCGACATTGGGCGAGGCGAAGGCTTGCTCGAGATAGGTGAAGCTGCCCCCGTCGGAGCGAAAGGCAAGCGCGAGCCGGGCATAGGAGAGGCCCGTCAGCAGGGCGATCCCGCCGCCGAAGGCGAAGGCGACGGGCGCGGCGTGCCCAGCCTGGGCGATGGCGAGCCCGAGGACCGAAAAGATGCCGCCGCCCACCATGCCGCCGACCCCGAGGGCCACGATCTCCTTGAGGCCGAGCACACGGGATTCGGAACGAGCCGTCATGACGAAATCTTAGCAGGCCGGGCGGCGCGTTCCAGGCCTCGGCAGGCGGGGCGTCGGACGCTCGCTCTTATCGGTCCGGCCGCACTTCGTCGACGAAGAACCTGAGCACCGAGCGGATCGGGTTGGGGGCGGCCTGGCCGAGGCCGCAGATCGAGGCGTCCGCCATGGCGCGGCAGAGCTCCTCGAGGAGCGCGCGCGTCCCAGGTTTCGCGCTCCATGAGCTTGACCGCCTTCTCGCAGCCGACCCGGCAGGGGGTGCACTGGCCGCAGCTCTCGTCGGCGAAGAAGCGGAGCAGGTTGAGGGCGACCGCTTTGACGTCGTCCTGGTCGGAGAGCACCACGATGGCGTGCGAGCCGACGAAGCAGCCGTGCTTTTCCAGCTGGCCGAAATCGAGCGGGATGTCGGCCATGCTCGCCGGCAGGATGCCGCCCGAGGCGCCGCCCGGGAGGTACGCCTTGAAGATGTGGCCGTCGGCCATGCCGTCGCAGAACTCGGCGATCAACTCGTTGGCGGTGATCCCGGCCGGGGCGAGCTTGACCCCCGGGCTCTTGACCCGGCCCGAAACCGAGTAGCTGCGCAGGCCCTTCGAGCCGTGCCGGCCCTGGGCTGCGAACCGCTCCGGGCCCTGCTCGACGATGTCCCGGATCCAGTACAGCGTCTCGACGTTGTTGATCAGGGTCGGGCGGCCGAACAGGCCGACCTCGGCGGCATAGGGCGGCCGGTGGCGCGGCAGGCCGCGCTTGCCCTCGATGCTCTCGAGCATCGCCGATTCCTCGCCGCAGATGTAGGCGCCGGCGCCGCGGCGGAGCATCAGGTGGCCGGGCGGCGCCAGACCCGCCGCCTCGAGCTTCGGGAGCTCGCGCAGCAGGAGCTCGCGGATGCCGGGGTACTCGTCGCGGAGATAGATGTAGACGGCCTCGGCCGCGATCGACCAGGCGGCGATCAGCGCGCCCTCGAGGAAGCGGTGCGGGTCGCGCTCGAGATAGTAGCGGTCCTTGAACGTGCCGGGCTCGCCCTCGTCGGCGTTGACCGCGAGGTAGCGGGGCTTCGGCCCCTGCCTGACCAGCTCCCACTTGCGCCCGGTCGGAAAGCCGGCGCCGCCGAGGCCGCGCAGGCCTGAGGTGTTGAGCGCGCCGAGCAGCTCGAGCAGCGCCTGATCGGGGTGGTCGCCGGCGGCGTCGAGCCCGAGATAGCGCCGGAGCAGGCGATAGCCGCCGCCCGCGACGTAGCGCTCGAAATCCAAGCCCTCGGGAATCGTCGGCGTGGGTGTGACCGGCCTCGACCGCCTGGGCCACCTTGGCCGGGGTCGCGCGGTCGACGTAGTGGTGGCCGACCTCGGCGACCGGCGCTGCTATCGCAGTGCCCCATGCAGGGCGCGCGGACCACCCGGACCTGCTGCGGATCGAGGCCCGCCTGCAGCCCGGCGATCAGCTCGCGGGCGCCCATGAGCTCGCAGGTGAGGCTGTCGCAGACCCGGACGGTCAGCGCCGGCGGCGGCGGGTCGCCCTCCTTGACCACGTCGAGATGGGCATAGAAGGTCGCGACCTCGTAGACCTCGGTCTGGGCGAGGCGCATCTCCTCGGCGAGCGCCGCCAGATGGGCCGCCGAGAGATGGCCGAAGTGGTCCTGGATCAGGTGCAGGTGCTCGATCAGGAGGTCGCGGCGCCGGGGCTGGCCGGCGAGCAGCGCCCGCACCGCCTGGAGCGCGGCCGGATCGACCTGGCGGCCCTTGGGCCGTGCCGATGCGCGCCCCTGGCCGCGGCCGGGGTGACGGTGCTTGCGGATCTCGCCTCTGGTCTCAGCCATCCCTGGATCTCACCGGCGACCGGCGCTGCCCGGCGACCGCTGCCCGCGCGCGCTCTCGCTCTCTGTTCCCGGGGCCCGGCCCCGGCAGCTTTGACCATAGATAAGGCCAGCGACGCAGGCAATGTCAGCGCCTCGCGCTCACAAGATCGGCGCACAACCTCTACCACCGGCTCATCGGCCATGGTAGGTTTGCACGCCTGCCGTTGCGGTGGCGACCGGCTCGACAGCGCCGGCGGGCGGCCCCTCGGTCAGGACCCGTGACACGATCGGAGCCGCAGGTGAGGCGTAGGCTGCACGGGATGTCCCGGTTCGGGTTTCGAGCATGGCTTTCGGCCTGCCTGCTCGTCTTGCTTCTGGAGCCACTCTCGCCGTGCGTCGCCGCGAGCGATCCGCTGGGCCTCGAGGCCGCGGTCATCGAGGTGCGGGCGGCCTTGGAGGACATGGCGAACGCCCTGAGCGGCGCGCCGCGTCAAGTGCAGACCACGATCAGCACCGATCTGCACCTGACCAGCCAGGCGATCACCCGGACCCTGGACCGGCTCGAAGGCGACCGCGTGCCGATCGGCGACCCGACCCTGGTCTACGACCTGAACCTGCTGGCCGACATCGCCCACGCGGCGACCGACGAGCTGCACGCGATCACCGCCGAGCCCGAGGCGGCTCTCGATCCGGAGCGCGCCCAGCGCATCGATCGGCTGACCGAGGCGGCGGCCAATCGCCTGGCCGAGGTCAACCTGGTGATCGACGGCTGGAACGAGCGCAGCCGGAATGCGGTGGTCGAACTGCAGGACGACGGCGGTGTCCTGGTGATCCGGTCGACCGATCGGCTGGTCTACAATGGCGTCCGCTACGTCAGCATCGCGCTGCTCCTGATCGGCTTGCTCGCGCTCGGCCTGCACCTGTTGCGCACCAGCCAGGAGCGCGCCGAGGCCCGGCTGCCGATGCCCAAGGGCCCGCTCCGATCCGGGCTCGGGGGCGTGGCGCTGGCCGTCTTTTTCGCCAGCTGCACCGCGTTCAGCCTGCGCCCCGGGACCCTGGCGGCGCTTTCTGCCGAGGTCCGGGTGCAGGCGCCGGAGCATCCCTGCGAGCGCCTGGCCGCGCAGCGCGACCGCCTGATCGCCGCGCAGCAGGCCGACCATCCCGGCCTGATCGAGGCGACCAAGCAGCGCATGCGCCCGGCGGCGCGGGATTGCCTCGGCCTGCCCTCGGAGCCGGTCACCGCCGAGGCGATCGAACGCCTGGCGGCCAGGACCGCGCTCGCCCGCAGCGAGTTGGCATCGGCCCGGAGGCCCGGGGTCGGGCTGGCCGCGACCGAATTGCGGGCCGGCAGCTCCGGGCGCGCGGCCGCGTCCGAGGTCGCGGAGCTGCGGCCGGCGGAGATGCAGGCGAGCGGCGGGCTGGGCGAGCTTTTGACCAACCTCCGGGACATCGAGAGGCCCGTCTCCGACCCACCCGCAGCCGCGAGCGCGCCGGCCGAGCCGGCGAGCGAGGTGGCGACGCCCACGATCGCGCCGGCCGAGCCTACGGTCGAGCCCGCCGAGCCTGCGGTCGAGCCGGCCGAGCCTGCGGTCGAGCCGGTGGTGCCCGCGATCGCGCCGATCGAGCCCGCGGCCGGACCCGACCAGACCGCCGCTCTCGAGACGCCGTCGGAGCCCGGCCGATCGCGGCCGCCGCCCGAGCTCAAGCCCACGGTCTTCGTCGCCACGACCGCGCTCAACTATCGGGACGGCCCGAGCGTCGATGCCCGCCGGCTCGGCACCCTCGTCCCGGGTGCCCGGCTGCGAGTGCTGGGCCAGGATGCGGGCTGGACCGAGGTGCGCCTGAGCGATGGCCGGCAAGCCTACGTCGCCAGCGAGTTCCTCGAGCCGGCCCCCTGATCGGGCCCGCCCCCGCGATTCCCTTGCGAGCCGACGTGGCCGAGATCGTGATCAGCGAGTTCATGGAGCCGGCGGCGGTCGACGGCCTCGCTGCCGACTTCGATCTGCGCTACGACCCGACCCTGTTCGAGCGGCCGGACGAGCTTGGCGCGCTCCTGGCGCCGGCGCGCGCCCTGATCGTCCGCAATCGCACCCAGGTGCGGGGGGCTCTGCTCGCGGCGGGGCGGCAGCTCGAGGCGATCGGCCGGCTCGGCGTCGGCCTCGACAACATCGACGTCGAGGCCTGCCGCGCGCGCGGCATCCAGGTGCTGCCGGCAACCGGGGCCAACGACGCCTCGGTCGCCGAGTACGTCATCGCCACCGCCATGCTGCTCCTGCGCGGCGCTTACTTCGCCAGCGCCGAGGTCCTGCGCGGCGACTGGCCGCGCGAGCGTCTGATCGGCCGCGAGCTCGCGGGCAAGCGGCTGGGCGTGGTCGGCTTCGGCTCGATCGGCCGGGTGGTCGCCGCCAAGGCGCGCGCGCTCGACATGCTGGTCAGCGCCTGTGACCCGAATGTGCCCAAGGGCGACCGGGCCTGGCTCGGCGCGAGCTACGCCCCGAGCCTCGAGGCCCTGCTCGAATCCAGCGACATCCTGAGCCTGCACCTGCCGCTCCTGCCCTCGACCCGCGGCCTGATCGATGCCGAGGCGATCGCGGCGATGAAGCCGGGCGCGCTCCTGATCAACGCCGCCCGGGGCGGCATCGTCGACGAGGCGGCGCTGGCCGAGGCTTTGCGGGCGGGCCGGATCGGCGGTGCCGCCCTGGATGTGTTCGCCGACGAGCCGCTGACGGCTGAGGCCGCCCAGCGCTTCGCGGGCCTGTCGAACCTGATCCTGACCCCGCACATCGCCGGCCGCACCGAAGAGTGCGATCTGCGCGTCTCCGCGGTCACCGCCGCCAACGTCCGCCGCGCCCTCGAAGCCGGCTGATCCTTCGCGCGCGCCCCTACAGACGATAGATGCGGATCGCGTTGTCGTGGAACAGGCGGCGCTGATCCGCTTCGGGCAGATCGCGGACGATCGTCTTGAAGCCCCTGAAGATGGCATCGAACGTGGCGCAGAGGCCATCGACCGGGAAGTTGCTCGCGAACATGCAGCGCTCGATGCCGAAGATCTCGATCGTGTCGCGTACGACCCCGCGGTTCGAGGCCACCGTCCAGGGCCTGCCCGGCTGGCCGAGGCCCGAGATCTTGACCGCCGCGTTCGGGCAGGCGGCAAGGCTCGCCATCGCCCGGCGCCAGCCGGCCAGTCCCTCGGGACTGCGGTCGGCGGGCAGGCCGGTGTGATTGAGGATGATCGGCGTCGCCGGAAAATCGCGCGCGAGCGCCGCCGCCTCCTCCAGATGCCACCAGGGCGTCTGCAGGTCGAACGACAGCCCGTATTTTTCCAGAAGGGCGAAGCCGCGCCGCCAGGCGGGATCGCCCATCGACCCGGGCGCGTTTTTTTCTACTCGATCCGGGGAGGGCGCGGCCTTGGGCTTGTGGCGGATGCCGCGCACGCGCGGAAACTCGCAATGGCCCGCCAGCACGGCCTCGACCCCGGGGTCATCGAGCCGCGCCCCGGCCACGATCCCGTGCGGAAAGCCGCTTTGCTCGATGATCTCCTGGACCCAGCGGGTCTCGCCGACCGGGTCGCGCGGGTCCCACTCGGTCTCGACGTAGACCGTCTTGACCACATCGTGGCCGGCAGCATCGCGGAGGTAGTCCGCGGGCAGGTAGTTGCGCCGGAGCGCCCGGTAGTCGCCGTAGCGGAACGGGATCGGCGGCTGGTCAGAGAGCCACGGCAGATAGTTGCGCCCGAGGTCCCAGAAATGCTGATGGGCGTCGACGATCGGCAGATCGGTCATGGCTCGACACCTGGGTTTGGAGGGGCCAAGCCCTACCGTCGGTCGAGATGTCGGACGACGTCAACCTGGCCGCGGCGTGAGGCCCCCGCCGATCGGCGGCTTGACAAACTGGGCGCGGAGTGTGTGAGCTACGGTTGAAGTTCATCCGATGACCACAGGATTTTTTGAGGTGACAAGCGTTGACTGCGTTTGAATTGCAGGGAGCGCCGACAGGTCCCGTGGACGCGCCCGCAAAGCTGTCGCCCGACCAGTCCTGGTCCCCGCTGGAGCGCTGGATCTGGGAGAAGCTGCAGGCCGGCGAGATCGCCAACCTCGACGATTATGAGGACGACGACGGCCGGCTGCCGCCAGTCGACCCCAGGAAGCCCGAGGGCTGGCAGGATGGTCGGCGGCGCCTCGCGCCGCGCTTCCTCGAGGACCTTCTGCTGCGCGAGCCCTACCGCAATGGGCTGCACCGCAAGGGTGTGCGCATTCGAGGCGCGTGGCTCGACGACAAGATCGACCTCGAGTGGGCAGAGGTTACGTGTCAGTTCTGGCTGGATCGCTGCCGCTTCGAGCAGCCCGTTCTGCTCACGGGCCTGCGCACGCGCCACATCGTGTCATTCGGCGGCTCGGCGTTCGCTGTCGATCTCAAGCTTGGGCTCGCGCGGATCAGCGCTCTGTTAAGCCTGATCGGCGCCAAGGTCGCCAGCAAGCTTGACATGAACTCCGCCGACATCGGCCAGAGCCTGCTTATGCGCAGCGACCGTCGCGTGTCGCAGCAGCGCGCCGAGTTCGACGACGTGGTCCTGCGCGGCGCCAAGGTCGCCCGCACGCTCGACGTGGACTCCGCTGACATCGGCCGGAGCCTGCTCATGCAAAGCGACTGTAACGTGTCGGAGCATCGCGCCGAGTTCAATGAGGTAGTCCTGAACGGCGCCAGAGTCACCGGCCAGGTTGCCCTGGTCGGCGCCGAGGTCACTGGCACACTGACGATGGACGCCGCTGACATCGGCCAGAACCTGCTCATGCGCAGCGACCGCGGGGTGTCGGAGCAGCGCGCCGAGTTCAAGGACGTGGTCCTGCGCGGCGCCAAGGTCCGCGGGCAAGTCGACTTGCGCGGCGCGAAGGTCGCCGGCAAAGCTCCAGATGGACTCCGTTGACATCGGCCAGAGCCTGCTCATGCGCAGCGACCGTAGCCTGTCGGAGCATCGCGCCGAATTCAACGACGTGGTCCTAAACGCCGCCAAGGTCGGCGGGCAGGTCAACCTGATCGGCGCCAAGGTCGCCGGCAAGCTCGACATGGACTCCGCCGAGATCGGCCAGAGCCTGTTCATGCGCAGCGACCGTAGCGTGCCGGAGGAGCGTGCCGAGTTCAACGACGTGGTCCTGAACGCCGCCAAGGTCGGCGGGCAGGTCGACCTGATCGGCGCCAAGGTCGCCGGCAGGCTCAACATGGACTCCGTCGACATCCGCCAGAACCTGCACATGCGAAGCGACCGCAGCGTGTCGGAGCAGCGCGCCGAGTTCAATGGGGTGGTGCTGCGCGGCGCCAAGATCGGCGGGGCAGGTCAGCCTGGTCGGCGCCAAGGTCGCAGGCGAGCTCGACATGGAGTCTGTCGGCATCGGCCAGAGCCTGATCATGCAGAGCGTGTCGGGGTGTCGCGCCGAATTCCATGGCGCCGTCAGGTTGGTGTTTGCGGAGATTGCAAGCGGTCTCAATGTGAAAGGCGCGGTCCTGTCCAGTCTCGATCTCACCGGCGCAAAAATCGGCGGCGAGCTAAGGCTGGCCTCAGGTTCATCGTCACCGCGATGGCAGGATGGCGGGAAGTTGGTTCTGCGGAATACGACCGTCGACGTCATCCAGGACACGGATCAGAAGGGCGTCTGGCCACCGAGCCTCGACCTCGATGGCTTTGCCTATCTACGGTTCGGCGACGCGCCGGGCTTCGCCGAGCGAGACTCGCAGTGGTTCATCGACTGGCTCGCCAAGGACAAACCCTACACGCCTCGGCCCTCTCAACAGTGCGCGCAGGTGCTGCAGGAGATGGGTTATCCCGAGATGGCCAACGATGTGCTGTATGCCGGGCGCGAGCGGCAGCGAGGGGAGTTTTGGCGCAGGAGCAAGTGGCGCTGGTTCGGCCTGTCGCTTCTCAAGTGCACGATCGGCTACGGCTACGGCCTGGGGTATTTCCGCTCGCTCTGGTGGGTCCTCGTCTTCGTCGTAGTCGGAACCCTGGTTTTGCTGGGCTTCGGGGTCCCGCGGACGATTGCGGTGCCGATAGCCTGGGCGACGGCAGGCGGCATGAAAATCCTCAATTACCTGGCGGCAGTTGCCTTCTACAGCTTGGACTTGCTGCTGCCGATCATCCAGCTATACGAGCCGCACTACAAGGTCGTGCTCGATGGCGGGGTGAAGTACTACTTTGCGTTCCACAAGCTCCTGGGCTGGGTGCTGGCCTCCTTCCTGATCGCGGGTCTCTCGGGGCTCACCAAGTGAACTCGACTACCGGCGCGCTGGAGCCTCAAGCCTCCTCAGTCAGCCAACCGGTTGATCTTGGCCGCCATGATGAAGTCGTTCTCGTGCAGGCCCCTGATCTTGTGGGTGTGCAGCGAGACCGTGGCGTAGCCCCAGCCGAAGGTGATGTCGGGGTGGTGGCCCTCGGCCTCGGCGAGCGCGCCGACCCGGTCGACGAAGGCGAGCGCGGCGCCGAAGTTCTTGAACTTGAAGCGGCGCTCGATCCGCTTGCCATCGTCCAGCAGTTGCCAGTCCTCGGCCTGCGCGAGATAGGCCTCGGCTTGGTCGCGGCCGAGCGGCGGCACGCCGCCCCGGCAGGGCGTGCAGGTCTGCGCGGCGAGCTCAGTCATAGGAGGTCCTCCCGTCGCGGTTCTCCTCTGCCTCCTGATATGGTCGCCCGGCCGCATGCTCGCCACGGGAGGATCGCCGCCGGTTCAGCTCGCGGACAAGGCCCTGAGTGGGACCCTGACCTCGCGCACCGGCTCGCCGTTCAGGGCACGCACCGAGAGCCTGACCTGGCCCGCCCACCAGTCGATGTCGATCGTGCCGAAGTTCTCCCGGCCGTAGACCGCGCCGAGCCGCAGCGGGCCCGGCTCGCTGGCCGCCGCATAGAACATGTTGAGGCCGGAGGAGGTGATCTCGTAGAGCGGGTAGGGCACGCCCTCGTCCAGGCGATAGAGGGCACCGACGTGACGGTCGCCCGAGAGGAAGATCACACCATTCGCGCGGGTCGCGGCGATCAGCTCGAGCAGGCGCGCGCGCTCGTGCGGCAGGTTGCCCCAGCGCTCGTACCCGTGCCCCGCCGCCAGGAACTGGACCGAGGAGACGATCAGGCGGAGCTCGGCCGGCTGGCGCAGCTGCCCCTCGAGCCAGGCCCATTGCGCCGCGCCGAGCATGGTCTTGGCCGGGTCGGGGTCGGGCGCGTAGGGGCCGGGTCCGGGCGCGCCCGCCGGCTTGCGCCGGAGCGGCGAGCGGAAGCTCCGCAGGTCGAGCAGGATGACCTGCAGGCGCATGCCCGCCGGTCCGCGCACCGCGGCATGGTAGACCCCGGCACGGGTCCGGCGCGGGTCGTCCTCGGGCACCCGCCAGAACTCCAGGAACAGCGCCTTGGCTTCGTCCTGGTACGGAAAATCGCCGCCGGCGTCGTTCTGCCCGTAGTCGTGATCGTCCCAGGTCGCGAGCACCGGAATCCGCTCGCGAAGCCGCTGGTAGCCTTCGATCCTGGCGGCCTTGGCGTAGGCCTGCCGCAACCCGTTCGAGGCGCCGGGCGTGAGGTCGCCATAGACGTTGTCGCCGGCGAAGATGAACAGATCCGGCAGATAGCGGAGAACCGCGTCCCAGATCGGCTGCGGCTGGTCCTGATGGGCGCAGGAGCCGAACGCGATCCGGGTCAGCGGCGCCTGGCCCTGGGCGCGCGCCGGCGCGGCCAGCCCGGCGATCCGGAGCGCGGCGGCGAGCGTCAGCCCTGCCGTGACCTCGCGGCGGGTCAGGGCGGCGGGCCGGGTCATCAGGCGGCGGCCGGGCGGCGGCCGAGCAGCCGCGCGAAGACGATGCCGAGCGCCATGAGCGCGATCCCCATGGCGGCGAAGACCGGCGCAAAGCCGAACCGGTCGACCGCGGCACCGGCCAGCCAGACGCCGCCCGCCTGGCCGAGGAACAAAGCATTGGCAAAGGTCGAGACGGCGAGCCCGCGCGCCTCGGGCGCCATCTGGGTGGCGTTGGTCTGAAGCGTGGCGTGCAGCATGTACATGCCGAGCCCGAGTGCCGTCATCGCGGGCGCCATGACGGCGAGCGAGCCCCACGCGACCGCGAAAAAGCCCAGCGTCAGGATCGCGCCGCCGCCGAGGGCCAGGCCGCGCTCGCCCAGCCCGTCCATGAGCCGGCGCACGGTCAGCGCGTAGATCAGGCCGCCCAGGCCGAAGCAGCCGAGCACCAGGCCGACCAGCGCGTAGTCGAGGCCGAAGCGGGCGCGCAGGTAGGCGCCGATGAAGGTGAAGGCGCCATAGAACAGGAAGCCCTCGACGAACACGGTCGCGAGCACGACGCGCGCCCAGGGGCGGCCGAGCAGGAGCTGGTAGCCTCGAATCAGCGCCGCCGGGCTGATCGAGGTCGTGAGCACCGGCCGCGGCAGCCGCGACGAGCGGGTCTCGGCCATCAGCAAGAGGCCGACCAGCAGGAACAGGCCGCCCAGCAGCAGAAAGACCGAGCGCCAGCCGACCAGATCGCCGAGCACGCCGCCGATCACCTGGCCGCCGACCAGGCCCATGATCGTGCCGGTCAGGAAGCGCGCCAGCACCGCCTGGCGGTCGCGATAGGGCACGTTGTCGCCGACGAACGCCATGCCGAGCGGCACGATCGCGGCCGCCGTGGCGCCGGCGGCGAAGCGCGCCAGACCGAGCATCGCGAGCGAGTCCGCGAACGCGGCGCTGGTCCCGGTCAGGGCCGAGACCAGGGTCATGAGCGCGACCAGGCGGTATTTGCCGAAGCGGTCGCCGAGCGCCCCCCAGACCAGCTGGCAGAGGCCGTAGGCGAGCGCGAAGGCGGTCGCGATCACCGAGGCCTCGCCGGCGCTGACGCCGAACTCGTGCGCGACCTGGGGCAGCAGCGGATCGGCGACCCGCATGCTCGCGACCGAGACGAAGGCGGCGGCGCTCAGCAGCGCGATCGGCCGGCCGAGTGACGTCGGCCGGTCCGGGGCGGCCGCCACCGCGTCGGGAGCGCCGGCGCCAGGCGCGGCCATGGGCGGTTCCCGCCGGGTCAAGCCCGCGGCCGCGGCGGCGCGACGTCCAGCCGCTCGGCCCACGGCCGCAAGGCCTCCAGAATCCCGGGATAGAGCCGCACCCCCTGCTCGAGCGCCTGGCGCTTGCGCGCGAGGCTGAGCTCGCCCGGGACGCGCACCGACTGGACGCCCGGCGCCGGCGGATTGCGCCGGCAGGCCGCCGCGATGAACCCGGTCTGGCGACGAAAATTGGCGCCGCCGCCGAAGGCCTCCGGATCCATGACCTGGACGTAGACCGAGGCGCCCCACTCGGTCAGCGGGTCGGCGCGGCCGTGGCCCGAGAGGCCCTGGCTCAGCGCCTCGATCGCGAGCGCCAGATTGTAGCCCTTGTGGCCGTGATCCTTGCCCCCGGTCGGCAGCAGCGTGCCGGGCGGCGCCGTGGCGAGGACATGCGGATCGTCGCTCGCCTGGCCGGCCGCGGTCATCCCCCAGAGCCCCGGAAACCGCTTGCCCTGGTTCTGCAACCGCGCGGTCATGCCATTGGTCGTGATCGAGGCGCTCATGTCGATCAGGATCGGATCGCCCTCGGTCGGGATCCCGAACGCGATCGGATCGGGGGTGAACAGCGCCTCGAGACCGCCGAACGGCGCCACGCTCGCCTCCGAGGGATCGGAGCAGGTCAGGAGGATCATGCAGCCCTTGGCGGTCGCGCGCTCGAGATAGGAGGCAAGGCAGGCGATGTGATGGCTCTCGCGGATCGCGACCGCGGCGACGCCCTGCTCACCGACGCGCGCGAGCGCGGTCTCGATCGCCCCGACCACCAGCCAGGGCCCGGGCAGCCGCCGGCCGTCCCAGCAGACGGCGCCACCCCGATCGGAGACGACCTCCGGCTCGCCCTCCTTGGTCATGCTGCCGTCCAGGACCGCCTCGAGATAGGGCGCCGCGAGCGCCAGCCCGTGAGTGGTGTGGCCGAGCAGATCGCCCTCGACCAGCACCTCGGCGACCGTCTGCGCCTTGGCGTCCGCCAGCCCCGCCGTGCGAAACAGCTCGGCAGCAAACGCGAGCAGCTCCTCGGCCGGATAGGCGGCGGTGATCGACTCTCCTGTCATGGCCGGCACGCTCCCCTGCTGACCGAACCGCGGGTCTCCGCGAGCCGATGTGCCATGAAAGCCGCCATGCTACCACCCCTCAGGACAGCCCGATGTTGGCGCGATCGGACGCCCGGTGGCAGGATGGGGGAGCGCCGCGCGTGGCGCATCCGGCTGGAGACCGAGAGACCGGGATCGTGGACACCCAAGTCGGCATCATCGGCGCCGGCCCCGCGGGCCTGCTGCTGGCTCACCTCTTGCAGCGGGCCGGCATCGAGTTGGTCGTGCTCGAGCGCCACAGCCGAGCGTACGTCGAGACCCGGATCCGGGCGGGCGTGCTCGAGCAGGGCACGGTCGACCTCTTGAACGAGCTCGGGCTCGGCGCGCGCCTGGCGCGCGAAGGCCTGGTCCATGAGGGGCTCGAGATCACCTTCGCCGGCCGCCGCCACCGGATCGACCTGGCCGAACTGACCGGCGGCCAGACGATCACGGTCTACGGCCAGCACGAGGTCGTGAAGGACCTGATCGCGGCCCGGCTCGCGGCCGATGGTGCGATCCTGTTCGAGGCCGAGGGCCTCGGCGTCGACGATCTCGACGGGCCGAAGCCGAAGATCCGCTTCCGCAAGGGCGAAACGGTCGAGCAGCTGCGCTGCGACTTCGTCGGCGGCTGCGACGGTTTCCGCGGCGTCTGCCGGCCGAGCATCCCGGAAGGCCAGCTCGAGATTTACGAGCACGTCTACCCGTTCGCCTGGCTTGGCATCCTGGCCGCAGGCGCCGCCGTCCTCGGAGGAGCTGATCTACGCCCGCCACGAGCGCGGCTTCGCCCTCCATAGCATGCGCTCGCCGGTGCTCACCCGGCTCTACATCCAATGCGACCCCGAGGCGGATCTCGCCGACTGGCCGGATCAGCGGATCTGGCAGGAGCTGCAGGTCCGGCTCGGGATCGAGGGCTGGCGCCTGACCGAGGGGCCGGTGCTGCAGAAGAACGTCGCGGCGATGCGGAGCTTCGTCGTCTCCCCGATGCGCTCCGGCCGGCTCTACCTCGCGGGCGATGCCGCCCACATCGTGCCGGCGACCGGCGCCAAGGGCATGAACCTCGCCGCCGCCGACGTCCGCCGGCTGGCCGACGCGCTCGTCCAGTTCTACCGTACCGGACGCACCGACCGCCTGGACGGCTACTCGGACGCCTGCCTGCGCCGGGTCTGGAAGGTGCAGCGCTTCTCCTGGTGGATGACCTCGATGCTGCACCGCTTCCCGGGCGCCGATGGCTTCGCCAGCCGCATCCAGCTGGCCGAGCTCGACTACCTCACCAGCTCGCGCGCAGCCGCCCGGACGCTGGCCGAGAACTACGTCGGCCTGCCCTTCGATTGACCAGCCGAAGCCGGCGCCGGCCGCCGACTCCCCAAAATCCGTCGCACCGCCCTATATGGTCGTACGCGCGCCCGGTTGAGTTGGCGGCGCCAATATGTGAGAAAAAGGCTGCAGGCCCGGTGCAGGCGCGCTGTGCCAGGCGGCCAGGTAGCGGATCGGAGGAGGCCATGTCGAACGACGTCTTTCCCGTGCCCGAGGCGATCGCGAGGTCCGCCCACTGCGACGACGCCAAGTACCAGGCGATGTACCGGCGCTCGATCGAGGACCCGGACGGCTTTTGGGCCGAGCAGGCGAAACGGCTCGACTGGATCCGGCCGCCGAGCAAGATCAAGGACGTCGACTTCGACGACAACGCCCGCATCCGCTGGTTCGAGGACGGCGTGCTCAACGTCAGCGCCAACTGCATCGACCGCCATCTCGCGACCCGCGGCGACCAGACCGCGATCGTCTGGGAAGGCGATGATCCCAAGGTCGACCGCAAGATCACCTACCGGCAGCTGCACCGCGAGGTCTGCAAGCTCGCCAACGTGCTCAAGGAGCTCGGCGTCAAGAAGGGCGACCGGGTGACCATCTACATGCCGATGATCCCCGAGACCGCCTATGCGATGCTCGCCTGCGCCCGGATCGGTGCGGTCCACTCGGTGGTGTTCGGCGGCTTCTCGCCGGACAGCCTGGCCGACCGGATCAACGACTGCGACAGCAAGCTCGTGATCACCACCGACGGCGGTCTGCGCGCCGGCCGCAACATCCCGCTCAAGGCCAACACCGACCAGGCGCTGAGGAGCTGCGACGACGGCGTCAAGGTCCTGATGTTCCGGCACACCGGCATGAACGTGCCGATGACCGGCGGCCGTGACTACGATGCCGGGCCCTTGATGGATCTGGCCCCGGCCGACTGCCCGCCCGAGCCGATGGGCGCCGAGGACCCGCTGTTCATCCTCTACACCTCCGGCTCGACCGGCAAGCCCAAGGGCGTGCTGCACACCACCGGCGGCTATCTGGTCTACGTCGCGCTGACCCACGAGTATGTCTTCGACTACCACGACGGCGACGTCTACTGGTGCACCGCCGACGTCGGCTGGGTCACCGGCCACAGCTACATCGTCTACGGGCCGCTCGCCAATGGTGCCATCACCCTGATGTTCGAAGGCGTGCCCAACTACCCGACCGTCTCCCGCTTCTGGGAGGTGGTCGACAAGCACGGCGTCAACATTTTCTACACCGCGCCGACCGCGATCCGGGCGCTGATGCGCCACGGCGACGAGCCGGTCCGGCAGACCTCGCGCAAGAGCCTGAAGCTGCTCGGCACGGTCGGCGAGCCGATCAACCCGGAGGCCTGGCTCTGGTACCACCGGGTGGTCGGCGACAGCCGCCTGCCGATCGTCGACACCTGGTGGCAGACCGAGACCGGCGGCATCCTGATCACGCCCTTGCCTGGGGCCACGGCGCTCAAGCCCGGCTCGGCGACCCGCCCGTTCTTCGGCGTCCAGCCGGCGATCGTCGATAGCGAGGGCAAGCTCCTGGACGGCCCTGGCGAGGGCAACCTGGTCATACTCGACGCCTGGCCCGGCCTGATGCGCACCGTCTACGGCGACCATCAACGCTTCATCCAGACCTATTTTTCGACGTTCAAGGGGACCTATTTCACCGGCGACGGCGCGCGCCGGGACGAGGACGGCTACTACTGGATCACCGGCCGGGTCGACGACGTGATCAACGTCTCCGGCCATCGCCTCGGGACCGCCGAGGTCGAGAGCGCCCTGGTCGCCCATGCCGCCGTGGCCGAGGCGGCGGTGGTCGGCTATCCGCACGACCTCAAGGGCCAGGGCATCTACTGCTACGTCACCCTCAAGGCCGGCATCGAGCCGAACGAGGGGCTCCGGAAGGAGCTCGTCCAGCAGGTCCGCAAGGAGATCGGCGCGACCGCGACCCCCGACCTGATCCAGTGGGCGCCGAGCCTGCCCAAGACCCGCTCGGGCAAGATCATGCGCCGCATCCTCCGGAAGATCGCGGCCAACGAGCACGACCAGCTGGGCGACACCTCGACGCTGGCCGAGCCGACCGTGGTCGACGACCTGGTCGCCAACCGCATGAACCGCTAGGCCGCCGGCAGCACGGGGAAAGCCGGCGTCATGGGCGTCGAAACCGAGGTCGGAGGACGTGCCCATGACCGACAAGGTGGCCGCTCACTACGGTCGTAGCGGCGATCTGGCTGAGGCGATCGCGGAGCGTCTGCGGCGCGCCGGCAAGGACCTCAACGCACTGACGACGGCCGATCTGGCCGGCATCGACGAGTTTCATATCCGTGGCCGGAAGGCGACCTTGGAACTGGCCGGGCGCATGAATCTGCAGCCGGACTCCCGGGTCCTCGACATCGGCAGCGGCCTCGGAGGGCCGGCGCGCACCCTGGCCGAGGCCCATGGCTGCCATGTCACCGGCGTCGATCTGACCCAGGCCTTCTGCGACACGGCGAAGGTTCTCTCGGATTGGCTGGGTCTGGGCAACCGCGTGGCCTTCCAACAAGGCGATGCCACCCGGCTGCCGTTTGCCGACCGGCAGTTCGATGCGGCGATGACCATTCACGTCGCGATGAACATTCCGGCCAAGGACAAGATGTACGAGCAGGCCCGGCGGGTCCTGAAGCCGGGAGGGATTTTCGCCGTCTATGACGTGCTTCAGGGCGAGGGCGGTGAGGTAGGGTTCCCGGTACCCTGGGCGCGGGAGCCTTCGATCAGCCATCTGGCGACGCCCGACGAGATGCGCTCGCTCCTGGCCAATGCCGGTTTCAACATCCTGGATGCGCATGACTCGACGGACGAAAGCCAACGCTGGTTCATGGCGACCGCCGAGCGCATGGCGCAATCGGGGCCGCCCGCGGTCACATTCCAAGCCTTTCTCGGTGATGATTTTGCCGAAATGGCCCGCAACCAGGTCCGCAATCTGACCGAACGGCGGATTCGAACGGTCAGCTACATCTGCGCGGCTTGAGGACGACGGTCGAACCGGCACACCGCCTCTTGATGACGTTGCTCGCGCGGGTCTGGCGCCACGACCGTCACCTGACCCAGGAGCACTTGGCGCAGGCCGCTGGCGTACGGCGAGCCTATGTCGCGCAGCTTGAGAGTGGTAAGAGGCTCGGCGTCAGACTGGCCGAGCAACAGCCTGTTTCGAGCAGCGGTTGGCGGCGGCCAATCATCGCCGAGGCGTTCGGGCGAACATCGAGACCCGGCTACCCCAGGGAGGCGCCACGTCGACCATCGGTCTTCGCGCCCTCCGGCCCGTTGTCTTGAGGAAAGGCGCAGCTCTGGGCGGTGACATCGACGAACCAGCGCTCCCCGGCCACGACGCTGAACCGGTACTCACGGCCATCGACCACCATCCCGTGGTTCAGCGGCAGCACGCCTTCGACGCTCGTGATCGCGCCGTCCAGGGTCCGAAACTCGAGTCGGACCGGATTGCTCGGATCGTACCACGCCTCGGCCAGACCTTCGGGGTTGCGCGCGGACTTGCCGCTGCCGGTCACCGTAATGCGGTCGTCGAACCGGACGAAGCTGACGGGGCCGGTGCTGATCGGCGTGTGCGGCATGAAACGCTTGGTGAGCGGCTGGCCATCGCAACTCGCCGGGGTCGCCGCGGCGTCGATCAGGAAGGCGAGCCGGGTCGGGTCGACCCCGGCCTGCAGCTGCGTCTCGACCCGCTCCAGCAAGCTCGCGAGCTCGCCCTCGGGTACGTCCAGGGCGTAGCGCTTGCGCAACTCCTCGAGCGCCCGGTCGGCCTGGCTGGAGCGCTGCGTGGTCAGGGCCAACTGGTCGCGAAGATCCAGATTGCTCTGCTGGAAGCGCGCCAGATCGGCCTCGAGCTTGTCGGTGCGCGCCTGATTCGCCGACACCCCGACCTGATAGGCATAGCCGCCGATGACGACCACCACGAGCGCCGCGAACAACACCCGGATCAGGCGCCAATAGAACAGCCGGCGGCGCCGACGCCGCGTGTCGCCGAAGGTGGAATAGCCGAGGCTCATGACGTCGGCGCGACCGCGCCCGGCGCCGTCACCTCCGAGCGGCGCCGAGCCTGCATGAGCTGAAAGATGGCCGCCGCGGTCTCCTCGACCGAGCGCCGGGTGACGTCGATTACCGGCCAGCCGTGGCGGGCGAACAGACGCCGGGCGTAGACCAGCTCGGCACGGACCCGCTCCAGCTCGGCATAGTCGCCCTCGAAGCTCAGCCCGATACCCGGTTGCCCTTCGGACTCCAGGCGCAGTTGCCGCAATCGGTTCATCCGGATCTGGACCAGCGGCTCGGGACTGATCGTCAAACCCAACACCAACGGGTGACTCAGCGAACTCGAGCTCGACCGGCAGCGGGCAGTCGGGCACCACCGGGACGTTGGCGACCTTGATGCCGCGGTTGGCGAGATAGATCGAGGTCGGCGTCTTCGAGGTCCGCGAGACCCCGACCAGCACCATGTCGGCCTCCTCGAGCTCCCAGGCGCACTGGCCGTCGTCATGGCGGAACATGAAGTTCATCGCGTCGATGCGCGAGAAATAGCCGGCATCCATGGCATGCTGGCGGCCGATCTGCGGCCGCGTCTCGGCTCCGAGCAGGCTCGACAAGGCGCTGAAGACCCCGTCCAGGATCGCGACGCAAGGCGTGTTCAGGCCCCGGCAGCCCTCCTGCAGAGCGTGGCGCAGATCGCTCGACACGAGGGTGAAGATCACCACGCCGGGCAAGGCTTTGACCATGCTCAGCACCTGATCCACCTGCGCGCGGGTGCGCACGAACGACCAGACATGCTCGACCGGAACCACACCATCAAACTGCGAAACCCCAGCCCGGGCGACCGTGGTCACGGTTTCTCCGGTCGAGTCCGAGACCAGGTGCAGATGCAGGCGCAAGGCGCTCTCTCCGATCCGGCTGTTGGCAAGCTGGGGACGAAACCGTCCCGCCCGGATTTATACCCGTGCCTCCGCGTGCGATGCCAATCAAAACTCCCTGTGCAGCACCTCGTCCCCATCCGGGGGGGCGTGCGCCTGCCCGCCCGGCTCGAGCGTCGGATGAAAAACAATCCCCGGCACTCACAGCTGCACCGTCGCCCTGTTTTGCTCAGCTCAGAAACAGCTAGCCGCCGCTTATCCATCGCTCGGGTGGCTTCGGCATGGCCGCCCCAACCGCGGTGGACAGTTCGGGGAGCAGATCGTAATCCCCGTTCTGAGGCCGCCTTAAACAACTACTCTTTCTACAAAAGGAATTAAGAAACGGTATGTTGCAGGCAACCGAGGAAGGGGATGAAACTGACCGAGCCCACGCCTGACAGCCTGGTCCTGAGGGCGCTTCGCCGCCAGCCGGTGGCGCGGCCGCCGGTCTGGTTGATGCGCCAGGCCGGGCGTTATCTGCCGGAATATCGGGCGCTGCGAGCGCGGGCGGGAAGTTTTCTCGACCTCTGCTATACCCCCGAGCTCGCGCTCGAGATCACCCTGCAGCCGGTGCGCCGGTTCGGCATGGATGCGGCAATCCTGTTCTCCGACATTCTGGTGGTCGCGGACGCGCTAGGATGCCGGGTGACCTTCGTCGAAGGCGTCGGCCCGAGGCTCGAGCCGGTGCGCAGTGCCGCCGCCTGCATGCGCCTGCGACCCGCTGCTCTGGCCGCAAAGCTCGCCCCGGTGTACGCGACGATCAAGGCCCTGAAGCGGGAGCTGCCGGCAGCGACGGCTCTGATCGGGTTTGCCGGTGCGCCCTGGACGGTTGCGGCCTACATGGTCGAAGGCGAGGGCTCCAAGGAGTTTGCCATCGCCAGAGCGTTTGCGCGCCGCGATCCGGCGGCATTTGGCGGTCTGATCGCGCTGCTGACCGAAGCCACGATCGAGCATTTGCGGGCGCAGATCGAGGCCGGCGCCGACGTCCTGCAGCTGTTCGACAGCTGGGCCGGCGTCTTGCCGGAGGGCGAGTTTCGGCGCTGGTGCCAGGAACCGGTGGCGCGTATAGTGGCCACCCTCAAGAGCGAGCATCCCGAGGTGCCGATCATCGCCTTTCCACGTGGCGCCGGCTTGCATTTGCAGAGTTTCGTCAAGGCCGTGCCGGTCGATGGCTTGAGCTTGGATACCACCGTGCCGGTGGCCGCGCTGCGCCGGGCACTGCCGAATTTCTGCCTGCAGGGCAATCTCGATCCGATCGCTTTGCTGGCCGGCGGCGCCGACGCGCTCGGAGAGGCGGAGCGGATCGTTGCTGCGCTCGCGAGCGGTCCGTTCATCTTCAATCTCGGGCATGGCGTGCTGCCCGACACGGACCCCGAGGCGGTCGCGAAGCTGGTCGCGCATGTCAAGTCGCTTCGCCTGCCAAGAGGCCGCGACGCGGGGGCGCGCGATGATTCTTAGGAAGCTGGCCGGCGGGCGGGCAAATCTGGTTGAACTTGGACGGGCCCGTGCTTATGTGAAAATCGAGTTGCCCGCCGATCGTCGTGACCGAAGGAGCGCGGCGGGCCTCGGCCCGTCCGGTCCGCGCCGGTGCTGATGCCATGACGGATCTTGCGTTATGGCTGAAGGCGCTGCACATCATGGCTTTCACGGCCTGGATGGCGGGCTTGTGGTATCTGCCGCGGCTGTTCGTCTATCACAGCCAGGTCGCGCCCGGCTCGGAGGCTTCGGAGAAGTACAAGCTCATGGAGCGGCGCCTGTTGCGCGGGATCACCACGCCGGCGATGGTGGCGACGCTCCTGTTCGGAATCAGCCTCGGCATCGTTCAAGGGCAGTGGACCGAGGGCTGGCTGCATGCCAAGACCGCCCTGGTGCTGCTGCTGGTCGCGAGCCATGGCGCGATGGTCCGGTTCGTGAAGGCGTTCGCGGCTGATCGGCGACCGGCAAGCGAGCGCTGGTTCCGCGGGTTCAACGAGGTCCCGACAGTGCTGTTCATCGCCATTGTGATCTTGGCAGTGTTGCAGCCGTTCTAAGTCGACGGCGGTGACCGACTGGATTCGGCCAAGACAGTGAGATGCAGGCGCCGCGGCTTTAGGTTTGACAGAGGTGGCTGAATTGGCTAGGTACGGCAGCAGCTCAGATCCGACGGGCAGTCCCGATTCCATTATCACCGATCCGAACAGCCGGCGGCGGCGGCCAGCCGGCCAGCTCGAACGTCCGCTCCAGCAGGAGGACGTCGAGCCTGGCGAGACCGAAATGCTCCAAGAACCCCCCCCTTCCGTGACCGAGCCCGAGGCCGGAACCACCGGCTTCATGAACCTGTCCGAGCTCAAGCGGCGCTCGCCGGCAGAACTGCTGGAATATGCCGAGGAGCTCGGCATCGAGAACGCGAGCACGCTGCGCAAGCCGGACCTCGTGTTCGCCACCCTCAAGCGGCTGGCCGAGAGCGGCGTGCCGATCTACGGCGAGGGGGTGCTCGAGATCCTGCAGGACGGCTTCGGCTTCCTGCGCACGCCGGATGTCAACTACCTGGCCGGCCCCGACGACATCTACGTGTCGCCGAGCCAGATTCGGCGGTTCGGTCTGCGCACCGGTGACCTGGTCGACGGCGAGGTCCGGGCGCCCAAGGAGGGCGAGCGCTATTTTGCGCTGCTGCGGGTCAACACGATCAACTTCGATCCGCCGGAGAAGGCGCGGCATCGGGTCCACTTCGACAACCTGACCCCCTACTATCCGACCCAGAAGCTCAAGCTCGAGGTCGAGGAGTTGCCGGGCAAGGACGTCAGCTGCCGGGTGATCGATCTGGTGGCACCGCTCGGCAAGGGCCAGCGCGCGCTGATCGTCGCCCAGCCGCGGACCGGCAAGACGATGCTGATGCAGAACATCGCCCACAGCGTGGTCGCCAACCATCCCGAGGTCTATCTGATCGTGCTGCTGATCGACGAGCGGCCGGAAGAGGTCACCGACATGGCCCGCACGGTCAAGGGCGAGGTCGTGAGCTCGACCTTCGACGAGCCGGCGGCGCGCCACGTCCAGGTCGCCGAGATGGTGATCGAGAAGGCCAAGCGCCTGGTCGAGCACGGCCGCGACGTGGTGATCCTGCTGGACTCGGTCACCCGCCTCGCGCGCGCCTACAACACCGTCGTGCCGTCGTCGGGCAAGGTCCTGACCGGCGGCGTCGACGCCAATGCGCTGCAGCGGCCCAAGCGCTTCTTCGGCGCTGCCCGCAACATCGAGGATGGCGGCAGCCTGACCATCATCGCGACCGCGCTGATCGACACCGGCTCGCGGATGGACGAGGTGATCTTCGAGGAGTTCAAGGGCACCGGCAACTCCGAGATCCAGCTCGACCGGCGCCTGGCCGACAAGCGCGTGTACCCGGCGATCGACATCAACAAGTCCGGCACGCGCAAGGAGGAGCTCCTGGTCGACCGCGGCACGCTCTCGCGCATGTGGGTGCTGCGCCGCATCCTGTCGCCGATGGGGACGATCGACGCGATCGAGTTCCTGACCGACAAGATGCGGGTGACGAGGTCCAATGCCGAGTTCTGGGACTCGATGAATTCCTAGCGGCTTGCCGCGCTAGGATCGTCTGCCGAAAAGTCTGCCGAAGAATCCGGCCTGCCTGCGTTCCTCGAGGCGGGTGAGGCGCTCGTCGAGCGAGCGCAGGACTTGCCCGAGATCGGGCGGGGCGTCGACGGTCGGCAGCTTGGGGCCGTCGGCGGCCCGCTTGTCGGCGCCGCGGGCCAAGGCGACGATCGCCTCGGCCACCCAGTCGCCGACCGTCATGCCGCGCGCGGCCGCGGCTCGGAGCGCCATGTCGCGGACCGTCGGCGGCACCCCGCGGACGGTCCAGCGGGCGACCGCCTCGTCCGAGGAGTTGGGCTGACCGCGGGCGCGGGACGGACGACCGCGGCGGCGGCGGGAGCGTCGCGGCGTCGCCGGGTCGGCGTCTGCCGGCCCGGTCGCGCCGGCGAGATCGTCGGTCATGGCATGATCGGCGGCTACCCCTAAGGCAAGAGCACCGTCGAGCCCGTGGTCTTGCGGCCTTCGAGGTCGCGATGGGCCTGGATGGCATCGCGCAGGGGGTAGCGCTGATTGACCCGGATCTCGACCGCGCCGCTCTTGACCACGTCGAACAGCTCGCCCGCCGCCCGGACCAGATCGGCGCGCGCCGCGGTGTACGTCATGAGGCTCGGCCGGGTCAGGAACAGCGAGCCCTTCTGGCCGAGGATGGCGGTGTCGATCGGCGGGATCTTGCCCGACGACTGGCCGAAGCAGACCAGCATGCCGAGCGGCGCCAGGCAGTCGAGCGAGCGCTGGAAGGTCGCCTGGCCGACCGAGTCGTAGACCACCGGCACACCCTTGCCGCCGGTCAGCTCGCGCACCCGCGCGACCACGTCGTCCTGATCGTAGCGGATCGGGTGGTCGCAGCCATGCGCCTTGGCGAGCTCGGCCTTCTCGGCGCTGCCGACCGTGCCGATCACGGTGGCACCGAGATGCTTGGCCCATTGGCAGGCGATCAGGCCGACCCCGCCGGCTGCGGCGTGGAACAGGATGGTCTGGCCGGGCTCGACCCGAAAGGTCCGGCGCAGGAGATAATGCGCGGTCATGCCCTTCAGCATCATGGCCGCGGCCTGCTCGTCGGTGATGCCATCCGGGACCGCGACCAGCCGGTCAGCCGGGATCAGGCGGCGCTCGGCATAAGCGCCCAGCGGTCCGGCGTAGGCCACCCGCTGGCCGACCTGGATCTCGCTGACGCCGTCGCCGACCGCCTCGACCACGCCCGCACCCTCCTGGCCGGCGACGAACGGCAGACTCGGCGCCGGGTAGAGGCCGGAGCGGAAATACACGTCGATGTAGTTGAGTCCGACGGCTGTCTGCCGGATCAGGGCCTGGCCGGGGCCAGGCGGTCCGATCTCGATCTGCTCGTACCGGAGAACCTCCGGTCCGCCCGTCTCGTGCACCCGTACGACGCCGGTCATGGTCGTGCTCCCGCCGAAATTGGAAATGTCGGACGCAAGCTACCCCGGCCGGCGCCGATCGCCAAGCGCGGCGGCCGGTGAAGCCGAGGACGATGTCCGACGTCTAGAAGCTCTGGCGGATGCTCGCGGGCTCGAGCGCGCGCGCGAGCTCGGCGGGATCGGTGATCGGCAGCCGGCATGTCTGACCCGGGCAGACATAAACCGTCGGCTGCGCCGCGAGCTGAGTTTTGCCGGCCGCCGGGTGACCCTCGGGCAAGGCCTGGCCGGGCGGCAGGCTGAGCAGGGTCGCGGCCGGCAGCGCCGCCGCCAGGGCGACCCGGCGGAGCGCCTGGCAGGCCGGATCCTCGGCCGCGCCGATGATCACGATCTGGACCGGCTGGTCGAGCCAGAGCGTCGCGCTCAGGAGAGCCGCGTGCGCGGCCGGATTGCGCGCGACCTCGCCCGCGAAGGCCGTCCGCAGCTGCAGGGCACGCTCGAGATGGCGGCGTTCGCCGGTCAGCAGATGCAGCCTGGCGAGGACCCCGAGCAGCAGGCCGTTGCCGGCGGGGGTCGGTCCGTCCTGGGCGTTCTTGGCCCGCACCAGGACGTCGCTGGCCGCGACCGGGACCTGAAAATAGCCGCCCGCCCCGGGATCGAGATAGTCCGCGTCGAGGCGCGCGATCCAGCGCTCCGCCTGCTGCAGGTAGGCCGGCTCGGCGCTGTGCTCGAACAGCGCGAGCGCGGCCGCGGCCATGCTGGCGTAGTCGTCGAGGAAAGCGAGCCCGAGCGTCCGGCCGGCCCGCCAGCTGTGCGCCAGCCGATCGCCGGTCATCATCTTTTGAGTGATGAACCCGAAGGCGCGCCTGGCGCGCTCGAGCCAGTCGGGCCGGTCGAACACGGCCGCGGCGCGGGCGAGGGCGGCGATCATCAGGCCGTTCCAGTCGGCCAGGACCTTGTCGTCGCGCCCGGGCGGCGTCCGCTCGGCCCGGGCCGCGAGCAGGATATCGGCGCTCGCCCGCAGCGCCGCTTCCTCGTCCGCCGCCAGCAAGCCCGGCTGGTGCAGGCGGTTGAGCACCGCGCTGCCTTCCCAGTTGCCGCCATCGGTGACCCCGTAGGCGAGCCGGAAGCGGGCCGCGCTCTCGCCCAGCAGGCGGTCGATCGTGGCCGCATCCCAGACGTAATACTTGCCCTCCTCGCCCTCGCTGTCGGCGTCGAGGCTGGAGGCGAAGGCATCGTCGACCCGCATCTCGCGCTCGAGCCAGCCGACCGTCTCGACCGCCCGCGCCCGGAACAGCGGGCTTTGCGTATCGGCGAAGGCGTCGGCCAGGAGGGCCAGCAGCTGGGCGTTGTCGTACAGCATCTTCTCGAAATGCGGCAGCAGCCAGAAGGCATCGACGGCGTAGCGGGCGAAGCCGCCGCCGAGATGGTCGCAGATGCCGCCCTGGCAGATGTTGGTCAGCGTGTGCAGGACGGCATGACGGGCGGCGGCCTCGCCGGTCGCGAGAGCGTGCCGCCAGAGCAGGTCGAGGACCGGCGCCTGGGGAAACTTGGGCGCCCCGCCGAGGCCGCCGTGGATGGTGTCGAACGCCTGCACCAGCCGCCTTGCGGTCTGCTCGCGCGCGGCCGGGGTGACGGCCGGCCCGGCGGCGGGCCGCGCGAGGCCGGCGAGCGCCTCCTTGAGCGCGTTGATGTTGCCCACAACCTTGTCGCGCTCGGTCCGCCAGATCCGGTCGACGCTCTCCAGCACCTCCGGCAGGCCGGGCCGGCCATAGCGGGACTCGGGCGGAAAATAGGTACCGCCCCAGAACGGCTCGCCGGCCGGGGTCAGGAACATGGTCAAGGGCCAGCCGCCGTGCTGGCCGAGCAGAGCGAGTGCCTGCTGATAGATCTGGTCGAGATCCGGGCGCTCCTCGCGGTCGACCTTGATGTTGACGAACTGCGCGTTCATCTGGGCGGCGATCTGTGGGTTCTCGAAGCTCTCGTGGGCCATGACGTGGCACCAGTGGCAGGCGGCATAGCCGATCGACAAGAGGATCGGCTTGTCCTCGGCGCGCGCTGCGGCCAGCGCCGCCTGGTCCCAGGGCTGCCAGTCGACCGGATTGTGCCGGTGCTGGAGGAGATAGGGGCTGGTCGCCTCGCCGAGGCGGTTCTGCAGGGCAGACATCCGGACATCCTCTGGGGTGACCAGCGAGGCCGGACGGCGCCCGTCGCGACCTGCCCGAGCCGCCGGTTGGTGGCTTCGTCCTCCCGATATATAAAGCGGGCCGCGGATTGGCAAAGCGCGCGGCCGGGAGCAGGCATGATCCTCGGGGTGCGACGCGCCGGCCCGCGGACCGGGACGCGCGATGCCCTCGAGCCCTGAGACGATCTTTGCCCCGAGCAGCGGCCCCGGGCGCGCCGCGGTCGCGGTCCTGCGCCTCTCGGGCCCGGCCTGCGCCGTCGTCTGCCAGCGTCTGACCGGGTGTCCGCCGCCGCCGGCGCGCCGGGCCGCGCTTCGCCCGCTCCGCGATCCGGAGAGCGGCGAGGTCCTGGATCGCGGCCTGGTGATCTGGTTCCCGGGCCCGGCGAGCTTCACCGGCGAGGACATGCTCGAGCTCCAGGTCCACGGCAGCCGCGCGGTGCTGGCGGGCCTGCTCGACGGCCTCGCCAGCCTGCCGGGCCTGCGCCCGGCCGAGCCCGGCGAGTTCAGCAAACGCGCCTTCCTGAACGGCCGGCTCGACCTGACCGCGGTCGAGGGCCTGGCCGACCTGATCGCCGCCGAGACCCGGGCGCAGGCGCGCCAGGCCCTGCGCCAGCTCGATGGCGCGCTCGGCCGCCTGTACGACGATTGGCGGCAGCGCCTGCTCGCGGCGCTCGCCCGGCTCGAGGCCGAGATCGATTTCGCGCCCGAGGAGGCCGACGTGCCCGCGGACCTGCTGGCCCGGGTCCGGCCCCGGATCGCGCAGCTCGCGGCCGAGATGGCGGCCCATCTCGCCGACCGGCGGCGCGGCGAGCGCCTGCGCGAGGGCCTCACCATCGCGGTCCTCGGGCCGCCGAACGCCGGCAAGTCCAGCCTGGTCAACCGGCTCGCGCAACGCGACGTCGCGATCGTGGCGGCCGAGCCCGGCACCACCCGGGATGTGCTCGAGGTCCACCTCGACCTCGAGGGCTACCCGGTGACGGTGCTCGATACCGCCGGCTTGCGGGAGGCCGTCGGGGTCGAGGCCGAAGGCGTGCGCCGGGCGCGCGACCGCGCCACCAAAGCCGATCTCCGCCTCCTGCTGTTCGATGGCGTGCGCTGGCCCGCCCTCGACCCGGCGACCCTGGCGCTTGCCGACGCCGACGCCTTGTGCGTCGTCAACAAGGCCGATCTGGTGCCCTTGCCCGCGGTGCTCCGGGTCGGCGCGCGGCCGGGGCTGCGGCTCTCCTGCCGGACCGGCGAGGGCTTCGATCGGTTGCTCGAGACCCTCGCCGAGGCGGCGGCCGAGCGCCTCACGCCCGCGGCCGGGCCGGCACCGACCCGCAGCCGGCATCGGGCGGCCCTCAGAGCGGCGCTGGAGGCGCTGGAACGTTTCCAGCGGGCGCCAGGCGGCGCCGAGCTGGCGTTGCTCGCCGAGGATCTGCGGCTGGCGGCGCGTGCCCTCGGGCGGCTGACCGGTCGGGTCGGCGTCGATGACATCCTCGATCTGATCTTCGCCGAGTTTTGTATCGGCAAGTAAATGCGGCGACCGTATTTTTAATGTCCCCTATTTATACTTCGATGTCTTAGATAAAATCCTTAAATAGTAATTAACTATCGAGATTTGTAGACAATTGGGATTTGGTGAACCGGGTTTATTCAGATCGGATTAGAGGTTTTTTAATCTCGTCACCTTAGGCTTGGGCTCTCACGATTGATAGTGCGTGAGCGACGGGCCGGAGGTGACTTCCTATGCTGCGTGTGATCGTTTTGACGCTGGTCGTCGTCGCGGGTGCCGCGATGGTCGCACACGCCGAGAGTCCGTTCGATCGGCCGGCCGCCAACGGCATCGAGACGGCGCAGCATCACAACCCGACCGCTACCCACGATCAGGGCGTGCAGCTGCAGATCGGCGGCGGCCTGGCCTTCACGCCGGGCGGGCAGGACCATCGGGGTTCGGGTCACCTCGATCTCGCCCGGATCGAACGTCAAGAGCGCGGGCGGGAGGGGCGGCGCCTGGTTCGGAGCCGCAACGCGCACGGTCGCTTGGAAGAATGGCTCAATCTCGGGGCGAGCAGCAAGCCGACGCTCGCCTACGCGGTCAGCGACTCGCTCTCGTTCGGATTCGACTACCAATACAAGAGTGGCGAGAGTATGAACTTCAAGGTCGCCGAGGTCGGCGGGCTCGATTCGAAGTACCACAGCCATAACTTTAGGATCGTGGCGCATCTGGAGTTCTGATTCGGCGGCGACCGGGACCGGGTGGGCCGGGCCTGCCAGCCCCCGGGCCCGGCCGCAGCTGACCCGGGGGGCGATTTCGGCAGACCTGCCGTCAACCTCCCGGCCGCGCGCTCGCAGCGCGCGGATGCACCCGGGGCCACCCGCCAGCCATCGAAATCCCATCCCATCCCTTCGAGCACGTTGACGAAGCGGCGCGGGTGCAGGACAAGCTGCGCCCATGTCCGGCTACGACGTCATCGTGATCGGCGGCGGCCACGCGGGCTGCGAGGCGGCCGCGGCCAGTGCCCGCCTGGGCGCCCGCACGCTGCTCCTGACCCACAAGCTCGCGACCATCGGCGTCATGTCCTGCAACCCCGCGATCGGCGGTCTCGGCCGCGGCCATCTGGTGCGCGAGGTCGATGCTCTGGACGGCCTGATGGCGCGCGCGATCGACCGCGCCGGCATCCAATTCCGGGTGCTCAACCGCAGCAAGGGCCCGGCCGTGCGCGGCCCCCGGGCGCAGGCCGACCGCCGCCTGTATCGCCTTGCGGTCGCCGCCCTCCTGGCCGAGCAGGCCGGTCTGACGATCGAGGCCGCCGCGGTCGACGACCTGCTGCTCGACGAGCGCGGCGAGGCGCGCGGCGTGCTCACCGCCGACGGCCGGGCCTGGCCGGCGGGCGCCGTGGTCCTGACCACCGGCACCTTCCTGCGCGGCGAAGTGCACCTCGGGCTGCGGCGCTGGCCGGCCGGCCGGATCGGTG
The DNA here is from genome assembly GCA_963730195.1 of uncultured Alphaproteobacteria bacterium. Classification (GTDB taxonomy): domain Bacteria; phylum Pseudomonadota; class Alphaproteobacteria; order Geminicoccales; family Geminicoccaceae; genus DATAOG01. Next base: position 65,993 of record CAVSRN010000006.1, read on the forward strand.
ATGCGCCCGCGGTCCGGCTGGCGCAAAGTCTCGCCCGCGCCGGCTTCGCGCTCAAGCGGCTCAAGACCGGCACGCCGCCGCGCCTGGATGGCCGGACCATCGACCTCGACGGCCTGGCGCGCCAGCCGGGCGACGATCCGGCCGAAGCCTTCTCGACCCTGACCGGGACGATCGCCAATCCCCAGGTCGAGTGCGCGATCACCGCGACCACCGCGGCCACTCATGATCTGATCCGCGCCAACCTCGACCAGTCGCCCATGTACGCCGGCCACATCCAGGCGACCGGCGTGCGCTACTGCCCCTCGATCGAGGACAAGGTCGTGCGGTTCGCCGATCGGGCGCGCCACCAGATCTTCCTCGAGCCGGAGGGGCTCGACGACCCGACCGTCTATCCCAACGGCATCTCGACCTCGCTGCCGGCGGAGCTGCAGGCGCGCCTGCTGACCACCATTCCGGGGCTGGAGCGGGCGGTCATGCTGCGTCCCGGCTACGCGATCGCGTACGATCACGTCGATCCGCGCGAGCTCGACCCGACCCTCGAGACGCGGCGGGTGCCGCGCCTGTTCCTCGCTGGTCAGATCAACGGTACCACCGGCTACGAGGAGGCGGCGGCGCAGGGTCTGATCGCCGGCATCAACGGCGCCCTCAGGGCGGCCGGCGGGCGGACCTTCACCCTCGATCGCGCCGATGCCTACATCGGGGTGCTGATCGACGATCTGACCACGCAGGGGGTGAGCGAGCCCTACCGCATGTTCACCTCGCGCGCGGAATATCGGCTGACCCTGCGCGCCGACAACGCCGACCGGCGGCTGACCGCCAAGGGCCAGGCGATCGGCGTGGTCGGTGTTGGGCGCAGCCGGGCGTTCGGCGCCAAACAGGCGGCGCTGGCCGGGGCGCTCGCCCGACTGCAGGAGCTGCGCCTCAGTCCGACCGCCGCGCGCCGGGCCGGGCTCGAGGTCAAGCTCGATGGCGTGGTGCGCAACGGTCTCGAGCTGCTGCGTCTGCCGAATGTCAGCCTGGCCGGATTGGCGGCGGTCTGGCCGGAGCTCGGCGAGCTGCGCCCCGACGTGGCCGAGCAGCTCGAGATCGAGGCGCGCTACGCCGCCTATCTCGAACGTCAGGACGCCGACATCGCGGCCCTGCGGGCCGAGGAGGCGCTCGAGCTGCCGCCCGACCTCGACCTCGAGGCGATCGCCGGGCTCAGCCGGGAGATCCGCGCCCGGCTCGCCGAAGTGCGCCCGGCCACCCTGGCGGCGGCGGGGCGGCTGCCGGGCATGACGCCTGCGGCCCTGGCGATCCTTTATCGCCATGTCCGCCGGGCCGCCTGAACCGTGGCCGAGCCGGCCCTCGGCGCCGAGGGCTTCGCCGCGCGGATCGATGTTTCACGTGAAACACTCGAGCGGCTGACGCTCTACCTGGAGCTGCTCTGCCGCTGGCAGCGGGCGATCAACCTGGTCGGCCCGGCGACCCTCGCCGACCCCTGGCGCCGGCACCTGCTCGATTCGGCGCAGCTGATGGCACATCTGCCCGCGGCCGCCGGCCCGCTGGTCGATCTCGGCAGCGGTGCCGGCTTTCCGGGCATGGTCCTGGCCGTCATGGGTGTGCCCGAAATCGCGCTGATCGAGGCCGACCGGCGCAAAGCGCAATTTCTACGGGAGGTGGCGCGCGCGACCGGCGCCGCCGTCACCGTGCACGACGACCGCATCGAGCGCCTGACCGGCTGGCCGGCGGCGGTGGTCACGGCGCGCGCGCTGGCGCCCTTGCCCCGCCTGCTGCCGCTCGCCGAACGGTTCTTGACGGCGGACAGCGTCTGTCTGCTCCTGAAAGGACCCGCTCTCGCGCGTGAATTGATTGACGCCGGCAAATCCTGGCATATGGTGCCGGAAATGTTCCCAAGTCTGTCCGCACCATCGGGCATCGTGCTCAAGCTTCGGGGAGTTGGCCGTGCGCGTGATTGTCAACCGCAAGCCACCACGGCTCGGCCGTGTGATCGCGATCGCGAATCAGAAGGGCGGGGTCGGTAAGACCACGACCGCGATCAACCTCGGGACCGCCCTCGCCGCCTGCGGCAAGAGCATCCTGTTGATCGACATCGACCCGCAGGGCAACGCCAGCACCGGCCTCGGTATCCAGCAGGCGGCCCGCGCCGTGACCAGCTACGACGTCGTGCTCGGTCACGCGAAGCTCGGCGAGGCGGTGGTCCGGACCCAGATCCCGGGCTTCGAGCTGGTGCCGGCGGTGGTCGATCTCTCGGCCGCCGAGCTCGAGCTGGTCGAGAAGGAGCGCCGCGAGTTCCGGCTCAAGGACGCGCTCGACGGCCTCGAGAAGGACTACGACTACGTGCTGATCGACTGCCCGCCCTCGCTCGGGCTGCTGACGGTCAATGCCCTGGTCGCCGCGCGCGCCGTGCTGGTGCCGTTGCAGTGCGAATTCTTCGCCCTCGAGGGCCTCAGCCTGCTCCTGCGGACGGTCGAGCGGGTGCGCCGCAGCTACAACCCGATGCTCGAGGTCCAGGGCGTCCTTTTGACCATGTTCGATCGCCGCAACAACCTCGCCCAGCAGGTCGCGACCGACGTCCGCAGCTTCCTCGGCAAGCGCGTGTACGACACCGTCGTGCCGCGCAACGTCCGCGTCTCAGAGGCGCCCTCCCACGGCATGCCGGTCCTGCTCTACGATTTCCGCTGCCCCGGGTCGCAGGCCTATGTCCAGCTGGCCGGCGAGGTGCTGCGCCGCGAGCAGACCGCCGAGGCGGCGCTATGACCGAGCTCGGCCAGCAGCCGAAGGGCGCCGGCCTGCCCCGCCGCCGCGGCCTCGGCATGGGCCTCTCGGCCCTGCTCGGGCACGCGCCGGAAGGAACCTCGGCGGCCCCCGAGCGCCCCCGCACGCTGCCGATCGAGTATCTGCGACCGTCGGCGCTGCAGCCGCGGCGCCGGTTTGCCGAGGACGACCTGGCCGCGCTCGCCGAATCGATCCGCAATCGCGGGGTCATGCAGCCGCTCCTGGTCCGCCGGGCGCCGGGCGGCGGCGACTTTTACGAGATCGTCGCCGGCGAGCGGCGCTGGCGGGCCGCCCAGATGGCCGGGGCGCACGAGCTGCCGGTCGTCGTCCACGAGCTTTCCGACCGCGCCGCGCTGGAAGTGGCGCTGCTCGAAAACGTCCAGCGGCAGGATCTCTCGCCGCTCGAGGAAGCGGAAGGCTATCGGCGCCTGATCGAGGAGTTCGAGCATACCCAGGAGGCGCTCGCGAGCGCGCTCGGCAAGAGCCGCAGCCACATCGCCAACCTGCTCCGCCTGCTCGGTCTGCCGGTCGCGGTGCGGACACTCCTGGAGCGGGGCGAACTGTCGGCGGGCCATGCGCGCGCGCTGCTCGGGAGCCGGGAGCCGGTCGCCTTGGCGAAGGTGGTCGTCAGCCGCGGGCTGAACGTACGGCAGACAGAGGCCCTGGTGCGGGCAGACGCCCAACGCCCGGAGCGGCACCGGGCCAGGGGAGCGGCCAACGACCCGAACACCAGAGCGCTCGAGCGCGACCTGTCGAGCCGTCTCGGTCTGACAGTCCGTCTGACACCTAAGGGTGCCGGCGGCATGCTCCAGATCGCCTACGGTTCGCTCGATCAGCTGGACGGCCTGATCAAGCGCCTGAGCTGAAACCGGCAGACGCCGGCGCCCGGCCCCGTCGGACGGCCACGACGCGCGGCAGACCCGGGCGTCTGCCGAAACGACCGATGGGTCGGACCGCCGATCGGCTAGTAGATCATACCGAGCTCGAGCTGGGCCTCCTCGGTCATCATGCCGGGATGCCAGGGCGGGTCCCAGACCACCTCGACGCTGGCACCTCGAACCCCTTCGACCGCCTCGACCTTGTCCTTGACCTCGTCCGGCAGGGTGCCCGCGACCGGGCAGGCGGGCGAGGTCAGGGTCATCTCGATGTGGACCTGCTGGTCGTCATCGATGTCGACCTTGTAGACCAGGCCGAGCTCGAAGATGTTGACCGGGATCTCCGGGTCGTAGACCGTGCGCAGCGCCTCGATCACCTGCTCGCCGAGGGCGTCGACCGGCGGCCGCGGCGCGGTGTCTGCCGGATCGGCAGACAGGAATTCGGCGGCCCGATCGAGCGGAGCGTCGTTGGTCATCCTGCCCTCTCCTTGCCTTCAGAACATCGCCGCGATGCGTCGCAGACTCGCGACCAGCGCGTCGATGTCGGCCTCGGTGTTGTAAAGCCCGAGCGAGGCGCGCGCGGTGGCGCTGTGGCCCAGGCGCTCGATCACGGGCTGGGCGCAGTGCTGGCCGGTCCGGACCGCGATGCCGTCGAGATCGAGCAGCGTGCCGATGTCCTGCGGATGCGCCTGGTCCATCACGAACGACAGGACGCTGCACTTGTGGCGCGCGGTGCCGACGATTTTGAGCCCGGGCACCTGCTGGATGGCGCGCGTGGCGTAGGCGAGAAGGTCCGCCTCGTGAGCGGCGATCCGCTCGAGGCCGAGGTCCTGGACATAGTCGATCGCGACGCCCGAGCGCCGAAGCCGCCTCGATCGCGGGCGTGCCGGCCTCGAACTTGTAGGGGATCTCGTTGAACTCGGTGCGCTCGAAGCTGACGGACGAAATCATCTCGCCGCCGCCCTGGTAGGGCGGCATCGCCGCCAGCAGGTCGGCCTTGCCGTAGAGCGCGCCGATGCCGGACGGGCCATAGAGCTTGTGGCCCGAGAACACCAGGAACTCGCAGTCGAGCTCCTGGATGTCGACCGCCATGTGCTGGACCGCCTGGGCGGCATCGATCAGCACCGGGATGCCATGGCGGTGGGCGAGCTCGACGATCTCGTGGACCGGGTTGATGCTGCCGAGCGCGTTCGACACCCAGGTCACGGACAGGAGCTTGGTGCGCGGCGACAGCCGGGCCTCGAGCTCGTCCATGAGCAGCTCGCCCTGGTCGTTGACCGGGGCGACCACCAGCTCGAGCCCGAGCTGGTCGCGGAGCAGCTGCCAGGGCACGATGTTGGCATGATGCTCCATGGCGGTGATCAGGACCTGATCACCCGGTCCGACACGCGGTCTGACGAAACTGTGCGGCGACCAGATTGATGCCCTCGGTGGCGTTGCGCGTGAACACGATCTCGCGCGCCTCGGCGGCATTGAGCAGCCGTTGCACCTTCACCCGCGCCGCCTCGTGCAGGTCGGTCGCGCGCTCGCTGAGGGCATAGACGCCGCGGTGGATGTTGGCGTAGTCCTGGCGCAGCACGCGCGCCAGCTCATCGATCACCACGGCCGGCTTCTGGGCGCTCGCGGCGGTGTCGAGAAACACCAGCGGACGGCCGTGCACGGTCTGCTGCAGACAGGGGAAATCCAGCCGCACCCGCTCGACGTCGAAAGGCTGCGGCCGCTCGGCCTTGAGGGTTGCCGCGCTCACAGCAGGCCCTCCAGCTCGGCGCCGCCCGGTAGCCAGCGCAGCAGCTCGCGCCGCGCCTGAGCGGCCACGGCCGGCTGATGGAACCGCTCCAGGACCTCGTCGGCGAACGCGTAGGTCAGCAGGCTGCGCGCGGTCGCGGGCTCGATCCCGCGCGAGCGCAGGTAGAACAGCGCCCGCTCGTCGAGCTCGCCGGCGGTCGCGCCATGGGAGCATTTGACGTCGTCGGCGAAGATCTCGAGCTCGGGCTTGGTGTCGATCTCGGCGTCCGCCGACAGCAACAGATTGTTGTTGGCCTGATAGGCGTTGGTCTTCTGGGCGTCCCGCTGGACCACGATCCGGCCGGCGAACACCGCCTGCGCCCGACCGTCGAGCACGCCCTTGTAGAACTGATCGCTGGTGCTGCCGGGGCGGGCGTGCTCGACCTGGATCGTGTTGTCGATGTGCTGGCGCTCGCGGCCGAGGTAGAGGCCGTTGAGGCCGAGCGCGATCCCCGAGCCGTCCAGCACCGCCTCGATCTCGTTACGGACGAAAGCCCCGCCGAGGGTCGCGAGCGACTGCGTCAGACGCGCGTCTGCCGAAATGCGGTAGTGGGTCTTGCCGATCAGGCTGCCCGCAAGCTCGCCGATCTGCAAGCGGTCGTGGTGGAGCTCGGCGCCGCGGCCGACCACGACCCGGTTCACGAGGTTGGTCAGCGGCCGGCCGGCGCTCAGGGCGAGATGGGTCTCGACCAGGTCGAGCCGGGCGCCCGCGCCGAGCACGATCAGGTTGCGTGGGCTGATCAGGGTCGGCTGGTCCTCGCCGAGACTGACGTACACCAGCTGGACCGGGCCCGGCAGCCCGGCGCCGTCGGCCAGCCGGATCAGGCAGCCGTCGGCCGCGAAGGCGGCGTTCAGCGCGCTGAAGGCGCGCTCCGAACCCGCTTCCAATCCAAGCTCGAAGGGGCTCACCTCGCCAGCCTCGAGAGCCCCGGCCAAGCTCTGCACCGGCCTCCCGGGCAGAGCCGTCAGGTCGTCCGACAGCTCGGCGGCGAGCTGGCCGTTGACGAACACCAGGCGAAGCGCATCCGGCTCCGTGAGCAGATAGGGTGCGAGGTCCGCGCGTCGGACCGGAGCGGCGGTGGCGAGCGCGTAGTCCTCACGCGCGAGCGGCCGGACCGAAGTGTACTTCCAGGCCTCGACCTTGGGCCCCGGGAAGCCCTGCGCCCGAAAGCGCTCGAAGCTCGCCGCCCGCCAGTCGCGGAGCGGTGCGTGGCGGGCACCGGGCAGGCGCGCCAGCGCCGACTCGAACAGCGCCGCGTAGCGCTCTGAGGGCGCGATCATCCCCTGCATGGTCGGGGCGCGCTCAGGCGACCGCCTGGGCAGGGGCACCAAATGCGGCATAACCCGACTTCTCCAGCTCGAGGGCCAGCTCCTTGCCGCCGGAACGGACGATCTGGCCGCCCATCAGCACATGGACATAATCCGGCACGATGTAGTCGAGCAGGCGCTGATAGTGGGTGATCACGATCATCGCGCGGGCCGGGTCGCGCAACCGGTTGACGCCGTCGGCCACGGTCCTGAGAGCGTCGATGTCGAGCCCGGAATCGGTCTCGTCGAGGATCGCCAGCCTGGGCTCGAGCACCGCCATCTGGAGGATCTCGTTGCGCTTCTTCTCGCCGCCCGAGAAGCCGACGTTGACGGCCCGCTTGAGCAGCTCGGCCTTGATCCCGACCAGCCTGGCCTTGTCGCGCACCAGCTTCATGAAGGCGGCGGCGTCGATTTCGGACTCGTCGCGCGCCCGCCGGATCGCGTTGAGCGCGGTACGCAGGAAGTACATGTTGGCGACACCCGGGATCTCGATCGGGTACTGGAAGGCCAGGAACAGGCCGGCGGCGGCGCGCTCCTCGGGCGCCATCCCCAAAAGGTCCCGGCCCTCGTAGCGGACCTCGCCCGCGCTCACGTCGTAGCCGTCCCGGCCCGCGAGCACGTAGGCGAGCGTGCTCTTGCCCGAGCCGTTCGGCCCCATGATGGCGTGAACTTCGCCGGCCCCGACCTCCAGGTCGACGCCGCGCAGGATCTCCTGGTCGTCGACCGAGACCCGAAGGTTGTTGATCGTGAGCATGCTCTCCCTCAAACCAAAGCGTCCGGATGCGATCTCGAGCGTCAGCCGACGCTGCCCTCGAGGCTGATCGCCAGCAGCTTTTGCGCCTCGACCGCGAACTCCATCGGCAGCTCCTGCATCACCTCCTTGCAGAAGCCGTTGACGATCAGCGCGACCGCATCCTCGTCCGACAGGCCGCGGCTGCGGCAATAGAACAGCTGGTCCTCGCTGATCTTGGAGGTGGTCGCTTCGTGCTCGACCTTGGCCGAGCGGTTCTTGACCTCGATGTAGGGCACGGTATGCGCGCCGCAGCGATCGCCGAGCAGCATCGAGTTCGCATTGGGTGTGGTTGCGCGCCCCCTCGGCCCCCTTCAGCACCCGCACCAGGCCGCGATAGGTGTTGTTGCTGCGGCCCGCCGAGATGCCCTTGGACACGATCCGCGACCGGGTGTTCTTGCCGATGTGGATCATCTTGGTGCCGGTGTCGGCCTGTTGATGATTGTTGGTCAGCGCGACCGAATAGAACTCGCCGACCGAGTTGTCGCCCTGCAGGATGCAGCTCGGATATTTCCAGGTGATCGCCGAGCCGGTCTCGACCTGGGTCCAGGAGATCTTCGAGTTGCGGCCGCGGCAGGCGCCGCGCTTGGTCACGAAATTGTAGATGCCGCCCTGGCCCTCGTGGTCGCCCGGGTACCAGTTCTGGACCGTCGAGTACTTGATCTGGGCGTCGTCGAGGGCGACCAGCTCGACCACCGCGGCGTGCAGCTGGTTCTCGTCGCGCTGCGGCGCCGTGCAGCCCTCGAGGTAGCTGACGTAGCTGCCCGCATCGGCGATGATCAGGGTGCGCTCGAACTGCCCGGTCCCGGCGGCGTTGATCCGGAAGTAGGTCGACAGCTCCATCGGGCAGCGCACGCCCTTGGGAATGTAGACGAACGAGCCGTCGGTGAACACCGCCGAGTTCAGCGCGGCGAAGAAGTTGTCGCCCTGGGGCACCACGGAGCCAAGATACTGGCGCACCAGCTCCGGATGGTTCTCGACCGCCTCGGAGATCGAGCAGAAGATGATGCCGAGCTCACCCAGCTTGGCCTTGAAGGTGGTCGCGACCGAGACGCTGTCGAACACGTAGTCGATCGCGACCCCGGCCAGGACCTCCTGCTCCTTGATCGGGATGCCGAGCTTCTCGTAGGTGCGCAGCAGCTCCGGGTCGACCTCGGCCAGAGTCTTCGGCCGGTCGCTGTCGGACTTGGGCGCGGCGTAGTAGCTGATCGCCTGGAAGTCGATCGGCGGATAGCTGACCCTGGCCCAACCCGGCTCCGCCATGGTCTGCCAGCGGGCGAGCGCCTGCAGCCGCCATTCGGTCAGCCAGGCGGGCTCCCGCTTCTTGGTCGAGATCAGGCGGACCGTCTCGGTCGCTCAGCCCCTTCGGGGCGAGCTCGGACTCGATGTCGGTCACGAAGCCGTATTTGTATTCGTGGCCCGTGTAGTCGCGGACCGTCTCCAGCGCTGTCGCTGCCATCGATCACCTTCTCCCATCCGGCCCGGTCTGCGGCCCGGCCTTGTCTGCTGACGCTGTCATCCGCCGGCGGCCCGAGCTCAGGCCCGGCCCAGCGGCTCCGGCGGCGGTCCGCCATGCAGCCCGATCGCCGGCGGCCGGAACACCGCCGGAATCGCCTGCGCCATCTCGGCCATGCTGATGCCGTCGAGGGCGGTCCGGATCGCATCGTTGATCCGCTGCCAGTTGGCGCGCGCCGGGCAGAGCGCCTCGATCTCGCAGCCGCCCGGCCCATCCTCGATGCACGCGGTCAGCGCGATCGGGCCGTCGAGCGCCGAGATCACGTCGGCGACGCTGATCGCCGCCGCCGGCCGGGCCAGCCCGTAGCCACCCTTGACGCCGCGGTGCGACTGCAGCAGACCAGCACGCGCCAGGCTCTTCAAGATCTTGCTCACCATCGGCAGCGGGATGTGACTCTGGGCCGCGACCTCGGGCGCATTGTGCTGGCGCCCCGGCTGCCGGGCCAGGTTGGTCATGATCACGATCCCATAGTCCGCGAGCTTGCTGAGCCGGATCACACCGTGCCCCTTCGTAAAAGAGGACTAATCCAGTCCATATTGGTTCTAATGTGCTTACCGCGCGGCCAATGTCAAGCCCGCTTCGATCGACCTGATCACAGACCTGCGCGGTTGTTTGGAAGCGGCCCAAATTGCTGGTCGGGGCCGGAGCCTCCGGGCACCCGTCAGCGGCGCGCGCTAGAACAGGCGCAGCTGCCTTCGGCCCGCAACCGGGGGCTCGAACAGGTCGGTTCGAAGCGGGGGGCGCGGGCGATTGAGGCCAAGCCGGCTCCTGGCCAGGGCAAAGCGCCTGCCGATCAGCTCGGCATAGACGCCCTGGCCGCGCATCCGCGAGCCGAAGTTCGGGTCGTTGAGCCGGCCGCCGCGACACTCGCGGATCAACGAGAGCACGTGGTCGGCACGCAGCGGCGCATGCGCCTTCAACCAGGCCCCGAACAGCTCCTTCAGCTCGTGCGGCAGGCGCAGCAGCACGTAACCGGCGTGGCCGGCGCCAGCGTTCGCGGCCGCCTCGAGCACGGCCTCGAGCTCGTGGTCGTTCAGGCCCGGGATGATCGGCGCGACCATCACGGCCGCCGGCACGCCCGCCGCCCGGAGCGCGCTCAAGACCTGCAGACGGCGATGTGGTGCAGCGGCGCGCGGCTCCAGCGTGCGGGCGAGGGCGGGATCGAGCGTGGTCACCGAGACCGCGACCGACGCGAGGCCGTCCGCGGCCATCGGCGCCAGCAGGTCGAGGTCGCGGAGCACCGCCGCCGACTTGGTGACGATCGTGACCGGATGTCGGCACCGCGCCAGGACCTCGAGGATCGCCCGCGTGATCCCGAGCCGCCGCTCCTGCGGCTGGTAGACATCGGTGTTGGTGCCGAGCGCGATCGGCTGACAGCGATAGCCGGGCTTCCCGAGCTCACGCTCGAGCAGGGGCGCGGCGTCGAGCTTGGCGTAGATCCTGGTCTCGAAATCGAGGCCCGGCGAGAGGCCGAGATAGGCGTGGCTGGGGCGCGCGTAGCAATAGATGCAGCCGTGCTCGCAGCCGCGATAGGGATTGATCGACTGCTCGAACGGGATGTCCGGCGAGGCGTTGCGGGCAATCACGCTCCGGCTGGCATCCGGCCGAACCTCGGTCGGCGGCGCAGGCGCCTCGGCCTGCAGCCCGGCAAGCGAGCCCCAGCCGTCGTCGAACGGATCGAGCTGGCGGCTCTCGAACCGGATCTTGGGGTTGAAGGTCGCCCCCCGACCTTTGCGCGGCGGCGACGGTGGCAGCTGCCCGTCCATGCCCGGAGGCTAAGCCCGAAATCAGAACATAACAAGAACAAAGTCGCTCATGACGGACGCCGCCGGGCACGCTACGTAAGGTCGCCTGCCGTCACCGCGCGCGGGGAGACGAAGAGATGACGAAGGTCGAAAACTACGGCCGTTGGAAGTCGCCGATCAGCGCCGAGCTGGTGACCGCCGCCCAGGTCGGGCTGGCGCAGCCCATGCTCGATCGCGGGGTCGCCTATTGGCTCGAGGTCCGGCCCGAGGAGGGCGGCCGCACCGTCCTGGTGCGCCGGCCCCTGGACGGCGAGGCGGCCGACCTGACCCCGCCGCCCTTCAACGTGCGCACGCGGGTCCACGAATATGGCGGCGGCGCCTGCGCGGTCCGGGACGGCGTGGTCGTCGCGGTCGAGTTTGCCGATCAGCGCGTCTACCGCCTGGAGGCGTCCGGCAGCGCTGTGCCGATCACGCCGCCAAGCGACCATCGGCTCCGCTATGCCGATCTCGAGCTCGATCCCGCCGGCAACCGCATCTTCGCGGTCTGCGAAGACCACAGATCCGGAGGCGAGGCGGTCAACAGCATCGTCGCGCTCGGCCTCGATGCGCGCGCCGACCCGGGCCGACCGATCGTGGCGGGCCACGACTTCTTCAGCTCGCCCCGCCTCAGTCCCGATCGCCGGCGGCTCGCCTGGCTCAGCTGGGACCACCCGAACATGCCCTGGGACGGCACCGAGCTCTGGCTCGCCGAGATCGGTGCGGATTCCCGCCCCGGTGGCGCCCGGCGGGTCGCCGGCGGCCCGCGCGAGTCGATCGTGCAGCCCGCCTGGTCGCCCGGCGGCGACCTCTATTTCGTGTCGGACCGAACGGGCTGGTGGAACCTCTATCGGCTTGGTGAAGTCAGGGCCAATTGCCGTCTGTCCGATGTCTGCCGAATTCGCCGGGCCGGCCTGGAGCTTCGGCGGCCGCTGGTATGGCTTTCTGGGCGCCGAGACCATCCTTGCCTGCTTCACCGAGGCGGGGCGCTGGCATCTGGCCCGGATCGAGATCGCGAGCGGCCGTCTGACCCGCCTGCCTCTGCCCTACACCGAGCTCGGCGGGCTCAGTGTCGCCGGCGGGCATGCGGTGCTGCGCGCCGGCGCGCCCGATCGACCCGCGGCGATCCTCCTGCTCGAACCTGGCGGCGGCGTGCGCGCGCTGCGCTCGGCGGGGGCGCTGCCGGTCGACCCGGCCTGGCTCGCGCGGCCGGCGGCGGTCGAATTCCCGAGCGGGCCGGAGCGCGCCCATGCCTTCGTCTACCCGCCGACCAACCCCGAGGTGGTCGCGCCCGCCGGCGAGCTTCCGCCGCTGATCGTCAAGAGCCACGGCGGGCCGACCGGCAGCACCTCGAGCGAGCTCCGGCTCGCGACCCAGTTCTGGACCTCGCGCGGCTTTGCGGTCTGCGACGTCAACTACGGCGGCAGCACCGGCTACGGCCGCGCCTATCGGGAGCGCCTGGACGGCCGCTGGGGCGAGGTCGACGTCGAGGACTGCGTCGCCGCGGCGCGGGCTCTGGTGGCCGACCGCCGGGCAGACGCGCAGCGGCTCGCGATCACCGGCGGCAGCGCCGGCGGCTACACGACCTTGTGCGCGCTCACCTTCCACGACCTGTTCCGGGCCGGCGCCAGCCACTACGGGATCAGCGACCTGGAGGCGCTCGCCCGCGACACGCACAAGTTCGAGAGCCGCTATCTCGACCGCCTGATCGGGCCCTGGCCCGAGGCGCGCGCGCTCTACCGGGCGCGCTCGCCGATCCACCACGTCGAGCGCCTGTCCTGCCCGATCATCTTCTTCCAGGGCCTGGAGGACGCGGTCGTGCCGCCGAACCAGGCGGAGATGATGGTCGAGGCGCTCCGCCGCAAGGGCCTGCCGGTCGCCTACTTGACCTTCGAAGGCGAGCAGCACGGCTTTCGTAGGGCCGAGACCATCCAGCGCGTGCTCCTCGCCGAGCTCACCTTCTACGGTCGCGTGTTCGGCTTCACCCCGGCCGACGGCCTTGCCGACCTGGTGATCGAGAACCTTTAAGGGCCGCGCGCGGCGTCAGCGAAAGCGGCGGCGAGGAAGGCGGCGCCGTGCTCGAGGCTCTCGGGATCGATGCCGTGCGCCAGGCCAGGGCGGACCGACCAGCGCACCGGCACCTCGGCCGCCTGCAGGCCCAAGACCGCCGCGTGGAGCGCCTGCACGGGCACGATCTCATCGGCATCGCCGTGGATCAGGAACACCGGCGGCCGGCTCGTCGACCTCGGCCGGCAGACGCTCGGCGCCGAGCAGCGCGCCCGAGTAGCCGAGCACCGCGGCGATCGCCGGCAGCCGGCGGAGCGCCACGTAGAGCGCGAGCATCGTGCCCTGAGAGAAGCCGACCAGGGCGAGCTGGCGCGGCCCGAGCCCGGCGTCCCCGAGCTCGGCGTCGAGGAAGGCGTCCAGCACCGGCAGGCTCGTCTGCACGCCCGCCAGCAGCGCCGCCGGGCGCCGGTCCCGGAGCGAGAACCATTGCCGGCCGAAGGGTGCCATGTCGCAGGGCTCGGGACCGTCGGGGGCGACGAAGGCGGCGTGCGGCAGGTGGCGGGCGAGGGCGGGCGCCAGCCCGATCAGATCGTTGCCGTCGGCGCCGACCCCGTGCAGCAGGACCACGAGCTGACGCGGCGGCCCCGGCCGGCGGGCGGGCACGCGGGGTCCGGACAAGACAGCCATCACCAAGCCTCCGACATCGGTGCGCACGACCATACATACCTTGCCAAGCGGTGCGCGCGCGATCATGTTCGCCCGGCCCGATCGATCGCCAACCCCGGCCCGCACCGACGCAACGCCACCGCATGCTCCAAGGCGCCGACTTCCTGCCGCTGCCCCAGCCGGGTGATCAGCCGACGGTCACGCGCTTTGCGCCGACGCCGTCGGGCTATCTCCATCTCGGCCACGGCTATGCCGCCCTGGTCGCCTGGGAATCGGCGCGTGCCGCCGGCGGCCGGTTCGTGCTGCGGATCGAGGACATCGACCGGGCCCGCTGCCGGCCCGAGTTCGAGCGGGGCATCCTCGAGGATCTGCGCTGGCTCGGCCTCGACTGGGACGGCCAGCCGGTGCGTCAGTCGGAACGGATGGCGCTCTACGACCAGGCGCTCGATCAGCTCGACCGGCGCGGCGTGCTCTATCCCTGCTTTTGCACCCGGCGCCGGATCCGGGCCGAGATCGCCCATGCCGGGCAGGCGCCGCACGGGATCGCCGGAGAGGCGATCTACCCCGGCATCTGCCGCAGCCTGAGCCCGGCCGAGCGGCGGCGGCGGATCGCCGCGGGCGAGCCGTTCGCGCTCCGGCTCGACGTCGCCCGCGCGCTGGCCGTGACCGGGCCGCTGACCTGGGACGACCTGCGCGCCGGCCGGATCGAGGCCCGGCCGGAAGCGCTCGGCGACGTCGTGCTGGCGCGCAAGGACGTGCCCAGCAGCTACCATCTCGCGGTCACGGTGGACGACGCCCTGCAGGGCGTGACGCTCGTGACCCGGGGCGAGGATCTGTTCCACGCCACCCACATCCACCGCCTGCTGCAGGCGCTGCTCGAGCTGACGCCGCCGCGCTACTACCACCACAATCTGATCGCCGACTCGACCGGCCTGCGGCTCGCCAAGCGCAATCGCGCGGTCACCTTGCGCACGCTCCGGCAGTCGGGCCGCCAGCCCGGCGAGCTCTGGAGCCTGCTCGGCCTGCCCGACCCGGCACCAGCCACGTCGGCCGGATGACCGGCGCCGCGCTCCGCTCGGCCCTGCTCCTGATCGTCGGCCTCGGCATGCTGGCGTGCAGCACAACCTCCGGTCCCGCCGTGATCGACAGCTCGATCGTGCCGCGCCGGCAGTGGCTGCCCGACCGGCCGCCGCGGGCGGTGATCCTGGCGGTGCACGGCTTCAACGACTACGGCAACGCCTTCGCCCAGTTCGGCGACTACGCGGCCAGCCGCGGCATCGCGGTCTTCGCCTATGATCAAAGCGGCTTCGGCGCCAACCCCAATGCCGGCCGCTGGCCCGGGATCGCGCCCCTGGTGGCCGATCTGGTCCGGGAACGGGCACGGATCGCGGCCCTTTATCCGGACCCGCCGGTCTATCTGCTCGGCGAGAGCATGGGGGCGGCCGTCCTGATCGCTGCCGTGGCCGCCCATGCGCGCCTCGATGCCGCCGGCATGATCATGACCGCGCCCGCGATCTGGGGCGGCGACCAGCTCAATCGGTTCTACCGCGCGACGCTCTGGCTCGCGGATCACGTGGCGCCCGGGATGACGCTGACCGGCGAGAGCCTGGGCGTCATGGCCTCGGACAACCTCGAGGTGCTGCGAGCGCTCTCGGCCGACCCCCTGTTCATCAAGGCGACCCGGGTCGATGCGATCGCCGGCCTGGTCCGGCTGATGGACCTGGCCTATGCCAAGGCGCCCGATCTGCCGGGGCCGCTCCTGGTCCTGGGCGGTGCCCGCGATGAGATAGTGCCGCCCAAGGCGCACGCCGCCATGCTCGAGCGGCTGACCGCCGACCCCTGCACCGAGGCCGTCTACCCGGACGGCTGGCACCTCCTGCTGCGCGACCTCGACCGCCAGCTGGTCTGGGACGACATCCTCGCCTGGATCGCGCGCCAGCCCCTGCCATCGGGTCTCGGCAAGGCCTGCGGCGGCTCGCTCAAAGTGGCCGCTGCAGGGCCCGGGTGATCCGCAGCGCGCTGTCGAGGGCGAGCCGCCCGTCCGCCCCGGAGACCGCGACCGCGCGCTCGCCGCGCACCGCCGCCAGAAACGCCTCGATCTCGAGCCGGAGCGGATCGTTGGCCTCGAACCGGCGCCGCTCGAGCCGCACGTCCGGCACGCCCGGGAACATTTCCCCAGATCCCTTGCGCGCGATCGTCGCCTCGCCCGCCTGGAAATCGATCGAGACGTAGGCGTCCCTCTGGAACAGGCGCATCCTGCGCTCGCTCTTGAGGCTGACCCGGCTCGCGGTGACGTTGACCACGCAGCCGCCCTCGAAATGCAGCCTGGCATTCGCGATGTCGTCCTCGCCCGAGAGCACCGGCACGCCGACCGCATCGACCGCTACCAGCGGCCGCCCGACCAGCTGCTGGATCAGGTCGATGTCGTGGATCATCAGATCGAGCACCACGTCGACGTCGGTGCCGCGCGGCTTGAACGGCGCCAGCCGGTGCAACTCGATGAACAGCGGCTCCTTCAACACGTCGGCGAGCGCCAGGATGGCGGCGTTGAAGCGCTCGAGATGGCCGATCTGAAGCACGACGCCGCGGGCGTCGGCGAGCGCGATCAGCGCGTCCGCCTCCTCCAGCGTCGCCGCGATCGGCTTTTCCAGGAGGACATGCAGGCCGGCATCCAGCAGCCGGCGCGCGACCGCGAAATGCGCCCGGGTCGGCACCACCACGCTCGCGGCCTCGACCTGGCCCGCCGAGCTCGCCCAGGTCCGCCGAGCGCCTCGACTCCCAGCCGCGCGCCGAGCTCCCGCGCCCGCCCGAGCTCGCAGTCGACCACCGCGACCAGCTCGGCCCCGGCGAGCGCGGCGTATTTCTCGGCGTGATAGCGGCCGAAATGGCCGCAGCCGACCACCGCTGTCCGAACCGGCGTCATCGACTGCCCTCGCACGCTCAATGGCGGCACTCGGCCTGCCGCGACAGCGGCCTCGCTGGGACTGCAATCGCGTCGAGCCTCCTCCAGAGCGCCCGCCGCCTAGGCAAGGAATCGTGATGAGCACTGTGCGACCAGATTCGCGAACTCACTGCGAACCATCTTGACGTACGCGTATTTTGATGTTTATATGATGACAATAACGGAGAAACAACACGCGAAGACGTGTGAGACGGCGATGCCCTAGCGAAGCGGACGAACTGGTCACATACCTTCAACCTCTTGCAGCGAGGGCTCTCGGACTCCATGGCCCCCGTCATACCGCTTCGTTTCTGCCACTGTGGGCCATGGAAGCCAAGACGATCGAGAGCCCTCCGCCGCGAGAGGGTTGGATGCAGTTCAAACCGAACCTTGGAGAAGAGTTTCCTCTTGATGTTCAGTCCCTGAACGCCCGCCGTAGCCTGCTCGAGGAGATCACGCGCTCCTATCTGACGGCGGCGTCATGCTGATAGCCGTCACATTCCTGGTCGGCGCCGCAATCCTCGGGCTGGCGAACGGCAGCTTCGAGCATCTCGGAGCTGTGTGGAATGCCCTGGCGGCGCCTTTGGGCGCGATCGTCGGCTATTATCTGCCGGGGCGGAGACGCGAAGGATGATCGCATGGCCGAACGGACCACCACGCGTGTGCAGCTCGAACTGCCGGAGACCTCGATGGCCCGGCTGCGGGAGCTGCGCGACAAGACCGAGGCGGCCTCTTATGCGGAGGTGCTGAAGAATGCGCTCCGGCTGTATGAGGCCCTGGTCAAGGAGGCGGAGGAGGGCAACGACCTCGTGATCCGCCGCAAGAACGGCGAGCAGGCGGAGTACAAGGTGTTCGTCTGACGCCAGCTCCACGATCAGGCCGGCTCCAGGAGGGCGGGCTGGGTTTCTTCGAGCAGGCCGACGATCTCGGCCATCACCTTGGCAAGTTGAAAATCCTTGGGCGTGAAGACGCGGGCGACGCCCTCGGCGAGCAGGTCCGCCGCGTCCGCGGGCGGGATGATGCCGCCGACCACGACCGGGACGTCGGCAAGGCCCTCGGCGCGCAGCCGGGCCAGGACCTCGGCGACCTGCGCCCGGTGCGAGCCGGACAGGATCGAGAGGCCGACCACGTGCACGCCTTCCTCGAGCGCGGCGGCCGCGATCCGGGCCGGCGTCAGGCGGATGCCGTCGTAGACCACCTCGAAGCCGCAATCGCGCGCCGCGACCGCGATCTGCTCGGCGCCGTTGGAATGGCCATCGAGCCCGGGCTTGCCGACCAGCATCTTCGGCCGCCGCCCGAGTTTTTCCGCGAGCGCCTCGACCCGCGCCCGAAGCGCCGGCCACTCCTTGACGCCGGCGGCCACCGCGCTGGCGCCGCTGACCCCGGTCGGCGCCCGGTACTCGCCGAACAGCTCGCGCAGCGTCGCCGCCCATTCGCCGGTCGTGACCCCGGCCCGGGCACCGGCGATCGAGGGCTGCATGACGTTCCGGCCCTCGCCGGCGGCCTGGCGCAGCTCCTCGAGCGCCGCGGCCACGGCGCGCGGGTCGCGGGCCGCCCGATGCGCCTGAAGGCGGCCGATCTGCTCTGCCTCCGCCTTGGAATCGACCGCCAGAAAACCGCCATCGGCGCCGGCCGCGAGCGGCGAGGGGGCGCTGTCGGTAAAGCAGTTGACGCCGACCACCTTCTGCTCGCCGGCGGCGATCGCCATGAGGCGCGCGCGGTTGCTCTCGACCAGGCGCTGCTTGATGTAGCCGAATTCGACCGCCGCCAGCGGACCGCCCAGAGCCGCGATCCGATCCAGCTCGGCCCGGGCATCGGCTTTCAACTGTTCGACTTTGGCCGCGACCACGGGCGAGCCGTCGAACAGGTCATCATATTCGAGCAGATCGGTCTCATGTGCGAGAATCTGCTGCATCCGGAGGCTCCATTGCTGGTCCCAGGGGCGCGGCAGGCCGAGCGCCTCGTTCCAGGCCGGCAGCTGGACCGCGCGCGCGCGGGCCGACTTGGACAGCACGACCGCAAGGGTTTCCAACAGGATCCGGTAGACGTTGTTCTCCGGCTGCTGCTCGGTGAGACCGAGGGAATTGACCTGGACGCCATAGCGAAAGCGGCGCAGCGCCGGATCTTCGACGCCGTAGCGCTCGCGCGTGAGCTCGTCCCAGAGCTCACCGAAGGCACGCAGCTTGCACAGCTCGGTGACGAAGCGGAGGCCGGCGTTGACGAAGAAGCTGATCCGTCCGACCACCCGCGGCAGATCGGCGGCCGGCACTTGGCCGCCGTCGACCACCGTGTCCAGGATCAGCATCGCGGCGGCGAGCGCGTAGGCCAGCTCCTGGACCGGGGTCGCGCCCGCCTCCTGCAAATGGTAGGAGCAGACGTTGACCGGGTTCCAGGCCGGCAGCTCGCGGTAGGTGAACGCGATCACGTCGGCGGTCAGCTTGAGCGAGGGCCGCGGCGGGAAGATGAAGGTGCCGCGCGAGAGATATTCCTTGATCAGGTCGTTCTGGACCGTGCCGGCGAGCTTTTCCCGCGCGGCGCCCTGGCGTTCCGCGGCCACGATGTAGAGCGCCAGCAGCCAGGGTGCGGTCGCGTTGATCGTCATCGAGGTGTTCATCTGCTCGAGCGGGATGCCCTCGAACAGGGTCAGCATGTCGGGCAGCGCGCAGATCGGCACGCCGACCCGGCCGACCTCGCCCGCCGCCAGCGGATGGTCGCTGTCGTAGCCGGTCTGGGTCGGCAGATCGAACGCGACCGAGAGCCCGGTCTGGCCGCGCGCCAGATTGGCGCGGTAGAGCGCGTTGCTGTCGGCGGCCGAGCTGTGCCCGGCATAGGTCCGGAACAGCCACGGCCGGTCTTTGCGGGTCGTAGTCGAAGCCATGGCGGGCTCCCGGGCTGGAACGCAACCGAACCGGCAACGTCAGCCTCTACGCTATTCAGTGTTGACAGTCAACACTTCATCGCCTAACGTGTGCGGCTCGGGGGGATGGCGTGATGAGCAGGGACACGGTCGAGCAGATCATCAGCCGCTTCGGCTCGCAGCAGCGGGTCGCGGAGCTGCTGGGCATCTGGCAGACCGCGGTCAGCGGCTGGGTACGCCGCGGCGCGATCCCGACCAGGAGACAGGAGCAGCTGTTAAGAATTGCCCAACGCGAGGGTGTCACTCTCGCGCCCGCAGACTTCTTCGCCGAGCCCTCGCCGGGGCCGGCGAACGGTTCGAACGGGCGCGCCGGCACAGGCGCCGAGGCGGAGGTCGCCCGCCCGGCCAGCGTCGACCCGACCAGCAGCCATCGGAAAGGCGCGTTGATGAACGACACCGCCAAGGTCATTCCGCTGAGCGGCGCGCCCGCGCCGCTGGCCGCGGGTTCGCCCGCGCGCGACCTGTACGAGGTCGGCGCGATCCCGCCGCTCGGCCACGTGCCCAGGAACATGTACGCCTGGGTGATCCGGCGCGAGCGCCACGGCGAGCCGGGCACGGCCATGCAGCAGGAGGTGGTGCCGACGCCCGCCCTCGACAGCGACGAGGTCCTGGTCATGGTGATGGCCGCGGGCGTCAACTACAACGGCATCTGGGCCGCGCTCGGCAAGCCGGTCTCGGTGTTCGACGTCCACAAGGCCGAGTACCACGTCGCGGGCTCGGATGCCGCCGGCATCGTCTGGGCGGTCGGCACCAGGGTCAAGCGCTGGCAGGTCGGCGACCAGGTGGTCGTGCACTGCAACCAGGACGACGGCGACGACGAGGAGTGCAACGGCGGCGACCCGATGAACTCGCCCTCCCAGCGGATCTGGGGCTACGAGACCCCGGACGGCTCGTTCGCCCAGTTCTGCCGGGTGCAGTCGCGCCAGCTGATGCCGCAGGCCGCGCCATCTGACCTGGGAGGAGAGCGGCTGCTATGTGTTAACACTCGCGACCGCCTACCGGATGCTGTTCGGGCACCCGCCCCACAGCCTGAAGCCAGGCGATAACGTGTTGGTCTGGGGCGGGGCGGGCGGTCTCGGCTCGATGGCGACCCAGATCATCGCCGCCTCCGGCGCCAATGCGATCGCCGTGATCTCGGACGAGGACAAGCGCGAGTTCGTCCTCTCGCTCGGCGCCAAGGGTGCGATCAACCGCAGCCAGTTCGACTGCTGGGGCCAGCTGCCGGACATCGACGACGCCGAGGGCTACGCCCTCTACATGAAGAAGGTCCGGGAATTCGGCAAGGCGATCTGGGCGATCACCGGCAAGGGCAACGACGTCGACACCGTGTTCGAGCATCCGGGCGAGGCGACCTTCCCGGTCTCGGCCTTCGTGGTCAAGCGCGGCGGCATGGTGGTGATCTGCGCCGGCACCACCGGCTACAACCTGACCCTCGATGCCCGCTTCCTCTGGATGCGCCAGAAGCGCATGCAGGGCAGCCATTTCGCCAATCTCAAGCAGGCGAGCGCTGCCAATCAGATGGTCGTCACGCGCAAGGTCGACCCCTGCATGTCCGAGGTGTTCGCCTGGCACGACATCCCGCGCGCTCACGACAAGATGCGCAGGAACCAGCACAAGCCCGGCAACATGGCGGTCCTGGTCCAGGCGAAGCGGCCAGGGCTGCGCACCCTCGAGGACGCGATCGAGGGGTGACGGGGGGGCGCGCATGAGCACCGGGCCAACGCCATCCGTGGCGGCGAGCGCCGCGGCGGCCGAAGCGGCCGCAGCATTGCTGGCGCACGCCCGGGAGGCGGTCCGCGCGCTGGTGAGCGCCGAGGGCGCGCTCGACCGGCGGCTGCTCGAGCGCGAGCAGCATGCGGTCCACGGCCTCGCCTGGCTCGCGACCTACGTCGAGGCCCTCCGCCAGATGCAGGGCTGGGCCGAGCGGCTCGAGGCGGGCGGCGGCTTCGGCGAGCTCGAGCGCGACCTGCTGGCGGTCGCGTTCGGCGAGTCGCTCGCCCGGATCCTGGGCGGCATCCCGATGAGCCAGGGCGAGACCCTGCGCCTCGGCGCGCTCGGCCTCGATCCGGCGGCGATCCAGCGCTTCGGTACGGGCACGGTCGGTGAGCTGATCCGGGATGGCAACACGGCGGCCCGGCGGGCGCGTCTTGCCGCCCAGATCGCGGACGGCCGGTTCGGCGACTGGGGCCTCGGCGACGACACGCTGGAGCTGATCCGCGAGCAGTTCCGGCGCTTCGCCGAGGAGCAGGTGCGCCCGGAGGCGCAGGGCTGGCACGCGCGCGACCAGCTGATCCCGCAGCCGGTGGTCGACGCGGTCGCCGAGCTCGGCGTGTTCGGCCTGACCATCCCGGAAGAGCGCGGCGGGCTCGGGCTCGGCAAGGCCGCGATGTGCGTGGTTACCGAGGAGCTCTCGCGCGGCTACATCGGCGTGGGCTCGCTCGGCACCCGCTCGGAGATCGCGGCCGAGCTGATCGGTCAGGCCGGCACCGAGGCCCAGAAGGCCCGCTACCTGCCGAAAATCGCCTCGGGCGAGATCCTGCCGACCGCGGTCTTCACCGAGCCCAACACCGGTTCCGACCTCGCCTCGCTGCAGACCCGCGCGGTCCTGGACGGCGAGCACTATCGGGTCCGGGGCGCCAAGACCTGGATCACCCATGCCGGGCGCGCCGACCTGATGACCATCCTCTGCCGCACCGATCCGGCCGAGCCCGGCTACCGCGGCCTCTCGATTCTGCTCGCCGAGAAGCCGCGCGGCAGTGATGCTGAGCCGTTTCCGGTCGCGGGCCTCGCCGGCGGCGAGATCCCGGTGCTCGGCTACCGCGGCATGAAGGAGTACACGCTCGCCTTCGACGGCTTCGCGGTGCCGGCGGCCGGCCTGCTCGGCGGTGTGGAGGGCCAGGGCTTCAAGCAGCTGATGGCGACCTTCGAATCGGCCCGCATCCAGACCGCCGCGCGCGCCGTCGGGGTCGCTCAGAGCGCGCTCGACGAGGGCCTCGCCTACGCCCGCGAGCGGGTCCAGTTCGGCCAGCCGATCTATGGCTTCCCGCGGGTCGCCGACAAGCTGGTCTGGATGGCGGTCGAGATCATGATCGCGCGCCAGCTGACCCTGTTCGCCGCGCGCGAGAAGGACGCCGGCCACCGCTGTGACCTCGAGGCCGGCATGGCCAAGCTGCTCGCCGCCCAGGTCGCCTGGAGCGCCGCCGACAACGCGCTCCAGATCCACGGCGGCAACGGCTACGCGCTCGAGTACCCGATCAGCCGGATCTTCTGCGACGCCCGCATCCTGAACATCTTCGAGGGCGCGGCCGAGATCCAGGCCCAGATCATCGCCCGGCGGCTGCTCGACGGCTAAGGCAGCAGCAGCACCTCGGCTCGATCGACGGCGCTCGCCGGCCTGCCCAGCAGAATGGGCGGCACTAAGCCGCCCATTGCTCTCAGCCGGACGCGTCCGGCGCCGCTCAGCGCTTGAAGTCGATCGTCGCGCGCCGGTTGGCCTGATCCGGCGTGTTGTCCGGGGTCTGGACCGCCAGATCGGTCTCGCCAAAGGCTTCGGTCGTCACGATGTGGGCCGGGATGCCCGACTTGACCAGCTCAGCCGCGACCGTGTTGGCTCGGCGCTGCGACAGCTGCATGTTGTAGTCGGGCGGGCCGGCGGTGTCGGTATAGCCGTTCACCGTGATGCCGCCCAGATCGCGCCCCTTGATGTCGGCGATGATGCTGTTGAGGGTCGAGCTCCGCGCTCGGCGTCAGATCGGCCTTGTCGAAGGTGAAGTAGACCACGCCACTCGCGGGCAGCGGCTCGGGCGGTGGCGGCGCCGCCGGGGCGATCTGCGCGACCGGCTGCGCCATCGCCTCGGGGCAGTCGTAAGTGCCGTTGGTGTAGACTGCCTGGTCCGGGTTGCCGACCTCGAAGACCGTATTGTCGGCCGTGTCGACCAGGACGCTGCACACCCGGTCCGGCCCCGAGCCGAACATGCCGGACATCTGCTCCTCGGACATGGTTCCGGAAGGCCCGAAGGCCCAACTCGGCTGCGCGCCGCCGACGAGCAGGGCCAGTCCGGCCGCGGCCGCCGAGCAGGTGATGGCTAAACGAAACATGGAACGATCCCCTCTCTCACGTTGTCGAACCCACCTGCGGGGTCTCATAAGCCCTCGGTCTTGGCACCAGCCCGACACAGTTTTACAGTCGCCCCGCGCGGACCACATCATCGCCCGGCCCGCGCACGCCGGCAACCTCTATGCTGTGGTACATTGCTCTGACGTCGAGGGCAAGTACCCACTTTTAGTAACCGGGGGCGGGCAAATGGTTCCACGACGCCGAACACGTACGAAAAACACGCCCAGGACCGTGACCGGCGGCTGACGAGGAAACGACCCCATGGACGATCCGCTCGGCGCGTTCGTGCCGCACGGCCAGGTCGAGATCGCCGGCGCGCCGGCGGGTCCGCTCGCGGGCGCGACCTTCGCGGTCAAGGACATCTTCGATGTCGCCGGCACGGTCACCGGCCGGGGCAATCCCGACTGGCTGGCCACGCATCCGGCGGCGACCAGCCACGCGCCAGCGGTCCAGGCGCTGCTCGATGCCGGCGCCCGATTGGTCGGCAAGGCGATCACCGAGGAGCTGGCGTTCAGCATCGTCGGCACCAACCCGCACTACGGCACGCCTGCGAACGTCGCGGCCCCCGGCCGGGTGCCCGGCGGCTCCTCGAGCGGCTCGGCGGCCGCGGTCGGCGGCGGCCTGGTCGATCTGGCGCTCGGCAGCGACACCGGCGGCTCGGTGCGGGTGCCGGCGAGCTACAACGGCATCTACGGCATGCGTCCGAGCCACGGCCGGATCAGCCTCGCGGGCGTGATGCCGCTGGCGCCGAGCTTCGATACGGTCGGCTGGTTCGCGCGCGACCCGCGGCTGTTCGAGGCCGCCGGCCGGGTCCTCCTGGGCGACCGGCAAGACGGCCGCCCGCCCGGTCGCCTGCTGCTCGCAGAGGATGCCTTCGAGCGCGCCGGCAGCGACGTCGGGCGGGCGCTCGGTCCGGCGATCCGGGCGGTCGAGGCCGTGCTCGGCCCCGGACTCGGAGAAGCCCGGCCGGTGACCGTGAGCGCCGATGGGCTCGATGCCTGGTACGCGGTATTGCGCACCCTGCAGGCGGCCGAGGCCTGGGCCGAGCATGGGCCTTGGCTCGAGCAGGCGAAGCCCCGGATCGGGCCTTATCTGGCCCTGCGCCTGCGGCTCGCCGCGACCGTGACCGCGGCCGACGTCGCGCAGGCCGGGGCGGCGCGCACCCTGATCCGCGAGCGGCTCGACCGGCTGCTCGAGGACGACGCGCTCCTGCTCCTGCCGAGCGCCGCCGGACCGGCGCCCAGGATCGACGCCGCCATGGCCGATCACGAGCGGGTGCGCGACCGGACCATCGGGATCACCTGCATCGCCTCGCTCGGCGGCCTGCCGCAGCTCAGCCTGCCGCTCGGCCGGCTGCCCGAGGGCCCGGTCGGCCTGTCGCTGCTCGCCGGGCGCGGCCGGGATGGGCTGCTGCTCGACCTGCTCGCCGGCCCGCTCGGCGCGTTGCGACAACCGGTCGCTGGCTGAGCGCCCGGCGCCGGAGGGTATGACTGCCGCGGTAGCGCAACAAGATCGAACGGGGAGACGGGTATGAGGCGCCTCTTGATCACTTGCGTGCTGGCGACCCTGGCGATCGCGCCGGCAGCCAGGGCGGCCGAGCACGAGGTGCAGATGCTGTCCAAGGGCCCGCAAGGCCAGGTGAACTGGTTCGAGCCGCCGATCACTTATGCCGAGCCCGGCGACACGATCCATTTCGTGGCCGTCGACAAGCTCCACAACAGCGTCTCCCTGGTCGTCCCCAAGGGCGGCGAGACCTGGAAGGGCAAGATCAGCCACGACGTGTCGGTGACCCTGACCGTGCCCGGCCTCTACGCCTACAAATGCGTGCCCCACTTCGGCCTCGGCATGATGGGGCTGATCGCGGTCGGCGATCCCACGATCAATCTCAAGGAGGTCGAGGCCGCGCGCTATCCGGGCAAGGCCAAGGCGACGCTGACCGAGCTGCTGAAGCAGCTGAAGACGCCGAAATAGGCGGGCCGGCGCGCCCGACCCCCTGGCGCTCGGCGCGAGCGCGCGGCCAGGCACGGCCTCGGGGCTGTCGCTTCTTCGCGGTCTGGTTTACGATCCGGCAAGGGATCAATGGCATAAAGGCGATGCCGCGAGGCGCTGATGCCGCGCGCGAGACTGGACAGCCCCCTTGCAGCGGTCCGACAGCTCCGAGAGCCAAGTCCCATGACCAGCCAGGCCCAGATCCAGGCCCAAAAGCCGGCTAAGATCAGCGTCGGGGTGATCGGCACCGGCTTCGTCGCCCGTCACTTCACCTACGAGCTCGAGCGCCGGCCGGGCTACCGCCTGGCCAAGGTGCTGACCCGGCGCCCCCTCGACCGCTGCCCGGACTTCCCGCGCGACGACGCGTTGACCGATTCCCTCGACGCCCTGATCGCGGCCAGCGACGTGGTCTTCGAATGCACCGGCGATGCCTTCTACGCCGCCCGGACCATTCCCCAGATTCTCGACGCCGGCAAGCCGGTGGTGACCCTGAACGCCGAGTTCCACGCCACGATCGGCTCGCACTTCGTCGAGCGCGGCCTGCTCAGCGAGGCCGAGGGCGACCAGCCCGGCTGCCTCGCAGCCCTCGCCGAGGACGCGGTCGCGACCGGCTTCACGCCGCTCGTCTACTGCAACATGAAGGCGTTCTTGAACCGCGATCCGGCGCCTGAGGAGATGCGCTACTGGGCCGAGCGCCAGGACTACTCGATCGAGATGGTGACCTCGTTCACCGACGGCACCAAGGTCCAGATCGAGCAATGCCTGGTCGCCAACGGCCTCCGTGCCGGGATCGCCAAGGAGGACCTGATCGGCCTCGAGACCCGTGATCTCAAGGTCGCGGCGGCCGAGCTCGGCGCCGTCGCCGACCGGCTCGGCCATCCGATCAGCGAGTACATCCTGGACCGCGGCCTGCAGCACGGCGTGTTCATCATCGCCCGCCACGATCCGCGCCAGGCGACGCCTTTGCGCAACTTCAAGCTCGGCGACGGGCCCTACTACGTCCTGATCAAGGACTACTGCCTGGTCCACCTCGAGGTGTTCAAGACCCTCGAGCGGGTCGTGCGCGAGCGCCGGCCGCTGCTCAACAACGGCGCTCTGCCGCGGGTCAGCGTCGCCAGCATCGCCAAGCGCGCCCTCAAGCCCGGCGAGGTGATCGAGCGCGGCTGCGGCAGCTTCGAATTGCGCGGCACCTGCGTCAACATCGCCGACCGGCCGGGCCACGTGCCGATCTGCCTCGCCAGCCACATGCACGTGCAGCGGCGGGTCGAGCCGGGCCAGCTCCTGACCATGGCCGACGTCGAGCTGCCCGAGACCGAGGCGCTCGCCGCCTGGCAGGCGATCGAGCGCCGGGTGCTCGAGCCCGAGCGGGCGGCCGCCTGCTGAGCCGGCCGCGCCGGCACGACCAGGCGTAAGCCCCTCTTGTCCCCAGCCAGCGAGGCCCGATGGAGATCAAGGCGACTGCGATCCCGGACGTGAAGGTGATCGTGCCGGCGCGCTACGGCGATCACCGCGGCTTCTTCTCCGAGGTCTACAATCGGAGCGTGCTCGCGGAGGCCGGGATCGACATCGAGTTCGTCCAGGACAACCACTCCTTTTCGGCCCAGCGCGGCACGCTGCGCGGGCTCCACTTCCAGCGCCCGCCGGCGACCCAGAGCAAGCTCTTGCGGGTGCTGCGCGGTGCGGTGGTCGACGTCGCGGTCGATTGCCGGCTGGGCTCGCCGACCTTTGGCGAGCACGTGATGGTCGAGCTGTCGGCCGCAGCCGGCAACCAGATCCTGTGCCCCAAGGGCTTTGCCCACGCCACCCTGACCACGGCGTCGGACACCGAGATCACCTACAAGGTCGACGCCTACTACGCGCCCAACCGCGACCTCGGCATCCGCTTCGACGACCCCGATCTCGCGATCCCCTGGCCGATTCCGAACGGCGAGCTGGTGCTGTCGGACAAGGACCGCAAGCTGCCCTGGTTCCGCGACCTGCCGGCAGTGTTCACCTATCCCTGATCGTACAGTAAGGAAGGACGTTCCCATGGAGCGCGTTCTCGTGACCGGCGCCGGCGGCTACATCGGCACCTCGCTCGTGCCGATGCTGCTCGCCCAGGGCTACAAGGTGCGGGCGCTCGACCGCTTCTTCTTCGGCCGCGACCTCCTGCCCGAGCACGAGCAGCTGGAGCTGATCAAGGCCGACAGCCGGCGGCTCGAGCCCGCCTGGTTCGAGGGCGTCGACCACGTCATCGACCTGGTCGCGATCTCCAACGACCCGAGCGGCGAGCTGTTCCGGGACGCCACCTATCAGATCAACCACGAATCCCGGGTGCACTGCGCGACGCTGGCCAAGGCCGCCGGGGTCAAGCGCTACGTCCTGCCGTCGTCCTGCAGCCTCTACGGCTTCCAGGAGCCGGGCGTGATCTGCACCGAAAAGCATCCGACCAACCCGCTCACGACCTATGCCAAGGCCAACGAGATGGCCGAGCATGGCGTGCTGCCGCTGGCCGACGACAAGTTCTGCGTCGTGGTCCTGCGCCAGGCCACGGTCTACGGCTACAGCCCGCGCATGCGCTTCGATCTGGCGATCAACGGCATGACCTACGGCGCCTGGAAGACCGGCATCCTGCCGCTGATGCGCGACGGCAGCCAGTGGCGGCCGATGGTCCACGTCCGCGACACCGCAGGCGCTCAGATCTTCATGCTCAAGGCGCCGCGCGCCAAGGTCAACGGCCAGCTGTTCAACATCGGCTCGGCCGCCAACAACTACCAGCTCGGGCCGCTCGCCGAGACCGTCTGCGAGGTCCTGCCCAAGCCGGTCAAGATCGACTGGTACGGCGACGTCGACCACCGCTCCTACCAGGTCAGCTTCGACAAGGTCGAGGCGCTCGGCTGGAAGGCCAAATACACCGCGCGCGACGGCGCCCTCGAGATCTACCAGAAGCTGGAAGCCGGCGCGGTCGACAAGACCACCGAGACGATCACCCTCGAATGGTACCAGACGCTGACCAAGTGGCATCAGATCATCAAGGAGGTCGAGCTGCACGGCGGCATCGTCAACATCAACCTCTAAACCTCCTGCCCTCGGGAACCTTCGGAGCCATGTGGAAAGGCATCATTCTGGCCGGCGGCTCGGGCACCCGGCTGCATCCGGTGACCCGCGCGGTGTGCAAGCAGCTGCTGCCGATCTACGACAAGCCGCTGATCTATTTTCCCCTCACCACCCTGATGCTGGCCGGCATCCGCGACATCCTGATCATCACCACGCCCGAGGATCAGACGGCCTTCAAGCGCCTGCTGAACGCCGGCGAGCAATGGGGCCTGCGGATCAGCTACGCGGTCCAGCCCAAGCCCGAGGGTCTGGCCCAGGCGTTCGTGATCGGCCGCGACTTCATCGCCGATGACCACTGCGCGCTGGTGCTCGGCGACAACATCTTCTTCGGCCACTACATCCGCGAGGACCTGAAGCGCGCCGCCGCCCAGGCGCTCGGCGCCACGGTCTTCGGCTACCAGGTGCGCGATCCGGAGCGCTACGGCGTGGTCGAGTTCGACGCCGAGGGCCGGGCGATCTCGCTCGAGGAGAAGCCGGCCCGGCCCAAGTCCAACTACGCCGTGACCGGCCTTTACTTCTACGACAACCAGGTGGTCGACATCGCCGCCGCGATCACACCCTCCGGACGGGGCGAGCTCGAGATCACCGACGTCAACCGCCGCTACCTGGAGCAGGGCCGCCTGCGGGTCGAGCGCATGGGCCGCGGCTACGCCTGGTTCGACGCCGGCACCCACGACAGCCTGCTCCAGGCGGCCGAGTTCGTGCGCACCATCCAGCAACGCCAGGGTCTGCAGATCGCCTGCCCCGAGGAGATCGCCTACCGGCTCGGCTACATCGACGTCGCCCAGCTCAAGCGCCTCGCCGCGCCCCTGGAAAAGACCGAGTACGGCCAATATCTCCGGCGCATCGCCGACGAGCAGGGGCCCCGCGACTGGGCCGGCCTCGACCGCTAAGCAATCGGCCTGCAGCCGCGGCGGGCCCGACCCTGGGCTACTCTGGGGTGCTGCGCGACGCGCCCACGCGCGTCGGCAAGGAGCCTGGGCCGGCCGTGATCCTCGACGACGTCGCCGCCGGCCGCCGCCGAAGAGCGCGCTCGCCAGACCAGGGCTATCCGGGCTACCGGTCGTCGAGCCAGGACCAGTCGCGGCTATCGGGACGCCAGGCGCCGCTCGCGTCGACCAGCGCCCGCGGCCGATAGGGGGTCTGGCGGAGCGCCGCGAGGCGCTGGGCCGCTTCGCCGTCGACCCGGTCGCGCGCCGACCAGTAGACCATCTCGCCGGGCACGACCGGGTCGCCCGCCGGCCGCTGGGCGGGGCCGATCGGGCGGTCGTAGGGATCGATCGAGGGCGACAGCTCGTGCAGGATGAGATAGCCCCGGTCCATCGAATTGTGGATCTGGCCGCCGGCGTCGGCGTGCGGCGGGTCGGCGGGTCGGCGGTGAAGCCTGGCCAGAGATCGAGGCCGGCCGCCTTGGTCTCGTTCAGCATCCCAGGCGAGCGGCAGCTCGGCCAGCGCCTTCTCGGGGTAGCCGCCGCCGACGTCGGAATGGACGCCCGCGAACCAGACCTGCTTGACCGTCTGATGGGGCTTGGCGGGGCCGGTCCACAGGGTCGGCTTGAACGGGCCGCGCCGCTCGTCGATCGCGAGCGCCTGGCAGGCGATCTCGACGGTTGAGCCGAGCGTGGTGTCGTAGAACTGGACATTGAAGTGCGGCAGCCGGTTGATGATGCCCTGCAGCCAGTGGACCGGCACCCCGAGGGCACCCACCGTGTCGAACACGCCGAGCAGCCGGATCTGAGGCTCGCGCCGGCGGCCGTAGGCGGCGGTCGCCTTGAAATCGGCCGCCATCTTGGGGTCGCGGTGGCACATGCGATAGGCTTCGTAGGCGGCCTCGACCAGCGGGTTCTCGCCATCGCGGTCGAGCGGGCCGGTGTCCTCGGGCCTGAGCAGGCCGGCAAAGCCGAGAAAACCGCCGAGGCTGCGGACCGTGTAGGCGCCGCGCGAGAAGCCGAACATGAAGATCTGGTCGTCCGGCTGCCAGTTGTGGACCAGCCAGCCGTAGGCTTGGCGGATGTTCCTGGACAGCCCCGGCCGACCGCGCCGCCGCGCAGAATGAAGCCGAAGTCGGTGCCGACGCCCTGGTCGTAGAACATCTTGACCGCCGGGTCCGGCAGGCGCCCGGCGGCGGCCGCGATCCGCTCGATGTGAGTCCGGTCGGCGTCGTCGTTCCAGGTGCCGTCGCAGCAGACCACGAGCTTCGCCATCGTCGTTCCCCCGCTTCCGATTCGCGCGGGCAAGCATAGCCGGTTCGGGCCCCGGCGGCTGTGACCTTGTTCACAGCCGCCGCCCGCGCGACCAGCCCGGTGCCCGGGTCCGGGCGGCCGACGGCGGTCAGCGGAACAGCAGCTTCGAGGCGAGCGCGATCAGCCCGCTGATCAGCAGCGAGGTGGTGATCGGCAGCTGAAAGCGCATGCCGGGCACGAAGTCGACCAGCAGATCGCCCGGCAGGACGGGCAGCCCGAAGGCGCGCAGCCAGGGCCAGCACAGGCTGCCCAAGACGATCAGCACCCCGAACGTGATCAGCCAACGTGCCATGCCGTCCCACCGTCCTCGAGGGGTCGCAGTTCCGACTAGTTTTACCCGGAGACCGTTAACGAGTTGTTGGAGGACGGCGGCGCCTGGGGGCGCCGGCGATCCGGACGCCGACCTGCTCGCGCAGGACCTTGCCGGTCACCTCTTCGACCTCGCCCGGGCGCAGGCGGCCGAGCTGGAACGGGCCGAAGCTGAGCCGGATCAGGCGGCTCACCGGCCAGCCGAAATGCTCGAGCACGCGCCGGATCTCGCGGTTCTTGCCCTCGCGGAGCGCGACCGTGAGCCAGGCGTTGCTGCCCTGGACCCGATCCAGGCGAGCCTCGATCGGCCCATATTCGAAGCCATCGAGGGTGATCCCGCGGGCCAGGCCCGCGAGTTTCGCCGGGTCGATCTCGCCATGGACCCGGACCCGGTAGCGCCGGGCCCAGCCGGTCGCCGGCAGCTCGAGCTGGCGCTTGAGGCCGCCGTCGTTGGTCAGCAGCAGAAGGCCCTCGGAAGCGAGGTCCAGGCGGCCGATCGGCATCAGGCGCGGCAGGCCCTGGGGCAGGCGGTCGTAGATCGTCGTCCGGCCCTCGGGATCGCGCGCCGCGGTCAACAGGCCCGCGGGCTTGTGATAGCGGAACAGGCGCGCGGGCTCGGCCGAGGGCAGGGGCTCGCCGTCGACCGTGACCAGGCTGGCGGCGGTCACGGTCACCGCCGGGCTGGTCAGCAGGCTGCCGTCGACCGCGACCCGGCCGGCGGCGATCCAGCGCTCGGCATCGCGCCTCGAGCAGAGCCCGGAGCGGGCGATCCGCTTGGCCACCCGCTCCTGGGCGACCCGCTCGCCGCCGGCGGCGGCTTCGGCAACCGCGCTCATGCCCGGCGGCAGGCGGCGATCAGGGCGTCGAACAGGGCGTCGTCGGCGACCGAGATCGCGTATTCCGGATGCCACTGGACGCCGATGCAAAAACGCCGGCCGGGCGCCTCGATCGCCTCGATCACGCCATCCGGCGCGCGCCCGCTGACCACGACGCCGGGCCCGACCCGGCCGGCCGCCTGATGGTGGGCGCTGTTGACCTCGAGCCGGTCGGCGCCGGCGATCGCGTGCAGCCGGCTGCCGGGCGCGACTGCCACCTCATGCCCGGGCTCGGTGCGCGGATTGGGCTGCTCGTGGGCGAGCGCGCCCGCGACCGCGTCCGGGATATGCTGCACCAGATCGCCCCCGAGCACGACGTTCAAAAGCTGCTGGCCGCCGCAGATGCCGAGCACCGGCAGATCGCGCGCCAGCGCCGCCCGGGTGATCGCGAGCTCGAACGCGGTCCGCTGGTCCTTGGTCTTGACGCTCGGGTGGCGCGCCGGATCGCCGTAAAGGGCTGGATCGACGTCGAAGGCGCCACCGGTCACCACCAGGCCATCCAACAGCTCGAGATAGGCCTCGGCCAGCTCGACCTCGTGGGGCAGGGCCAGCGGCAGGCCGCCCGCGCGCGCGATCGCGCGGAAATAGTTGGCGCGCAGCGCATACCAGGGCAGCTTGCTGTAGCCGCCCGGCGGCTCGGCATCCAGGGTCACGCCGATGCGCGGGCGCGGTTGGCAACTGGGCACGATCGCACTTCCGTGAGTACTTCTGTCGACGCCAACCAAACCCGCGGCGTCGTTGAGCCATAGGTAGTGACGCGGCCCGGCGCGACAAGACGGAGGGGTCCCCGCTGATGCCCCTATCCTATTCCGCTAAGCTTTCTCATTACATCGTCGGGCCTGAGGCGGCCCAAGATGGCCTTCCGTCGGCCCGTGAATTGACCCCGAGCCTCCGCACCAGGTGCGTCCACAGAATGGAAAAAGACTTGACAAATTCGCATGCCTGGATGCAGTGCGATGGGCGCTTCCCCTACATTCGTTAGCTCCAGCGTCAAACATCCCTTAAATTAGAGGCAGGAGCTCCATGCTCAAACAATCGCTACTCACCGTCGCCACCGCCTGTGCACTACTCTCTTCGCCACAAGCGCGAGCGGACACGTCGGTCCCATCGTCCATCGTCACGCCTGAAGTGGTGGAGACATCGCGCGGTACGTTCGAGTTCAAGGATGGCGTGCCGACTGATGCGACCGCACGCTCGCTCTACGACCAACTCGACTTCACCTACGCCTACCGTGCGTTCACCGACACCATGCGCGGCGTCAGCATCCGCGCCCTCCGCCGCGGGATGGAGGACATGGGCGTCAAGAAGAACGAGGTGATGGTCTTCTCGGAGCTAATGGACGCGAGCTCGCTGTTCCTCACCCCGAACGCGGACACGATCTACGTGATGGGCTGGATCGACCTCAGCGACGGCCCGGTGGTGATCGAGTCGCCGCCCGACTTCCTCGGCATCGTGCAGGATGCCTGGTTCCATTGGGTAACCGACATGGGCGCGCCGGGGCTTGACCGCGGCCTCGGTGGGAAATACCTCATCGTCCCGCCGGGCTACGAGGGCGAGCTGCCCGACGGCGGCTACTTCGTCGCCCACGCGAAGACGACCGGCATCCTCTGGTTCGGCCGCTCCTTCCTGAAGGACGGCAGCGACCCGAAGCCCTCCGTCGACGTCATCAAGGCGCATACGAAGGTCTACCCCTTCGAACCGGGCGGCGTCGGCACCTCGATTGCTGCCTTCCTCGCCGGCGACGCGCGCCTCGGCAAGATCACCGAGCCACCCGCGACCGTTTTCCATGAAGGCAGCGGGAAGGTCATGAACACGCTTCCCCCGAACGACTGGAGCTATTTCGAGCTCCTGAACGAGGTGGTGCAGGACGAGCCCGCTACCGCGCTCGACGTCGAGCTGATGGGTCCGATCGCCGCCATCGGCATCGTTAAGGGCAAGCCGTTCGCGCCCGACGAGCGCATGAAGGGAATCATGACGGACGCCGTCGCGGTGGCGAACGCCGCGTCGCGCAACCTCTTCATGAACCCACGCGATCCAGACTGGTTCTATTACCCGGATTCGTCATGGTTCAACATGCTGTTCGAGAGCGGTTACCAGTTCGAGACGCCCATCCCCGAGATCACGCCGGAAGGGGCGAAGCCGTTCCCACCGACCGGCTACCGGCAGATGGACGCACGGACGGCGTTCTTCTACGGCGTCACCGGCATCACTCCGGCGATGGCGATGCGCCTAACGGGGGTCGGCTCGCAGTATCTCCTGGCGGCGAGAGACGCCGACAAGAACTACTTCGACGGCTCGAAGACCTACAAAGTGACCCTGCCGAAGGGTATCCCGGAGGCGAACTTCTGGTCGCTGACGGTCTACGACAACATGACGCGCTCGATGCTGGCCACGCCGCAGCGCTACCCGCGGGCGGGCAGCCAGAGTTACCCGTCGCCCGCGGCGGAAGCCGATGCCGATGGCTCGACGACGATCTACTTCTCGCCGACGCAGCCGGACGGCGTCGGCCGAGGCAACTGGATCCAGACGTTGCCGGACAAGGGCTGGTTCGTGGGCCTGCGGCTCTACAGCCCGCTCGAGCCGTTCTTCGACAGAAGCTGGCGGATCAGCGAGATCGAACTCGTCGAATGAAGTTACTACAGCGCCCGCACGGCGTGCAGGCCAGGTCAGCGTGCCAATGTGGTCAAATATCTCACCACATACATACCGCAATATAGCGCGTCCGTAGATTGTGGACTAATCGTGGCACTTATCCACAGATTCTCAACCAGAGGATTGGCACGCCGGATCGCCGTAGACGGCTGGATCGACGTCGAAGGCGCCACCGGTCACCAGGCCATCCAACAGCTCGAGATAGGCCTCGGCCAGCTCGACCTCGTGGGGCAGGGCCAGCGGCAGGCCGCCCGCGCGCGCGATCGCGCGGAAATAGTTGGCGCGCAGCGCATACCAGGGCAGCTTGCTGTAGCCGCCCGGCGGCTCGGCATCCAGGGTCACGCCGATGCGCGGCCGGGCTTCGGAACTTCTCGGGGTATCGGCAGTGGACAGCATGACGGTCCTTCGGCTGAGCACGGACGCGGCGGCAAGCGGCGGGATCCTACCACCGTCGGGCGGCGCGGTGCCGGACCCTCCTCGCCACATCTGGGCGCGCCATGACCGATCCGCAAGCGAGCACGATCGCGCCGGCCGATCTGATCGCGGCCTCGTGGTTCTTCGCCTGCTGGATCGGCTACACCCTGTTCGCCGACCGCGCCCATGGCCGCCGCCCGAGCCTGATGCGCAGCATGACCGCCTACCGGCGGCTGTGGATGCGGCGGATGCTGGAGCGCGACAACCGGATCGTCGATTCCCAGATCGTCGGCAACCTGATGCGCAGCGCCTCGTTCTTCGCCTCGACCACGCTGGTGATCATCGGCGGCCTGCTCGCCGCCCTCGGCCGGCCGGACCAGGCGATCGCCCTGCTCAACGAGCTGCCGCTGGCGGTCGCGACCTCGCCCTTGCTCTGGGACCTCAAAATCCTGCTGCTGGTGATCCTGTTCGTCTACGCCTTCTTCAAGTTCACCTGGGCGTTCCGCCAGTACAACTACTGCCTGATCCTGATCGGCAGCGTCGCTCTGCCGGGCAAGGTGACCGAGGAGGCAGCGCGGATCGGGGAGCGCACGGCCGAGATCGCGTCCTCGACCGCGCGCCACTTCAACGGCGGGATGCGCGCCTATTATTTCGGCCTCGCGGCGCTCAGCTGGTTCGTCCACCCCTGGCTGTTCGCGCTCGCGACCGGCTGGGTCGTGGCCGTGCTCTACCGCCGCGAGTTCCGCTCACGCCTGCTCCAGACGCTGGGCACGCCCGAGCCCGAGGACGGGGCGCCGGGCTGAGCGCCGCCTTGGCGCCCGCGGTCAGGACAGCCTGCGGCCGACCTGCTCGATCGCGCCGTCGAGCAGGGTTTGCGCGTGCGCGCCGTCGACCCGCTCGCGCAGCAGGCGCTCGGTGGTCCGGATCGCGAGCGTCGCGGCGTAGGTGCGCAGCTCCTGGAGCGTGCGCGCTTCCTCCCGGGCGATCCGGTCCATGACCTGCTCGGTGCGGCGCTTGAGGCTCGCCTTGAGCTCGGCGTGGTGACGCTCGACCTGCCGCTCGGTCTCGACCCGGGCGTGCTCGACGATCGCCCGCGCCTGATCGGCGCCGGTGACCAGCTGGCGCTGGTAGCCGGCGAGCAGGCTCTGGGCCTCCTCGCGCAGGTGCTTGGCCTCGTTGAGCTCGGCCCGGACCTTGGCCGCATGACCGTCGAGCGCGCTGACGATGATCCGGCCGAGCGGCCTGAAGATCAAGGCGATCAGGATGACGAGCGCGATCACCTCGAGCAGCCAATGCATCATCAGAGCGTCTCCTCGAGCACGCCGCGCAGCGCCGACTGGGCGGTCTTCTTGGTGACCTTGACGCCGGCCAGATGCTCGAGCGCGCTCTGCGCCACGGCCACGGCGGCCTCCTCGAGCTCCCTGAGCGCGCTTTGCCTGGCCTCGGTGATGCGCGCTTCGGCTTCGCTCAGCTGCTCGGCGAGGCGCTCGTCGAGCTCGGCCTGGCGCTTGGCGGCTTCGGTCTGGAGCCGCGTCTGGGTCTCGGCCAGCAGGCCATGCGCCTGGTCCTGCGCCTCGGCGATCACCGCCTCGTAGCTCGCGAGCGCGGCCTCGGCCTCGCGGCGCAGACGCTCCGCCTCGTCGAGGTCGGCGGCGATCCGGTCCTGGCGCGCCTCGAGGACCTCGGCGAGCCGCGGCAGAGCCCGCCGGCTGAGCAGGTAGTAGAGCGTCACGAACGCCACGATCAGCCAGAAGATCTGGCTCGCGAAGGTGGCAACCTCGATCTGCGGCACCGGTCTCGATCCGGACGCCCGCGGCGCGGCGGCTAGCCGAACAGGACGATGAAGGCGACCAGCAGCGCGTACAGGCCAATCGCCTCGACCAGCGCGAAGCCGATCCACATCAGCGCCGCGACCCGGTTCTGGATCGACGGATTGCGGCCGATGGTGGCGATGGTCGTGGCGAAGACATTGCCAATGCCCACGCCCACGCCGCCGAGGCCAATCGCGGCAAGGCCGGCACCGATCAATTTGGCAGCTGCGGGATCCATGAGATACTCCATGATTGTTGCAAGCGCAGCGGTTGGTCGTGGCTCCCCGGGCGGCGGCTCAGTGCAGGTGGACGGTGTCCTGCAGATAGATGCAGCTCAGGATGGTGAACACGTAGGCCTGGAGGAACGCGATCGCCAGCTCGAGCCCCATCAGCGCCACGGTCAGCGCCAGCGGCAGGAAGCCGAAGATCCCGAGCGCGAGCACGAAGCCGGAGAAGGTCACCAGCATGATGTGCCCGGCGGTCATGTTGATCGCCAGGCGCAGCGACAGGCTGACCGGGCGCATCGCATAGGACAGGATCTCGATCGGGATCAGGAGCGGCATGACGTAGATCGGACAGCCGCCGGGCGCGAACAGGCTGAAGAAGTGCCAGCCATGGCGCAGGATGCCGACCACGGTCACCGCGCACAACACGAAGACCGCCATCGAGAACGTGACGATGATGTGGCTGGTATAGGTGAAGCCGCCCGGGATCATGCCGAGCGTGTTGCCGAACAGGACGAACATGAACAGGGTGAAGAAGAACGGGAAGTACTGGCGGCCTTCCTTGCCGACGCTGCTGCCCAGCATGTCGCCGATGAACTCGTAGCTGAGCTCGACCAGGGCCTGCAGGCGGCCGGGCACCATGCTGCCATGGCGGGCGCCGAGCATCACCAGGGCGTAGGCAAGCGCGACCGCGATCGCCATCCAGAGCGACGAGTTGGTGAAGGACAGGTCGACCCCGCCGACCGTGATCGGCAGGATGTCGTGGATCTCGAACTGCGCGAGCGGACTATGCTCCACCGACCCCTCGTCCACCTCGTTCGGTTTCGACCCCGGATCCCGCCCAACGCCGATCCTGGGGGGCATCACCGGGGCTCACCGGTCTCTCGTTCGGTCCTCCGGCACCTCGCTGATCTTGCGAATGTACCGATAGGCGTTCAGCATCCCGGCGGCCGCGCCCAGGAAGAACAGCACCAGAAAACCGATCGGCCACGTCCCGAGCCAGCGATCGAGGGCGTAACCGAGCAACGCCCCCCCGATCACGCCGGCGACCAGCTCGATCCCGACCTGCACGGCGGCGCCGCCGATCAGACGGCCCGCACCACGCTTCCCGTCACGCTCGTCCCGGGCCAAGCCGGTATCGACCCGCAGCTGGCGGACGCGGTCATCGAACGCCTTGAACTCCGGCGACCCGTCCTTGCGCGCCATCGATCCGTCGCCTGGCCGCTCCCGAACCAGGCGCAGCAACCCCACGCCGGCTCGAAGCGGCGTCACAATAAGTCGCTCGCCGCACCTGTCAAGCTGGGCACGGGCCGCTGGGCACGGGCCGGCGCAGACTGCCGCTCGAGGTCAGCGGGCGGCCTCGAACGCCGGCCGGCCCGCCGCCCCCCCCAGGTCGATCAGGTCGATCAGGTCGATCGGGTCGGTCGGGTCGGTCGGCGCCCGGCTCACGCCGCGTGGCTGGCGCCGCGCCCGGCGAGCTCGCGCTCGGCCTGCTGCCAATGGGCCTGCTCGCGCCCCTGCGGCCGGCCCTCGTTCTCCCAGAGCTCGTAGGCGCGCTGCTGGATGCGCTGCTCCAGGTCGTCCATCGGCCGGCCGCCGGCGGGCTTGCGCGCCGCGGTCCGCGCGGTCGTCCTGGTCGGGGCGGTCTTGGTCACCACCGTCGACCCGCCGGCCTTGGCCTCCGGAGACCTGATGCGAGCGGATCTGGATTCGGTGCGCTTCACCGGGACAGATTTGACGCTCGGGTCCTTGACCATGCTCCACTCCTTCGCGCTGCCGAAATTAGGCGATGGGGCCAACGCCTGTGATCGGTAATGGATCTGGGCGTTCCGCTCCCTAATCCTCGACCCCTAACAAATCGTGAGCGTGAGCCCCGCCCCGGGGCGGTCCCCGCTCAGGCGGTCGCCCGGAGCTCGATCGCGCTGGTCAGATCGACCGAGACCAGCTGCGAGATGCCCCGCTCGACCATGGTCACGCCGTACAGGCGGTGCATGCGGGCCATGGTCAGCGGGTGGTGGGTGATCACCATGAACCGGGTGCGGGTGCCTTCGGCGAGCTCCTCGAGCAGCGTCATCAGGCGGTCGACGTTGGCATCGTCGAGCGGCGCGTCGACCTCGTCGAGCACGCAGAGCGGCGCCGGCCTGGTCAGGAACACGGCGAAGATCAGGGCGAGCGCGGTCAGCGCCTTCTCGCCGCCGGAGAGCAGCGAGATCGCCTGCAGCTTCTTGCCGGGCGGGCTCGCGGCCAGCTCCAGCCCGGCCGCCAGCGGGTCGTCCTGATCGGTCAGCGTGAGCTGCGCCCGCCCGCCGCCGAACAGGCGCGTGAACAGCGCGGCGAAATGGCGCTCGACCTCGGTGAACGCGGCCCGCAGGCGCTCGCGGCCCTCGCGGTTGAGGGTCGAGATCGCCCGCCTGAGGCGCTCGATGGCGCCGGAAAGCTCCGCCTGCTCGGTCTGCAGGGTCTCGATCCTGAGCGTCAGCTCGCTTGCCTCGTCGATCGCGCGCAGATTGACCGGCCCCAGGCGCTCGCGCGCCGCTCCGAGACGTGCGAGCTCGGCCTCGAGCTCGGCGAGCTCGGCCGCGACCGGCGGCGTCTCCGGGCTCGCCTCGGGCAGGTCGACCAGGCGCGCCCGGACCGCGGCCTCGGCGGCGGCACCCTCGGCCGCGGCGCGCTCGAGCCGCGCCTCGAGCCGGGCGGCGACCTCGCGGGCCTCGACCCGGGCGCCCTCGACCCGCTCGAGCGCCGCCTGCGCCTCGCTCAGGGCGACCTCGGCGGCGCCGACCTCGACCCCGAGCGCGGCGCCCCGCGCCTCGGTCTCGGCCAGCCGGGCGGCGAGTCCGGCCCGCTGCTCGGCGAGGGCTGCCGGCAGCTGCTCGAGGCTGGCCAGCTCGTCGGCGAGTTCGCGCCGGCGGGCCGCCAGCTCCCCGAGCCGCGCCTCGGCGGCGCTCGCCCGTTGTGACCAGAGCGCCAGCTCCTGCCCGAGGGTGCCCGAGCGGCCATCGGCGGCCGCCAGCCGGTCGCGCAGCCGCTCCTGCTGCATACCGGCCTCGGCCTCCGCCTGACGCGCCGCCACGTCCGCCTGCTCCGCCCGGGCGAGCTCGGCGCGGGCGGTCTCGAGCTGCCCCTCGGCCTCTGTCAGGGTCGCCGCGAGGGTGGTCAGCGCGGTCGCACCCCCGGCCCGTCCGCCCTCGAGGCGGACCAGCTCGGCCTCGATCCGGGCGCGTTCCAGCTCGTGCTCCCGCTCGGCGGCGGCGCGGCTCTGGCTGGCGGCCCGGTGCTGGTCGAGCGCGTCGCGCGCTGCGGCGAGCCCGGGCCTGGCCTCGGCGAGCGCCGTCCGGGCCTGCGCCTGGGCGGCCTGGGCCTGTCGGTCCTGATCGGCGGCCCTGGCCTCGGCGGCGGCCGCCGCGTCCAGCTCGGCGGCGAGCGCGCCGGCATCCGGGGTCTCGACGGGCGCAGCGGTCAAATCCCGGAGCTGGCCCCGCACGCCCCGGCGGACCTCGTCGAGCTCGGCGAGCTCGGTCTCGAGCCCGTCCCGCTCCTTGGCCAGCGCGCTCAGCTCGGCGCCGAGCGCCGCCACGTCGGCCCGCCGTTGCAGGACCGCCTCGCGCCGACCCTCGAACGCGGCCCGGGCGTCAGCTTCCGCCTGGGCGGCACGCCGGGCGCGCTCGGCGGCGGCAGCAGCTTCGGCCGCGGCGGTGCGGGCCGCCTGCTCCGCGCCGTCGAGCAGGGCGCGCTGGTCTCCGAGCAGCGCCGCGAGCTGCCGCCGGCGGGCCGCCTGGCGGAGCCGCGCCGCGGCGCCATCCTTCGCGTCCGGCCGGCGGACCAGGCCGTCCCAGCGCCAGAGGCCGCCATCCCGGCTGACCAGACGCTGGCCCTGGGCGAGCGCCGGCTGGAGCGCGTCGCCAGCGCTCAGATCGACCACGCCGACCTGGGCAAGGCGGCGGGCGAGCGCCGGCGGTGCCTGGACGCTCGCGGCGAGCGGCCGGCAGCCGGCCGGCAGGGCAGGGCCGCGGCCGGCCTCGCCCAGGTCCGGGCGCCAATGGCTGGCGGCGGCCGGGTCCAGGCTCGCGGTCAGATCGTCGCCCAAGGCTGCCGCCAGCGCTTCGGCGTAGCCGTCGTCGACCCGGACCGCATCGATCGCGGCGCCCTGATCCGGGCCCGGCCCGGCGAGCTCGGCGAGCGCCGAAGCCTCGGCCTGCAACCGGTCGAGGGCGCTGCGGCGCCCCTGCAGCGTGGTCTCGACCTGCTCGTGCACCGCCTTGGCAGCCGCGAGGGCGGCGGCCGCCGCCTCGAGCTCGGCCGCGGCCGCCCGCAGCGGTGGCTCGGCCGCTTCCAGCTGCCGCTCGAGGCCGGGCAGATCCAACGCCGCCTGCCGGCTCGCGCCGGCCTCGGCGCGGGCGCTCGCCTCGGCCAGGCGCACGGCCAGCCGCTCGCGGCGCTGGTCGAGCTCGGCCTGGCGTTCGCGCAGCCGCGCCCGCTGGTCCTCGAGGCGCTGGCCGCGGTCCTGCTCGGCGCGCTGACGCTCCCGCAGCTCGCGCAGCCGTTCGCGCGCGGCCTGCACGGTCGCGCGCGCGCTGTCCTGACGCCGGTCCGCGGCCTCGAGGGCAGCGGTCGCCGCCGCCTCGGCGCGGGTCGCCACGCCGAGCTCGGCCTCGAGCGCCTCGGGGTCGGTGACCGGCTCGCCGCTCGCCGCCCCAGGCTCGGCGAGCGCCGCGCGGCGGGTCCGGAGCGCCTCTTCCGCGTCGCGGGCCGCCTGTTGGTCTCGGACCACCTCGGCGCGCCGGTCGGCCAGCTGCTGCAGGCGCGCCTCGGCCTCGGCCACCAGAGTCAGCGCCTGACGCAGCCCGGCATCGGCGGCCCGGGCGGTCGCCGCCGCCTCGGCGACCCCGCTCGCCGCGCGCTCGAGCTCGCGGGTGTGCTGCTCGAGCGCCCCGGCCAGCGCCGCTCGCTCGGCCGCGAGCCGTTGCCCGGTGCTGCGGGCGTCCTCGAGCGCGGCCCGGCCGTGCGCCAGGTCCTGGACGATCTGGCGGTCGCGCTCGGCGAGGCGCGCGCGCGTGCTGTCGAGCCGGGCGGCCTGGTCGTCGACCACGCCCAGGCGCTCGCTCAGGCGGGCCTGCTCGGTCTTGAGCTCGGCTTCGCTCGCCCGCAACCCGGTCAGGGCCTGGCTCGCCTGCTCGTGCTGGCGGCGCGCCGCGCCGAGCCGCTCCGCCTCGCTGGTGGCGCTGCTGCGGCCGTCTCGAAGTGCCGCCTCGGCGGTCGCCAGCTCGGCCCGGGCGCGCTGCCAGCGGCCGATCAGAAGCGCCGCCTCGACCTCCCGATGGGCCGCGCTGAGCTTCCGGTAGCGCTCGGCCTGGCGGGCCTGCTTGACCAGACCCCGCTGCTGTTCCTCGAGCGCCAGCAGCAGATCCTGGACCCGGAGCAGGTTGGCCTCGGCCGCCTGCAGCTTGAGCTCGGCCTCGTGCCGCCGGGCCTGGAGGCCGCCGATGCCGGCGGCGTCCTCGATCAGGCGGCGCCGGTCGACAGGCTTGGCCTCGATCAGGGCGCCGATCTGGCCCTGGCCGACGATCGCGGCGCTGCGCGCGCCCGAGGCAGCATCCGCGAACAGCAGCTGGACGTCGCGACCCCGCAGCTCCTTGCCGTTGACCCGGAAGACCGAGCCGACCCCACGCCCGATCCGGCGCGCCAGATCGAGCTCGTCGACCAGGCCCAGCCCCGGCAGGGCGATCTCGGGCGCCCGCACCCGCAGACCGACCTCGGCCAGATCGAACGCCGGCCGGGCCCCGGTGCCGGCGAAGATCACGTCGTCCATCTCGCCGCCGCGCAGACCGCGCGCCGAGGTCTCGCCCATCACCCAACGGAGCGCGTCGATCAGGTTCGACTTGCCGCAGCCGTTCGGGCCGACGATCCCGGTCAGCCCCGGCTCGATCGCGAGCTCGGTCGGATGCACGAACGACTTGAAGCCGGCGAGGCGCAGCCTGGTGATCTGCAAGGGCTCAGCCCGTGGCACGCGGTCGCATGACGCAATGCTATATCAGCGACGCGCCGGGGTTGAAAGCCCCGAAGCGCCTATTTCGTGACTGTCACGCGCAGATCATACCAGATGCTGTGGTCCGAAATCGCAGCGACCTCTACCGGTCGGTCGACCGCGCGGGCGGCCTCAGCGCCCCACGTAAGTCCGGATCAGGCCGAAGATGAACAGCACGCCGAACACGAAGAACAAGAGCCCGACGGCATAGAACCCCCCGTCCTTGGCGCCGTTCGCCATCACCAGCCCGATCAGGCTCAAGAGCCCCATCAGGCCGCCCAGGACCCAGGGACCGACGGTCTCACGTTGCATGGCTTCACTCCGGAGGCGGGGCTCAGAACTCGACCAGGTCGCGATAGGCGTGCCAGCTGGCGTAGCCGATCAGCGGCAGGGTGACGATCAGGCCGAGGTAGAAGGTCACCAGGCCGGCGCCGACGAACAGCACGATCAGGACCGCCCAGAACAGCATGGTCAGGGGGTTCTCGAGGATCGCCCTGAAGCTGGTCGCGATCGCGGTCACGACGTGCTCGTAGGGCCGGTCGAGCAGCAGCGGGATCGAGACCGCGCTGAGACCGAAGGCGAGCACCGCGAGCAGGGCGCCGACCGCGGTGCCGAAGATCAAAAACGGCAGGCTCGCCGCCGAAAAGAACACCTGACCGACGAAATCCGCGAGCGAGGGCGGCCGCAGGCCGAAGAACAAAAAGAAAATCATCACGGCGAGCTGGGTCCAGGCGAAGAACAGCAGCAGCAGGGTCACGCCGATCAGGCCGATCTGGGACGAATTGACCCGGTACGCCGCGAGCGCCGCGGC
The DNA here is from genome assembly GCA_963730195.1 of uncultured Alphaproteobacteria bacterium. Classification (GTDB taxonomy): domain Bacteria; phylum Pseudomonadota; class Alphaproteobacteria; order Geminicoccales; family Geminicoccaceae; genus DATAOG01. The sequence continues at coordinate 109,923 of CAVSRN010000006.1, forward strand.
CAAGGTCGGTGGCTCGCCGCGCTGGCGCCGACGGCTGACCTCGTAGAGACCGACCGCGAGAAGCGGGCCCATGATCAAAAAGCCCGCGGTCAGCGGCAGGATCAGATAGATCAGGTCGAGCCACCAGAGGCCGACGGTCACCGCCCAGCCGATGACCGCGAACAGGACACCGTAGGCAAGGCTGATGGCCGGCGCCCCCAGCAAGTCGCGCCACCCGGCCGCGAGCCAGGCCCACGGGCGCTCCAGCTCGATGGTTCGGATACGCGGTGCGGGCGCACCGACCGGAACCGCTTTGGCCATGTTGCGCTCCTGAGCTCTCCTGCGGCTCATGGTTGCTTGAGGAGACCACCTGACTTGTGGTCTAGTTGAGCTATCCTAGGCGAGTCCAGGGCCTGGGGCAATTGATGCAGATCAAGGAGCGGGTCGAGCGCGCCGCCTAGTCCTGCCGGCGCGCCAGATAACCGGGTGATCCACGGCGGGGAGCAAGATGGCTGCGGTAGCGCAACGGGCGACGGGCGCCGTCGTCGAGTACGACGAGGAGGTCGTGCGGTGGTTCACCATCGCCACCCTGTTCTGGGGCATCGTCGCCTTCGCCATGGGCACGTTCATCGCCCTCCAACTCGCCTTCCCGGTGCTCAACCTCGGCCTCGAGTGGACCACCTTCGGCCGCCTGCGCCCGGTCCACACCTCGGCCGCGATCTTCGCCTTCGGCGGCAACGCGCTGCTCGGCACCTCGCTCTTCGTGGTCCAGCGCACCTGCCGGGCGAGCCTGTTCGGCGGCCGTCTGCTCGCCGCCTTCCTGTTCTGGGGCTATCAGCTGTTCCTGCTGCTGGCGGCGAGCGGCTACGTGCTCGGCATCACCCAGAGCCGCGAGTACGCCGAGCCCGAGTGGTACACCGACCTCTGGCTGACGGTCGTCTGGGTGCTCTACCTGGTGATCTTCATGGGCACGCTGGTGCGCCGGCGCGAGCCGCACATCTACGTCGCCAACTGGTTCTACCTGGCGTTCATCGTCACCATCGCGCTCCTGCACGTCTTCAACAATCTGGCGGTGCCGGTCTCGTTGTTCGGCACCAAGAGCTACTCCGCCTTCGCCGGCGTCCAGGACGCGCTGACCCAGTGGTGGTACGGCCACAACGCCGTCGGCTTTTTCCTGACCGCCGGCTTCCTCGGCATCATGTACTACTTCATCCCGAAGCAGGCGAACCGCCCGGTCTATTCCTACCGGCTGTCGATCGTGCACTTCTGGTCGCTGATCTTCCTCTACATCTGGGCCGGGCCACACCACCTGCACTACACCGCCCTGCCGGAGTGGGCGCAGTTCCTCGGCATGACCTTCTCGGTGATGCTCTGGATGCCGTCCTGGGGCGGCATGATCAACGGCATCATGACGCTCTCCGGCGCCTGGGACAAACTGCGCACCGACCCGGTGCTGCGCTTCCTGGTGGTCTCGGTCGCGTTCTATGGCATGAGCACCTTCGAGGGGCCGCTGATGTCGATCCGCCAGGTCAACGCGCTCTCCCACTACACCGACTGGACGATCGGCCACGTCCATTCCGGCGCGCTCGGCTGGGTCGCCTTCATCTCGTTCGGCGCGGTCTACTTCCTGGTCCAGCATCTCTGGCGCCGCGAGCGCCTGTATTCGCAGCGCCTGGTCGAGGTCCACTTCTGGATCGCGACCCTGGGCATCGTCCTCTACATCACCGCGATGTGGGTCTCGGGCATCATGCAGGGGCTGATGTGGCGCTCCTACGACGACCTCGGCTTCCTCCAGTACTCGTTCGTCGAGAGCGTCCAGGCGATGCACCCGTTCTACGTGATCCGGGCGCTCGGCGGCATCCTGTTCCTGACCGGTGCCCTGGTCATGGTCTACAACTGCTGGCGGACGATCCGCGGCGACCTGCGCACCGAGGAGCCGATGGCGCCGGTCGCAGCACCGGTCGCGGCCGAATAGGGAGCGACGCGCCATGCTCGAACGCCATGCGCTGATCGAGAGGAGCGGCCCGCTCCTCCTGGTGCTGATCCTGATCACGGTCTCGATCGGCGGCCTGGTCGAGATCGTGCCCCTGTTCACGATCGAGAGCACGATCGAGAAGGTCCAGGGCGTGCGGCCCTACTCGCCGCTCGAGCTCGCCGGCCGCGACATCTACATCCGCGAGGGCTGCTACAACTGCCACAGCCAGATGATCCGGCCGTTCCGCGACGAGGTCGAGCGCTACGGCCACTACAGCCTGGCCGCCGAGAGCATGTACGACCACCCGTTCCAGTGGGGCTCCAAGCGCACCGGCCCGGATCTCGCCCGGATCGGCGGCAAGTACTCGAACGAATGGCAGACCGCGCATCTGATCGATCCGCGCTCGGTGGTGCCGGAATCCGTGATGCCGCCCTACGCCTTCCTGCGCGAGCACGAGCTCGGCTTCGACGACATCGCCGACCATCTGCGCACCAACCGCATCGTCGGCGTGCCCTACACCGACGAGATGATCGCCGAAGCCAGCGCCGATCTGCACAACCAGGCCAGTCCCGATGCCGACCACGAGGCCCTGCTCGCCCGTTATCCCAAGGCGGCGGTCGGCGACTTCGACGGCGATCCGACCCGGCTGACCGAGATGGACGCCCTGATCGCCTACCTTCAGATCCTCGGGCGCATGGTCGACTTCACCGACCTGCGCACCGAGGACGTGCTCCAGTAGGACGGTCCGGGACCATGGCCGCGACCTTGTACGCCTGGGTCAAGCCGCTCTGGATGGTCTGGCTGGTCCTGGTGTTCGCGGCGATCGCGGCCTGGGCGTTCTGGCCGAGCCGCAAGCAGCGCCTGGAGAAGCAGGGCGAGATTCCGTTGCGCGACGATCCGGAGACGTGAGGTCATGCCGACCAAGGTCGAGAAGGACGCGATCACCGGCCAGGACACCACCGGCCACGAGTGGGACGGCCTCAAGGAGCTGAACACGCCGCTGCCCAAGTGGTGGCTGTACGTGATGTACGCGACCATCGCGTTCGCGGTGGTCTGGTGGGTGCTTTATCCGAGCTGGCCGTGGGTGCACGGCTATTTCCACGGCGTCCTCGGCTACAGCCAGCGCCAGGCGCTCGACGAGCGCATGGCCGAGGCGGCCGCGGCCCGGAGCGGCGTTCAGGAGCGCCTCGCCGCGGCCTCGCTCGAGCAGATCGCCGCCGATCCGGAGCTGATGGCGTTCGCCTACGCCGGCGGCCAGGCGGCGTTCAACGACAACTGCGCGCCCTGTCACGGGCTCGGCGGCGCCGGCCAGGGCAACTATCCGAGCCTGGCCGACGACAGTTGGCTCTGGGGCGGCACCCTCGATGCGATCCAGACCACGATCCAGCACGGCATCCGGAGCGGCGATCCGGACGCCCGCGTCAACCAGATGCCGGCCTTCGGCGCCGAACAGATGCTCGATCGCGCCCAGATCGACGACGTCGCGACCTACGTGCTCTCGCTCTCGGGCCAGGCCCCGCAGCCGTCCCAAGACGAGGCGGCCGCGATCAAGAGCGGCGCCGTGCTGTTCGCCGACCAATGCGCCGCCTGCCATGGCGACGACGGCAAGGGCAACCAGGAGCTCGGTGCCCCCAATCTGACCGACGACATCTGGCTCTACGGCGGCACCAAGGCGGACATCGTCCGCCAGATCTACCAGCCGCGCCAGGGCGTCATGCCGGCCTGGGCGGGCCGCCTCGACCCGGTCACGATCAAGAGCCTCGCGATCTACGTCCACGCGCTCGGCGGAGGCCAGTGAGCTTGGAGGTCCAGGGTGAGCCTTGAGGTCCAGGCAGCGCCAGGCGCCGGCGAGGTCGCCGTCGAGCACGCGGTCTCCTTCAAGGAGCTGAAGAAGGACCCGCTCTACGCCAGCCGGATCAAGGTCTACGCCAAGGCGGTCCGCGGCCGCTTCCGCCAGATCAAATGGGCGGTCCTGTTCGCCCTGCTGCTGACCATCTACTACGTCGTGCCGTGGCTGCGCTGGGACCGTGGGCCGGGCGTGCCGGACCAGGCGGTCCTGATCGACATGCCGGGCCGGCGCGCCTACTTCTTCTGGATCGAGATCTGGCCGCAGGAGATCTACTATCTGACGTTCGTCCTGATGCTCGGCGCCTTCGGCCTGTTCCTCGCGACCAGCGTCGGCGGCCGGGTCTGGTGCGGCTTCACCTGTCCGCAGACCGTCTGGACCGATCTCTTCATGTGGGTCGAGCGCAAGATCGAGGGCGACCGCGGCGCCCGCATCCGCCTCGACAAGGCACCGATGTCGCGCACCAAAATCCTGCGCAAGGGAGCCAAGCACGCGGCCTGGCTCCTGATCGCGGCGCTGACCGGCGGCGCCTGGATCATGTACTTCAACGACGCGCCGAGCGTGACCCGGGCGATCGTGACCGGCGAGGCGAGCTTCGCCCAGTATTTCTTCTTTGGCCTGTTCACGGCCACGACCTACCTTTTGGCCGGCCTCGCGCGCGAGCAGGTCTGCACCTACATGTGCCCCTGGCCGCGCTTCCAGGCGGCCCTGCTCGATCAGGATTCCTACGTCGTCACCTACGAGCGCTGGCGGGGCGAGCCGCGCGCGCCGCACAAGAAGGGCCAGAGCTGGGAGGGCCGCGGCGACTGCATCGCCTGCAACAACTGCGTTGCGGTCTGCCCGATGGGCATCGACATCCGCGACGGCCTGCAGCTCGAATGCATCGGCTGCGGCCTGTGCGTCGACGCCTGCAACGACATCATGGACCGGATCGGCCGGCCGCGCGAGCTGATCACCCTCGATACCGAGCGCAATCAGCAGCTGCGCATCCAGGGCCTGCCGCCAACCACCAGGATCCTCAGGCCGCGCACCCTGATCTATGCCGCGATCCTGCTTCTGATCGGCATCGGCGTGCTGATCGGGCTGTCGGCCCGCTCGAGCGTCGACATCAACGTCCTGCACGATCGCAACCCGCTGTTCGTGACGCTGTCCGACGGCAGCATCCGCAACGGCTACACGATCAAGATCCTGAACAAGAGCCGCAGGGAGCAGCACTACGACCTGGCGCTCGACGGCATCGAGGGGGCGAGCCTGAGCGTGCTCGGCGAGGAAACCCAAGGTTCGGGCGCCGAGCTCGCGGCCCGGCCGGACACGGTGACCACCTACCGGGTCTTCGTCACGGTACCGCGCAAGCTCGCGACCAAAGACAAGGAGAAGCACGGCGAGCACCACGGGGACGGCGGGCATGACGGGCATGACGGGCACGAGGAGGGCGGGGTGCAGCACCTGACGATGGTGCTGACCGACCGCGCCGCGGGCGCGAGCGCCGAGCGAACGACCATCTTTCGGAGGCCGGAGTGATGGCGATCGCCAGGCAGCCATCCGCGGATGCCGGCCGCAGCGGCTGGATTCCCTGGGCGTTCGTCGGCTTCTTCCTGGTCGTCTTCGCCGTCAACGGCGTCATGGTCTGGTTCGCCCTCTCGAGCTGGACCGGGCTCGAGACCACCAACTCCTATGAGCGCGGCCTCGCCTACAACCGGGCGCTCGAGGCGGCGAAGGAGCAGACGGCGCTCGGCTGGCAGGCGGATTTCCACTTCCATCAGACCGGCCAGCGGCACGGCACGCTCGAGCTTCGCCTGCAGGACCGGGACGGCGTGCGGCTGCAAGGCGCCAAGGTCGACGCGGAGCTCGTGCGGCCGACCGAGGAAGGCCACGACCTCGCCCTCGATCTGGCGGAAAGGGAGCCTGGCCGCTATCAGGCCGAGGTCGAGCTGCCGCTCGTCGGCCAGTGGGAGGTCCGTCTGGCCGCGAGCGCGCGGGGCGAGGTCTATCGGCTGAGCCCCAGGATCTATCTCCGGCCATGACCGTCGAGGCCGCGCTCCGCTCGCCGCCGACCGAGGCAGAGCGCCCGGAGCCGGTCCTGCTCGACCCGTCGAGCTTCGTGCAAGCGGCCGGCGAGGATCTGCACACCCTGCACCTGATGATCGACGGCCTGCACTGCGGCGGCTGCGTGCGCCGGATCGAGCGGGCGCTGGCGGCCGAGCCCGGGGTCGAGAGCGCGCGCGTCAACCTCACGACCCGCCGGCTCGTGGTCAGCTGGCGCGGCGCCGCGGCCATGGCCGCCCGCCTGGTCGAGGCGGTGACCCGGGAGGGCTACCGGGCGACCCCCTACGACCCGCGCCAGCTCGCTTCCGGCGATGCCGAGGCCGAGCGCCGGCTGCTGCGCGCGCTCGCGGTCGCGGGCTTCGCCGCCGGCAACGTCATGCTGCTGTCGATCTCGGTCTGGGCGGGCGAGGCCTACGCCATGGGCGATGCGACCCGCGCGCTCATGCACTGGTTCTCGGCGCTGATCGCGCTGCCCGCGATCGCCTACGCCGGCCAGCCGTTTTTCGCCAGCGCCCTCGGCGCGCTCCGCAACCGGCGCACCAACATGGACGTGCCGATCACGGTCGGCATCCTGCTCGCCGCTGGCATGAGCCTGTTCGAGACCATCCGCGGCGGCCCGCACGCCTACTTCGATTCCGCCGTGACCCTGCTGTTCTTCCTGCTGATCGGCCGTTTTCTGGACCTGCGTGCCCGCGGGCGGGCGCGATCGGCGGCCACCCGCCTGCTGGCGCTCGGCGCCGAGGCGGTCACGATCCTGACCGCGGACGGCCGCCGCCAGGTCCTGCCCGCGGCCAGCGTCACGCCCGGCATGACCGTGCTGGTCGCCGCCGGCGAGCGGATCGGGATCGACGGCCGCGTGCAGGCCGGCCGCTCCGAGATCGACACCAGCCTGATCACCGGCGAGAGCCTGCCGCGCGCGGTCGGCGTCGGGCGATCCGGTGTTCGCCGGCACGATCAACCAGGGCGCCCCGCTCCGCCTCGAGGCGACCGCGGTCGGCGAAAGCACGCTGCTCGCCGAGATCGTCCGCCTGATGGAGCTGGCCGAGCAGCGGCGGGCCAAGTACGTCGTCCTCGCCGACCGGATCGCCCGCCTCTACGCGCCCGCGGTCCACGGCCTGGCGCTCGCGACCTTCCTCGGCTGGACGCTCTTCGGCGGCATCGCCTGGCAGACCGCCCTGCTCTACGCGGTCGCGGTCCTGATCATCACCTGCCCCTGCGCGCTCGGGCTCGCGGTGCCTGCGGTCCAGGTGATCGCGAGCGGCCGGCTGCTGCGCAAGGGCGTGCTGCTGAAATCCGCGACCGCGCTCGAGCGCCTGGCCGAGGTCGACACGGTCGTGCTCGACAAGACCGGCACCCTGACGCTCGGCCATCCGACGCTTGACCGTGGTTCCGATCCGGCAGCGCTCGAGCTCGCGGCCTCGCTCGCCGGCGCCAGCCGCCACCCGCTCGCCGGGCGCTCTGCCGGGCGGCGCCTGCCGTGCCGGTCGCGGACGGCGTCGAGGAAGTGCCCGGCCAAGGCCTGCGCTGCGGCAAGGTCCGCCTCGGCAACCGTAGTTGGTGTGGAATCGAAGCTTCGGACGAGGTGGCGGGACCGGAGTTGTGGCTCGCTCGGCCTGACCGGCCGCCGGTCCGTTTCACGTTCAGCGACTCGCTGCGCGCCGATGCCGCCGCGGTGGTCGGCAGCCTGCGGGAGCAAGGCTTCGCGGTCGAGCTTCTGTCCGGCGACCGGCCGCCGGTGGTCGCGACGGTCGCGAGCGAGCTCGGCATCCAGACCTGGCAGGCCGCCTGCACGCCGGCCGCAAAGTCCGCCCGTCTCGAGCGCCTCGCGAGCCACGGGCCGCAAGGTCCTGATGGTCGGCGACGGTCTCAACGACGCCCCGGCGCTCGCCGGCGCCTACGTCTCGGCCTCGCCGGCGAGTGCCGTCGACATCAGCCAGACCGCGGCGGATGCGGTCTTCCAGGGGGACCGCCTGCAGCCGCTCCTGGAGCTCCTCCTGGTCGCCGGCCGGGCGCGCGCCCTGATCCGGCAGAACTTCGCCATGGCACTCGCCTACAACCTGGTCACCCTGCCGCTCGCCATGGCCGGCCTGGTCACGCCGCTGATCGCGGCGCTGTGCATGTCGGCCTCTTCGCTCGTCGTGGTCGGCAACGCGCTGCGCCTGGGACAGAGCCGATGACCGGGCTGCTCTACCTGATCCCGGCGGCCCTGTTCCTCGGCCTGCTCGGCCTCGCGGCCTTCCTTTGGGCGCTCAGGAACGGCCAGTTCGACGATCCGGACGGCGCCGCCGAGCGCATCCTGTTCGACGACGACGAGCAGTGACGAGCCCGCGCTCTCCGTGATCGCGGTGCGCGGCTCGGTGATCGACGTCGCCGTGCCGTCGGGCGAGCTGCCGGCGATCAACGAGGCGCTCGAGATCGCATGGGACGGCCCCTGGCGCCTGGTCGTCGAGGTCCAGAGCCACCTCGACCCCTTCAGCGTGCGCACGGTCGCCTTGCAGAGCTCGACCGGTCTCCGTCGCGGCACGCCGGTCCGGCGCCTGGGGCAGCCGCTCAGCGTGCCGGTCGGCGAGGCGGTGCTCGGCCGGGTCCTGAACGCCCTCGGCGATCCGGTCGATCGCGGCCCGCCGCTCCCTGCCGACGTCCCGCGCTGGCCGATCCACCGGCCGGCGCCGCCGCTCGCGAGGCAGACCCCGGCGCGCGAGCTGTTCGCGACCGGCATCAAGGTGATCGACCTGCTGGCGCCGATCGCCCGCGGCGGCAAGGCCGCGATGTTCGGCGGCGCCGGCGTCGGCAAGACCGTCCTGATCATGGAGCTGATCCGCGCCATGGTCGAGACCTACACCGGCATCTCGGTGTTCGCCGGCATCGGCGAGCGCTCGCGCGAGGGCCACGAGCTGCTGCTCGAGATGCGCCAGTCCAAGGTCCTCGAGCGCACCGTCCTGGTGTTCGGCCAGATGAACGAGCCGCCCGGCGCCCGGTGGCGGGTCGGCCTCGGCGCGCTCACGATCGCCGAATACTTCCGCGACGAGCTCGGCCGCAACGTGCTCCTGCTGATGGACAACGTCTTCCGCTTCGTCCAGGCCGGCAGCGAGGTGTCCGGGTTGCTCGGCCGCCTGCCGTCCAGGGTCGGCTACCAGCCGACCCTGGCGACCGAGATCGCCGAGCTGGAGCAGCGCATCACCTCGGTCGCCGGCGCCACCGTGACCGCGATCCAGGCGGTCTACGTGCCCGCCGACGACTTCACCGATCCCGCGGTCGCCGAGCTGTTCAGCCATCTCGACAGCGCGATCGTGCTCTCGCGCCAGCTGGCCGCCGAGGGCATGTACCCGGCGATCGACCCGCTCGCCTCGACCTCGTCGCTGCTCGATCCCGAGGTGGTGGGCGAGGCCCACTACCGCCTCGCCGAGGAGGTCCGCCACGCGATCAACCACTACCTCGAGCTCCAGGACGTGATCGCGCTGCTCGGGATCGAGGAGCTGAGCGCCGCCGACCGCCTGATCGTGCGCCGCGCCCGCCGGCTGCAACGCTTCCTCACCCAGCCCTTCCTGGTGACCGAGACGTTCACCGGCAAGGCCGGCCGCAGCGTGCCGCTCGCCGACACGCTGGCCGGCTGCCGCGCGATCCTGGACGGCGCCGGCGACGACTGGGCCGAGAGCTCGTTCTACATGGTCGGCACGCTCGACGACGCCCGTCAGAAAGAGGCGGAAGCGGGAAGGGCGGCCGCGTGAGGCTCAAGATCACGACCCCGACCGCGGTCATCGCCGAGCTCGACGACGTCCTCCACCTGCGCGCCGAGGACGCGAGCGGCGCCTTCGGCATCCTGCCGCGGCACGCCGATTTCTTGACCGTGCTCGAGACCTCGGTGGTCTCCTGGCGCCGCGCGGGCGGCGTCATCGGCCATTGCGCCGTGCGCGGCGGCGTGCTCACGGTCCAGGGCGGCGAGCAAATCGGGGTCGCGACCCGCGAGGCCGTGCTCGGCGACGACCTGGTCCGGCTCGAGGCCGAGGTGCTCGCGGCGTTTCGCGCCAAGGCCGCCCTGGAGCAGTCGGCGCGCGCCAATTCCACGCGCCTGCAGCTCGCAGCCGTGCGCCGGATCTTCGACTATCTCCGGCCGGAGCGCGCCCAGGGTACGCGCCTGCCGCCGCGGGGCGCTATGCGCCGGCCGCCGCTCTGATGGCCAAAGAGCCGGGCCACGACGACAACTCGCTCGCCGAGCCGGTGCGCCGGCGACGGGCGCGCGATGAGCGTTGGCAACGCGAGGGCGAGCGGCCGCTCGGTCACAACCTCGCCCTGATCGGCGTGCTCGGCTGGCTGGTGGTGACGCCGACCGTGCTCGGCATCTTCCTCGGCCGCTGGCTCGACCACGCCGCCAACAGCGGCATTTTTTGGACGCTCAGCCTGATGTTCCTTGGCCTCTGCCTCGGCTGCTGGCTCGCCTGGAAACGGGTCAACGAAGCGTGAGCGCGACCCTGGCAGAGATCTTGCGCGCGGCCGCACCCTTCACCCTGCTCGGCGCCTTGCTCGGCGCGGGCTATTTCGCAGCCCTGCGGCACAACGTCGAGCGCTACCTCGCTGGCGCCCCGCTCGGCCCGAGCCTGGCGCTCCACCTCGGCCGGCTCCTGCTCGCCGGGCTCGCCTTCGCGCTGATCGCAAGGGCGGGTGCTCCGGCCCTGCTCGGCGCGCTCGCGGGCTTCCTCCTCGCCCGCGCGCTCGCGGTCCGGCTCGTGAGGACCGGGCCGTGAGCGAATCGCCGCTGATCGCGCCGGTGCTGTTCCACTTCGGGCCGGTCCCGATCGCCGAGCCCGTGGTCACCACCTGGTGCCTGATGCTGGCGCTCGTCACCGGCTGCTACCTCGTCACCTGCCGGCTCCAGCTGCAGCCCGCCCGCTGGCAGGCGGTGCTCGAGATCCTGGTGACGACCATCGAGGACCAGATCACGGCGACCATGCAGGCCCCGGGCCGGCCGTTCCTGCCGCTGCTTGGAACCCTGTTCATCTTCCTCGCCTTGGCCAACCTCTCGGGCATCCTGCCGGGGGTCCGGGCGCCGACCGCCTCGATCGAGACCGCAGGCGCGCTCGCCCTGATCGTGTTCCTCGCGGTCCACGTCTATGGGCTGCGCCGGCGCGGCCTGCGCGCCTATCTCGGCGCCTACGCCAAGCCCACCCTGATCATGCTGCCGCTCAACATCCTGTCCGAGATCACGCGCACCTTCTCGCTGATGATCCGGCTGTTCGGCAACGTCTTGAGCGGCGAGTTCGTGATCGCCACCGTGCTGGCGCTGGCCGGGCTGTTCCTGCCGATCCCGCTGATGGCGCTCGAGATCCTGATCGGCCTGATCCAGGCCTATATCTTCACCGTGCTGGCGGCGGTGTTCATCGGCGCCGGCATCGGCAGCATCGAGAGGGGGTGAGCATGAGCGTCGAAGCGATCTCGATCCTGGCCGCGGCGATCGCGGTCGGGCTCGGCGCGATCGGCCCGGGGCTCGGCGAAGGCCGGGCGGTGGCCGCCGCGATGGACGCGATCGCGCGTCAGCCGGAGGCGGCCGGCGTCCTGTCGCGCACGCTGTTCGTCGGCCTCGCCATGATCGAGACCATGGCGATCTATTGCCTGGTGATCGCGCTCCTGGTCCTGTTCGCGAACCCGTTCGTGCACTGAACCGATGCGCATCGATTGGTGGACGCTCTTGCTCCAGGCCACCAATTTCCTGGTCCTGGTCTGGCTGCTGCAGCATTTCCTCTACCGGCCGGTGCAGGGCATCATCGCGCAACGGCAGCGGCGGACCGAGAGCGTGGTCGCCGAGGCGAATACCGCCAAGGCCGCGGCCGAGCAGCTGCGCGCCGAGCTGGAGCAGCAGCGGGGCGCCATTGCCAAGGAGCGCGACCAGGCGCTGGAGCAGGCGCACGCGAGCGCCAAGGCGGACGCCCAGCGCCTGCTCGAGCGCGCTCGCACCGATGCCGAGAAGCGGCTCGGCGAGGAGCGCCAGCGGCTCGGCCAGGAGCGCATCGAGGCGGCCGAAGCGCTCCGCCAGGAGACGATCGAGCTGGCCATGACCGTCGCCCGCCGCCTGCTCGCCGATGCCGGTGCGCCTGGTCTGGACGCGCCGTTCCTCGACCGACTCGTGACCCGGCTGCAGAGCCTTGGTGAGCCGGAGCGCCGGGAATTGGTCGGCCAGCTGGCGGATGGCGTGGCGCTGCAGCTGGTCACCGCCGAACCGCTCGAGCCGGCGGCGCGCGAGGCGGTGCGCAAGCAGCTGCAGGCGGCCCTCGGCGCCGATACCGTCGTGGAATTCGCGGCAGATCCCAAATTGATCGCCGGCGCGGAGCTGCACTTCCCCCACACCATCCTCCGCCACAGCTGGCGGGACAGCCTCGAGGAGATCGAGGCGGAGCTGAAGCGCCATGGCGGACCTGAAGGACACGCTTGAGCGCTGGCTGCCCGAGGCCCGGGGCGCGGTCGAGCGCTACCGGCCGGAAGTGTGCCTCGAGCAGATCGGCCGGCTCGAGCGGCTCGGCGATGGCATCGCGACGGTCTCCGGCCTGCCGGACGTCCGCCTCGACGAGCTGCTGCGCTTCGAGGGCGACACGCTGGGCTTCGCGGCCGAGCTGCGGCCGGACGAGATCGGCTGCGTCCTGCTCGGCACGTCCGATCGCCTGGCCGCGGGCGGCCGGGTCCAGGCGACCGGCGAGGTGCTCGAGGTGCCGGTCGGCCAGGCGCTGCTCGGCCGGGTCCTCGACCCGCTCGGCCGGCCGCTGGATGGCGGCCCCGAGCTCGTGGCCGAGCGCTTCGAGCGGGTCGAGCAGCGCGCCCCCGAGATCATCGAGCGCGAGCTGGTGACCCAGCCGCTCGCGACCGGCATCCTGGTGGTCGACGCGCTGTTCCCGCTCGGCCGCGGCCAGCGCGAGCTGATCGTCGGCGACCGCGCCACCGGCAAGACCGCGCTCGCACTCGATGCCATCATCAACCAGCGCCGGAGCGACGTGATCTGCATCTACGTCGCGGTCGGCCAGAAATCGTCCTCGGTCAAGCAGGTGATCGAGGCGGTGCGCGAGCACGGCGCCTTCGAGCGCTGCATCTTCGTGATCGCCGAGCCGGAGCTGTCGCCCGGGCTGCAGTGGCTTGCGCCCTATGCCGCCTTCACCATGGGCGAGCATTTTCGCGACCGGGGCGGCGACGTGCTGGTGGTGATCGACGATCTGACCAAGCACGCCGCGACCCACCGCGAGCTCGCCCTCCTGCTCCGCCAGCCGCCGGGGCGCGAGGCCTATCCGGGCGACATCTTCTACATCCATGCCCGCCTGCTCGAGCGCGCCGCCAAGCTGAATGCCGAGCGCGGCGGCGGCTCGCTGACCGCGCTGCCGATCGCCGAGACCCAGGCCGGCAACCTCGCGGCCTACATCCCGACCAACCTGATCTCGATCACCGACGGCCAGTTCTACCTCGACGCCAAGCTGTTCCACGAGGACCAGAAGCCCGCGGTCGACGTCGGCCGGAGCGTCTCACGCGTCGGCGGCAAGACCCAGCCGCCGGTATTGCGCGCGCTGAGCGCCTCGCTCCGCCTCGACTACACCCAGTTCCTCGAGCTCGAGGTCTTTACCCGGTTTGGCGGCATGGTCGACGCCCGCACGCGCCGGACGATCGAGCACGGCCGCCGCATCCGCGCCGTGCTCTCGCAGCCGCAGTACCGGCCGCAGTCGCTCGCGGTCCAGGTGACGCTGCTGCTGGCCTTGTCCGAAGGCCTGCTCGACGGGCTCGCGCCGGAGCGCGTTGCGGAGCTCGGGCTGAAGCTGCCGGACTGGCTCGCCGAGCACGCCGCCGCGCCTGCGCACCGGGTCGACGCGAGCAGCGAGCTCGACGACGACACCCGGACCGCCCTCCTGGCCACGTTCCGGGAGCTGGTCGCCACGACGGGCGCGCCCTGATGGCCGGGCGCCTCGCCGACGTCGAGCTGCAGCTGCACAATCTGCGCGAGCTGCAGGACATCGTCGGCGCCATGCGCGCGGTCGCCGCGATCCGTCTCCAGGAGGCCCAGGCCGCGCTCGACGGCACGCGCGCCTATGCGGAGGTGATCGGCGCCGCGATCGCCGAGGCCCTGCCGCTCTTGCCCGAGCCGCCGCACCGTCCGGCCGCGCGGCCCGGCGCCCCCTCGGGAACCGTGCTGTTCATGGCCGAGCACGGCTTCACCGGCGCCTTCAACGACCAGCTCGCGGACGCGCTCGCTCCCGATCGCGACGCCGCCCTGTTCGTGGTCGGGGGCCGCGGCCGGGTGTCGATCGAGGAGCGCGGCCTCAGCCCGACCTTCACCGCGGGCATGGCGACCCACGTCGGCGCGGTCACCGAGACCGCGCGCCGGGTCGCCGGCGCCCTTTATGAGCGCGTCGAGCGCGGCCGCCTGGCCACGGTCGAGATCCTGTTTTTCCGCCACCAGGGCGGCGGCCGGCGGACGCTCGAGCGGCAGTCGCTGCTGCCGGTCGACCTCGAGGCGTTCGCGCCGTCGCGCGCGGCCGCGCCACCGCTCACCAACCTGGCATCACGGGCCCTGATCGAGGGCCTGATCGAGGAATATCTGTTCGCGCTCCTGGCCCACGCCGCGATGGAAAGCTTCGCCAGCGAGAACGGCGCCCGGCTCGCCACGATGCAGTCGGCGCGCGACAAGCTCGACCAGCGCCTCTTGGAGCTCAGGGCGCTCGAGGGCCGGCTGCGTCAGGAGCAGATCACCGGCGAGCTGCTCGAGATCATCACCGGCGCCGAAGCCGTGCGCTGACCCACGACCGCTGACCGGGGCCGCGCGGCTTCAGTCGACGCCGATCTCGTGGTCCTCGTCCAGAAGGTCGATCGCGGCCTCGCCGCCGCCGAGGCCCGCCTGGGTCCGGATCGCGGTCTCGATCGCGGCCGCGGTCTCGGGGTGCTCCTTGAGGTAGGTCTTGGCGTTCTCGCGCCCCTGGCCGATCCGCTGGCTGTCGTAGGAGAACCAGGAGCCCGACTTCTCGACCACGCCGGCCCGCGCCCCGAGATCGAGCAGCTCGCCGGTCTTGGAGATCCCCTCGCCGTACATGATGTCGAACTCGACCACCCGGAACGGCGGCGCCACCTTGTTCTTGACCACCTTGACCCGGGTCTGGTTGCCGGTGACCTGCTCGCGGTCCTTGATCTGGCCGATCCGCCGGATGTCGAGGCGGACCGAGGCATAGAACTTGAGCGCGTTGCCACCGGTCGTGGTCTCCGGATTGCCGAACATCACGCCGATCTTCTGGCGGATCTGGTTGGTGAAGATCAGGATGCAGTTGGACCGGTGGATCGAGGCGGTGAGCTTGCGCAGCGCCTGGCTCATGAGCCTCGCCTGCAGGCCCATGTGGGAATCGCCCATCTCGCCCTCGAGCTCGGCCTTCGGCACCAGCGCGGCGACGCTGTCGATCACCACGAGGTCGATCGCCAGCGAGCGCACCAGCGTGTCGGCGATCTCGAGCGCCTGCTCGCCGGTGTCGGGCTGGGAGATCAGGAGCTCGTCGATGTTGACGCCCGAGCTTCCTCGCATAGCCCGGATCGAGCGCGTGCTCGGCGTCGACGAAGGCGCACACCCCGCCCGCCTTCTGGGCCTCGGCGATGCAATGGAGCGTGAGCGTGGTCTTGCCCGAGGACTCGGGCCCGTAGATCTCGGCGATCCGGCCGCGCGGCAGGCCGCCGACGCCGAGTGCCAGGTCGAGGCTGAGCGAGCCGGTCGAGACGGTGTCGATCTCGACCACGCGGTCGCGCGCGCCGAGCTTCATCACCGAGCCCTTGCCGAACGCCCGCTCGATCTGCCCGATCGCCGCGTCCAGGGCCCGCTGACGCTCGCCCGCGTCCCGTCGGAGTGAAGTCGCAAGCTCGGCCATCTCGCTTCGCCCCCGCTATGCCGCCGCGCGCTTTATACGCCGCATCGGCGCAGGCGGAAAGCTTCGGATGAATGAAACCTGTGGGTAAGTCGCCGCTCGGGCAGCAGCGGGCAGCTGATCGAAACCCGAGACGGCCGCTCCACTTCGTGCTAAGACCGGAGACAATAGGGCAAAAGAGGCAGCAGCGCTCGAGCGTCTGGTCAAGCGTCTTCCATGACCAACCACGGGGCCCGCCGGCTTCCGGAGGCGCCCGACGTCGCGGCCAGGCCAAGGCCGGCGGGGTCGGTGATGCCGCTTCTGACCCTAGAGATGTAGCAGGGAGTGCTGATCATGCCTAAGCTCAAACTCTTGGCGCTCGCGTCCGTGGGTCTTCTGGCGCTGTCGAGCGCGATTGTGGCGGCTGGCCCGCAGGTCGTCCAGGGGCCGGGCGCGCTGCCCAAATGCTTCGCGCCGTTCAAGCAGGACACCAAGTACTTCCAGTGGCCGAAGAAGGAGGGGCCGTACCGGATCGCCCTCGCCAACGGCTTCGTCGGCAACACCTGGCGCATCCAGATGATCAAGACCCTCAAGGCTTACGTCGAGCAGCCCGACGTCAAGCCGATGGTCAAGGAGCTCAAGGTCGTCTCGACCGGCACCGATGTCGCCGCGCAGATCGGCGCGATCGAGAACTTCATCAATCAGGGGTATGATGCGATCCTGACGATCGCGGTCAACCCGACCGCGTTCGGCCCGGTGATCAAGAAGGCCAACAAGGCCGGCGTGGTGCTGGTGCCGTTCGACAACATCATCGACACCACCGACATCATGGAGGTCAACGAGAACCAGCTCGAGATCGGCCACATCATGGGCCGCTGGCTGACCAAGAACGTCGGCACCTCGGGCAAGATCCTGGAGGTGCGCGGCCTGCCCGGCAACTCGGTCGACCGCGACCGCCATCTCGGCTTCCGCGAGATCATGGAAGCGCCCGGCAACAAGTTCGAGATCATCGAGGTCGTCGGCAACTGGGACGACGGCACCGCCCAGAAGGTGACGGCCGACGCGGTCGCCGTGCATGGCAAGTTCGACGGCATGTTCGTCCAGGGCGGCTCGACCGGCGCGGTGCGCGCGCTGATGGATGCCGGCCAGCCGTTCATCCCGGTCGCCGGCGAGGCCGAGAACGGCTTCCGCAAGCTGTGCGCCGAGCACGCCAAGGACGGCCTGCTCTGCTCGTCCGCCGGCCAGTCGCCGGGCCTGGTCGCGATCGCCGCCAAGGCCGCGATCCATGCCCTCCAGGGCGAGGTCATGCCGCAGTACGTGTCGGTGCCGATCCCGCTGACCGAGGACCCGGACTTCAAGGCCGGCGTCAACTACTATCCCGACCTCAGCGACAACTTCTTCACCCCGAACGAGTTCAAGCCGTGCGACGTCAACGTCACGGCGACGGAAATCATGGGCAAGAGCGAAGCCAACAACTGATTGGCTTCGACCGATCGAATGGGGCCGACGCCGCCGGGTCAAACCGGCGGCGTCGCGCGGCCGACCGGTCGGGCGCGGCCGCGGGGACCGAATCCCATGCCACAGCGCGAAGTGCCGTTCTGGCGCATGCAGGGCGTCAGCAAGCGCTATGGCGGCGTCTTGGCGCTGGCCGAGGTCGACTTCGCCTGCGAGCCCGGCATCCACGCCGTGCTCGGCGAGAACGGCGCCGGCAAGTCGACCCTGATCAAAATCATCGCGGGCGTGGTCCAGCCGACCGCCGGCAGTCTCTTCCTGGAAGGCCGACAGATTAGCCTGCCGTCCCCGGTCGCGGCCAATCAGGCGGGCATCGTCTGCATCTTCCAGGAGCTCTCGCTGCTGCCCGACCTCTCGGTCGCGGACAACGTCTGCATCACCGATCCACCAACGCGTTTTGGCCTGATCGACCGGCGCGCCCAGCGCCGGCGCGCCGAGGAGCTGCTCGCCCGGATCGGCTGCGAGGACGTCCACCCGATGGAGCGCGTCCGCAACCTCTCGCTGTCGCGCCGCCAGATGGTCGAGATCGCCAAGGCGCTCGGCCGCGAGCCCAAGCTCTTGATCCTCGACGAGGCGACCTCGGCGCTGACCGCGGCCGACGTCGAGAAGGTCTACGCGATGCTCCACCGCCTGCGCGAGGGCGGCCTCGCGATCCTCTACATCTCGCACCGCATGCACGAGATCGAGGCGCTCGCCGACGTCTGCTCGGTGTTCCGCAATGGCCGCCACATCGAGACCTTCGCCAAGGGCACCAGGTCCGGCGACGAGATCGTCCAGCTGATGATCGGCCGCGAGTATACCCAGGTGTTCCCGGCCAAGCCCGTGCGCGCCGTGGCACCCGCGAAGGCGCTCGAGATCGAGCACCTGAGCTGGGGCGACGAGCTGCACGACATCTCGCTCAACGTCGGACGCGGCGAGATCATCGGGCTCGGCGGGCTCGACGGCCAGGGCCAGCGCGAGCTCCTGCTGGCGCTGTTCGGGGTCCTGCGCGGGGTCGACGGCACGCTCCGGATCGCCGGCCACCCGGTCCGGATCACCAGCCCGCAGCAGGCCAAGTCCGAGGGCTTCGACATGGCGCTGATCCCCGAGGACCGCAAAGCCGAGGGGCTGATGCTGCCGATGTCGGTGCGCGACAACATCTCGATGGCCTCGATCAGCCGCCTGACCCGGGGGATCATGGTCGATCACGCCCGCGAGACCGAGCAGATCAACCAGATGATCGACAAGCTCGCGATCAAGGTCGGCGACCTCGACGACCCGGTCGCGACCCTTTCGGGCGGCAATCAGCAAAAGGTCGTGATCGCCAAGTGGCTGATGACCGATGCCCGCATCATCCTGCTCAACGACCCGACCCGGGGCATCGACGTCGGCACCAAGCAGGAGATGTATCAGCTCTTGCGCGATCTTGCCGATGCCGGGGCGGCGATCCTGTTCTACTCGACCGACTACGACGAGCTGATCGGCTGCTGCGACCGGGTCGCGATCCTCTACGACGGCAGGATCGTGCGCGAGCTCGAGGGCGAGACGCTGACCGAGCGCAACATCGTCGCCAGCGCGCTCAATCTGCCGATCGACGCCACGCTGCCCGAGCAGAGGGCCAGCTGATGCGCGAGCTCCGCCTCTGGCTGGTCCAGAACTACGGCCTCTTGCTCTCGGTCGTCCTGTTCGTGCTGATGTTCACCCTCTACATCGGCAACTACTCGGCCGGGCTGACCGTGCCGGTCGCCGAGACCGCGTCCAACAAGGGCGTGCTGCTGGCCCTGGTCGCCATGGCCCAGACCCTGCCGGTGCTTGACCGGCGGCCTCGACCTCTCGGTCGGCATGATCTTCATCATGACCAACTGCATCGCCTCGGCGATCGTCCAGGGCGGACCGCTCGAGACCGCGGCGGGCGTGGTCGCCGTCCTGCTCGCGGGCACCGCGGCCGGCCTGATCAACGGCGCGATCGTGGTCTATGGGCGCCTGCAGCCGATCATCACGACGCTTGCGACCGGCGCCATCTACTACGGCATCGCGCTGCTGATCCGGCCGATCCCGAGCGGCGACGTCAACGAGAACCTCGCCGACTTCATGACCGGCGAGGTTTTTTCCGTCATTCCGACCGCGCTGGTCCTGCTCGCCGTGATCGTGGTCGTGGTCTGGATGCCGTTCCGGCGCACGGTGATCGGGCGCGGCTGCTACGCCGCGGGCTCCGCCGAGGGTGCGGCCTACATGTCCGGGGTCCGGATCGGCCGCTCCAAGCTCGCGGCTTACACGCTCGCCGGCTTCCTGTGCGCGGTCGCCGGCCTGATGCTGACCTTCATCACCTATTCCGGCGAGGCGAGCGCTGCGATCGGCGGCACCTACACGCTCAACTCGATCGCGGCGGTGGTGATCGGCGGCACCTCGCTCTACGGCGGCGCCGGGGGTGCGGTCGGCTCGATCTTCGGCGCCTTCGTCCTGCGCACGATCGAGGACCTGCTGTTCGTGTTCGACCTGCCGCCGCTCTGGCAGCCCCTGTTCCAGGGCGTCATCCTGCTGCTCGCGGTGAGCCTCGGCGCAGCCCGCGTGTTCCGGATCCGGAACCGCCTCGAGCTGTTCGGGTGAGGGCCCAATCGGGTGAGATCATGCAGGCGGTCATGAAGTCGGTCGACAAGCCGGTCCTGATCGCGTTCGGCTTCATCGCCGTGCTGCTGGTCGCGGGCTCGCTCTATTCCAGCAACTTCCTGTCCGCGACCTACCTTTTGCAGCAGCTCCAGGTGGCCTCGTTCCTCGGCATCATCTCGTCCGGGGTGATGCTGGTGATCCTGCTCGGCCACATCGACCTCTCGATCCCCTGGGTGGTCACCGTCGGCGGCATGATGGCGACCGCGGCCGCCGGCTGGTGGGGCGAGACCGGGGTCGCGCTGGCGATCCCGTTCGCCATGCTCTGCGGCCTCGTGTTCGGGGTGGTGAACGGCCTCGGCGTCGCCTTCCTGCGCATCCCCTCGATGATCTTCACGCTCGGCATGAACGCGGTCGCCCAGGGCCTCATGGTCCTGCACACCGGCGGCTTCGCGCCCCAGGACCACGCCACCGACTTCATGCACTGGCTGGCGACCGCGCATACCTTGCACATCCCGAACGCCCTGTTCGTCTGGCTGCTGGTCGGCCTGGTGGTGGTCTTCATCCTGACCCGGACGCCGCTCGGCCGTTACATCTACGCGATCGGCAACCGGGAGGGGGCGACCTATCTGTCGGGGGTCAACACCCGCGCCGTGCTGATCACCTGCTTCGGCATCAGCGGCATGTGCAGCGCGCTCGCGGGCGTCCTGCTCGCGGGCTACTCGACCAAGGCCTACCAGGCCATGGGCGATCCTTACCTGCTGCCGGCGATCGCCGCGGTCGTGCTCGGCGGTACCCACATCCTGGGCGGCCGCGGCACTTATCTCGGCACGGTCGCGGGCGTGATCCTGATCAGCCTCCTGCAGAGCATCCTCTCGGTCATGCAGATGCCGGAGGCCGGCCGCCAGGTGATCTATGGCGTGGTGATCGTGGTCATGCTGCTGGTCTACGGCCGCGGCGAACGGGTCCAGGGTTGAGGGCATGTTCGAGACCTACGAGCTGATCGACCGGCGCTTTCGCCGCTACATCCTGCCCAACTGCGTGGTCGCCAAGCTCTTCACCGGCACCCTCTGGGCCGAGGGCCCGTGCTGGTTCGCGGACGGCGAGTTCCTGATCTGGAGCGACATCCCGAACGACCGGATGCTGCGCTGGGTCGAGGGCCTGGGCGTCAACGTGTTCCGCCAGCCGGCCAACAACACCAACGGCCACACCCGCGACCGCGAGGGCCGCCTGATCTCCTGCGAGCACGGCGCCAGGCGGGTCACCCGGACCGAGGTCGACGGCTCCATCACGGTGCTCGCCGAC
>CAVSRN010000007.1:0-26389 GCA_963730195.1 uncultured Alphaproteobacteria bacterium
TCCCTGCGCGGCGAGCCCGCCAGGGGGTCGGCGGCGCCGGGCGTGGGGCAGCGGGCGGATCACGGTCCGGCGATGGTCGGGGCGCGCTCGATCCAGCCGCCGCCGAGCACGCGGGTGCCCTGGTAGAAGACGCAGGCTTGGCCGGTGCCACCCCCGCCTGGGGCTCGGCAAACTCGACCCGGGCAGCGTCGCCGCCGCGGTCGAAGAGGCGGGCGGCGACCAGCGGCTCGCGCGCCCGATGCTTGACCTCGACCGCCAGGCCGGCGGCGGGCAGTGGTTCCCGTGTCAGCCAGTTGACCCCGGACAGTTCGGCCAACGGCAAAGCAGCGCCTGGCGCGGCCCGACGATGACGCGCCGGCGCAGGGGCTCGAGGCGGACCACGTAGTAGGGCTCGCTGGCCGCCACGCCGAGGCCGCGGCGCTGGCCGACCGTGAAGTTCATGACGCCCGCGTGCCGGCCCAGGAGCCGGCCGTAGAGGTGCACGATCTCGCCCGGCTCGGCCGCCCTGGGGCGAGCCGTTCGACGATCCCGGTATAGCGGCCTGCCGGCACGAAGCAGATGTCCTGGCTGTCGGGCTTGGCGGCGACCGACAGGCCGAAGCGGGCCGCCAGCGCCCGGGTTCTTTCCTTGGTCAGCCCGCCCAGCGGAAACCGCAAAAATCCAGCTGCGCCGGGGTGGTCGCGAACAGGAAATAGCTCTGATCGCGGCGGGCATCGGCGGCGGCATGGAGCTCGACTGCGGCATCGCTCGCCTTCCGGCGGACGTAGTGACCGGTCGCGAGCGCATCGGCGCCGAGATCCTGTGCGATCTCGAGCAGGTCCCGGAACTTGATCTTCTGATTGCAGCGCACGCAGGGGATCGGCGTCCGCCCGGCCGCATAGCTCGCGGCAAAATCCTCGATCACCGCGGTCCGGAAGCGCTGCTCGAAGTCGAGCACGTAGTGGGGGATGGCCAGACGCTCGGCGACCCGGCGGGCATCGTGGATGTCCTGGCCGGCGCAGCAGGCGCCCTTGCGCCCGAGCGCCTGGCCATGGTCGTAGAGCTGGAGCGTGACCCCGATCACCTCATAGCCGGCCTCGGCCAGGAGTGCTGCGGTGCAGGCGCTGTCGACCCCGCCCGACATCGCGACCACCACCCGGCAGTCTCCCGGCGGCCGCCCAAATCCCAACGGATCGTCGATCACCGGCATCGGCAGCGCGGTCGAGGTGACCGTCAGCCGTCGGCCGGCAGGTGGACGGTCAGGCCGTCGAGCTCCTCGGTCACGACGATCTGACAGCCGAGCCGCGAGGTCGGCCGCACGCCTGTCGCCAGATCGAGCATGTCCTCCTCCTCCGGGCTCGCCACCCCCAGGCGCGACGCATCCTCGGGCTCGAGGATCACGTGGCAGGTCGCGCAGGCCATCTCGCCGTCGCAGGTGCCCTCGATCCCGAGGTCGTGGGCGCGCGCGATCTGCATCACCGAGAGGCCGCTCTCGGCCTCGATCTCATGGCGTCCGCCGGCGGGGTCGACGAAGGTCAAGCGCGGCATCGCGCCCGCAACCCGAGCTCGCGCGCTCAGACCGTGAACAATTCGCCCGCAGCCGCAGCGTGCCGCCTCGTTCGGGTTCTTGAACGTGAAGCTGGCGCCGAGCTGGTCCTCGACGAAGTCCATCTCGGTGCCGATCAGGTACATCACGGCCTTGGGGTCGATCACCACCTTGACGCCGTCGGCCTCGATCACCTCCTCGCCCGGGCCGACCTCGCTCGCGAAGTCGATCGTATAGGTCAGCCCCGAACAGCCGGCGGTGCGCACACCGACCCGGACTCCGGTCGCGCCCGCACCGCGCGACTCGACCAGATGCCGCACCCGGCCGACCGCCGCCGGGGTCAATGACAACACCGCTGCATTTCCGAACCTCTCGTCAGCAGAGCTTCGCCCAACGTCCCTAACATGTCGTCACGAAACGGCGGATTTCAAACGCCTTTCGTGCCCAGGTTGCTCGGAGCCCCGGCCAGTCGCCTTCGCCTCGTCCCAAGCCGGACCGTGACCTTGTGGAGCAGCCGGTTGGCCTCACCCTGCTGCTCCTCGGAGAGTTCGACGCCCCCCCATGCCGGGGTCATCAGATGGTCGTGGCTTTGGCCCTTCGCCTGCGCCAGCCTGGACAGGATCCAATCAAGGCGCCGAGCCCACGCTGATCGCAGTGGATCTCCAGCTCCTTGCCGTCAGGGCCGAGCTCGAACGTCAGCAGACCAGGGCCATCCTTCATTGTCAGCGTCCTTCGAGAGGGAACCTGCGCTTCGGCGACCGCGCCCTTGTCGGACGGTTGACGTCGACATGGGCGGCTCCCGACCGCTCCGGTAATCGCCGCCGAGATCGATATGGTACGATCTCCCCGTCCTCGGATTCACGTAACCGCCTCGACCCGCCGCGGGGTCGGGGCCACGCGGCTGATAGCCTTTCGCCCTGAGCATCCCGTCGATTTGCCTCGGACTCTTACCTCGAAACGGTCGGAGTCTTGCCTCGAAACGGATTGACTACGGTTTGCGCTCCCTGCCCGGCCGCATCGCCTGAGCACTATAGCGCGGCGGGCGGCGACGAAGCCAGCGTCCTGGCCGCGCCTGCCCTCCCCGCCTTGGCATAGAGCCGGGTCCAGGCGGCGACCAGGCGATCGACATCGTCGTCGGTGCTGGCCCAACCGAGGCTGACCCGGATGGTCGAGGCCGCCGCGGCCGGCTCGATCCCCATCGCGGCCAGCACGTGCGAGGGCCCGACCTTGCCGGACGAGCAGGCCGAGCCCGTGCTGACCGCGATGCCCGCGAGGTCGAGCGCGATCAGCTGGGTCTGGTTGCCGACCCCCGGCATACCGAGGCAGCTGGTGTTCGGCAGGCGCTCGGCGCCGGCGCCATAGACCCGCGCGTCCGGCGCCGCCGCCCGGATCTCGGTCTCGAGGCGGTCGCGCAGTGCCCCCGTGCGGCGCGCGAGATCGCGGTCCTCGAGGGCGAGCTCACAAGCCCGCCCGAAGCCCACGATGCCCGGCAGGTTCTCCGTGCCTGGCCGCCAGCGCCGCTCCTGCCCGCCGCCGCGCAACAAGGCTGCGGGCTCGATGCCCTCGCCCAGGACCAGAGCGCCGACCCCCTGCGGGCCGCCCAGCTTGTGCGCCGAGACCGTGAGAAAATCGACCCCGAGGGCGCCCAGATCGATCGCCAGCTTGCCCGCCGCCTGGACGGCGTCGCAATGCACCCGCACGCCGTGACGGCGCGCCAGCAGGGCCACCTCGGCGACCGGCTGCAGCACCCCGGTCTCGTTGTTGGCGAGCATCACCGAGACCAGGGCCGGCGCCGCGACGAGGCGGTCCGCCAGCTGCCCGAGATCGACCCGGCCCAGGGGGTCGACCGGCAGACGCCCGGCCTCCGGCGCCGCCTCGAGCACCGAAGCGTGCTCGACCGCCGAGACCAGGCGGGGACCGCGGACGCTGGCGAGGGCCTGGTTGTTAGCTTCGGTGCCGCCGCTGGTGAACAGGACCGCCTCCGGGCGCGCGCCGACCAGCGCGGCGACGCTCGCCCGGGCCTGCTCCAGCGCCCGCCGGGCGGCGCGCCCGAAGCCGTGCACCGAGGACGGATTGCCGGCCCGGCCGAGCGCCAGCGCCATCGCCTCGATCACCGCCGGCTTGACCGGGGCGCTCGCGTTGTAGTCGAGATAACAGGGCGGCAGCTGCCCGGTGCTGCTCACGGCCAGCAGCGTCCGGACGTCGGCGCGGTCAGGATGCGGCGATGCGCCGCTCCTCGTCATGGCCTTCGCCCTGGGTGCCGCGCTGCTGCTCGAGCTCCGCGACCCGGGCGTTCAGTTCCTCGAGGCGCTCGCTCAGCCGGTCGATCACCCGGGCCACCGGATCGATCGCGGCGCCGGGGGCGGTGCCGTAGGCCGGGAAACAGGCCTCGACCACCGGCTGCGGTCCGATCTGCCGGGCCGGGATGCCGACCACGGTGGCGCCGGCCGGCACGTCCTTCAGGACCACGGCGTTGGAGCCGACCCGGGCGCCCTTGCCGATCGTGATCGGTCCGAGCACCGCAGCACCGGCGCCGATCACCACGTCGTCCTCGACCGTCGGGTGCCTCTTGCCCGGATGGAGCGACACACCACCTAATGTGACCTGTTGGTACAGCGTGACGTTGTCGCCCACGACCGCCGTCTCGCCGATCACGACGCCCATGCCATGGTCGATCAAGAGCCGCTGGCCGAGCTCGGCGCCCGGATGGATCTCGATCCCGGTCAGCCAGCGGCCGATGTGCGACAGAAAGCGCGCGCTGACCACCCAGCCACGGCGCCAGAGGCGGTGCGCGACCCGGTGGAACAGGATCGCATGCAAGCCCGGATAGCAGAGCAGCACCTCCAGCTTGGATCGCGCTGCCGGGTCGCGCTCAGCCACCGCTTGGATGTCGTCAGCCAGTCGTTTGAACATAGCGGGGTGCCGTAGTTGGGGATTGCAATTCAGAGCGGCTTCACGCTAAAGGAAAACGGTCGGATTAGTGCGCGCGCCGTCCTGATTCCGCCGTCAACGCTCGAGTGGGGTCGCAGCTCAAAGTCGAATATAAGCCGCTGCGGGTTCGGGTTCAACAACCTGGCGAGCAAGCCTGTCGACGACCGGCCTCGTTACGTCGGGCGCTGGCGTCGCTGCGCTCGACACCGACGGCGCGCGTAGGGAGTACACCATGCCGGAAGTGATCTTCAACGGGGCCGACGGTCGCCTGGAGGGGCGCTACCATCACGGTCCGCGCGGCAACCCGCCACTGGCGCTGATCCTGCATCCGCATCCGCTGCATGGTGGCACGATGAACAACAAGGTCGTGTTCGACCTGTTCCACATGTTCGTGCGCCGCGGCTTCTCGGTCCTGCGCTTCAACTTCCGCGGCGTCGGCCGCTCGCAGGAGAGCTTCGATCACGGCCAGGGCGAGCTGCGCGACGCCGCCGCGGCGCTCGACTGGATGCAGCAGCACAACGCCAACAGCAGCAGCTGCTGGGTCGCGGGCTTCTCGTTCGGCGCCTGGATCGGCATGCAGCTCCTGATGCGGCGCCCGGAAGTCCATGGCTTCCTCAGCGTGGCGCTGCCCGCCAACATGTACGACTTCAGCTTCTTGGCCCCCTGCCCGTCGTCCGGCCTGATCGTGCACGGTGGCGCCGATGCTCTGGTGCCCCCGGAATCGGTCGCCAAGCTGGTCCAGAAGCTCTCCCAGCAGCGCGGCATCAAGATCGACCTCAAGGTGGTCCCCGGCGCCGATCATTTCTTCAGCGGTCATCCTGCCGAGCTCGGCGCGGTGATCGAGCGCTATCTCGACGCGGCGCTCCGCCCGGAGCCCGAGACCGTGCTGGCGCAAGCGGGCCGATGAGCCGGCCGCGCTCGGACTTCGTCCGCGAACTGGTCGAGCGCGGCTTCGTCCACCAGGCGACCGACCTCGAGGCGATCGACGCGCTCGCCGCCGAGGGCCGCTTGACCGCCTACATCGGCTTCGACTGCACCGCCGACAGCCTGCACGTCGGCAATCTGGTCAGCATCATGATGCTCCGGTGGTTGCAGCGGACCGGGCATCGGCCGATCGCCCTGATCGGCGGCGGCACCAGCAAGGTCGGCGATCCCTCGGGCAAGGACGAGAGCCGCCAGCTGCTCGACGACGCCACGCTCGCGGTCAACCGCGCCGGCATCCGGCGCTCGCTCGAGGGTTTTCTCGAGTTCGGCGACGGTCCGGACCAGGCGCTGCTGGTCGACAATGCCGACTGGCTGGACGAGCTTCGCTACATTCCGTTTCTGCGCGCCTACGGCCGCCATTTCACGATCAACCGCATGCTGACCTTCGACTCGGTCAAGCTTCGACTTGAGCGCGAGCAGCCGCTGACCTTCCTCGAGTTCAACTACATGGTCATGCAGGCCTACGATTTTCTCGAACTTGCGAGGCGTCATGACTGCCGGCTGCAGATGGGCGGCTCCGACCAGTGGGGCAACATCGTCGACGGCGTCGAGCTCGGCCGCCGCGCCGAGGGCCTGGAGCTGTTCGGCCTGACCACGCCGCTGATCACCACCAGCTCGGGCGCCAAGATGGGCAAGACCGCCCAGGGCGCGGTCTGGCTCAACGAGGATCGCCTGAGCGCACTTCGACTACTGGCAGTACTGGCGCAACGTCGACGACGACGACGTCGGCCGGTTTCTCCGGCTGTTCACCGAGCTGCCGCTGCCCGAGATCGAGCGCCTGGAGAAGCTCGAGGGGGCCGAGCTGAACGAGGCCAAGAGAGCTCCTGGCCGATCGAGGCGACCAGGCTGTGTCGGGGCGAAGCGGCCGCGACCGCGGCCGCAGAGGCGGCCCGCGCCGTGTTCGAGCCCAAGACGTGGCAGTGCGGGCGTGGCATCGGGCAGCTGCCGACCACCGACGATCGGTCGCGCGGGAGCTGGGCGAAGGCGTCGCGGTGGTCGAGCTGTTCCGGCGGGTCGGGCTCGGTGCCGAGCAACAGCGAGGCGCGCCGGCTGATCCGGGGCGGCGGCGCCCGCCTCAACGAGCGCAAGGTCGAGGACGAGGCCATGACTGTCGGCCTCGCCGACCTGGTCGACGGCCAGCTGCTGCTCTCGGCCGGCAGGAAGCGCCACGTCCGGGTGCGCGCCATTTAGTCGAACTGCGGAAAAACCTCAGTTGGGCGAGATCGCCGGCACCGCCTCGGTCGAGTCGTTCATCCGGCCGCTGAACAGGTCGCGGATGAACCCCGGCGCCAGCACCGCCAGCGGGTTGACGCTGACCTCGGGGTCGGAGGCCGGCCCGGTCACGCTGTAGGTCACCGCGAACGCCCCCTCGCCCTCGCGGCCGGTCAGGAACGGGCCGACCAGCGGCAACTTGCCGATCACCCAGTTGAGGCCGTAGAGCGGCACGATCGTGCCGTTCAGGTCGACACGCTCGCTGTTGAGATCGACCCGCCCGCGCATGGTCAGGCCGAGCTGCGAGCCCGACAGGCGGCCCTTCTCGATCGCGAGCACGCGGTGACGGAGGGTGAAGGGCAGGTCCAGCCGGTCGAAATAGATCCCCTGGCCGCCCAGCAGATTGCCGACCCCGGTCAGCGATGCCACGGTCAGCACGCGCGCGAGGACCGGGGCATCGAGCAGCGTGAACTCCTTGACCCGGAACTTGCCCTCGGCTTCGAGCTCCGGGACCTGGCGCCGGATGGTGGCGTTCAGCTCGAGCTTGCCGCCCTCGATGCGGTTGGTCTGATCGAGAGCCTGCAGGAGGTCGCCGGCATCGTCGCTGGTGAGCTTCAGCCGGCGCTGGTCGTCCGCCGGCTCCAGGGTCATCTCGACCTTGCCGCCCTTGGGCAAGCGGCCGTGCATGGCGCCGGTCCGCCAACCCTGAGCATCGCGCTCAAGATCGAGATCGACGTCGCTCAGGCCGACCTCGCCGAACAGGACGTGATCGGCGACCACAGTCACTTTCAGGGGGGTCGGCGCGCCGCCGGCGGTGCCATCGACCGCCGGCAGGCGCATCTCGAGCAGGGGCGCGAGGTCGATGGTCTGCGCCCGCACCGCGACCTGGTAGCCCTGCTCCGCCTGATGCTGCACCTCGAGGCTGCCTTCGTTGCGGCCGGCGCGAAAGCGGGTCACGGCCAGCCGCTCGATCTGCACCGGCGCGAGCGACAGCTCGAGGCTGCCGGCGACCTCCAGGCCGGTGCTCGCGAGCTCGAAGGCCTCGACCCGGACCGGGCCGCCGGTGGCCATCACGATCGAGGCCGTGAGATGCCCGGCCTGGTCCTTGGGCTTCTGCCAGCGGAGCGCCGGCAGGTCGATCGCGAGCGGCCCGAGATCGACCGCCAGCTTGGCCTCGCGCCCTTTGGCCAACTCGGTCATGGTGGCGTCGATCTGGGAGGTCCCGGTAGCCGGGATCGGCAGGTTCAGCCCGAACCGGTTCAAGGCCTGGACATCGAACGTGCCTTGCACGCGCAGGCGCCGCTTGACCGCGGCATGCTCGGAGAAGGCCTCGTACCAATCGATCGTGAGCGGGATCTGGTCGATCGCGCCCTGGCCGCTCAGATCGGCGCCGCGGTTGTCGACCTTGAGGGTGAAGTCGCCGTCGCTGAGGTCGAGCTGGCCCGGGAGGTCGCGGATGCCCGCGCCCTGCAGCTGGGCCGAGGCCCAGACGTTCAGCTCCGAGGCGTCCAGATCGCGGTGCAGCGGCAGGGTGAGTGTGAGATCGGCCCGCGCCTGGCCGGACGCGTTGCCCGGATCGACGCCGAGCTTGCTCGCGAAGCCGAGCGGGCGGTGGTCGAGCAGGGCGAGCGCCTGGTCGAGCGGCGAGTTGATCGTGGCCTTGACCACGAGCTGGGTCGTGTCGCGGCCCTTGATCCCCATCCCGGTGATCACGGCCGAGCCGTTCTGCACCCGATTGCCGCCGACCCGCCCGCCGCTCAGGGTGAAGTCCATGCGCCGGGCGGTGAAGTTCGCGCTGCCGTCGACGCCGGTCAGCGGTGGCATGGTCTCGAAATAGCGGACCGTCAGACCCTTGAACGCGAACTGCCCCCGGACCGCCCCCTCCGGGAACGGGTAGCGATCGAGGTCGCCGGGCTTGAGCGCGATCGTGACCTCGGCGTTCGGCACCACGCCGTCGGTGACGTTGGCGAGCACCCAGTCGCGCACCTCCTGGCCGGCGGCTAGCGGCCAGTAGAGCTTGAGATCCGAGGCGGCGACGTTCTGCGCCCCGACCTTCGCCCGGAGCGTGATCTGCCGGTCGGCCCAGACGATCTGGGCCGTGGTCTCGACGGTGGCACCCTTGGTGGCGATCCGGGACTCGGTCACCTCGGCCCCCGAGAGATTGGCGGCCAGCCGGCCCTTGATGGTCACCGAATCGATCGGCAGCGGGCCCGCGAGCCAATCGGGCCGCTCGATCACGCCGTTCCCGGCCCGCAGCTCGAAGGTGATCGGCGACAGCCCGTGCTCGGGGTCGATATCGCCCATCAGCCGGCCGGCGAGCCTCAGGTCGACCCCGTCGAGGGACAGGCTTGGCTCGATCTTGACCAGCTCGGCCGGGCTCAACTGCTCGAAGTCGACCGCGAAGCGCACCCGGCCGGTGACCGCATCGCGCGCCACCCTGGTCTGGACCTTGGCCGGCGCGCCGTCCTGATCGAGCGCGAAGGTGAGGTCCGCGGCGACCCCGTCCCGCAGCCGTCGGACCGTCAGCGCGCCGCCGCGGGCCATGATCGTATGGTTGGTGATCTGGTCCTTGAGCACCAGCTGGCCGCCGGAGATGTCGGCCTCCTCGAGGTAGCTGAGCGGCTGGCTCGAACTCATCCGACAGCAAGGGCGTGAGCAGGGCGTTGAGGTCGATCTGACCGCGGGGCGCCGCCCGCCTCGCCCCGACCGCCGACCCGCTCAGCCCGATGCTGCCGGCCTGGTTGCGGGTCAGGATCAGGAGCGGCGCCTTCGCCTCCAGGGAGGCCGGCGCCAGCATGCCGTGCCAGAGCAAAGCGCGCAGGCTGATGCCGACCTGGATCTCGGGCAGATCGATCAGGACCTCGCCGTCGGGGCCGCGGGCCCGGACGCCGGCGCCGACCAGCTCGACCACCCGATGCTCGCCCAGGCGCACCCCGGCGTCCTGGATCTCGATCTTGATCCGCCGGTCGCCCGGCGCGAGCGCGCGCTCGAGGTAGGGGGCGAGCCAGGTCAGCTGGATCGGCGCGACCGCGAGGCGCGCACCGAGCGCAGCGATGGTGATGATCGCGGACGCCACCAGCGTGGCCACGATCCGGAACAGGGTGTGCGAGAACCTCAGGACCACGGGGCCGCTCTGGCATGATGGCGATGGTTCGATAATATGCAGCAAGTCGGCTAAGAACAGGTTGTGATGGCGCAATCCCAGAGCACGCCGGACATATTGCCGCGTGTCGGCGACCCCGGGGCGGCCGAGCGCGGCTTGGCCCGCTGGTCCCGTCTGCCCGAGCCCCTGCGCGGGGTCGGTCCGCGGACCAGCCCGGTCGACCCGGAGCAACTGCTCGCCGCGGTGTTCGGCAACAGCCCCTTCCTGAGCGAGGCTCTGCTCGCCGAGCCCGAGGTCCTGCGCTCGCTCCTGACCTTGGGGCCGGACGTGACCTTCGAGCGCCTGATCGAGCCGCTTGGCGCCGAGATCGGCGAGCGCCGGGCCCGGCTGATGGCGATCCTGCGCCAGAGCCGGCGGCGGCTGGCACTCCTGATCGGGCTTGCCGACCTGGTCGGCGCCTGGCCGCTCGAGCGGGTGACCGCGGCGCTCAGCCGGTTCGCCGACCTCGCGGTCCAGCGGGCGCTGGAGCTGACCCTGCGCGATGCCGCGGCGCGCGGCGAGATCGACCGCGCGGCCTCGGCCGGGCCGCTCGCCGAGTCGGGCCTGGTCGTCCTCGGCATGGGCAAGCTCGGCGGCGGCGAGCTCAACTACTCGAGCGACATCGACCTGATCGTCCTGTTCGAGCCTAAGCGCCTGGCCTATCGCGGCCGCGAGGGGCCGATGGCCTGCGCCGTGCGCCTGACCCGGGCGCTGGTCTACCTGCTCGAGCACCGCACCCAGGACGGCTACGTCTTCCGCACCGACCTCCGGCTGCGCCCGCATCCGCCCGGCCACCCGCTGGCGCTGGCGATCGAGGACGCCGAGCAGTACTACGAGCGGCACGGCCAGAACTGGGAGCGGGCGGCGCTGATCAAGGCCCGGGTGATCGCCGGCGACCGCATCGCCGGCAACGGCTTTCTGGCCAACCTCGGGCCGTTCCTGTGGCGTCGCCACCTGGACTACGCCGCGATCCGCGACATCCATTCGATCAAGCGCCAGATCAACGCCTACCGCGGCCACGGCACGATCCGGGTGCCGGGCCACGACATCAAGGTCGGGCGCGGCGGCATCCGCGAGATCGAGTTCTTCGTCCAGACCCAGCAGCTGATCCTCGGCGGCCGGGTCCCGGAGGTGCGCACGCCGGCGACCTGCGATGCTTTGCGCGCCCTGGTCGCGACCCGCTGGCTGGAGCCCGCGATCGCCGACGAGCTGATCGAAGCCTACCGCTTCCTGCGCCGGGTCGAGCATCGCCTGCAGATGGTCGCCGACCGGCAGACCCACAGCCTGCCCGCCCGGCCCGACCAGATCGAGCGGTTCGCGGCCTTCATGGGCTACCCCGACGGCGCCGCGCTGACCGAGGCGGTCCGCGTCCAGCTCGAGCGGGTCGAGCGCCACTACGCCGCTTTGTTCGAGAGCAGCATCGATCTCGGCGGCGGCCGGGCGCTGGTGTTCACGGGCACCGACGACGATCCGGAGACGCTCGCGACGCTGGCCGAGATGGGCTTCGCCAGGCCCTCGCCGATCGCCGCCCGGATCCGCGCCTGGCATCATGGTCACGTGCGCGCGACCCGTGACGCCCGGGCGCGCGAGCTCTTGACCGAGCTCATGCCGCGCCTGCTGCGCTCGCTCGCCGATCAGGCCGAGCCCGATGCCGCCTTCGCCCGTTTCGACGAGTTCGTCACCAGTCTGCCGGCCGGGGTCCAGCTGTTCTCCCTGTTCCGGGCGAATCCGCGCCTGCTCGCCCTGATCGCCGATCTGATGGGCACGGCACCGCGCCTGGCCGGCCATCTCAGCCGTCACACCAACCTGTTCGAGGCCATGCTGGCGCCGGATTTCTTCGAGCCGGTGCCCGCCGCCGAAGCGCTCGCCGCCGAGCTCGACCGGGCGCTCGGGCGCGCCGGCGATCTTCAGGACGTGCTCGACGCGACCCGCCGCTGGGCGCAGGCGCGCCAGTTCCAGATCGGGCTCCAGGTGCTGCTCGGCCTGATCGACGGCGCCGCCGCCGGCCTGGTCCTGACCGCGATCGCCGAGACCGTGATCCAGGCCCTGCTGCCGCGGGTCGAGGCCTGGCTCGCGGCCCAGCACGGCCGGATCGTGGCCGGCGCCTTCGTGGTCCTGGGCCTCGGCAAGCTCGGCGCGCGCGAGCTGACGATCGGCTCCGACCTCGATCTGATCTTCATCTTCGATGCCGACGACGCGGCGCATTCGGACGGAGCCCGGCCGCTGCCGGCGGCGACCTGGTATGCCCGGCTCGGCCAGCGCCTGATCCGGGCGCTGACCGCGCCGACCGCCGAGGGCCCGCTCTACGAGATCGACACCCGCCTGCGGCCCTCCGGCAACGTCGGCCCGGTCGCCTGCTCGCTGGCCAATTTCGAGAGCTATCAGCTGAACTCCGCCCAGACCTGGGAGCATCAGGCGCTGACCCGGGCACGCGTGGTCGCCGGCGATCCCGAGCTCGGCGCCCGGGTCGGGGCGATCATCCACCGGGCGCTGCTCCAGGAGCGCGACCCGGAGCAGCTGGCGCGCGAGGTCGCCCTCATGCGCGCGCGCATCTTCCGCGAGCACGGCGATGACGACCCCTGGAACCTCAAGCATGCCCGCGGCGGACTGGTCGAGGCCGAGTTCCTGGCCCAGTTCCTCCAGCTGCGCTTCGCGCCCGAGCATCCGGGGCTGCGCACCACCAGCACCGTCCTGACCTTCGAGCGGGCGGTCGCCCTCGGGGTCCTGCCGGCGGCCGACGGGCGGGTCCTGGTCCGGGCGGTCCGCCTGTATCGGCGGCTGCAGGCGGTGCTCCGGCTGTCGATCCGGGACCGCTTCGAGGCCGGCTCGGCACCGCGGGGTCTGCGCCAGGCGCTGGTGCGCGCGGCCGCCCACGAGGACGATGGCCCGGCGCCCGAGTCCGCGCTCGGGTTCGACGAGCTGCAGGCGGATCTGCGCGCCGCCCAGGCGGCGGTCGCCCTGATCTTTGCCCGCCATTGCCCGGACGGCGAGCCCGGCCAGGCGCCGCCGGCCCGGTCGGATCCACCCCGCACGAGGAGATGACGCCCATGACGCTCGAAGCCGGCCAAGAAGCCCCGGAACTCGATCTGCCGACCGCCGGCGGCGGCAGGCTTCACCTGGCCGATCGCGACGGCCGGCCGCTGGTGCTGTATTTCTATCCCAAGGACGACACCTCGGGCTGCACCCGGGAGGCGCAGGACTTCGCCGCCGCCTATCCCGCGTTCCAGGCCGCGGGCGTCGAGGTGGTCGGCGTGTCCAAGGACAGCATCGCCAGCCACGACCGGTTCAAGGCCAAGCACGGCCTGCCCTTCCCGCTCGCCTCGGACGAGACCGGCGAGGTGGTCGAGGCCTACGGCGCCTGGGTCGAGAAGAGCATGTACGGCCGCAGCTACATGGGCATCGAGCGCTCGACCTTCCTGATCGATGGCCAAGGCCGGGTCCGGAAGGTCTGGCGCAAGGTCAAGGTGCCGGGCCACGTCGACGCGGTCCTGGCGGCGGCCGGGGAGCTCGCCAAGGACCAGGGATGAGCCGATGACCCGCCGCACGCTCGCGCTCACCGACCGGCTGTACGACTACCTGCTGGGCGCGACGCTGCGCGAGCATCCGGCGCAGGCACGGCTGCGCGCCGCGACCGCGGCGTTGCCCGAGGGCGGCATGCAGAGCGCGCCCGAGCAGGGCCAGCTGATGGGCCTCCTGGTCGAGCTGACGGGCGCGCGGCGCCTGCTCGAGATCGGCTGCTTCACCGGCTACAGCACGCTCGCCATGGCGCTCGCCCTGCCGCCGGACGGGCACCTTCTGACCCTCGATGTCAACCCCGACTGGGTCGAGATCGGAAGGCGGGCCTGGCGCGAGGCGGGGGTCGAGGATCGGATCGAGGTCCGCTTCGGGCTCGCCCAGGCGAGCCTCGACCAGCTGATCGCGGCGGGCGGCGCCGGAAGCTTCGATCTGGTGTTCATCGACGCCGACAAGAAGAGCTACGACGCCTACTACGAGCGCAGCCTGGTCCTGGTCCGGCCGGGCGGCCTGATCATGATCGACAACGTCCTCTGGGGGGGCGCGGTCGCCGACCCCGTCAACCGCGACCGCCAGACCGAGGCGCTGCGCGCGCTCAACGCCAAGCTGCAGGCCGATTCGCGGGTCAGCCTGGCGCTGGTGCCGATCGGCGACGGCCTGATGCTCGCCCGCAAAGGCGTGCTCGCGAACGGCTAGCAGCTGACGCAGCCGGTCCGGGCCTCGTCGATCAGCTGGGTCAGGCGGGTCTGGTCGAGCGCGCCCGGGATCAGCTCGTCGCCGATCACGAACGCCGGCGTGCCCTCGATGCCGAGGGTGTGGGCGAGCGCGTAGTTGGCCTTGATCTGGGCGTCCACCTCGGGCGCGTTCATGTCGGCAGCTAGCTGCCGGGTGTCGATGTCGACGCTCCGGGCGACCGCCATGATGCCGTCGAGCGACAGGTCGCTGGCGGTCATCAGGGCGAAGTGGAACGGCACGTAGCGATCCTGCTTGCGGGCCGCGAGCGCCGCCCGCGCCGCGGTCACCGAGTCCGCGCCCAGGATCGGGAAATCCTTGAACACCACCCTGAGCTTCTTGTCCTCCTGCAGCTTCGCCTTGAGCGACGGCATCACCTGCCGGCAGTAGTGGCACTGGTAGTCGAAGAACTCGACCACGGTGACGTCGCCGTCCGGGTTGCCGCCGACCGGATCATCGGCCTGCTGGAACAGTTGGACGTGGTTGGCGGCGACCGCCGCCTTCTGGTGCTCGGCCTTGGCCGCTTCCTGACGCCGCTGCAACTCCTGGAGCGCCTGGTAGACGACCTCCGGCTGGCGCAGCAGGTAGTCGTGGACGATCTTCTCGATCTGCTCGGCCGAGAGCCCGGCCGCGGGGTCCTCGCTGCCGGCCTGCGCCGGCGTCACCAAGAGCACGGCGAGCCCGAGGCCCGCCCAAGCTTGCATCCATCCTCTGGCCCGTCGGTGCATCGCCGACTCGCTCCCGTTCCTGGTCCGATCCCGCATCAATGTAGTCGCCCGCGGCCGCGGGCGCCATGCCCATCCCCGTTGCCGGCCACGACCGGCCTCAGCTCTCCTCGAGCTCGCGCAGGATGTCCTGCAGCCGGAGCCAGCCGGGGTCGCTCGCGGCGATCTTGCCCTTGGCCCGATTGGCGTAGAGGCGGGCGTCGTTGCGCTTGCCGACCCTCAGGGCATACTCCGCGAACGCCAGGTCGGAGAGGCCCTGCTCGCCGGCGCGGCCCTGGGCGATGCCGAGCAGCCGCCAGGCCATGGCATTGTCCGGCTCGCGCGGCTGGGCATCCTGGAGCTGCTGGATCGCTTCGCGAATCCCCGCAGGCGTGTTGGTCTCGATCAGGACCTGCGCCAGGCCGATGCGCAACAGCGCCGACTGCGGCGCCAGCCTGACCGCTTCGCGATAGGGCGCGACCGCATCCTGGACCCGGCCGTTTTCGAACAGCATCTGGCCCTTGAGCTCGTGGAAATAGGGGTCGTCGGGATGCTCCTTGATCAGGCCGTCGATGTCCTTGAGCGCCCGCGGCAGGTCCGGCACGCGGTACTCGGCGATCGCCCGCGCGTAGCGGCCGTAGAGACTGTTGTCGTCCTTGAAGGTTCGCAGAGTGTCGCGCGGGTCGTCGAGGAAGGCCTTCAACTTGACCACCATGCGGTGGTGCGCGTCGACCCAACCGGCCGGCGGTGGCGGATTGGGGTGATCGGCAACCCAGTTCTCGACGAAGGTGACCCGGTCCTGGGTCAAGGGGTGGCTCATCAGCCACGGGTTGGCGTTCGAGACCATCAGGACGCTCTGGCTGTCGAGGATGCGGAAGAACTGGGCAAGGCCGCGCGCCGACAGGCCGGCCCGGGTGAGATAGGTGCATCCGGCCTGGTCGGCGGCCTGCTCCTGGCCCCGGGAGAAGCGCATCAGGCCGGTCTGCGCGAATTGCTGGCCGCCGGCGATGATCGCCGTGCCGAGTCCCGGCGCACCGACCACCGCGGTCGCCGCCCCCAGCACCGCACCGAGAATCGCCTCCGCCGTCGCCTTGTTCTGGGGCGTGTTGACCCGGGTCAGATGACCGCCCGCGATGTGACCGATTTCGTGGGCCATCACCCCGACCAGCTGGCCGGGGTTCTCGGTGCGCATGATCAGGCCGGTGTTCAGGAACAGGTTCATGCCGCCGGCGACGAACGCGTTCAACTGCGGGTTGTTGACGATGTAGATGCGCACCGAGCCGGCGCCGAGCCCGGACGCCTCCAGCAGCGGCGTGAGGAACATCTGCAGGGTCGCCTCGATCTCGGCATCGCGGATCAAGCTGAAATTGCGCCCCTGCGCGACCGCGGCCGGCGGCTGGAGCATGACGACTGCTCCCAGCGCCAGAACGAGCCCGGATCGTCGGAATAGTCCTACCTGCACGGGGCCCTCACGATTCGAAGGGTTGCATCCGGTGCCTGGCCTCCCGATCGGTCATCCCTAGCAGGGGCCGGGCGCTTGTGACAGAACGGCGGCCAGAGCCATCGTCGCAGGGGTAGGTATGTCGACCACCGTCCCGATGCCAGGGCTGAAGATCGCCAGGCGCACCCGGATCGCGCCGTTCATCGCGATGGACGTGCTGGCCGCGGCGAGCGCACGCGCCGCCGCGGGCCAGGACGTGATCCATCTCGAGGTCGGCGAGCCCGGCGGCGGCCCGCCGCAGGCGGTCCTCGAGGCGGCCCGGCGGGCGCTCGGCCGGATCCCTCTCGGCTACACCGAAGCGCTCGGCCGGCCGGCGCTGCGGCGGGCGATCGCCACGCACTATCGTACGACCTACGACCTCGAGGTCGACCCCGCGCAGGTGGCGGTCACGGTCGGCGCATCCGGCGCCTTCGTCCTCAGCTTCCTCGCCGCCTTCGATCCCGGCGACCGCGTGGTCGTGCCCGAGCCCGCGTTCCCGGCGTACAAGAACATCCTGCGGGCGCTCGGCGTCGAGGTCGTCCGGCTCGGGCTCGGGCCGGAGACCGGCTTCGCGCTCACGGTCGAGCAGCTGGCCGCCGTGCCGCCGCCGGTCCACGGCCTGGTGCTCGCGAGCCCGGCCAATCCGACCGGGACCATGCTCCAGCCGGAGCAGCTCGAGGCCCTGGCGCGGCATTGCCGGGCGCGCGGCATCCGCCTGATCGCCGACGAGATCTACCACGGCATC
Source organism: uncultured Alphaproteobacteria bacterium (assembly GCA_963730195.1). Lineage (GTDB taxonomy): Bacteria > Pseudomonadota > Alphaproteobacteria > Geminicoccales > Geminicoccaceae > DATAOG01. The sequence continues at coordinate 16,969 of CAVSRN010000007.1, forward strand.
ACTTACGAGCGTCCGGCCGCGAGCGTCCTGGCGTACGACCCCGAGGCCGTGGTGATCAACGGCTTCTCCAAATACTTCGGCATGACCGGCTGGCGCCTCGGCTGGCTGGTGGCGCCGGCGGACCTGGTGCGGCCGATCGAGCTGCTCGCCCAGAATCTGTTCATCTCGGCGCCGGCGCTGGCCCAGGAGGCGGCCCAGAGCGCGTTCGCCTGCGGCACCGAGCTGGCGCTTCGGATCGAGGGCTACCGGCGCAACCGGGCAGCGCTGCTCGAGCGTCTGCCGGCCGCCGGGCTCGATCGGCTGGCCCCGGTCGATGGCGCCTTCTACCTGTACGCCGACGTCGGGCAGCTGACCGACGACTCGGCGGCCTGGTGCGAGGCCTTGCTCGAGGCGACCGGGGTGGCCCTCACGCCCGGCGCCGACTTCGACAGCGTCAACGGTCACCATTTCGTCCGGCTGGCGTTCGCCGGCACCCACGAGCGGGTGGTCGCGGGCGCCGACCGCCTGACGGCGTGGCTGCGCGCGCGCTGACGCTCTGGCACCGGCGCTTCCTCAGCTGCGCCTACTCGTCCTTGTGCACGAACCGGCTCCACCAGCCGCGGCGCGGGCTCGCCGGGAGCTCGGGGTCGACCACGGCCGCCGCCGGCACCTCGGTCTCGGGCCGGCTCTCGGGTTTCCGCGCGCGCTCCGCCGGCGCGGACCGGCGGCGCCGGCTGGGACGGGTGGGCGGCGCGGCGGTCTCGGCAGGCGACGGCGACGGCGCGTCGGTCACCTCGGGGGCCGACCCGTCGGGGCCCGCCGCCGCGGCGCGATCGGCACCGTTCTCGACCGTGCTGGCGGCGCTCGCGGCGGCCGGTTCGACCGCCGGCTGGTCCTCGCCCCGCCTGGTGCCAGTGCGTCGGCGCGGGCGGCGTGGCTTGCGCTCCGGCTTCGGGCCGGCGCTCGGCGCGGCCTCCGCATCCGCGACCGCCTCGGCGGCGGGTGCCTCGGGGACGTCCGGCGCGGCCGCCGCGACCGGCTCGGGCAGCTCGATCGCCACTGCCGGCGGCGTCACCGGCGGCGCCGCTGGCGCCTGAGCGCTCTCCGCCTCGGCGTCGGCGTCGCCCGGCCGCCGCCGCCGGCGCCGGCGCCGGCGGCGCTTGCGGCCAGCGTCGCCCTCATCCTCGGTGGCCTCGGCCGCAGCCGGGGCGGCGGCCACAGCCGGGGCGGCGACCGGAGCCACGGGCTCTGCGGCCGCCTCGGCGCGCGCCTCCGGGGCCTCGCCCTCGACCTTGGCCGCCGTGCTCTCGACCCGGGTGTCGCCCGCGATCAGCTGGGGGTCGACCGCGACCGCGACCGTCATGGCGTAGCGCTGCTCGAGGCCGACCAGCCGGTCGCGCTTCTGGTTGAGGATATAGAGGGCGACCGCCTGGGGCAGGGTCACGGTCAGCGCCGCCGCCTTGCCCTTCATGCCCTCGAGCTCGATCGCGCGCAGCGCCTGCAGCGCCGCCGATTCGACCGAGCGGATCACCCCGGTGCCGGTGCAGGTCGGGCAGAGCTGCGCGCTCAGCTCCTGGAAGCTCGGGCGCAGCCGCTGGCGCGACAGCTCGAGCAGGCCGAAGGCGCTGATCTTGCCCAGCTGGACCCGCGCCCGGTCGGTCTTCAGATGGTCGCGCAGCCGGCGCTCGACCGCCCGCTGGTTGCGGGTCTCGTCCATGTCGATGAAGTCGGCGACCACGAGGCCCGCGATGTCGCGCAGACGGAGCTGGCGGGCGATCTCCTCGGCGGCCTCGAGGTTGGTCTTGAGCGCGGTCTCCTCGATGTTGCGCTCGCGGGTCGAGCGGCCCGAGTTGACGTCGATCGCGGTCAGCGCCTCGGTGGTGTGGATCACGATCGACCCGCCCGAGCGCAGGTGGACGACCGGCTGATGCAGGCTGTCGAGCTGCTCCTCGACGCCGTGGCGGTGGAACAGCGGCAGCTCGTCCTTGTACAGCTTGACCCGACGCGCGCGCGACGGCATCAGCATGCTCATGACCTTGCGCGCGGTCCGGTAGCCCTCCTCGCCCTCGACCCAGACCTCGTCGACGTCGCGGCCGTAGAGGTCGCGGATCGCGCGCTTCACCAGCGCGCCCTCCTCGTGGATCGTGCAGGGGGCGACCGAGCGCAGGGTCAGCTCGCGGATGTCGTTCCACAGCCGGAGCGAGTACTCGTAGTCGCGCTTGATCTCGAGCTTGCTGCGCTGCTGGCCGGCGGTGCGGATGATCAGCCCCATGCCGTCGGGGACCTCGATCTCGCGCGCGATCTCCTTGAGCCTGGAGCGATCGGCCGGGCTCGCGATCTTGCGCGAGATGCCGCCGCCGCGGCCGGTGTTCGGCATCAGGACGCTGTAGCGGCCGGCCAGCGACAGATAGGTGGTCAGCGCCGCGCCCTTGTTGCCGCGCTCCTCCTTGACCACCTGGACCAGCATGATCTGCCGGCGCTTGATGACCTCCTGGATCTTGTAGCCGCGGAGCAGGCGCGAGCGTTGCCTCGCCTGCTCGTCGAAGACCTCGGCCGCCTCCTCGTCGGGATCGGTGGCGGCGGCCACCGGCGCATCGTCGCCGCCCGCCCCGGCGGCCGCCTCGTCGGGGCCGGCGTCCGGCTCGGGGGCGGGCTCGGGCGCGGCCTCGACCTCCGGCGGGTTCGGCTCCTGCAGCAGGCGGCGATCGGCCTGCGGGATCTGGTAGTAGTCGGGGTGGATCTCGCTGAACGCCAGGAAGCCGTGCCGCTGGCCGCCGTAGTCGACGAACGCGGCCTGCAGCGAGGGCTCGACCCGGGTCACCTTGGCGAGGTAGATGTTGCCTTTAAGCTGCTTCTTGGTCGCGGATTCGAAGTCGAAGTCTTCGAGCAGGTGGTCGTTGACCACCACCACCCGGGTCTCCTCCGGATGGGAGGCGTCGATCAGCATGCGTTTCGTCATTAGGGAGCTTCTCCGTGAATTCGGTGGCCGGGCCGCGGGCGCGCCGCGGCGAGCTGGCATCGGTCATCAGCGAGCGCGGGGATCGACCGGGTACGGCGGGCCGTGACGGCCGCCGCAACTGAGGGATCCAAGGCAAGGGCGGAGCTGTGGTCGTCTCGCACCAGTTTTCCATGCCGACCCGCGCTTTTGCGAGCGCCGGGTCCGTCGCAACGATGACCTGCCGCAGGAACGGGCAGTGGGCCGATCGGTGGCAGCGGCGCCACAGGCGCTCACGAAAAATCACATCGATCGGCGACAAACCGTTGTTTGTTAACTATAGTGCTTCCGCTGACACCATACAATCTGATTATGACGCGCCCGCCAGACCAGGTCAGCGACGGGACCGCAATCCGGATGCGTGCTGAGGACCGGAGCCAAGCGGCCAGATGGGCCGCCGGATCGGGCTTGGCCGGGCGCCTCTCCCGGCGGCTCGGTGCGCTCGCCGGCAGCGTACTGCTGACCCTCGCCTGCCTGAGCCTCGCCTGCCTGGCGCCGTTGCCGCTCCGGGCCGAGCCGACCGCGGTCCAGGACATTCGGATCGCGCCCTACGGCGACGGTACCCGGATCGTGATCGAGCTCAACCGACGGGTGAGCTTTCGCCACCTCAAGCTCGAGCAGCCGCCCCGGCTGGCGATCGACCTGCCGGAGGTCACCTGGCAGGTGCCACCGGCCAGCAGCGCGGCGGCGACCGGCCTGGTCCAGGGCTATCGGTTCGGCCGCTTTCGCCCGGGCGTGTCGCGGATCGTGCTCGACCTCACGCAACCGTTCGAGATCCGCAAGGTCTTCGAGCTGCCGCCGGGCGATGGCCACGGCCATCGGATCGTGACCGACCTGGTCGCGGCCTCACCCCAGGCGGCCGAGGTCGCGGGCGGCGCCGACGCGGTCGACGGGCAACGCCTGGCGGCGGTCCCGGTGATCGCGCCGCCGCCGCCGAAGGCGGCCCCCCCGCCGACCCACAAGCGGACCATCGTGATCGACCCCGGCCATGGCGGGATCGACCCCGGCGCGATCGGCGCCGATGGCGTCTACGAGAAGGAGATCGTGCTCAGGATGGGGCTCGAATTGCGCCGCCAGCTGGAGGCGACCGGCCGCTACGAGGTGGTCATGACGCGCGATACCGACCGCATCGTCCGCCTCCGCGATCGGCTGAAAGTGGCGCACGAGAGCGGCGGCCAGCTGTTCATCTCGCTCCACGCCGACAGTCTGGTCAAGGCGCCCGACGTGCGTGGCGCGGCAGTCTACACCCTCTCCGAGCGGGCCTCCAACGACGAGGCGGCAAGACTTGCCAGCAAGGAGAATCGTGCCGATATCCTAGCGGGGATCGACCTTTCCGGCCAGGAGGACATCGTCACGGAGATCCTGATCGATCTGGCGCAGCGGGATGCCAACAACAAGTCGATCGAGGTCGCGGACCTCCTGGTCGACGAGTTGGGATCGGTGACCAAGATGGTTCGCCAGCAACGCTCCCAGGCCGGGTTCGTGGTGCTCAAGTCGCCCGACATGCCCTCGGTGATGCTCGAGCTCGGCTATCTGTCGAATACGGCCGACGAGCGGGCGCTCAGTAACCCCGCCCATCTCGCCGCGCTGGCCAAGGCGATCGTCCACGGGATCGATCGCTACTTCGCCGCCGAGCCCTCCTGACCGGCGATCTCGGCCGGCCCGGCCAACCACGCCGCCCTTGCATCCGCTAGAGGGTCTGCCTTGCGCAAAGTGTTGAGGTTTCTCGGGGCGCTGTTCGCCAGCCTGCTGATCCTGGCGGTGGTCGGCGCGGGCGGCGCCCTCTACCTGCTCCATCGCTACGGCAGCGATCTGCCCGACTATCGCCAGCTGGCCGACTATCAGCCGCCGACCGTCACCCGGATCCACGCCGCCGACGGCCGTCTGATGGCCGAATACGCCCAGGAGAAGCGGATCTTCGTGCCGGTCGAGGCGATCCCCAAGCGCCTGATCCAGGCCTTCCTCGCCGCCGAGGACAAGAATTTCTACAGCCATCCGGGCATCGACCCGCTCGGCATCATCCGGGCCGCGCTGACCAATCTCTGGCACTTCGGGGAGAACCGCCGGCCGGTCGGCGCCTCGACCATCACCCAGCAGGTCGCCAAGAACTTCTTGCTGACCGGCGAGGTCTCGCTGTCGCGCAAGATCAAGGAGGCGCTGCTCGCGTTCCGGATCGAGCGGGCGTTCACCAAGGACCAGATCCTCGAACTCTACCTCAACGAGATCTACCTCGGGCTCGGCTCCTACGGCGTGGCGGCGGCGGCGCTCAACTATTTCGACAAATCGCTGGACGAGCTGACCATCGCCGAGGCCGCGTTCCTGGCCGGCCTGCCCAAGGCGCCGTCCTGGTACAATCCGGCCCGGCGGCCGGCGGCGGCCAAGGCGCGGCGCGACTGGGTGATCGGGCGGATGCTCGATCTCGGCTTCATCGACCACGCCGACGCCGAGCACGCCGTGGCCGAGCCGCTGGTGATGCGCCATCGGGCGCCGACCGAGATCGTGACCGCGGACTATTTCACCGAGGCGGTCCGCCGGCAGCTGGTCGAGCAGCACGGCGAGGCCTTCCTCTACCAGGGCGGCCTGTCGATCCGGACCACGCTGTCGCCGACGCTGCAGGCGGTCGCCGATCGGGCCCTGCGCCACGGGCTGATCGCCTACGACCGGCGGCATGGCTGGCGCGGCCCGGCAGGCCACCTCGCGAGCACCGAGAACTGGCCGGCCCAGCTGGCCGCCCTCGACCACAGCGACGGTCTCGAGAGCTGGCAGCTGGCGACGGTGCTCGAGACCGATGCCGAAGGTGCTGTGCTCGGTCTCGAGGACGGCAGCCAGGGCTTGCTGCCGCTCGCCGAGATGACCTGGGCGCGGCGCGAGATCGACGACGACACGCGCGGGCCGGAGGTGACCGCGGCCGACCAGGTGGTGCAGCCGGGCGACGTGGTCTGGGTCGAGCCGCTCGGTGGCCCGGAGGTCACGGTCGCCCCCGGGACCGAGGTCACGGTCGCGCCGTCCGGCCATGCCGAGCCGGCGCGTTTCGCGCTCCGCCAGGCGCCCGAGGTCGAGGGCGCCGTGGTCGCGCTCGACCCGCACACCGGCCGCGTGCTCGCGATGAGCGGCGGCTTCAGCTACGCCCAGAGCGTCTTCAACCGGGCGACCCAGGCGCTCCGCCAGCCCGGCTCGGCGCTCAAGCCGTTCGTCTATCTGGCCGCCCTCGAGAGCGGCATGACGCCGTCCACGATCCTGCTCGACGCGCCGATCGTGATCGATCAGGGGCCGGGGCTGGGCAAATGGAAGCCGGCCAACTATTCCGGCCACTTCTACGGGCCGAGCACGCTGCGCCTCGGGCTCGAGAAGTCGCGCAACCTGATGACCGTCCGGCTCGCCCAGGCGACCGGCATGGACCGGGTCGCCGAGATGGTCCACCGCTTCGGCATCGATCGCGGCATGGGCAACAACCTGGCCGCGGCGCTCGGCGCCGGCGAGGTCGACCTGTTGGACCTGACCAGCGCCTACGCCAGCCTGGTCAACGGCGGCAAGCGGATCAGGCCGGCCCTGATCGAGCGCATCCAGGACCGCCACGGCAAGACCATCGAGCGCCGCGACGACCGCCCCTGCCCCGGCTGCGACGACGTCGCCTGGCAGGATCAGCCGACCCCGATCCTGGTCGACCAGCGCGAGCAGATCATCCCGCCGGCGCGCGCCTACCAGATGGTCAACCTGCTCGAGGGCGTGGTCCAGCGTGGCACCGGCGTGCGCGCCCGCGCCCTCGGCAAGCCGGTCGCCGGCAAGACCGGCACCTCCAACGACAGCCGCGACGCCTGGTTCGTCGGCTTCACCCCCGATCTGGTGGTCGGCGTCTACGTCGGCTTCGATCAGCCCAAGAGCCTCGGCAGCCGCGAGCAGGGGGCGACCGCGGCGCTGCCGATCTTCGTCGACATCATGCAGAAGGCGCTGGCCGACCGGCCGGCGACCCCGTTCCGGGTGCCGCCCGGCGTGCGCCTGGTCCGGATCGACGCCGACACCGGCCTGCTGCCGGGGCCGGACACCAAGACCGTGATCCTCGAGGCCTACATCCCGGGCACCGAGCCGACCGAGGTCAGCCCGCCGCGGGGCGAGACCGTGAGCTTCGATGGCGTCGATGGCAGCGCCGGGCCGGGCCGGCCGCCGGGCGGGGTGCCGCGCCCGGGCGGGCTGTACTGAGCCCGCGGCCCTTCGCGCCGGCGGCGATCCGTGCTACAGGCCGCCGCCATCGTCGATGACCGCACAAGCCCGTGGAGAGGCCGCATGCGTGCCGAGACCGCTCATCTGGCCGAAGAGATCGAGCAGGGCCTGGCCCTGCTGAGGAGGCATCTTTGACTGGGACCGGGCGCTCCGGCGGCTCGAGGAGCTGAACGCCGAGGTCGAGAAGCCCGAGCTTTGGGATGAGGCCGCGCGCGCCCAGGCGCTGATGCGCGAGCGCACCCGGCTCGCCGACGCGATCGAGCGCCAGCGCGGGCTCGAGCGCGAGCTCGAGGACGGCCTGGCGCTGGCCGAGCTTGCCGAGGAGGCGGACGACGCCGACAGCGCGGCCGAGGCCGAGGCGGCGTTGACAACGCTGCGCGACCGGCTCGCCCGCCTCCAGCTCGAGGCCTTGCTCGATGGCGAGGCCGACGGCAACGATGCCTTCCTCGAGATCCACGCCGGCGCCGGCGGCACCAAGTCCCAGGACTGGGCCGAGATGCTGCTGCGCATGTATTCGCGCTGGGCCGAGGCCAAGGGCTACCAGCTGGAATGGATCGAGGAGAGCCCGGGCGAGGAGGCCGGCATCAAGTCGGTCACGGCCAAGGTGCTGGGGCCCAACGCCTACGGCTGGCTGAAATCGGAAAGCGGCGTCCACCGCCTGGTCCGGATCTCCCCGTTCGACAGCCAGGCGCGCCGGCACACAAGCTTTGCCAGCGTCTGGGTCTACCCGGTGGTCGACGAGACGATCGAGGTCGAGATTCAGGAAAAAGACCTCCGGATCGACACCTACCGCGCGTCCGGCGCCGGCGGCCAGCACGTCAACAAGACCGACAGCGCGATCCGCCTCACCCACCTGCCGACCGGGATCGTGGTCGCCTGCCAGAACGACCGCTCGCAGCACAGGAACCGCGCCCAGGCCTACGCCATGCTACGCGCCCGCCTCTACGAGCTCGAGCTGCAAAAGCGCGCCGACGCCGCCGAAGCCGCAGCGGCCAACAAAAGCGACATCGGCTGGGGCCACCAGATCCGCTCCTACGTCCTCCAGCCCTACCAGATGGTCAAAGACCTGCGCACCGGCGTCGAGAAAGGCAACGCCGCCGGCGTCCTCGACGGCGACCTCGACGATTTTCTCGAAGCTGCCCTGGCCCAAAACGTCGCCGGCGCCGAGCCCGCCGCCACGAATTGACGGCGCGCCGCGCCCATGATTCCTTCGGGCCTTCGTTGCCAGGTGCGCTGGCAGTCGGTGTCGAAACCGCGGTCCCACGCCGGCTGCAGGGGAGTCTCGCATCCGGGAGGACTTCACGAAAGGGGCGCAAGATGGCTGGCGATGACGTGAGGACCGAGCTGCGCCGGACCTGGGAGTCTGCCGCGCCCGGCTGGGCCAAGTGGGAGGGCGCGTTCGCGGAAGGGCTCGCCAATGCGACCGATACGATGCTCGACATGGCCGGCGTCGATCCCGGCATGCACGTCCTCGATCTCGCCTGCGGAGCTGGTAGCCAGAACTCTGAGAACCGCGGAGCGGGTCGGGCCGCAGGGGCGGGTCCTGGCCAGCGATCTGTCGGCAAGCATGCTGGCCTGCGTTCGCGAGGCGGCGAGCCGCCGAGGTTTCGGCAACATCGAGACCCTCGAATGCGCCGCCGAGGATCTCCCCGAGAGCGCCGGCCCGTTCGATGCGGCGATCAGCCGTCTCGGCCTGATGCACTTTCCAGATCCGAGGCAGGCATTGATCGCGGTTCGCCGTGCTCTGAGACCGAAGGCCCGGCTCGCCGTCCTTGTGTTCACGACGCCCTCTGGCAATCCCTTCATGGCCAAGCCCATGCAAATCCTGCTTCGCCACGCCGGCAAAGCACCGCCCGCGGCCGGCAAGTCGGGAATTTTCGCGCTCGGCGGCCCCGGCGTTCTTGGAGGCCTGCTCTCCGACGCGGGCCTGGTGGAGGTCGAAACCAGAGTCGTCAAGGCAGCACTACGGTTGCCTTCGGCCACGCAGGCGCTCGAGATGATGCAGCAGGCTTTCGGCGCCTATCGCGCCGTCGTCGCCGACCTCGATCACGCCGCTCGCGCCGCCGCATGGTCGGAGGTCGGCGAATACCTGCTACCCTTCGAGGACCACGAGGGCTTCCATACCGAGCTGGAAGTCATGATCGGAGCGGGTGCCAGGGCGGCTTGACCAGAACGGCAGCCGCTGCCGACATCGGTCCGCGGGCAAGAGCGACCTCGGCTGGGGCCACC
>CAVSRN010000008.1:0-88301 GCA_963730195.1 uncultured Alphaproteobacteria bacterium
AGAAAGTTCCGACTAGCCGGCCCGCGGCCCCCTACCCGAGTACGTTGGCGGGCGGCGGGCGCCCCCGGGCAACGGTTCATTCATCGCGCTTCCCTACCCTCCGGACCAACCAAACGCCTCAGGTCCAACCACCCGAATTCCAGGTAGGGAGTGGGAAACCGTGAAGACTGCCTTGAAGGCATTGGCCGTGCTGGGCGGGCTGCTCGGCACGACCCCGGCGGCCGCGGCGACCGCGCCGACCACACCGCAGCTGTTCGGGACCGTCGAGTTCCGGGTCGATTCGCTGGCCGCCCTGCCGCAGTGGCAGCACGTGCTGCGCCAGATCGCCCGCGAGCGCCGGCTCTACCGGGCCTGCGCCGACGCCGACGAGGCCTGCCCGACCCGCAGCGCGATCGTCTGGCAGGCCCTGCTCAAGAGCGAGGTCGGCCAGCCACGGTTCGAGCAGATTCAGGCGGTCAACCAGTTCCTCAACCAGTGGCAGTACAAGACCGACGAGCAGAACTACGGTCAGCGTGACTACTGGGCGACCCCGCTCGAGTTTCTGAGCCGCTCAGGCGACTGCGAGGACTATGCGATCGCCAAGTACGTCAGCCTGCGCCAGCTCGGCTTTGCCGCCGAGGATCTGCGCCTGGTGGTGCTGCGCGACGTCGTGCGGGATCTGCCGCACGCCGTGCTGGCGGTCTACCTCGACCGCGAGGTGTACATCCTGGACAACCTGACCACGGCCGTGTTGCCGCAGGAGCAGGTCAGCCAGTACGTCCCTTACTACTCGGTCAACGAGACCACCCGCTGGGCCCACGTCCTGCCGGCCGACACCCTGGTGTCGTCGAGGTCGACCGGGCTGTCCTCGCCGGGCGTCGGCAGCCACTGACCGGAGCGGAGCCGCAGGCAGAGCTGGGTCAGCGCTCGCGCAGCGCCCTCTGCTTGGCCTTGAGGATCGGCTTCAGGAGGTAATCCATGACCGTCTTGTGGCCGGTCAGGATGTCGACCTGAGCGGTCATCCCGGGGGTGATCGGCAGCGGCTCGCCGGCCTTCTCGAGAGCGTTGTCGTGGGTGCGCACGCGCACCCGGTAGAAGCTCTCGCCACGCTCGTCGGTGATCGTGTCGGCGCTGATGTCCTCGACCACGCCCTTGAGGCCGCCATAGATCGAGAAGTCGTAGGCGGTCACCTTGACCAGAGCCGCCTGACCCGGGTGCAGGAAGCCGATGTCGGCCGGCCGGACCTTGGCCTCGATCAAGAGGGTGTCCTCGAGCGGCACGATCTCGACCAGGTTCTGGCCCGGCTGGATGACGCCGCCGACCGTGGTGACCAGCAGGCGCTTGATCGTGCCGCGGACCGGCGAGCGGACCTCGGTGCGCTTGACCCGATCGGCGGCGGCGGTGATCACCTCGGCGAGCCCGGTCGCCTGGGGCTGGTCGGTGGCGAGCTCGCGCTGGGCCTCGGAGCGGAACTTGAGCTGGCGCTCCTCGACCCGCCGATGGGCCTCGCCCACCGCCAACTCCACGCGCTGCACCGACTGGCGCGCGGCGTCCAGCTCGCCGGTCAGATCGTTGACCTGGCGCTGGAGGCGCAGGAAGTCGATCTTGGAGACCACCCGGCTCGCGGCCAGCGGTGCGGTGATGTCGAGCTCCTCCTTGGCGAGCGCCTGCGAGCGAGCGAGCTGGTCGATGTGGGTCTTGAGCTCGCTCAGCTCCTGCTCGCGCTGCTCGGCCTGGCTGCGCAGAATCGCCAGCTCCGACTGCAGATCCGCCTGGCGCGCGTCGTAGAGAGCGCGCTCGTTGGTGGCGACCTCCGGCGCGTCCGCCAGGACCTCGGGCGGAAACGTGATCGGGGTCTGGTCGACCTCGGCCCGGAGCCGGGCGATCGCGCCGACCAGGGCGAGGTAGCGCTTGTGATTCTCGCGCAGATCACTGGCCGCGCGCACGTTGTCGATCCGGAGCAGCACCTCGCCCGGGTCGACGACATCGCCTTCATGCACGTCGATCGCGGCAACGATCCCGCCTTCGAGGTTCTGCACCACCTGGACCTGGCTGGACGGGATCACCTTGCCCTCACCCCGGGTGACCTCGTCCAGCCTCGCCCAACTCGCCCAGGTGAAGAACAGGGCGAAGAAGGCGACGATGATCAGCAGCAGCAGATGGGTGAAGCCGCGCGGCCCCATCAACCCGGCGCCGGCCCGACCGACGATGAAATCGGCATCGGCCTTGCGCAGCCGGGGTTGGACGCGGGTCGAGACCCCGGTCTTGCTCGGGCGTAGCGCGACCTCATGGCTCGCCATGCCGGCCTCCGTCAGGCCTGCGCCCGGATCCGCCCGGCGGCGAGCGCCTTGAGCACGCCGTCGCGCGGCCCGTCGGCGACCACCCGGCCGGCGTCGAGCACGATCAGCCGCTCGACCAGCGAGAGCACCGATGCCCGATGGGTCACCAGGACCAGGCTCTTGCCGGCCAGGATCTCGCCGAGGCGCTGCTTGAAGCGGTTCTCGGCGCCATTGTCCATGGCGCTGGTCGGCTCGTCGAGGACCAGGATCGGCGGGTCGAGGAGCACCGCCCGGGCGATCGCGACCGCCTGACGCTGGCCTCCGGACAGGCTCTCGCCGCGCTCGCCGACATTGAGGTCGAAGCCCTGCGGATGGCGGGCGACGAAGTCCTCGACGCCGGCGATCTGCGCCGCCCGCAGCACCGCCTGATCGTCGGCGAAGGGCGCGCCCAGCGTGATGTTGTCACGCACGCTGCCATGGAACAGGAACACGTCCTGCAGCACGCAGCCGATGTTGCGGCGCAGATCCGCGGGATCGATCTGCCGGAGATCGGTGCCGTCGATCAGCACGGCGCCCTGGTCGGGCGCGTACAGCCCGAGCACCAGCTTCTCGATGGTCGTCTTGCCGGAGCCGATCCGGCCGATCAGGCCGACCCGCTCGCCGGGCCTGATCACGAAGGAGACGCCGTCGAGCGCCGGGAACTTCTGGCCCGGATAGCTGAAGCTGACGTCCTTGAACTCGATCTCGCCGCGCAGCTCGGGCCGGTGCAGGAAGCGGGCGTGGCGCGGCCGCTCGATCGGCAGCGCCATGACCTGGTTGAGGGCATCATACGCCGCCCGGGCCTGATGGTAGCGGGTCAGGATGCCGGCGACCTGGGCCAGCGGCGCCATGCCGCGGCCGGTGATGATGGTGCAGGCGACCAGCGCGCCGACCGTCATCAGCCCCTCGCCGATCCGATAGACCCCGAGCACGACCACGCCGACGGTCACCAGGTTCTGCGCGAGCGCCGAGAAATTGACCCCGAACGCGGACAGGAAGCGCGCGCGCGTGGCCGAGCGGGCGGTGGCGCTCACGAACTGTTCCCAGTTGCGCTGCATGCGGCCCTCGGCGCCGATGCTCTTGATCGTCTCCAGGCCGCTGATGCTCTCGACCAGCACGCCGTGCTTCTGGGCCGCCTCCTTGAAGGTTCGGCGGACCACGCGGTTGAGCGGTATCTGTAGGCAGAGGCCAACCCCGATCACCAGCGGGACGGCGACCGCCGGCACGGCCGCGATCGGGCCGCCGAGCCACCACACGATCAAGATGAAGAACAGCACGAACGGCAGATCGACCAGGGTCACGAGGCTGGCCGAGGTGAAGAAGTCGCGCAGGCTCTCGAACTCGCGCAGATTGTTGGCGAACGCGCCGGCCGACGCCGGCCGCGCCGCCATGCGGATGCCCAGCACATGCTCGAAGATCCGGCTGGCGAGCTTGACGTCGGCCATCTTGCCGGCGCTGTCGACGAAGTAGCCGCGCAGGTTGCGCAGCAGGAAGTCGAACAGGAACACGGTCAGCGCGCCCGCGGCCAGCACCCAGAGGGTCTCGAGCGCGTTGTTGGGCACCACCCGGTCGTAGACGTTCATGATGAACAGCGGGCTCGCGAGCGCGAACATGTTGATCAACACCGCCGCCAGCATGACCTCGGCGTAGATCGGCCAGGCCTGCGCCAGCGTGCCCCAGAACCAGCTGCCGACGTGGGCGGTCTCGACCTGCTCGGCGCGCCGGTCGAAGCGGACCTCCGGCCGTGCGAACAGGGCGTAACCGGTGTAGCGCTCGGCGAGGTCGGCGAGCGGCAGCTCGACCGCACCACGACCGGTTTCCGGAATCAGGACCCGGGCCCGGTCACCGGCCAGCAGCTCGACCAGGAGGCAGGCGTCACGCCCCTCCAGAAGGAGGATGCAGGGCAGCGTGAAGTCGCTGATCTGGGCCAGCGCGCGGCGCACCAGACGGGCGCTGAGACCGGCCCGTTCCGCGGCCCGGATCGCCAGGTCCGGGGTCAGGCGGCCGTGCTCGAGCGGCAGGCCCGCCTTGAGCACCTCGGGCGAGGCCGGCCGTTCGAGCAGCTGGGTCAGCGCGACCAGGCAGGTCAGCAGGGGGTCGTCGAAGGTCGCCGCCCGGGGCGCGACGTTCCAGCCGGGCGCGCCAGCCGGGGCGCGATCGGCCGACGCCCGCTCGTTCGGCGCCGGCCGGGGCGTGTCCAGGGGGACTCGAGCGCCGAACCGGTGCCGGGTTGGCCGCTCATCTGCCCGCCGGACGGCGCGGCGCCACGCGCTTCGTCCGCCGACGGCGACGCCGGTCGCTGGGCGGGCCCCCCGGGTGACCGCTCAGGCACCGCCAGATCACTCGGCCCACGTCGGATCGGTTGCGCCATGTCATTCGAGTCCTTCGCGGCCGCGGCCGATCTGCTTCAGAGCGAGCCAGATCGTGCCCGCACCGCTCGCGTCCGCGCGCACCGCGTTGCAGTACACAATGCGATCGCTCGAGACAATGGCATTGCAGCATACCGACGAGCAGCACCGGCCCGGAAACTTCGAGATGCCAGCAGATCCGAGTCACCCGTTCTTGGTGGTAAACCAGGGGCATCACCGCTGCCGGCAGCAAGATTGGCTGCGGGATCCAGGGCGGGCCGCAGCCTAAGCAATTGACGCAATCCGAGGCAACATCTATCAAGCATGACAATAACCCAATCAACCTGCGGCTTGGTCGGGGTCTCCCTCAAGCCAGGTGGGTCAGCAGAATGCGAATCAGTGGGAACGTCTCGTTGTCGGCCATCGCACGCGTCCTGACCGGCGCCGTCGTGCAGATCGTCTGGCTCACGACGGTCGGCGCTGCTGGCGCCGCCTCGCTGGAGGACAGCGTGCGGGCGACCCTTGCGACCAACCCCGACGTCGGGGTGGTCCAGGCGGACCGGGAGGCGATCGACCAGGAGCTGCGGCAAGCCCGCGCCGGCTATCTGCCGTCGATCGACCTGCGCGGTGCGGCCGGCCCCCAGTACACCAACAGCCCGGGAACCCGGAACCGGGCGACGCGGCCGCCGGGGGGCGACTCGTCGACGACGCTGATGCGCTACGAATCCCAGATCACCCTGTCGCAGATGCTGTTCGATGGCTTTGCGACCCAGAGCGAGGTCCAGCGGCAGACGTCGCGGATCGATTCCGCGGCGCACCGGGTTCAGGAGGCCGCGGAGTTCGTCGCCTTGAATGCGATCGAAGCCCACCTCGACATTCTGCGCAACCAGGTGCTGGTCGAGCTGGCGCGCGAGAACCTCGCCGAGCATCAGCGCCTCGGGAGCAAGGTCGGGCAACTCGAAACCCAGGGTGCCAGCTCGATCGCCGACGTCCACCAGTCCGAGGCCCGGATCGCCGCCGCGCAGACGGCGGTCGCGACCGCGGTCGGCAATCTGCGCGACGCCCAGGCGCGCTACATCAGCGTGGTCGGGATGCCGGCGGAGAGCCTCGAGAATCCGGTGGTGCCGGTCGCGGCTCTGCCCGAGAGCCAGGAGGCCGCGGCCGCCAAGGCGGCCGTCGACAACCCGACGGTCGAGATCGCGAATTCCGACATTGAAGTCGCCAAGGCCGAGCTCAGAGGGTCGCGTGCGGGCTATTATCCACGGCTCGATATCGAGGCTGGTGCCGCCGCCAACGACAACCTCGACGGTGTCCGCGGCGGCGACGTCCAAGCGCAGGCCCTGCTCGTGCTTCGCTACAACCTGTTCCGCGGCGGCGCCGACATCGCCCGGGAGCGCGAGGCCTTCTCGCGGGTCAGCGAGGCGCGCCAAAAGTTGCTCCAGGCCCAGCGTGACGCCGAGCGGGAGGCCAGGATCGCGCACAACGCCCTGACCACGGCGCAGGCCCGCGTCGAATCGCTGCGGGCGGCGGTCGAGGCGCAGCGTGCGACCCGCGACGTCTATGCGCAGCAGTTCGACCTCGGCCAGCGCAGCCTGCTCGACCTCCTGGACGCGGAGAACGAGCTGTTCGTGGCCCGCTCCAACTTCACCACGGCGCAGTTCACCGAGATGTTCGGCGCCTATCGCGTGTTGGCCGTGACCGGCGATCTGCTGATGACCCTCAACATCGATCGGCCCAAGCAGTCGATCGACATCTACCGCGAGCGCAAGGAGCCGGTTCACGAGACGGTGCCGGCGATCGGCGGCAACACCGGTTGAGCGACCCGCCAGCGGCAAGCCATTTCGGCCGCCGCGGAACGGCTCAGCGGAAGGCGACCCGGAGGTGCGCGCGGGTCGGCGCTCGTTGGGCGGGCCGCACCGGGCTCGTGCGTCCCGGCGAGGCTGTCGACGAGCCAGGCAAATGGGATTTTTGACGGGTCATCAACGGCGACATTAACGATCAGTTAACCAAAGCATGGTTAATTCTCCACCATGCGATTAGACGAGCATGACGCCCCACCGGACCGGAGGCTTAACGCCGGGCGCTCGATCACGCCGGTCGTGACCAGCCGCGCAGGTTGTCGCGCCGCCGGGGAAATCCGGAACCGATGGCCTGCGCCGACGTTGCATTCCGGTAACGGCCCGACCAGAAAACGTTGGCGAGACGGGTTGGGACGCTATCGGATGCGCATCGTCTTCGGCGTGCGGTCGTGGCGCAAATGCACCACTCGTGAAGCCACTAGCGGAAGTTCTTCATCCAAAATCTGAAAAACCTCTAACATCCTCTGGAGCAAGGAGATTTCTCTTCTCGAGAGATCGCGCTTTCCCGATGCCGGTTGTTTTGTTATGGTGCGGTGAGACTGGTAAAGAGCGCTAGGGTGTGCCTGGGAATCTACAATGGCGGGGTGGCATCGGCGATGGCTGGCCCGCGTGGGATCAGTGGACGGGGCAAGGGTGGTCAGACCCGGCACCAGCTGTGTCCTTTCGGGCACAGCCCGGGACCGGCCCCGGTGCGGTAAGGCTTTGGCTTCGGGGGGCGGGTGGTGGTCAAGACCGCGTTGCACCATGATCGGGCGTAGGCTGCGTGGCGGCCTCCTCGGCGGCGTGCTCGTGTTGGCCGTCGCGGCGGTTCCCGAGTCCCTGTTTGCGACCCTGGCGCCCTCGGAAGACAGCGTCGGCTACGGCCTTGATGGCGAGCTGTCGCGGCTCAGCGAGGTGCGCGAGCAGTTGGTTCGGCGACGCGCCCTCCAACGGGCGCTGGAGCAGCGTGCGGATAGCTTGGCGCGCGAGATCGATAGCTTGCAGGCCCGGCGTGAGCAGGCCTGGGCGACCTTGCGGAGCGAGCGGGACCAGGCGTCGACGTTGGAACGCCAGCTCGACCGGCTGGTGCCGAGGGTGCTGGCGCGGAGCGCGGCGGTCCGCGAGCGCCGGGCGCGGGTGGCGCGGCTGCTCGCCGATCTGGCGAGCACGAGCCGTCAGGTCGAGCTCGATCCGACCATCCGGGCACGGATGCTGGCGATCAGCCCCTTGATGCTGCAGCGGTTGCGCAGCGCCGAGGCCGGCCTCGGCCCCCTGGAGCGGCGACCCGAGCCGGTCATCGCCCGGCAACATGAGATCGAGCGCCGGGCGCCGCTGTTGATGGCGGAGGCGCAGCGCCTGCAACGGCAGCGGGAACAGCAGCAGCAGCGGCGAGGCGCGGTTGTGGCCCGGCTGGAGCGGCTGACCGCGCAGGTGCAGGACCTGAGCAGCGAACAGCAACGCTTAGCTCAAACCGTGCTCAGCGACGAGGTTGCCCACATGGTTCGGGCCGGGCCCAAGCCCGACCAGCCGGCGTTGCGAGCCGACCTGCCGGTCCGGCCAATCGGCGCTATCAGTCCGGATGCGGCGGTGCAGGGCTCGCTGGCCGAGCCCGCCCGGCTCGCCTATGGGGTGGATGCGGTCCAGCCGAACTCGCCGCAGCTCATCGCGACGGCGCCCCGGTCGGTAGCGCTGATGCAGCCGGCGCTGAGCGCGCATGCTCAGCTCGGAGCACTGCCGCCGCCGCCCGCCAAGCCGGTTGGCGCCGGCCCCCAGGGCGAGCTGACCGCGGCGGCCTACGGCAGCGCGGACGGCGCCACGCCGCTCGACGTCGTGTTCCTCGATCCGGCGCCGCTTGCCGACGTCGGCTCGCAGGTTCCGGTGGCTCGTCTGCCGCGGCGACCGGCGCCGATCATGCCGGTTCCCGGCGAGGTGGTGAACCCGTTTGGCGACCAGGGCAGCGACCCTCACAAGCCGGGCATCACGATCGTGGCCCTGCCCGGCCAGGCGGTGGCGGCGCCTGAGGATGGTCGGGTCGTATTCGCCGCGCCGTTCCGGAGCTATGGCTTGCTCTTGATCATTGAACATCAACCAGAATATCATACCTTACTCTGGGGCTTGGCCGAACTCGACGTCGAAGTCGGAGATCACGTCCGGGCGGGCCAGATCGTCGGTGTCATGGCTGCCGATGCGGACCGCTCTGCCGAGCTTCACGTCGAGCTGAGGCGGAATGGCCGCCCGGTCAATCCGCTGCCATGGCTGGCGGCCAGCAGCAACAAGGTCAGAGGTTGATGCGGAAAAGTCTGATCAGCGTCGTCGCCGTCGGCCTCGTGGTGTTGGTGGCATGCGTGGCTGCGGCCAGCATGCCGCAGGCCGGCTCCTCTGACACCTTCCGCCAGTTGAAGCTGTTCGGCGACGTCTTCGAGCGAGTGCGTGCCGAGTATGTCGAAGAGGTGTCTGACGAGGCCCTGATCGAAGCGGCGATCAACGGCATGCTGACCTCGCTCGATCCCCACTCCGGCTACCTGGATGCCAAGAAATACCGCGACATGCAGGTCCAGACCAAGGGCGAGTTCGGCGGGCTCGGCATCGAGGTCACGATGGAGAACGGCCTGGTCAAGGTGGTGTCGCCGATCGACGATACCCCGGCCCACCGGGCGGGGATTCAGGCCGGGGACGTGATCACCCACATCAACAATGAGCCGGTCCTGGGCATGAGCCTGTCGGAAGCCGTCGAGCGGATGCGCGGGCCGGTTGATACCTCGATCGAGCTGACCCTGCGCCGGCCTGGCCAGGAGAAGCCGATCGATGTCAGCATGGCGCGGGCGGTGATCACCATCTCGCCCGTGCGTTGGCACCCGGTGGGCGATGTCGGCTATATCCGGGTCAGCTCGTTCAACGAGCAGACCGAGACCAACCTGCACAGCGCCATCGAGGAGTTGAAGGGTCAGCTCGGCGCAAGCCTCAAGGGTGTGGTCCTGGACCTGCGCAACAATCCGGGGGGCTTGCTCGAGCAGGCGGTCGCGGTTGCCGACGTCTTTCTGGATCGCGGTGAGATCGTGTCGACTCGGGGGCGCCGTCCCGACAGCATTCAGCGGTTTAACGCGCGGCGCGGCGACGAGATCGACGGCCGGCCGATGGTGGTGCTGATCAACGGCGGTTCCGCCTCGGCGTCGGAGATCGTCGCCGGCGCCCTGCAGGACCACGGCCGGGCGATCGTGATGGGCACGCGCTCCTTCGGCAAGGGCTCCGTCCAGACCATCATGCCGCTGCCAGGGCATGGCGCGATTCGGCTGACGACGGCGCGTTACTACACCCCGGCGGGGACGTCGATCCAGGCCAAGGGGATCGTGCCCGACATTGAGGTCCAGCAGTCGCACGTCGAGGTGATCGACGAGGGCGTGTCGCGACGGGAGGCCGACCTGCGTGGCCGCCTCGCGAACGACCAGGCCGACGGTCGGGATACCACGGTCAGCGATGGCAAAGCCGGCAGCCAGCCGCAACAGCCGGCGCAACCGGACGCCGAGGACTACCAGCTCGCTCGGGCGGTCGACCTGCTCCGTGGTGTGGCCATGTTTGGGGCACGCAATATCCAGTAGATCAGGGCCGCTGACATCCGACGCGCCGCCTGTCGTCGGCGGCCGTCGTGAGGCCGACGGTAAGCTGACCGGCCGGGTATTGTGGCTGCCGCGGTCGGTGTGGTTGGTGTTCGCCGGTCTTTCGGTTATCGGTGGCGCCGTCACCGCTGTGCTCCTCGGCGGCGAGGGCCGGGTCCACTTCACCGATGTGCCGCGACTGCAGCTGCCGTTGCCAAGCGCCCCGGCTGGGCCACCCGCCTTCCTGCCGGAGGCCGATCCGGGTGCTGCCGCGACCTCCCACTCAGCGCCCTCCGTGCTCGCATCCCCAGCGCTGATCGAGGATGGTCCGTTCGGGCCCTTGCCGCGCATCGCGTCCGATGGCCGCCGCCCGTTTCTCGCCTATGCCCGGCCCTTCGACCTCGACGACCAGCGACCCAGGATCGCGCTTCTGGTCGTGGGGTTGGGACTGCAGACCGATCTGACCGAGGCGGCGATCGGTCTGCCGGGTGAAATCAGCCTGCATTTCTCGGCCTATGCGGCGGATCTGCCGAGCTGGTTCGAGCGGGCGCGGCACGCGGGCCACGAGGTTCTTCTCGATCTGCCGATGGAGCCCATCGACTATCCCGCGAGCGACCCGGGACCGCACACCTTGTTGGCCAGCAATTCGACGGACGAGAATCTGAAACGCCTCGATTGGTTGCTGGCACGTGCCACGGGCTACATCGCGCTCGCGGGCAGCGGTGCCCGGTTCGCGACCAGCGAGCGTGCGGCCCCGGTCCTGGACGTGTTGGCGCGGCGCGGCTTGGCGGTGGTCGAGGTCGGTCGGGCCGATCTTGCGACCACTGCGGCTGCCGTGGGGCTGCCCTATGCCAGCGCGCCGACCGCGATCGACGCCGATCCGTCGATCCTGGCGGTCGACGACGCGTTGGCCGGGCTCGAGGTGGAAGCTCTGCGGAATGGCAGCGCCTTGGGCGTCGCACAGGGCTATCCGGTGTCCTTGGAGCGCCTGCGGCTGTGGGCGACGACTCTCGGCGACAAGGGCCTGGTGCTGGCGCCGGTCAGCGCGGTGGTGATCGAGCAGGCCGGATTGTCAGCCGTGGTGCGAGGCGATGCCGAAGGCCGTGGTCGGGCCCGGGGCTAGCGACGCCGGACCGCCGGACGGTTATCGGCCGTGCGTCGGGTTGATGGTGATCGCTCCAGACAAGCGCCTCCTCCTCGGCGAGCGGCTGGGCCGGTTGCGCGGCGCCTGGCAGATGCCGCAGGGTGGTATCGACCCGGGCGAAAGCCCGCTCGAAGCCGCGCGGCGCGAGCTCTTGGAGGAGATCGGGACCGACCGCGTCGAGCTGCTGGCCGAAAGTCGCCATTGGTATGCCTACGACCTGCCGCGGGAGCTGGTCCCGGGCCATTGGGGCGGGCGCTACCGCGGTCAGAGCCAGAGATGGTTCGCATTCGGCTTCACCGGCGCCGATGCGGACATCGACCTGCACGCCCATCACGCGGAGTTCGCACGCTGGCGCTGGGCGACCGCGAACCAGGTCCTGCGCCTGATCGTGCCCTTCAAACGCCCGGTCTATCGAGCGGTTCTGGCCGAGTTCGCAAGCCTGCTGCAGTGAGCCCCCGGGGCCGGCGGGTCGGTATCTGGTGGTCCGGGCGCACGCATGCCCCGGATCGGCCCCTGCGGCATCGACCGGCGGCGGGGACCAGGGCGGAGATACGCCGCCGGTCATCTGGCCGGTCGGGCGGACGGATGGTGCCGCCGCCGCGAGCTGGCGCGGCGAATCATCGGCTCGCGCGCCGCCACCCTCGGTCATCGGCAGCGCGTCGCGCTCTCGAGTACCAGAGATTGCGGCTGTTGCGGTTGAAAACACCAGCGAGATGGCGGACAACGGGGGTCCGTGAGGTGACCGGAGCGCGCGCAGCTCGCGGCCGGCACCGCTCAAGGCCGGGATCGGATATCCAGCGGGGCAGGCTTGTCAGCGAGCCGGTGGGATGGCGGCTAGCGTGAGACCGGCGGCGGGCCGGGCGCCGGCGCCGCGCGTCTGGGTGATGATGGGCCACAAGGCCGGCGACAACTCCCAGATCCTGGCGCTCGCGGAGGGGCTCGGCTGGCCGTTCGAGGTCAAGCACCTGGTCTATCGTCCGACCGAGCTGGTCACCAATCTTTTGGCCCCGCGCACCCTGCTCGGGATCGTCCGGGGGCGCTCCAGCCCACTGGTCCCGCCCTGGCCGGATCTGATCATCTCCGCCGGTCGCCGCAACGAGCCAGCCTGCCGGTGGGTTCAGGCCCGCGCCGACCGTCCGGTCCGCCTGGTCCATTGCGGCCGCCCTTGGGCCGCGCTCGAGTGCTTCGATCTGGTGGTCACGACGCCGCAGTACCGGCTGCCGAAGCGGCCGAACGTGCTGCACAACACGACGCCTTTGCAGCGCGTCTCCGAATCGCGCCTCGAGGCGGCACGGGCGGTCTGTGAGCCCAGGCTCGCGCAGCTGCCGCGGCCCCGCATCGCGGTCATGGTCGGCGGCGATGCCGGGCCCTATGTGCTCGACCGCGAGGCCGCGGCGCTGCTCGGGCGGGCGGCGGGCGCGCTCGCCAGGAAACAGGGCGGCGCGCTTCTGGTGACCAGCAGCGCGCGCACGCCCAAGCCCGCGATCGACGCCTTGGAGGCCAGCCTCGACTGCCCGGCCGAGGTCTTCCGCTGGGCGCCCGACCGGGCGGCCGAAAATCCTTATTTCGGCTATCTGGCGAGCGCCGACGCCTTCATCGTGACCGGCGAGAGCATGTCGATGCTGACCGAGGCCTGCTCGACCCGCAAGCCGGTCTACATGTTCGATCTCGACACCGGTCCGGAGCTCAAATGGCCGTTGCTCGAGCCGCTGGTCGGCGAGGTGCCTGCGCTCTCATGGGCCCGCCGCCTGCGCCGGCTGCGCTACCAACCCCTGGTCTATCGGATTGCCATGATCACCGGCCCCAGGCGCCTGACCCGGGACGTCCGCATCATCCAGGGCCAGCTGATCGCGGCCGGGCGCGCCGTCTGGCTCGGGCAGGAGTTCCCGCCGGGCCCACCGCCGCCGCCGCTCGATGACGTCGAGCGCGCGGTCGCACGGGTCAGGGCGCTGTTCGACGCGCCGCGCGCCGGCGTCGATCCGGCGGACGCCGGCAGCGCGACGCCGGCCTCGGTCGCGCCTCGCAGCGCCGCGTAGCCTGCCGCGCGACGCCGGACGAGGACGGGCTCAGGCGGCGCTCGCCCGGGTCTGGCGCTCGGCGGCCGCGAGCGCTTGGCCGAGGTCGGCGATGATGTCGCTCGCCGTCTCGAGGCCGATCGAGAGCCGGATCACCTCGGGCCCGGCGCCGGCCGCGCGCAGCTGCGCCTCGTCCAGCTGGCGATGGGTGGTCGAGGCCGGATGGATGATCAGGGAGCGGGTGTCGCCGATGTTGGCGAGGTGCGAGAGCAGCTCGCAGCCCTCCACCACCTTGATCCCCGTCTCGTAGCCACCTTTGACACCGAAGGTGAAGACCGCACCCGTGCCCCGCGGCATGTAGCGGCGGGCGAGCTCGTAGTGCGGGCTGCTCGGCAGGCCCGGGTAGGAGACCCAGGCGACCGCCGGATGGCCGGCGAGGAATTCGGCCACGGCGCTGGCGTTCTCGACGTGGCGCTGCATCCGCAAGGGGAGCGTCTCGCAGCCGGTCAGCAGCATGAAGGCGTTGAACGGCGACAGGCACGGCCCGACGTCGCGCAGGCCGACCGCCTTGCAGCGCATCGCGAAGCCGAAATCGCCGAAGGTCTCGGCGAAGCGGATGCCATGATAGGCCTTGGTCGGCTCGGTCAGCGCCGGGAATTTTTGGTTCTGAAACCAGTCGAAGCGACCGCCGTCGACGATGATCCCGCCCATCGAGTTGCCATGGCCGCCGATGTACTTGGTCATCGAGTGGACGACGACATCGGCGCCGTGCCGGATCGGCTGGCAGAGGTAGGGGCTCGGCATGGTGTTGTCGACGATCAGGGGCACGCCCGCGCCGTGGGCGATCTCGGCGATCGCCTCGAGATCGGCGACCACGCCGTCCGGGTTGGACGCGCTCTCGATGAAGATCGCCTTGGTCCGCTTCCTCAGCGCCTTCCTGAACTGCTTGGGCTTGGTCGGGTCGACGAAGCGGGCGTGCCAGCCGAACTTGGGGAAGGTCTCGCTGAACTGGGTGATCGAGCCGCCGTAGAGCTTGGTCGAGGCGATGATCTCGTCGCCCGGCGTCATCAGGTTGAGGAAGGCGACGAACTGGGCCGCGTGGCCGCTGGCGACGGCGCAGGCCGCGGTGCCGCCCTCGAGCGCCGCGACCCGCTCCTCGAGCACCGAGACCGTGGGATTGGTGATCCGCGAGTAGATGTTGCCGAAGCGCTGCAGGTTGAACAGGGACGCCGCGTGGTCGACGTCGTCGAACACGAAGGACGTGGTCTGGTAGATCGGGGTCGCGCGCGCGCCAGTGGTCGGATCGGGTGCCGCACCGGCATGGATCGCCAGGGTCTCGAAGCCGTAGTCCTGCGCCTGCTCGTCGCTCATTGTCCCGCGCCCCTGCTGCTGTCGTCCTGCTCGCCCGAACGGTAGCCGGTGCCCGCGCCTCTGGCAAACGCCGGATGTCCGAGGCACCGAGGTCGGTTTGCGCGCGGCGTCTCGACGGCGTTATGATGCGAACCGGCTGCGGTCGCCAAGGAGGGCATCATGGCATCGAGCTGGAGACCAAGCCGCAGCGAAACTGTACGACACCGATTTCCACGTCCAGGGGCTGGATCACGCCGAGATCCGGCGCGCGCCGGGTCGCGGCACTCGACCCGGACAACCAGCTCTCTCACGAGGGGCTGCGAAGCACCATCCATGAAGCTCCTCCTCTTTGTCCTTCTCCTGCTCGGGCCGCTTTCCGCCTCGGCGCAGGCGGGTTCTCGTGGCCTCATCCCCCCCTCCTCTCAACTCCCCTTCAACTCGGGCGCCGCCTCCGGCGTCCGCTCCGCCGCGCACGAAAGTGCGAACGCCTGGTACGCAGGCAGCGCACACGCCTCGCTCGCCGGCCTTCGGGACCAGCCCGGCTTCTCCGCCGGCCACCTCTGTCGGTGGACCGGAATCACCTGGAAGTGCGGCTGTGCAGACCAGGAGTGCGCGCGGAGCTTTTGGCGGTTTGAGGCGTCCCAAGAGGAACCACGCAGCGACTCGCCCGCCTGCGACACCTCCCATTGGAACGGCACGCCGTGCCCGCCCGAGCCGCCGAGAGCGTACAGCCTGCCGGTCGGCGCCGTGCGCGTCTCGACCTCGACGGAACTCAAAGACGCCCTCGCGAACGCCGCGGCCACAGATATCGTGCTCGCCGACGGCACCTATGACTATTCGACCTACTTCCACCCGAACGCCGCGCACCGCTTGTGGGCGGAACACCTCGGCGGCGGCGTCCTCAAAGCCGGCATCCTCTTCGACGAGGCGCCCGGGAGCGAGGTGCACGGCCTCAAGTTCGATGTTGCCGACAATGGCAAAACGTCGAACGGTGCGATCGTCCGCACTGCCGGCTCTGGCAACCGGCTTACCGTGACCGACAGTTGGTTTGAGGGAAACAAAGCGGTCCAGTGGGCGCTTTTGTTCAACGCTTCCGACGGCATCGCGGTACAGCGGGTTGTGATTCGCCAGTTCCAACGGGACGGGATCACGGTGGACAGTTTTCCGCACTTTGCGGATCCGCCGCCTGCCATCAGCGATGTCGATATTTATTGGATCCGCGATCCTGATCCAAATTGCTGCCGCGGCACGGCCGAGTTCGGCATTCTGCTTCGTGCCGTAACACCAGGTGCTGTGATCGAGCGCGTCAAGGCTCGCTGGATCGACTGGTCCTGCTTCCTGCCGATCGATGCCAAAGGTGCGATCTGGCGGGACCTCGACTGCGACTGGTCGCAGCAACCGTTCTATTTCGAGCACTATGTCGATAACTCGCTGCTCGAACGTTTCTGGTTTGGACCACATTCAGGCGAAGGCGTGACCGTCGAGAGCGCCCAGCCGAATTGGCACTGGCGGCCGTCCGGGCAGCACATTATCATCCAAGACGGCCAGATAGAATCCGAGCGCTACGGCATCGACACCGGCGTCTGCAACGGCGACATGCTGGTCCAGCGGGTGAAGTTTGTCGGCCAATGCCTCGCTGCCATCAATGACAGCACACACGCGCGCTTCGGCGCCGGTCATTGCACGGCGGGTCCCAATCGTTTCCTGAGCAACGACTACTCTGGCCTGCGTGCCGGCGCGCAAGCGGTAACCGTCAACGGCCCCCCATTTGGCGGAAATCTTTGTGGCGAATCATGGTGGCACCTGTACGACCAATTCCCTTGAAAGAGGGGCAGCGTCCGCCGATGACGATGCGACTTGGCCGCCGGGAAGGGGCGCGAAGTCGTGATCGGGCAACGGCGGACAAGCTTGCAGCGAAACGGCAGCCGCGGGGGCGACGAACTCAAGCCGGGATGGCTCCGCCGCCCACGCATTGCCGGTCGATCGCGACCTCGTGATGAGGAGCTCCGGCTGAAGGCTTCAGTCGGAGCCGACGGGCCGGCGGACGATCGTGCCTTTGGCGCGCATGAGCTGTAGTTCACGCCCGCGCGTGAAGGGGTTGGCTTTGCCGCCCGAGAGCTGGACGGCTTGGCCCTTCTTGGAGGAGATGACGCGGCGGTTGACGCCGGCCCAGCCGATCTCGCCGAAGAGACGGCCATACTCGATCTTGGGGCAGCGGTCCTGGACCACCTCGAGGCCGGCGGCGCGAGCCTTGGCCGCGGCCCCGTCATGGCGCACGCCGAGCTGCAGCCAGAGGACCTTGGCGCCGCTCCGGATCGCATCGTCGACGATCGGCGGCGCATCGGCCGACTTCCGGAAGATCTGCACCATGTCGGGCGGCGTGGCCAGATCGTCGAGGCTGGCCAGCACCGTCTCGCCCAGGATCTGCTGGCCGGCATAGCGCGGATTGACCGGGATCACCCGGTAACCCTTGGTCTGCAGATAGAGCATGGCGAAGTAGGAGGGGCGCATGTCGTTGGCGCTGATCCCAACCGCGGCGATCGTCCTGACCCGCTCGAGGATGCCCCGGATGTAGGCGTCGTCGTAGCTGAGCTTCGCCGGCGCGTCCTGATCTCGCCCGCTGGCGCCCGCCACGTCGGTCACTCGGTCGAGCTCGGAGCTGGCGGCCTGCCCACTCGGGCGTGCGCTTCTCGGCGAAGGCGGCGAGGCCTTCTTCGAAATTCCGGTAGCCCGCGTTCTCGACCATGACGTCGGTCGTGAAGGCGTAGGCCGCCTCGAGGCCCATCTCGAGCTGGCGGTAGAAGGCGCGCTTGCCGAGCGCCAGCACGTCGGCGGGCTTGTTCAGGAGGCGCGCGAGCAGGGCGTCGAAGGCCTCCTCGAGCTTCTCGGGCGGGACCACCTGGTTGACCAGCCCGAGACGGAGGGCCTCGTCGGCCTCGATGAAGTCGCCGGTCAGCAGCATCTCGAGCGCGGGCTTGCGCGCGAGGTTGCGCGACAGCGGCACCATCGGCGTCGAGCAGAACAGGCCGTAGCGCACGCCCGAGGTCGCGAAGCGGGCGTTGGTCGTGGCGAGCGCCAGATCGCAGGCCGCGACCAGCTGGCAGCCGGCGGCGGTCGCGATGCCATCGACCAGCGCGATCACCGGCTGGGGCAGGCGGGTAAGCGCGAGCATGACCGCCGAGCACTGGTCGAACAACGCCCGGACCTTGGCCGGATCGGCGCGCTCGCCGCGCAGCTCCTTGAGGTCGTGGCCGGCGCAGAAGGCCCGGCCCTTGCCGGTGATCACGACCACCCGGACGCCGGGATCGGCCCGGATCTGCTCGAGCTCGCGCTCGAGCGCGCCGAGCAGCTCGCGCGAGAGGGCGTTGTAGGCATCCGGCCGGTTGAGGGCGAGCCCGGCCACGCCCTCGGCATCGCTGCGCAGCAGGACCGGCTCCGGCGGTGCCGCCTCCCCGGCAATCGCCGGACGGTCCAGATCTGCGACTTCGACCATGACATCCCCTCCCAACGCTCCGGCAGCGTCCCGTCACCTTATATGCGCCCTGGAGCGCGCATGCCAACCCGGCGATCGAGTGACGGAGGCAGGCCGCAACGGCCCGGGCGCGCCTGGGAGGTCGGGCAAAGAGCCGCCGGCTACGGCTTGCCGCCGGCGGACTGGCGGCGACGCCACTCCTCGACCACCCGGTTGGTGGGCGCGCTCGCGGTGGCCGTCGCCGGGGCGCCCTGCGGCATGGCGCCAGACGGCTGCGGCGGCGGCTGGTCGAACTGCTGCTCGGTGCGCCGCAGCGCCAGGATCTCGCGCGCGACCGCGAGCGCACCGCCCTTGACCGTCATGTCCTGGCCCTTGAGCTGCATCCGGCCGCCGAAATAGAAGGCGATGATGATGCTCAGGAGCGCCCAAAATCCGTCCGGCATCATCTGATAGGCCTGGGCGATCTCGAGGAACCGGACCGGCGCGACCGGCGCCAGCACGAACAAGGCGAGGATGCCGAGCGTGATCAGCGGCCGTGGCAGGCGGTTCATGCCATCGATCAGCGAGTCCCACCAGGTTCGCTCCGCACGGTCGTGAAACTCGGCCGCGAACTGCTGCAGCGAGGCGAGGTCCTGCTGGCTCAGCGCCATGCTCTCGACGTGATTGCGCTCGGCCGACTGCTCGGCGTTCGGCTTGAAGACCTCGATCAGCTCCTTGGCCGGCCGGAACAGACCGGTCACCAGGCTCAACCAGCCCATGCCACTAACCTCTCTCTGGGGACGTCGAATGCGGTCAGGCGGTTCAGCCAGCCGTCGAGGAACACGGCCTGGCTGGGGTCGTCCCGGACGATCGCCTGATAGAAGTTGCGCCGCTCCTCGACCAGGGCCGCGAGCAGCCAGTCGGTCATCGCCCGGGCCGCGTCATGGGCCGCGCGGAGGGTCTCGGGACCGCAGACGCCGTCGACGACCAACGGCCCGAAGCCGGCGAGATTGCAGACCTGCTGGACGAACCGGATCGCCCGCCTTGGGCCATGATTGACGCTGCTGTCGAAGACGAAGGGCTGAATGGCTTCCGGCAGCTGGTCGATCTGCGGCGCCTGGTAGTAGTCGCGCCGATAGATCTGCCTGGCCTGGCCCAGGCTCAGCTGCTCGACCTCCGCCACGCTGGCGGCGTGGCCGAGGTGCTGCGACAGGGTCGCCTGGGTGATGCCGAACCGGGTCGGCCCGCCGCGATCCGCCGGGTGGTCGACGAAGCCTCCTTCGCGTCGGATCACGTCCTCGATCATCGCCTCGACCGAGACCATGCGCTCACCTCCATCGGCGGCCAGTGATAGGATTATCTACCTATCATAGTTCAGCCCGGAAGGAAAGAGGCAAGCGGAGTTACGTAACTCCGGTCAGTCGACCGAGGCGGCGAGGATCATGCTGAGCTGGCAGAGCGGGCGCGAGGTCATCTGATGCCAGGCGTTGAACACCTCCTGAACCCGCAGCCGGTCAGCCTTCGATTTGGGCGCGCCGGCGAATGCGTCCCAGTGGCCGAGCGCCTTGATCACGGCATCGGTCAGGAGAAAGGTGTCCTTGCCGGCCATGCGCAGGAAATAGGGGCCGGAGTTGCCACCGAGCTGGGTGAAGCGCTTGCCGAGATCGTGCCAGAGGCCGACCACGTCGTCGCGCGGCCAGGCGGCGAGGTAGGCGCCCATGCCGCCCGCCTCGCGGCGCGAGGCGGGTCAGGGCGGCGGCGTTGGCGTGCACCGACTTGAGCTTGCCCCAGTGGCGGATCAGGCGCCGGTCGTTGAGCAGGCCCTCGAGCTCCTCGTCCGGCATGGCCACCACCCGCGCCGGCTCGAAGCCCGCAAACACCTCCTCGAACACCGGCCATTTCGCGTCGACCACGCTGTGCTTGAGGCCGGCGCGAAAGATCCGCAGCGACATCAGCGACAGATAGCGATCGTCGCCGACGGCACGCAGCTGATCGGCGGATTTCGGCACCGGCAGACGGGCGGCGAGCGCCTGAGCGCCACCGACCCGTTCACGAGCCCGTTCCTCGATCGCCTCGAAGGGAATCACCAGGGTCACGCGACGCTCCTCCCGCGGCGTTGGCGCCCATCTTGGCCGATCGTAGTGCTGCCGGCGGAAGGTCGCAATCCCGGCGCGGGCCAGCTGAGGCTGACCGCCGACCGCCTGTCGGGAGGAGGTGGTGATGGCGGGCAGGCGCCGGAGCCGGCGCGCCCCTGGACCGCGGATCAGTAGGCGTTGGGGTGGCTGAAACCGACGAACAGGGTGCGCAGGATGATCCGGATGTCGAACAGCAGCGACCAGTTCTCGATGTAGTACAGGTCGTAGCGCACCCGCTGTTCCATCTTCTCGAGGGTCTCGGTCTCGCCGCGCAGGCCGTTGACCTGCGCCCAGCCGGTGATGCCCGGCTTGACCCGATGGCGCGCCAGATACTCGTCGATCAGGCGCGAGTACTGCTCGTTGTGGGCGATCGCGTGCGGCCTCGGGCCGACAATCGACATCGTGCCCATCATGACGTTGAGGAACTGGGGCAGCTCGTCGAGCGAGGTCCGGCGCAGGATGCGGCCGATCCGGGTGACGCGCGGGTCGTGCCGGGTCGCCTGGGTCACGACCTGGTCCTCGCAGCGGTCGATGTACATGCTGCGGAACTTGAAGACCTCGATGACCTCGTTGTTGAAGCCGTAGCGCTTCTGCCGGAACAGGACCGGCCCGCGGCTGTCGAGCTTGATCAGGGCGCACAGCAACAGCAGCACGGGCAGGATCACGACCAGGATCGCGGCGGCGAGCACCCGGTCCTCCATGCTCTTGACGATGTAGTTCCAGCCCGCGAGCGGCTTCTCGAACACGTTCAGCATCGGCACGCCGCCGACGTGGGTGACCTGCCGGTGCGGCAGATGAAAGCCGATCATGTCGGGGCAGAGACGGACGTCGACCGGCAGGTTGCGCAGCTTTTTCATCCAGGCGAGCAGGCGGTTCTCGGCGTCCCAGGGCAAAGCGACGATGACCTGATCGATCGGGTTGCAGCGCGCGAAGGCCATCAGGTCGTTGACGTTGCCGAGCACCGGAAAGCCGCACAGGTACTCAGGCACCCGCCCATGGCGGTCGTCGAACACGCCGATGATCCGCTCGGCGCTGGTGCCATGGCGCGTCAGATGCTCGATCAGGCGCTGGCCATGCTCGCCGGCGCCGACGATCACGAGGTTGCGGGTCAAGCGGCCACCAGCCTGCCAGCGCTGGATCTGATGCTTGAGCACGAGGCGCGCCGTGAACAGGCCGAAGAAGCCGTAGACGAACCAGAGGCCGACCCACAGACGCGAGGTTTCGGCGATCTCCCGGTTCATCTTGGTGATGAAGCCGAGCGCCAGCAGGCTCAGCATCACCGCCGCCCAGGCGAGCAGCAGGCGGCCGACCTGGCCGAACAGATTGGTCAGCTGGCTGAAGTTGTAGAGCCCCGCCGCCTGCAGGATGTGGATGGTCAGGAGCACCGCCAGAACGGTGGCGTAGGCCTCGATCCCCAGATCCTTGCTCGGATCGTCGTGGAAACGGGTGATCCAGGCGGCGCTCGCGGCCAGCAGCACGATCACCGCGTCGGCGACCCGCAGCAGGCCGACCACGACCGCGGGCGAGAGCCAGTCGGAGCCCTGGTGGCGCAACTGTCGCGCCCGAGCTTGGGCGGCGACCGCAACGCCGCCACCGCGCTTGCGTCGGCCGCGAGCCACCGGCTTGTCTGAGAGCGCTGTCTGATTCATCGGCTTGACTTGAAGGTCACTTCGCCTGTCTGGGGCGCCCCACCTTGACGCCTACCGCCGCCGTCGCATTCCCGACAACCGGGATAGGCGGCCATGGGCCGACCGTTGCCATCCAACTCTTAGTGATGCATTCATGCAATGTCTAAGGAAATTGCGCAAGGGACCACGTCAAGCCGGCGACATACCTTAATGTGCGTTAACCAATCCTTGGTATCCACTAACCATTTGGTCACGCCTGCCGTCGGTCGTTGTTGCGCAAATGCAACAGTTTGGCGCCAAAGTTGGGAAAGTCGACCACGGCGCCGCCTGCAGCCTCGGCATCGGCCGGATCATGGGTCACGAGCAGGGTCGGCAGGCCGGCCCGGCGGGCGTGATCCAAGACGAAACGTCGCACGCGCTCCCCGAGCTCGCGATCGAGCGTGCCGAAGGGCTCGTCCAACAGCAGGGCCCGCGGCTCGGCGAGCAGGGTGCGCATGAGCGCGACCCGGGCGCGCTGACCGCCGGACAAGGTCGCCGGGTCGCGCCCGGCGAAGCCGGCCAGATCGGCCTCGCCGAGCGCCGCCTGCACCCGCGCCCAGCGCTCACGCCGGCCGCGCATCGCCGACGGCAGCGCGAACGCCAGATTCTCGCCGACCGAGAGATGAGGGAACAGCAGATCGTCCTGAAAAAGGATCCCGAGCCGGCGCCGCTCCGGCGGCAGCCCGGTGATCGCCACGCCATCCAGCCAGATCTGCCCGCGCGCCTGGAATGCCGGCTCGAGCGTGCCGCAGAGCCAGCTCAGGAGGCTCGACTTGCCACACCCGCTCGGGCCCATGACCGTGGTCACCTCGCCGGGGCCGACGACCAACGAGAAGTCGGCCAGCAGCACGCGTCCGGCCACGCTCAGGGCGAGGTTCTCGATCTGCAACCCAGGCACGCTCAGGCCCCCACGCGCATCGCGCGCCGCCGCCGGAAGCGCCAGGCGGGCAGCGCGAGCGCCAGGCCGAAACCGAGCAGCGGCAGGACCGCGAGCGTCAGCGCCAGCTGTCCGACCAGGCGCCGGTCGCCGCCGGCGCTCAGGCCGAGCGCCTCGGTGGTCAGCGTCGCGAAGCGGCCGCCGCCCGCGAACAGGGTCGGCAGATACTGGGCGACGCTGACCGCAAAGCCGACCGCGAGCGCGACCAGAAGCGGCCGCAGCAGCATGATCAGCTTGATCCGGGTCCAGACCACCCAGGGCGACTTGCCGAGCGCGAGCGCGCTGCGGGCGTAGCGCGGATCGAGACTGCGATAGGGGTCGGCGAGCGCCAGGAACACATAGGGCAGCACGAACAGCAGATGGCTCCAGATCAACCCCAGCCAACCACCGTCGAGCCGGGCCCAGACCAGCAGCACCTGGACGCCGAACAGGAAGCCGATCTGCGGCACCAGCAACGGCAGGTAGACCAGGGTGAGCGCGCCGAAGCCCGGCTGCCGCCGACGGCGGCTCTCGTTCTCCAGACAACCGGCGACCAGCACGAGCGCGAGGAGGGCGGCAGTCACCCCGACCACGAGCGTGGTCCAGGCGGGCTCGAGGAGCCGTCCGGCATGCAGGGCCCAACGATCGAGCGCCAGCTGGTCCGGCCAGGCGGCCGGGAAACGCCAGCGGCCGGCGACCGACCAGACGGCGAGGCTCAAAAGGCTGCCGAGCGACAGGCCGAACAGCAGGGCGAGACCAGCCCAGGCGGCCACCCGGCCGAGGGTTCCTGGTCCGCCGCGGCCGCCACCGATCAGCCAGGGCCTGGCCAGCCAGCCGAGCGCGCTCTCGGCGGCCCGCCAGAGGCCGATCGCCAGGACCACCAGAGCGAGCTGCAGGCAGGCGCCGGCCGCCGCCTGAAAGCGCATGCCGAGGTCGGGATCGTTGAACCAGCGCAGCACCAGCGGCGCCAGCGTCGGCGGCGTGGTCGGCCCGAGCACGATCGCCATGTCGACCACCGAGAGGGAGTAGGCGAGGACCGCATAGACCGGCAGACGGATCTGCGGATAGACCAGCGGCAGCACGACCTTGAGCCAGGCCTGGACCGGGCCGTAACCGAGCGTGCGCGCGAGGCGCAGCTGCTCGTCGGCGCGGACCTGGCCGAGCGCGCCGAAGGTCATCAACACCAGGAACGGCGTCTCCTTGAGGGTCAGGCCCAGGGTCAGGGCGAGGCCCAGAGGGTCCTGCACCAGCGCCACGTCGGGCGGGGTCTGCCAGCCCGCAAAGGGCGCCGCCAGGCGCGCCAGCCAGCCCGAGGGCGCGATCAGGAAGGCGAGGCCGACGGCGGTCGCCAGATGGGGCACGGCGAGCAGCGGGGTCATGGCCCGCTTGACCCGGACCAGCCCCCTGGTGCCGTGGCCGGCGGCGAACACCAGCACCGTCAGCCCGAGCGCCAGCAGGGTCGACAGGACGCCGCTCGCCAGCGTCACCCGCACCGCGCTGCCGATCCCCGGGGCCGCCGCCAGCTGGCGCCAGGGCCCGAGCGAGACCTGATCACTGCCGAGCACCGGCAAATAGCCGAAGGCGGGCAGGACGGTCCCGAGCAGGCCGGCGGCCACCGGTCCGAGGAAGACCAGCAGGGTGAGCGCGGGCAGATGGCGGAGCAAGGCGGGCTGGCTGCCGCCGCGGGCTGCCGGGGCTAGCTGGAGAAGCGGCGCAGCCACTCCGCCTCGATCTCGACCATCCAGGAGGGATGGGGCTCGGGCCTGACGGGCACCAGCTGGTCCGGCGGCAGGGTCGCGACGCCGCGCGGCAGGGCCTCGAAGCGCGTCCGGTCGGCGGGATCCAGCGCAGCGAGGTCGAGCACCGTGCCGTCGCCCCAGACCCTGGGGTCCTGCTTGTGCGCCTGGGCCTCGGGCGACATCAGGAAGTCGGCGACCACCATCGCCCCGGCCTTGTGGGCGGCGTTGAACGGAATCGCGACGAAATGCGTGTTGCCGATCGTGCCGGCCTTGAGGATGAACGTGCGCACGCTCTTGGGCAGGCGGCCGGCGTCGATCAAGCTCGAGGCCTCGGCCGGATTGAACGCCATCGAGAGGTCGACCTCGCCGTCGTCGAGCAGCTGGTGGAGCGCCGGACCGGAGGCCGGGAAGGTCTCGCCCTGGCGCCAGAGATAGGGCCTGACCTCCTCGAGCCAACCCCAGAGCGGGGCGGTGACGGCAGCGAAATCGGCCGCCGCGACCGGCCGCTGGAGGACCGCCGGGTCGGGCGTGAGCTCGATCAGCACCTGCTTGAGAAAGGTCGAGCCGATGAAGTCGGGCGGCGCCGGGTAGGTGAACCGGCCGGGATGGGCCTTGGCCCACTTCAGCAGGGCCGGGACCGAGCGGGGCGGATCGGCGACCACCGCCGTGTCGTAGAGGAACACGAACTGGGCCATGCCCCAGGGCGCCTCGAGGCCATCGGTCGGGATCGTGAAATCGACCAGCGTGGTCGGCTTGCCGATGACGTCGACGTAGCGGAAGTTCGGCAGCTGCCGGACGAACGGCCCGAACAGCAGCTTTTGCGACTTCATGGCGGCGAAGTTCTCGCCATTCAGCCAGATCAGGTCGACCGAGCCGTCCTCGGTCCGTCCGGCCGCCTTCTCGGCGACCACGCGCGCGACCGCCTCGCCGGTATCGGTGAGCTTGACGTCGACCAGCTCGATCTGGTGCCGCCGGCGCATCTCGTCGCCGACCCAGGCGATGTAGGCGTTGATCTGCTCGTCGCCGCCCCAGGCATTCCAGTAGACCGTCTGGCCGCGCGCCTCGTTCAGGACGTCGGTCCACGAGTCGGCCGCAGCCTGGCCCGCCGGCAGGGCTGCAAGCGCGAGGACGAACAGAGCGCGCAGCATCACGGATCTCCTGAGATAGCCGGTCCTCGGCTGGCCCGGGTGCGCCGCGCATTATAGGAGGGCCGGGACGGGTGTCACGCGGCCCCGGCGACCGATCACTCGGCCGTGACCGGCCGCCAGCCGCCCGCGCTGCCCCGGGCCGACCCGTCCAGAGGCCCGATCAGAGGGCGCGCTCGGGCACCGGACGCAGGACGCAGCCGTCGATCCGCCAGCTGCCGTCGGCCTGCTTCTGCATGACGTAGTAGGCGGTCACCACCTCGAGCTCCGGCCCGACCAGCAGGACCGGCTGGACCGGCGGGCTCCGATCCTCGATCAGGGCGCCGAAACTGAACCTCGCGCGGCCGGTAGACCGGCAGGTAGCCGGTCCTGACCATGGTCAGGAAGGTGACCGGATCGCCGAACTGGCGCTGGATCGAGGGCGAGGCGAAGCGGAACGCGGTGACCCCGTCGTCGGTGCGAAAGGCCGCGATCTGGGCCTCGATCACGGCCCGGATCGCGGTCCGGTCGGCCTCGGTCACCGACGTGGCGTCGTCGGCGCGGGCGCCGGTCGTGGCCGCCAGGACCAGCAGCATCAGGCCGCCCGCCAGGTGGGATCGGATCATCTCGTGCCCTCCGCGCTGCCTCGAGCTTGAGGTAGATCGACCTCACCGCCCGGCAATGCTACAGAGCGGGGCGTGCCCCCGCAGGCGAGGAGTGATCCGATGCCGACTGTTGCGATGGTCGAGTACGACCAGGCGGCGCCCGAGGTCAGGGCCATCTATGACGACATCATGGCGGTCAAGGGGATCAGCTTCGTCCCCAACTTCTGGAAGACGCTGGCGTCGTACCCGCCGCTCCTCGAGGAGGTCTGGCGCGGCCTGAGCAAGGCAATGGCGCCCGGCCGCCTCGATGCCCTGACCAAGGAGATGATCGCGCTGGCGGTGAGCGCCACCAACAGCTGCACCTATTGCATCCGCTCGCATACCGCGGCCGCGCGCAAGCTCGGCATGGACGACGAGATGCTCGGCGAGCTGATGGCGGTGGTCGGGACCTTCAACCGGACCAACCGGCTGGCCGACGGCTACCAGGTGCCGGTCGACCCGCAGCTGATGGCCGGCGCCGAGGCCGAAGCGGCGAGCGCCACCTTGACCCGCGTGAGCCGGGTGCTGCGCCAGACCCGGCTGGCGAGCCGCAAGGCGCAGCGCGCGCCCAAGGCCGGACCACGCACGCCGCGCCGGCGGCCGTGACCGCGCTCGTGCCGCCAACCGGGCTCGCATGAGGGAGGCCGCCCCGACGCCCGCGCTCGAGCCGATCGCCAGAGCCCCGGCGGTCGCGGCCGGCAATGCCCTCAAGGGCGTCCTTTTGATGTTCGTCTCGACCTTCTTCTTCGCCTCGATGCATGCCTCGATCCGGCACGTATCGGCCACCCTCCATCCGTTCGAGATCGCGTTCTTTCGCAGCCTGTTCGCGCTGGTGGTGGTCCTGCCGTGGTTCCTGCGCCTGGGCCTGGAGCCGCTGCGCACCCGGCACTTCGGGCTGCATGCGGCGCGCGCCGGCTTCAACGTGTTCGCGATGCTGGCGTTTTTCTATGCGCTCAGCATCGCACCCCTGTCCGAGGTCACGGCGCTGGGCTTCACCGCGCCGATCTTCGCGACCCTGCTCGCAGCCCTGGTGTTCCGCGAGGTCGTCCGCCTGCGGCGCTGGACGGCGATCGCGGCCGGCTTCACCGGGGTCCTGATCATCCTGCGACCGGGCTTCGAGCAGGTCGGCCTCGGACAGCTGCTGGTCCTGTTCTCGTCGATGATCTGGGCCTGCGCGCTGCTGGTGATCAAGACCCTGAGCCGGACCGATTCCAGCGTCACCATCACCAGCTACATGGCGCTGCTGATGATGCCCCTGATCCTGGTGCCGGCGGCCTTCGTCTGGCAATGGCCGGACGGCGAGCAGCTGCTCTGGCTGATCCTGATCGGCGTGCTCGGCGGCACCGGCCAGCTGTGCGTGGCCGAGGCGCTCCATCAGGCCGACACCGCCCTGGTCATGCCCTTCGACTTCTGCAAGCTGCTCTGGATCACTGTGATCGCCTATCTGGCCTTCGGCGAGGTGCCCGACCAGTTCACCTGGCTCGGCGGCGCGGTGGTGTTCGCGAGCGTCCTCTACATCACCCTGCGCGAGCGACGAGTGACCCGCGCGCCGGCGGCCGGCTGAAGGGCCATTGATCCAGCGGCCGGCCGGCACGCTTCGAAGGTTCCGACCAGCAAAAAGAAGACCGGGCCCGAAGGCCCGGTCCTGGCGTCATGGCCGCCCGCGCGGGCGGTTCAGCCGTTGACCTCGGCGTATTTGCCGTTGTCCCACTTGTACATCACGTAGCTGGCGCCCTTGACGTCGCCCTTGTCGTCGAAGCCGATCGGGCCGAGCACGGTCTCGAACTGGTTGCCGTGCAGGGCCTCCTCGACCGGCGCGAGATCGGTGGTGCCGGCCTTCTCGACCGCCTGCGCCCAGGCCTGGACCGCGGCGTAGGTGTAGAGGGTGTAGCCCTCGGGGTCGTAGCCCTGGGCCTGGAACTCTGCGACCACCGGCTGCGCCACGTCGTTCTTGCGCGGGTCCGGGCTGAAGGTCATCAGCGTGCCCTGACCGGTGTCGCCGGTGATCGCCCAGTACTCGTCGGTTGACCAGCGCGTCGCCCGACATCATCTGCGCCTTCAGGCCCTGCTCGTCGCCTGGCGCGCGATCAGGCCGGCCTCGGTGTGGTAGCCGCCGAGATAGATCAGGTCGATGCCGGCTTGCTTCATCTTGGTGACCAGCGCGGTGAAGTCCTTGTCGCCGGCGGTGATCGCCTCGTACATGGTCTCCTTGAGGCCGCGCTCGTTGATCTGCCGCTTGAACTCGTCGGCCAGGCCCTTGCCGTAGGCGGTCTTGTCGTGGAGCACCGCGACCTTGGTGCCGACGTGGTTGTCGACCACGTAGTTGCCGGCAAAGGTGCCCTGCTGGTCGTCGCGACCGCAGACCCGGAAGACGTTGTCGAAACCCTGCTCGGTCAGCTTGGGATTGGTCGAGGCGGGCGAGATCTGCAGGATGCCCTCCTCGTGGTAGACCGCGGACGCCGGGATCGAGGAGCCGGAGCAGAAGTGTCCGGCCACGAACACCACGCCGTCGTTGACCATCTTGTTGGCGACCGCGACCGCCTGCTTGGGATCGCAGGCGTCGTCGCCGACCTCGAGCTTGAGCTGCTCGCCGAGCACGCCGCCCTTGGCGTTGAGGTCCTTGACCGCCATCTCGGCGCCGCGCTTCATCTGGTCGCCGAAGACTGCGTATTGGCCGGTGATCGGCCCGGCGGTGGCGATCACGATGTCGGCATGGGCCACGCCGGCGGTCAGCACCAGCAGCGCGCTGGTCACGAGCAGAGGTTTGATGAAGCCAGGCATGTCGCCTTTCTCCCTGTTGGCATGAGTCATCGTGGCACCGAGCCACGAAACTTCATCGTACGGGTGCAGTTGCCCCATTTGTTCCGAAGGGGGCAGGCTTTGGCAAGGGTCTTGATCGTCCATCCGGCATCCCCAAATGCGCAGACTGCGCGTCGCGCGGCGCTTCGGGGCGGACAGACACAACTCGAGGGCGGCGCTCGAGTTCCAGCGCGTCCACCCGTCACCGAGACGATCGGAGCGGCGGGTCTCCGACTTCCGTCGCCGGGTCGGCGGCACCGCAAATCGTTGGCTGGGCTACGCCCCCGACTTCTCCCGATAGCTGAACAACGACAGCCGCTCGTAGCGCCAGGGATATTGGCTGACCATTTTGCGCACCCCGGTGATCCGATGGGCGGCGAGTGCGAGGGCGGTGATCACGACCAGGCTGATCAGAAAGCCGGACAGGCTGAGCAACTGGCCGCCGAACAGGGCGTAGACCAGGAAGCGGTTGGCGAGGTCGAGGCCGAAGCAGGCGAGTACCACCTGCCAAGGCGGCTTCCAGCCATCGGCGAGCGCCCGGCCGGTCATGATCGCAGCGCCGCCGGTGATGATCACCGTCAGCCCGATGAAGACGCCGAACGAGGTGCCGAAGAAGGCGGCCATCGGAGATTCACCAGGCAGCGGCAGATTGGCACCAGGTAGCGGCAGATTGGTCGTCTGGTTGCGTCATCGATCCGTCCCCTGTCCCGCCTCTCGACCATCATTCATTGTCGATCCTTTCGCCGATTCGGGCTCGGAGACCAGTCAAGTCTCGACTGGACACCGGACCCCCGAACCATCCTTGGGGGAATTCCCGGAGTCCGCGTAGCCCTGCGTCGCTCGATGGACCCGGACCTCCTCGGGACGGAACCCATCGGTCATCCCCCGATCGGGTCGTGGCGTTTCAGTTGCCATGTCGCGCCTTGACTCAAAGAACTCAACCGCTTGGATGTCCCGCGCCGAGATCAGAATGCCCGCCGAGCGATCGATTGCGCGCAGGCAAGCTCCGTGGGCGTCCAATTCCCAGACCCCCTCAAGATATAGCTGCTCCTCGGCGAGATAAGAAGATGCCACCGAACGCCGGCCGAAGCGGCCGCCGATGCGGCGCCCGTCCTTCAGATGAGCCAACACTCTCCCCTTCGGCTGATCGTACCTTTTCCTCCCCAGCTGCGATGACCGGCGGCGGGCAGGAGATGTCGGCATGGAAAGCGGCTCGTTCAATCAGCTCATCAGCAGCTGAGAGTGATAGCGCGACAGCATGCCTCCGGAAACGTTGCAGGCCTTGAATCCGTGCTGCAGGAGGATCCGCGTCGCGTAGTAGGCGCGCTGGCCAGAGCGACAGATGACGCGAATCTCCCGGTCGCGGGGCAACTCATCGAGCCGCGCTCGCAGCTGGCCGAGGGGGATGTTCACTGCCCCCGGCACGTTCTCGACGGCGAGCTCAACGGGTTCGCGAACGTCGAGCAGGAATCCTCCGCTTGCGGCCTCCCAGTGGCTGATCGGCATGTCGCCACGCAGGACGTCGGCGGCAATCATGCCGCAGAAGTTGACGGGATCCTTCGCGCTACCGAACTGCGGCGCGTAACACAGCTCGGCTTCCTCCAGGTCGTATATCGTCGCGCCCATCTGCAGCGCCATGGCAAGGGTGCTGATCCGCTTGTCGACCCGATCCTCGCCGAGTGCCTGGGCGCCCAGGAGCTTTCCATCCGACTTGCGGAAGATCACCTTCATCGCTATCGGCCGCGCGCCCGGATAATACCCCGCATGCGAGTTCGGGTAGAGGTAGATCTGTTCGTAGTCCGTGTCGCCGCGTCGCTTCAGCGTCTTCTCGCTGGCGCCGGTCCATGCCGCGACGCCGCCGAAGAACCCGATGATCGCGGTGCCCTGGGTACCGCGGAAGCGCGAGTTCCGCCCGGCGATCACGTCGGCCGCAATGCGTCCCTGCCGATTTGCCGGGCCGGCCAACGCAACGAGGCTCCATTCACCCGTGACGACATCCCTGACCTCTACGGCATCGCCGACGGCAAAGATGTCCGTGTTGCTCGTTCGCATCTGTTCGTCGACACGGATGCCGCCGCGTTGGCCGATCTCCAGGCCAGCCATCTTCGCCAGCGTGGTGTCTGGCCGCACCCCGAGTGCGAGGATTACGATGTCGGCCGGATGCGCCCTTCCGGACC
The DNA here is from genome assembly GCA_963730195.1 of uncultured Alphaproteobacteria bacterium. GTDB lineage: Bacteria > Pseudomonadota > Alphaproteobacteria > Geminicoccales > Geminicoccaceae > DATAOG01. The sequence goes on from CAVSRN010000008.1 coordinate 31,238, forward strand.
GGGTGAGCACCTTCAATCTGTCGTCGTCGGCCTGTTCGAACCCGGCGACACCGTCGTTGAGCGCCAGCCTGAGCCCGTGACGCTCCAGGTAACCTTCCGCGATCCGCGCCATCTCGGTGTCCAGCGGCGCCAGGATCTGATCACCCATTTCGACGACCGTCACGTCAAAACCTCGGTGAATGAGGTTCTCCGCCATCTCGATGCCGATGAATCCGCCGCCGACGACCACCGCGCGGCTCTTCGGCCTTACCGTCTGGAATCCCGAATAGCGGTGCATCCCGGCGAGGAAAGCGGAGCCACGGTCGATCCACTGCCGGATGGCCCTCGCGTCGGGCACGGTCCGGACCTCGAAAATGCCTGGCAGATCGATACCGGGCAGCTTTGGGCGGATCGAAGCCGCGCCTGGCGACAATACCAGCTTGTCATAGGATTCAGTCGTTACTTCGCCGCTTGCCACGTTGCGCAAATGGACAGTCTTCTCGTCTATCGAGATGCCGACGGCCTCGCAGCCCGTGCTCACGTCGATCGCGAACTGCCTGCGGAACGTGCTTTCGTCCGCCACCAGCAGACTCGCCTCTTCCGCGATCACGCCCCCGACGTGATAGGGCAGCCCGCAGTTGGCGTACGAAACGTAAGGGCCGCGCTCGACCATCAGAATCTCGGCCTTCTCGTCCAACCTGCGCAGACGCGCCGCGCACGAGGCACCGCCGGCCACTCCGCCAACAATGACAACTTTCATCAGTCACAACCTCCCGTCAGGCCAGCCCTGGGCGGCGCCGCGATCGCACGCCGACCGAATTCAAGTCCGGTCATTAGCCGCGGCGCCGACGCCCATCTCGACTTCGATCCAGTCCAGCGTCCACAACCGGGGACCGTTCTTGAACGCGGCGAGCACATGGTACTGGTAGTTCAACGCTTTCACATCGACTTTGTCCAGGATCGCCGCCGTGGGAAAAAGGTGTCAAGGGGAAAAAGGTGTCAGGAACCTTTTCAACCGATCACGCTTGGGCTAGGGTCCCGCCCATGGGCAGGCCGTTGCGGGTCGATGTCGGGGGTTACGTCTATCACGCGCTCAACCGGGCGAGCGCGCGCGCGACCCTGTTCGAGGGCCGCGACGACTACCAAGGGTTCGAGCAGGTCCTGCACGAAGCGCAGGCGCGCACCGGCATGCGCATCCTCGCGTATTGCCTGATGCCCAACCACTGGCACCTGGTGCTGTGGCCGGCGGCCGACGGCAGCCTCAGCCGCTTCATGACCTGGCTCACGCTGACCCACACCCAACGCTGGCACGCCAGCCGCGGCAGCGCCGGCGCCGGCCACCTCTACCAGGGGCGCTACAAGTCGTTCCTGGTCCAGGCCGACGAGCACCTGCTGACCGTGTGCCGCTACGTCGAGCGCAATCCGCGGCGCGCGGGTCTCGTCCGCCGCGCCGAGGCGTGGCGCTGGGGCAGCCTCTGGCGCCGCGAGCGCGGACGCGGGCTGGAGCTGCTCTCGGACTGGCCGATCGCGCGCCCCGACGACTGGCGCCAGTTCGTCAATCGCGCCGAGACCGCGGCGGACCTCGAGAGGCTGCGCGCGTCGAGCCAGCGCGGGCGACCCTTCGGCGCCCTCCCCTGGCTCGACGACACCGTGCGCCGGTTCGCTCTCGGCTCCACCCTGCGTCCCCGCGGCCGCCCGAAGCAAGCAATTGGTTCCTGACACCTTTTCTCCCCTGACACCTTTTCTCCCCTGACACCTTTTCTCCCCTGACACCTTTTCTCCCAATCCTTGATGCCGGGTTAAACCGCCGCGTCCACGCCGCGATCTGGCCAAGCGGCTCCGCCGCAATCCGAGTCTGCACGGCCATGTCGAAGAGGCGCTGGCCGAGGAGTATCCCGCGGCCGGAGCCGGCGCGCTCGACGAGACAGGCCTGCCCGACGGCGCGTTCCCGACGAGCTGTTTCTAATCAGCCGAGCAGCTTCAGGATCACGACTTCCTTCCGGATTGACCGGCGCACCTGCCATCCTCGCAGCTACCCGAAGCCGCCAATTGGTTCCTGACACCTTTTCCCCTGACACCTTTTTCCACTTGCCCCCTGGTTCCTGACACCTTTTCCCCCCGATCAACTCACAGCATATCGGCAATTGGTTCCTGACACCTTTTCCTGCCTGACACCTTTTCCTGCCCAAGGGGTAGGTGGATGGGCAGGCATCCGCGTGTGAGCCTGATGCAGGACGGCTCCGCCCCCGAATTCCATCTTGTGTCCCCGGAACTCCCCGAAACGCCCCGAAACTCCCAGGTCGCCAAGACGCTCACAACCCGGTCCCAAAACTCCGCCCCAGCTCACCCTCGGCTTCCGCTGAGAATTCTTGGGGAAGATCCTGGAAACTAACCTCTACAACTTTACCCAGACACCCGCTATAACTGATTTGGCGCGTAGAAGCTGAACGATCCGCCCTCTGATGCACGCCAACGTGTGCGTACGAAGCCACGAGGTTCCACGAAAATGCGGACAAATCAACCATCATCCGATTTAGTATCCCGCCGGCCTAGCAATGTGGTTTCAAGTCAAACTGTTCGTGTCCTAATCGCCATAGTACTCATTTTGGCTGGAATTATACTCTTACTTATACCGTATTCCGGCGTCATGAGTGATCTTGTGTCAAAAATAGGACTCGCTCTCGTAGTTGCGGGCACAGTGAGTTTGTTTCATGAAGTAATTCTAAAACGACTTGAGGGCGAAGAAACGGCAATGCTTTTTTCGGGAAGAGTAGAGAAGATCCTACTCGAAAACCCTTTGTATGTGAGTGGCATAAGGCTGATATCTCCGGTCCGGAGAGGGCTTGAGCAATATTACTATTGGACGATAAGTACTGATCCCCAGCAAATGTACTTTGCTGGAAGATCAGTATTACATAGAATTGAGGCTGATTTATATAGCCGCGGACTTGGGCCGGTTGAAGAAATTATCGCTCGAAGGCTGTCGGAGGGGGCCACAATCCATATCATGTTTCTGAATCCAAAATCATCGATTGTTCCCCGCCTGGCAAATGAGGAAGGTCAGTCCAGAGAAGACTTCGTTGCTAACATTGCAACAACTATCGGCATATGCGAAAAACTCTACGCAGTGATGAAAGATAGAGCATTTGCACCGGAGGCAGAGTTACACGTTCAAATGTATGACGAAATACCGTATTTCGCATATCACGCGGTCGATGATAGTGTGATTTTGGGTTTTTACTTTGCATCTGCTTTGGGGCATGCGACGGCAGCGTACGAGGTGTTGGATGTTCAAACTAAAGAATTCTTTAGAAAGCATTTTGATGCGTTGTTCGCTCGATCCGAATCCGTCTTGCAATTATCACGAAGAGACGGTAGGGCAACTTTCAACAATGATTTCGTGTCAGGAATTCAAACTCTTTCTAGAGGAGAGTTTGGGCAAGGAAACGGCAGCAGCGTTGTTCCGGGGCGAAAAGCCAAGAAGAAGCGCGGCTTAAAGTTTGGGAGTTAAGGGGTGCAATACGCGTCTGGCGAGGGCATGGAGCTGGTGTGCCGGGGTTGGACGTGGTCAGGTCTCGAAAATAGTCCAGACCCTAATGTCCAGACCCCGTTTTCCGCTACCAACCCCCGTTTCCTCGTTATGCGGCTAATCGCGTATTGTGTCCCTATAACCCCGACACCTTCTTTTTTTTCGGCTGGGATTGGGACGCTTCCGGCACAGCTGAACGGGGCACCAAATGGCCATTGACGATTACGTAAAGACGCGTAAAATTTTAGCTGCCGTAACGATCGCGGCTATGGGCCTCCAGATCCGATAGTCTTCAAATCGAGATGCTGCGAGGCCAAAGGGGGAGTAAGAATGAGGGGGAGAAAAGGTGTCAGGAACCTTTTCTGGTGAGAAAAAGGTGTCAGGAACCACTGCTGTCCCACAGCGAGCTCAGAGGAGAACCAGTTGATTTTGTTGCCATTTTGGTACCGGTTCGCGGTCCTGGCCGGCGAGCAGGGCGGCGAGGTCGCGGCGCTGGAATAGATTGAGGTGCAACAGACGCAAGATCTCCTGCAGTGAGCGGCCGGTTCGACTGGCGAATTTCAGGTAAGCCAGCATCAGATACACGCAGATCGCCACCCAGATCTGGGTCAGGACGGCGTTGCGGCTGGTGCCGAGGAAGGTCGTGATGCGCAGGTTCTGCTTGAGCCATTTGAAGAACAGCTCGATCTGCCAGCGCGCCTTGTAGACCGCGGCGATCGTGGTGGCCGCGAGATGGCGGGCGTTGGTCAAAAAGACGTACTCCTTGCCGGTCTCGGGGTCGCGCCAGCCGACCCGGCGCAGGGGTCGAAGGCCGATCGCCCGGGGCTTGACGCCGGTCATGCGCACCGCCTGGTCGAACAATACGTTCGCATGCTGCGGCTTGGCCTGGCTCAGGACCTCGAAGCTGGCATTGTCGCGCGCCCGCGTGACGAAGAAGACGCCCTGGTCGATCAGCGCCTGATACCAGGCAAAGTCGGTGTAGCCCTTGTCGCAGACCACCATGCTGCCGCGCGGCCAGCGCAGCTTGCGCGCCTCGGCAATGTCGCTGGTCTGACCGTCGGTGAGGCTCACGAACGCGGGTAAGTAGCCGTCGTGATCGAGGCCCACATGCAGCTTGGCGGCGCCCTTGGTGGCTTTGTAGGTGGCCCAGGGGAAGACGCTGAGCGACAGTTCGAGGAAGCTCGAATTGAGCGCGTAGAGCTTGGGCTTGAAGCGGAAACCGTGGCGCGGAGCGAGCGCCGCGCAGCGCTCCCGGAGCTTGGTGCCGAGCGCCTCGTACAGGCTGTAGGGCTGGTCCCGATTGACCCGTGCGAGCGAGGCGCGCCGCGGTACACGCGCCCCGAGATGGTAGAGCCGGGGCTGTTGAGCCGCGAGGCTCGCCTCGAGGTCGCGGAGCGAGCCGCGGCCCGCGAGCTGCGCCACGACCAGCGCGACGCCGCTCCTCCCCCCCTCTTCCACCACGGGCTCCAGCGGGTCATCGTTCGCAGCGCGGCGCCATGGTGATGCTCCGCGGCCAGCCGTTCGAAACCGTGTCGCGACACGAGATGCAAGATCTGACGCAAAATCGTGCTACAGTGGCCCATGGCTCGGTTCCCGGTGTGATCTCAAGGGGTTGTGTCCAAAGCCCTGTACCACGCCAGATCTGGAACCGAGCCACTTCTTTCGTCCCTATGGGACAGCAGTGGTCAGGAACCTTTTCTGAGAGGAAAAGGTGTCAGTGAGAGGAAAAGGTGTCAGGGGAAAAGGTGTCAGGAACCTTTTCTGACCCCGTCAAGAGAGGAAAAGGTGTCAGGAACCTTTTCTGACCGCGAAAGTGCGCCGAGCGCGAGCCCCGAGCGGCTGGCCGACATCGCGTGGGCGGCCGCGTCCCGAAGCAGGCTTGCTCGCGCAATGCGCACGGAAGTGGCGCATGTGGCGCATTGATCCTCCACTCAGTCCTCCAGATCGCGATCAAGCGCTTGATCCCGTTGCCGGCCGGCGGCCCCCCGATTGTGCGGAATGGCGGGAATTGGCGCAAATCCTATCGGCGTAGTTGATGCTGATCCGCTGGAGTTGGCAGACCGCCAAGAAGAACGTGCGCCAGTTGTGTGCGCCAAGTGGAATTTCATGCGCCACTGATGCGCCACCCCTGTCGACTGACCCGAACAGACGCAAGTCAATCCCGATCAATCCGAAGATCCGCCCTAGCTTGATGCGGTAAACATCTCCAGGACTGCAAGCATTGCTGGCCTTCGAGTCAGCTTTCGAGCAGGCTGGCGAGCTTCATGGCGACGCCGAGGGAGCCTTCGACTTTGATCTGGCCGAGCGTGTAGGCGAGGGTGGGGGAGAGGCGGCCGTCGATCAGCTGGCTGAGGCGGTCCTCGGTGAGGCGGATCGTGCAGTCGGCCTCGCCGTCGTCGTGGGAGAGCGTCGCCGGGCTCTGGGCGGCGTCGATCAGGACCACGCCGACGTCGGTCGCGAATTTGACCTTGTAGCCGAGTGCCGCCAGCTGGGGCAGCTGGGCTTCGATCTGGGCGGTGACGCTTTCCAGGCTCATCGGGACCTCATCGTCGCAAGGGTTGGCGCCGGCCGCCGGCCAATTCTCAGGCGCAGTCCGGGCGTGGCTCAGGACACCGGCACCGCTTTCGGCCGCGGGGGCTCGAGGACCGCATCGCCATCGGCGATGTCATTGGCGGCGGCGGCGGCGGCGGCGGCGGCGGCGTTCAGGCGGCGCAGCTCCTCGGCGACCAGGGCGCGGCGCGACGGCTTGCCGAGCCAGGTCAGCGGCAGCCGCTCGACCAGCTCGATCTGCTTGGGCTGCTCGAAGGGGGCGAGCTGGTCGCGCAGGAAGGCGCGCAGCTCCGGGACCTTGAGGGTCGCACCCTCGGCGAGCTTGACATAGGCCTTGACGACCTCGCCCCGGTGCCGGTCCGGGATGCCGCAGACGCTCGCCTCCTCGATCGCCGGGTGGAGCAGGATCGCCTCCTCGACCATGCGCGGGTAGACGTTGAAGCCGCCGTTGAGGATCAGATCCTTGATCCGGTCGATCACGTAGAGGTAGCCGCCCTGGTCGATGTAGCCGACGTCGCCGGTGTGCAGGCGGCCGTCGCGCAGCGTGGCGGCGTTCTCCTCGGGGCGCAGGGCGTAGCCCGCCATCAGCTGCGGCCCGCTGATGCAGATCTCGCCCCGTTGGCCGAGCGGCAGCCGGCGGCCGGGCTCGTCGAGCGAGACGATCTCGATCAGGGTGCCGGGCAGCGGCAGGCCGACCGAGCCCGGACGGCGCTCGCCGGCGAACGGGTTGAGGGTGCAGACCGGCGCCGCCTCGGTCAGACCGTAGCCCTCGACCAGGGCGCAGCCGGTCAGGCGCTCGAAGGTCTCCTGGACGGCGGGCGGCAAGGGCGCCCCGCCCGAGATGCAAAAGCGCAGGCTCGAGAGGTCGTAGTGGTCGAGCAGCTGCGAGCCGTTGATCGCCGAGAACATGGTCGGCACGCCCATCAGCACGGTCGCGCGCTCCTGGTGGATCACCTTGAGCAGCTGATCGAGGCGAAAGCGCGGCAACAGGATGATCTCGAAGCCGCCGGCGATGCCGACGTTCATGACCCCGGTCATGCCGAACACGTGGAACAGCGGCAGCGCGCCGACCACCTTCTCCTGGCCCGGGCGGGTGCCGACCGCCCAGCGCCGGATCTGCTCGGTGTTGGTGTAGAGCGCGGCATGGGTCAGCATGGCGCCCTTGGGCAGGCCGGTGGTGCCGCCGGTGTACTGCAGCACCGCGATGTCGCGGCGCGGATCGATCGCGACCGGCAGGGGCTTGCCGTCGTTGGCGATCAGCATCTTGAACTTGACGTGGTGCTGGTCGTGGGGGACCTCGGCGATCTCCTTGCGCCGGAGCAGGGCGAACAGGGTGCGCTCGCGCCAGGGCAGGAGGCCGCCCATCGAGCCGACCACGATCGTCTCGAGGCCGGTGTCGAGAAGGCGCGGCGCGATCTTGGGGTACATGCCCTTGATGTTGAGCGTGACCATGATCGAGGTCCTGGAATCCTCGATCTGGCGGGCGATCTCGCGCTCGGCGTAGAGCGGGTTGTAGTTGACCACGGTGCCGCCGGCCTTGAGCACCGCGAAGAAGCAGATCACGAAGTACGGGCAGTTGGGCAGGAACAGGCCGACCCGGACGCCCGGGCCGACGCCCAGCGCCTGGAAGCCCTTGGCCGCCCGCTCGACCAGCTGACCGATCTCCCGGTAGCTCGACCGGCGGCCGAGGAAGTCGAGACAGGGCCGGTCCGCGTGGTTGGCGCAGGCGTCATCGAGCAGCGCGAACAGCGGCCGCGGCACGATGTCGAGCGACCAGTCGACGCCTTCGGGGTAGTGCGCCTCCCAGGGGAACGGCCGGACCAGCGGCGCAGCCGCCGGCGGCTCGGGCAGCGCCACCGCGGCTACCGGCGGCGGCTCCCCGAACCGGCCCCACAGCAGCTTGAGGGAGTTCGACCAGCGGGCACGCACCAACGCCATCGTTCCGTCCTTCACCGGCGTGCTCCCACCCGGCCAGCGGCGGCGCGGTCGCCCGCGGAGCGGCCTCCGCGCGCGGCCAATCCTGGCGCCAGGAGCATCAACAATGCGTTATTTGTACTTTCGGGATACCGGCCCGGCAGACCAACCGGGCGGCGGGATCGTTGGTTCCGCGTCATGGCGCCAGGCCGAGCTCGCTGAACGGCACGAACTCGACCAGATCGCCCAGGGCGACGCCCGTGCTGGCCTCGGCCAGCTCGACCAGGCCGTCGGCCTCGGCGAGCGAGGTCAGGATGCCCGAGCCCTCGCGCAGGATCTTCTCGGCCCACAGGCGGTCGTCCGCGCCCCGCACCAGGCGGGCGCGCAGATATTCGCGCCGGCCCGGCTGCTTTTTCATGACAAACCCGGCCGGCACCAGGAACGCCCGCGGCTCCGGCCAGCGGCCGCCGCCGAGCGCGGTCAGCACCGGGCGGGCAAAGCGCAGGAAGCAGATGACCGCGGCGACCGGGTTGCCGGGCAGGCCGATGAACACGGCGCGGCCCAGCTGGCCGAAGGCGAGCGGCCGGCCGGGCTTGACCGCGATCTGCCAGAAGTGCAGCCGGCCCGCCTGCTCGACCGCGCGCACGACGTGGTCCTCGTCGCCGCGCGAGGCGCCGCCCGAGGTGATCACCGCATCATGCCCGGCCGCCGCCTGGTCCAGAGCCGGCCCGACGGCATCGGCCCGATCGGGCAGGATGCCGAGATCGGTGACCCGGCAGCCGAGCCCGCCGAGCAGCCCCGCAAGGATCGTGCGGTTGGCATCGTAGGTCGCGCCCGCCGGCAGCACCGCGCCCGGCTCGGCGAGCTCGTCGCCGGTCGAGAACAGGGCGACCCGGGGCGGCAGGAAGACCCGCAGGCGCGCCCGGCCGAGGCTCGCGGCGACGCCCACGTCCTGGGGTCGCAGACGCCGGCCGGCCGCCAGCACCGCCTGACCGCGCCGGATGTCCTCGCCCGCCCGGCGGCGGTTGGCGCCGCGCCTGACACCCTGCGGGATCAGGACCGCATCGCCGGCGAGCTCGGCGTCCTCCTGCATCAGAATGGTATCGGCGCCGGCCGGCAGTGGTGCGCCGGTCAGGACCCGAAGCGCGGCGCCCGCGGGCAGGCGCCCCACGAACGGGTGCCCGGCCGCCGCCCGGCCTTCGAGCAGCCGCAGCCGGGTCGGCCGATCGGCGGCCAGATCGCCATGGGCGAAGGCGAAGCCGTCGACCGCGACATTGTCGAAGGCCGGCACGTCGTGCTCGCTGATCACGGTCTCGGCCAGGATCCGGCCATGCGCCTGGGCGAGCGGCACGGTCTCCTCGCCGACCACCGGCCGGACCCGCCGCTCGAGCAGGGCGAGCGCCTCGCCCGCGGGCATGCGCTTGCGATCATGCGCGAAACAGTCGTCCAAGGGCGGTCCCGACATCCGCTCGTGTCCACCGTCACAGAACTTCATTCTAGCTCATTCCCGACCGGGATGGCATCCTGGGCGCTGCGCGAATCGACATACGTGATGCTGCCCGGGACCGGATTGCTGAACATGGCGGAAACCATGCTCGATGCGCGCGGGCTGCAATGCCCGCTGCCGGTGCTGCGCGCGCGCAAGGCGATGCAGGCGCTGACGCCCGGCGGGTTGCTGCGGGTGCTCGCGACCGACCCGGGCACGGTCAAGGATTTCCGGGCGTTCTGCCAGGCGACCGGCCATGAGCTGGTGGCGAGCGAGACCGAGGCCGGCGAGTTCCGCTTCCTGCTCAGGAAGGCCGGCTGACCCCTCGGTCCGGCCAATCACGGATGCGGCGCTGGCCAGGCTGATCCAGGCGTTCGGGTCGGTCTGCAGCGACAGCATGGCGGTGGGCTCGTCCGGATCGGAAACGGCGGGCCAGATCGACGCTCTTCTGATCCGCCTTCAGCGGAGACGACATCGGGCGGCGCGGCTTGGTTCATTCGTGTTTGCCGGGTTCGCCTCTGGGCTGAAAACGCCCTTGCCGACTCGGATCGTTCGAGTCCATCATGCCGCCTCTGCCGCCGCGCCGGGCCGCCCGGCCCTCCCACCATCGTGATGCCGACCTCCCCGTCACGTGGATCGGATCGCGCCGCGAATTGAACAGACAGGAAAGAGCAGCCATGCCTGAAAAGACCAGCCAACAACTCATTTCGCGGCGCGAGTTCGGCGTCCTCACCGGCGCCGCGGCAGCCATGTCCTCGGGCCTGGCGCCTGGATGGGCGCGTCTGGCGTTGGCCGACGAGACCGCCGACCAGATCATCCAGGGCAAGGTTAAGGAGATGATCATCCACAACGCCCAGCTCGGCGTGATGGAGACGCCGCTGACCCTCCTGCGCCAATACGATCACACGCCCAAGGAGATCCTGTTCAACCGGCTGCACTTCGCGCACGGCGGCGCGGCGTCCTGGGAGGCGACCACCGCCGCTCCCGACCGCAAGGACTGGATCCTCCGGGTCGACGGCCTGGTCCAGCGGCCGCGCAGCGTCGGGCTACCCGACCTCGAAAAGATGGACCAGGTCAAGCGCGTCTCGGTGCTCCAGTGCGCCGGCAACGGGCGCTCGTTCTATGCCGCCAAGCAGAAGGTCGCGGGCGGCCAATGGAAGAACGGCGGCATGGGCAACGTCGAATGGGAGGGCGTGCCGCTGCGCCCGTTCCTGGCCGATATGAAGCTCGAGCCGGCGGCCTCGGTGCGCTGGCTGACCGCGGAGGGCTGGGACCAGCCGCCGACCCCGGAAGGCTCCGACTTCGCCAAGAGCTACGACATCGACGACCCGGCGCTCGAGCACGCGATCCTGGCGCTCAAGATGAACGGCGAGCCGATCCCGGCGATCCATGGCGGGCCGGTCCGCCTGATCATCCCGGGCTTTTACGGCAACATGAACGTCAAGTTCCTGACCGTGCTGATGCTCGCCGCCGCGCAGTCGCCCAGCGCCTTCCAGTCGGTCGGCTACCGGATGCCGCTGCAGCCGGTCGAGCCGGGTCAGTTCGAGGCCAACGACTATACGATCTACAACAGCGTCCCGACCTACGGCCACAAGATCAAGAGCGTGATCTTCTCGCCGCTGCCCGAGGACCAGCCGAAGGCGGGGGCGGTCGAGATCAAGGGGGTCGCGTTCAACGACGGCACGGCGCCGATCACCAGCGTCGAGGTCTCGGCCGACGGCGGCAAGAGCTCGCAGGCGGCCGAGGTCGCGCCGCCCGAGAGCCCCTGGGCCTGGTATCACTGGACCGCCAAGGCCAGCCTCGCCGCGGGCAGCAACCTGCTGATGGCGCGGGCGACCGACGCCCTCGGCCGGACCCAGCCGATGGACGGCCTGGCGCGCTGGAACCCGCGCGGCTACGAGTGGAACGGCGTCGAGCGGGTCGAGATCGTGATCTAGCGGTGGCCGCGCGACTCTGGGCGCTGGCTGGCCTGGCCAGCCTGGTGCTCGCGGCCGAGGCGCTGGCGGCGAGCGACATCGAGCTGCCGCCCGGCCCCGGTCGCGACCTGGTCTATGGCCAGTGCCGCACCTGCCACGACCTGCAATCTCTGGTTGATTCGGCCGGCATTCCGCGCGCCAGCTGGGCCGCGGTCCTCGATGGCATGCGGCAGTACGGTCTGCGCGTCGCGCCGGATGTGCGGGACAAGATTCTCGAATATCTGGCCGTCTATCTCGGCCCGAACCCGCCGCCGGCGGCCGAAGCGGCGGCGCCGGCCGGCGGCTCACCGGCCGACGGCCAGACCGTCTATGCGCAAAACTGCGCCGCCTGCCACCAGCCGGACGGCAAGGGCCTCGCCGGCCAGTTCCCGCCGCTCGCGGGCAATCCGGACCTGTTTCTCGACCGGCTGTTGCCGGTCTACGTCGTCCTGAACGGGCTCGCGGGCGAGCTGACGGTCGCGGGCGAGCAGTTCCGAAGCACGATGCCGCCCTTCGACCACCTCCCCGACGCCAGCATCGCCGCGGTCGTCAACCACGTCCGCAGCGCCTGGGGCAACGACGCGCTCCGGCCGACCGGCATGGCCGAGGTCGATCCGGCCGCGGTGGCCAAGGCGCGGCAGACGCCGATGACGCCGGCGGAGGTGCTCGCCTACCGCGCCGATCACCAATGATCGCCTGTTCGAGGCCGAGGACTTCGGTGCCGAGTTCACGCCCGAACTGCGGGAGCAGGGGGAGCGCCTGCACGCGCAGATCGCTATGAAACCGTAGGCCGCGCGCCGTCTGCGCGGAGCCAACGGAGGCGATCCCCGCTCGAGCCAACGGGACGCGGGCAGCGCCTGAGGACGGGGGGAACGCGCTGGGCGCTGGACGCAGCTCGTGAACCCCGTTAGCTTGCGTCGTACCTTGATATCACCCCCCGGTTCGGCTGCCGTCGCGGCCGGTGGCCCCAGCGAAGCGGTGCCCGCCTGGACCTGCCCGGTCCGGGTCGCGGCTTTCTCATGTCTCAATGAACGATCTCTTACCCAAGCTGCTGCTCGGTTTCGCGCTGCTGGTCACAGGTTTCGGCCTCGGCATGGTCACCGTCGAGCAGCGGACGTTCCCCTACGGCGTCATCGAGACCGCGCTCGCGACCTGGAGCGATCTGCGCCAGCACTGGAGGAACGACCTCCAGATCGAGCCGACCCGTCACCTTGCCAAGGCCCGCCACAAGGGCTCCGGGGTGACGGTCCACGATGCGGCGCGCATGCAGCCCGGGCTGACCTTCCTCGCCGGCTTCTTCGACAACCAGATCGAGGCCCGGCTGGTGCGCGCCGACGGCAAGGTGGTCCATCGCTGGCCGATCCACTACACCCAGATCTGGCCGGAGCGCCACTGGCTGAAGCAGGGCGAGCCGCTCACCGACTGGAACGTCTTCGTCCATGGCAGCCTCGCGCTGCCGGACGGCTCGATCGTCTTCAACTTCGACGAGGGCCCGAGCCTGGTCAAGATGGACCGCTGCGGCGCCATCGTCTGGAAGCTCAACCAGCACATTCATCACTCGGTCTTCCGCGCCGAGGACGGCACGTTCTGGGTGCCGCTGTGGGACGACGTGGCGCAGATCTCGCCGGATGGCGAGCTGATGCGCCGGATCTCGATCCGCAAGATCATCAAGAAGAACCATCTGCTCGGCGCCCTGTTCATCCAGGGCCCCAAGGAGGTCATCGCGCATACCAATGATGTCGAGCTGCTCAGGCCCGAGATGGCGGCCGCCTTTCCGCTGTTCGAGGCCGGCGACGTGCTGGTCAGCATGCGCGACCTCAACCTCGTGATGGTCTTCGACCCCGATACCGAGGTCGTGAAGTGGTATCAGCACGGCCCCTGGCTGCGCCAGCACGACCCCGACTTTCGCGCCGACGGCAAGATCTCGATCTTCGACAACCGCATGGACTACGGGGCCAGCAACATCATGGTCATCGATCCGGTCACCCGGCGGACCGAGATCGCCTACCAGGGCACGGTCAAGCATCCGTTCTATAGCGTGATCCGGGGCAAGCATCAGGATCTCGCCAACGGCAACCTCCTGATCACGTCGGCCCAGGCCGGCCGGGTGTTCGAGGTCGCGCCATCGGGCGAGATCGTCTGGGAGTACATCAATCGCTACGACAAGAAGCGGGTGGCGGTGGTGTCGAACGCGATCCGCTATGACCCGGGGTACTTTGAGGTGGACGACTGGTCGAACTGTGCCCATAACGGGCCGATTGCGCAAATCAAGGAGTAGGGGCATGCGGAGGAACACGCCCTGGTTGCTCTTCGCGGCGGCATTGCTCGGCAGCTGGCTGATCAGCTCGCCCGCCTGGGCCTACGTCGGCCCGGGCGCCGGCCTGACCGCTCTGGGCTCCCTGTTCGCCCTGTTCGCGGCGATCGGCCTCGCGATCGTCGGTTTCATCTGGTACCCGTTCAAGCGCCTGTACCGTAAACTCAGGGGCGCCACCAAAGCTTCGGCCGGCAGGCCCACGGGATGAGCCTTGTCGCGCTCGCCCTTGCCCTCATACTCTTCTGCTGGAGCCTGCGCGCGCTCCGGCTGGTGCCGGTGAGCCTGCAGGCGTTCTCGACCGCGCGCCAGGCGGCGGCGGCGATCAAGGCACGGGACCTCAGCGAGCACGAGAAGGAAGCCCAGGTCCAGGCGGCCGCGCTCCGCCTGTTCACGCTGTTCGGCTCGATCACGCTGCGCGCCGCCTTAGCCCTCGGGCTGCCGGCGCTGGCAATCCTCGTGCTCGTCCTGGCGGGTATGGTGACGCTGCCGGAGGTGATCGCAACCTCGACCTCCTGGCCCGTCCTCGCCGGCACGACACTCGCCGCCTCGCTCGCCCTCTGGCCCTGGCCCCGCCGGCTCCGGCCATAGCCGCCGCCTAGCGCTCGCCCGAGCGCCAGCCTCACGCAGCAGCCGCGCGTGGTGCGCGATGTGCTCGCCGATGAAGCTCGCCATGAAGTAGTAGGAGTGGTCGTAGCCGGCCTGGTAGCGGAGGGTGAGCGGGATGCCGGCGGCGGCGAAGGCTTCCTGGAGCAGGTGCGGCTTGAGCTGCTCGTGGAGGAAATCGTCGGCGGCGCCCTGGTCGACCAGGACCTCCGAGCGCCAGCCCGAGCCGGCCGCGAGCAGGGTCGCATCGTAGGCGTGCCAGGCCTCGCGCTGGGCGCCGAGATAGCCGGAGAACGCCTTCTCGCCCCAGGGGCAGCGCGTCGGCGAGCAGATCGGTGCGAAGGCGGAGAGTGACTTGTATCTGTCCGGGTTTCGCAACGCGCAGATCAGGGCGCCGTGGCCGCCCATCGAATGGCCGAGGATGCCCTGGCGCGAGGGATCGGTCGGGAAGTTGGCATCGACCAGCGCCGGCAGCTCGGCGGTCACGTAGCTGTACATGCGGTAGTGGGCGGCCCAGGGCTCGGCGGTGGCGTCGACGTAAAAGCCAGCGCCGCTGCCGAAATCATAGGCCTCGTCCTCGCCCGCCAGGCCGACGCCGCGCGGGCTGGTGTCGGGCGCCACGATGATCAGGCCATGCTCGGCAGCGTAGCGCTGGGCGCCGGCCTTCTCGGTGAAGTTGGCCCAGGTGCAGGTCAGGCCCGAGAGCCAGTAGAGCACCGGCAGATGCGTGCCTGCGGCATGGGGCGGCTCGTAGACCGCGAACTCCATCGCGCACCGGGTCGCGCTCGACGGGTGGCGGTAGACGCCCTGGACGCCGCCGAAGCAGCGATGCTCTTTCAACGTGGTCAAGGTCATGGCCAGGGGCCTCCGCACGGGTTGCGGGTAGGGTCGGCGACCAGAGTTGCAGGAAGCGGACGTGATCTCAAGGGGCGGTGCGCGGCGACGACCCGGCGACCCGGGCGGCACATCGGCCGAAGGGGGGCGATGCCCGAGCCGGCGGCGCTCAACGATAGGCAGTCACGATCGGTGGTGCGGGCACGATCGTCGATGTCGCCGGCCAGTCCGGCTGGCCCGCCCGCCACCGCTCGCCTGCCACGACACCCGGCCCGGGGCGACGGGTACCAAGGGTATCTTTTCCATGGTCAGAGGCTGACCCAAAAAGAGTTGAGTGATTTCAGTGGTTTGTGGTTAGTCGTGGTTGCCAACGACGACGGAGCCACAGGATGCCATGGACCGAAACCACGCGCCGGCAGTATCGGCGCGACGATCTTCGCTATGCAAGCGACATGACCGATGCCGAATGGGCGTTGATCGAGCCGCATCTGCCGCCGCCGCGTCCCTTGGGACGGCCGCGGACGACGGATTTGCGCGCGGTCGTCGATGCTTTGTTGTCCAGGCTCGCCAGCGGCTGCCAATGGCGCCTTCTGCCGAGCGATTTTCCGCCCTACTCGACGGTGCAGCGGTTCTTCTACCAATGGCGCGCGGACGGCCTGTGGCACTTGATCAATCATGATCTGATGATGCGCGCCCGCGAGGCCCAAGGGCGTGCGGCGAGCCCGTCGGCCGGCGTGATCGACAGCCAGAGCGTGAAGACCACCGAGGCCGGCGGACCGCGTGGGTTTGACGCCGGCAAGAAGATCAAGGGCCGCAAGCGCCCCATCCTGACCGACACCACGGGCCTGATGGTGGCGGCGATGGTGCACGAGGCGAGCGTCCAGGACCGTGACGGCGCGGTGCCGCTGCTCGCCTCGATCCGCCACCGCCTGCCTTGGTTGCGTCATGTCTTTGCCGACGGCGCCTACGCTGGCGCCAAGCTCGAGGCCGCGCTGGCCGCGTTCGGCCGGTGGCGCATCGAGATCGTCAAGCGCTCCGACGCGACCAAAGGCTTCGAGCTGCTGCCACGCCGCTGGGTGGTCGAGCGCACGCTGGCGTGGGTCAACCGCAACCGCCGCCTCGCCAAGGACTTCGAGGCGTCGATCGCGAGCGCCACGGCCTGGCTCCTCCTGGCCAGCGTCAAACTACTTATGCGACGGTTGGCGAGGCAATAATCAACCTATTGGTTATTGAGTCGGACACTAAACCGCCAAGGCCGATTCGCCATCGGCAGTGGTGGCCTATTGAATTTTGCGCGTCTTCGATTTAGCTTGTGACTCTGGTTCGCGTGGGCGAGGATAAGGGAGGCACGAGAATTGGCTCTTCAGCCCGGTTGGCGGCGCTTGAAGCGGGGTTTAGCACGAATAGCGCGGACCCACTATCCTCGGTTTGGTTTCGGCTTGCCGCTGCGTAGCAGTGAGCTCCCTGTATTTGTCTATCACGATGTCACCGCGGCGGAGCTCGCCCGCGACTTGCTGTTCCTCCAGAACAACGGCTATCGAGCACTTCGGGTCGACGAGTATTGCGGCGGGTCGGGCGGTGGCAGCGGCGATCGAGCGGTCCTGCTCACCTTCGACGACGCGCGCCGCAGCTTCTTCGACGTGGCGCTCCCAGTTCTGCAACGTTACGGGATCCCGGCAACACTTTTCGTTCCCGCCTTCTGGGTCGATGCCGCCAGTCACCCCCGGGGCGCGCAGACGCCGGGTTGCGAGCGATTCATGACTTGGGACGAGATCCGGGCGGCGCGCGCAAGCGGTCTGGTCGACGTCGAGTGTCATGGCTATCGACATGCTCTGGTTCCAATCTCGGGCCGGATCGTCGACTTCGCGGCGCCGGACACGCTTGCTCACTACGACATCTTCGACTACCCGATGCGCTCTGAGGCCGGCGCCGAGCGGCTCGGCTTCCCGCCGCTGGGCACGCCCATCCACGAGGCCGCGCCACTCCTGTCCGCGGACCGGTGCCTGCTTGAGGACGAGTCTGCGATCCGGCGCTGCCAGACGGCGGTCGCGGCGGACGGCGGGGCCGCCTTCTTCGCCCGGGCTGACTGGCCCGGCCGCCTGCTGCAGGCCTATGAGGCCCGGCCGGTCCGCTTGGAGCCACGTTCGCCCGCGGCCTTGCAGGCGATGGTCGTGGCCGAGTTCGAACGCGCGCGCGCGCTCTTTCTGCGCGAGCTCGGTCGCGCGCCGCGCTTCTTCGCCTATCCCTGGTGGCTGGGCTCGGACGCTTCGCTCGAGGTCGCCCGCGACTTCGGCTTCGCCGGCGTGTTCGGCGTCGCCCTCGACTTCCGTCGGGCGCGGCGGCGGGGCGCGGCGCTCCCGATCTTCTGCCGCTACAAGGCGGACTGGCTCCGCTCTCTGCCCGGAACCGGCCGACAGCGTCTGGTGGAGATTTTCTCGAAGAAGGTTCGTGGCATCGGGGCGATTCAGCACCTCGCCCATTGAGGGAGTGGGAAATATGTCGGAGCACCTGATCTGCATCGCCGGCCGTGCGCTCGATCAGAACGATGGGATGGGGGTCTACTGCCGGAATTTGACTGTCGAGCTCTGCCGCCAGGACCGCGGATCGCGGTTCCTGATCCTGCTTCAGAGCGACACTCACCGTCAGCTGTTCGCGGGCTTGCCCCACGTCGAGACCCGCGTGATTCCGGCGCGGAGCAAGCTGGTCTGGGACCAGCTGCTGGTCGCCCGCCACGCCGCCCGGGCCGGCGCCGACGTCATCTTCAGTCCCAAGTTCTCGGTGCCGCTGCTCACCCGGATTCCCACCGTGTTCGTCCTGCATGCGTCGGACTGGTTCGTCAATCCGCAGAACTACACTTGGTGGGACAACCTCTACATTCGGATCATGCTGCCGCTTTACTGCCGCAAGGCGCGGCGGCTGCTCGCGATCTCGCAGACGATCGCGGACGACATGGTGCGCGCCGGGCGCGCCGACCCGTCCAAGATCACGGTCTCCTACGCCGCCGCCGGCGACCAGTTCACGCTCGCGCGTGACGAGGCGGCGCTCGAGGCGTTTCGTGCCCGCTACCACCTGCCCGAGCGGTTCATGCTGACCGTGACTCGCGTCTACCACATGCCGTTGCGCGGCCAGCCCGTCTATTTGGGGAGCAACAACGACCGCCTGCTCCGGGCCTACCGCCGCTACCGGGACACCGGCGGCACCCTGCCGTTCGTCATCGCCGGCCGGCGGGTCGAGCAATATTTCCGCGCCCGCGGCTTTGGCGATGCCGACCTGGACGGCGTGATCTTCACCGACTTCATCCCGAACGACGAGATCCAGCATGCCTATCAGCTCGCCGAGCTCTTCGTCAACGTGAGCCTCTACGAGAGCTTCTCGATCCGAATCGCCGAAGCGATGCGGTGCGGCTGCCCGACGGTCGTCGCCAGCACCGGCGCCTGCCCCGAGGTCGCGGGTGGTGCCGCGCGGCTGGTCGACCCGTTGAGCGAGCCGGAGATCGCGACCGCGATGCTGGAACTCGAGCGCTCGCCGGATCAGCGGCAGCGGCTTCGGGCGGCGGGGCTGAAGCGGGCGGAAGACTTCAGCTGGAGCGAGACGGCCCAGCGGACCCTCACGGTGCTGCACGCTGCTGCCTTGTCCAGGCTGTCGCGTCCGACGAAGAGCGGCTCCGCCGAAGGCGCGCGGCCGGCGGCCTAGTGTGACGTTTCATAAGTTAGTTGATCATGAAGCGAGAGGTGGACCGGCGCAGATCCGGCGTAAATGATGCGTCTTGGTATCATCTATCTTGTGAAACGCAACACTAGCCATGCCGAAGAGCCCGGCGTCCGCACCGGGTCGTGCCTGCCCGAATCAGGATCGCCCATGATGAGCGGCAACTCCGTCCTTCGCCAGCGACTCCACGAATACTACAATTCGAGCGTCCTCTACGCCGCCGAAATGAAGTCCCACCACAGCAACTACTTTCGTACCTATGTCGAGCTGGTAGCGAGATACGCCGCGAAGGTGGTGGAACTCGAACCAACGTCTTCTCGACCTTGGTTGCGGCTATGGCGCGTCGACCCTTGGCGTGATGGCGAGCCTCGGACCACCGATCCGATGGCGGCATCTATCAGGCTCACACAGCAGCGGTTCGGTCTGGTCTGGTTGCGGTCCGGGCATCGGTCCCGGAAGTGGTCGCCTCGCTCATATTGAGTGCGTCCTCGGGGGATCAGGCCTTGCGGCAGACGAACACCAGGTAGACGTAACATCGCTTTGGAAATCCCATCGCCCGGAGGATCCGCTCGAAGAACGCCCAGAGCCCCCGGGGCATATAGTTGTAGAAGGATTTGTCGAGGCACATGATGCCGTGCCAGTCGACGATCTTCAGCCCGTGCCGCTCGACCAGACGCCGTACCTCGCCGACGCTCATCGCGTTGTTGTGGCGGCCCCGCAGCCGGTCCAGCGTGACCATGATCCATCGGCTGCTGATTTGATTGCCGTGGATGTTGAACATCAGCGTGGACTGCGGCGTCGCGAGCTTACCCGCGAGGAATGCCATCGCTTCATCGCGCAGCTCTGACTGCGCATTCAGGAAGAACCGCCAGGCGGTGATGCAATCGAACGTGCCTCCAATAAGATTGGCCGTCCGCGTCGCGTCGCCGTAAACCAGCGAGGCCTTCCGGACCTTTTGGCGCGCCGCCGCCAGCATCGACTCGGAGATGTCGAGCCCGACGCTGACCTCGAAACGCGATTCGAGATGGGCGACGATCCGCCCGGTGCCGCAGGCGAAGTCGAGGTAGCGGCCGCGCGTCGGCACCCAGGCCTCGACGAGCCGGTCGAGGAGCTTCTGCTCCTCCTGCCAGACCCGGGAGTTGTACGTGCCGGGCGAGAAGAGCTTCTCGTCATAGGCGTCGCTGAACGAGCCCGGCCCCAAGTGCGAGACGCGGTAGTCTTCGGGCTCCACGCGGGGGTTCATCGAAGATGCTCGAGATCGAACCGGTCCGTCCAGCGCAGGGTGCGATTTATGAACGTGCGGGCGAGATAGGGGATCTCCATGCAGGTCGTAAACTCCGTTTGCAGCTCGTCGAAGGAGTACTGTTGCGGCGAGAGCTCGAAATAGCCATCCAGGAACGCCCGGGATAGTGCCCGATTCTTCGCGCGGTAGGCCAGGAGCAATTGATGCGGCGGGTATTTCACGCACAGGTGAATGACGAACAGCGCCAGATCCCGGTAGATCGGCCCGCGATAGTAGTCCGGGTGGTCCGCGAAATCGGGACGCGAGAAGTCGATCAGACACACGCGAGGCTCCCCCACTCGGAAGAGGACGTTGGTCGAATTGAAATCTCCGTGGATCTTCCCGCTCCCCGCGTGATACTCGGCCAGAGCGCGCCCGGTGTTGCGTAGGATGCCGTGGAGCTCTGCATCGGGGAGCCCAAGAAAGCGGCTGCTCCGGAGCAGCGTCGTGATGACGCTCCACCCTTCCATGTACTCGAACCGGATCCAGAGGTCGCCCGGGTCGAAGGCCAAGACGGCGGGAACCCGAAGGTACCGGGCGCGTCGGGCAATGGCGGCGGCCTCCTCTGACGCCGCGAGCGCCTCGTCGAAGAGAATCCGATTCGCGTAGTGCTTGTCGAAGGCGCTGGTCACCCGTGTCACTCCTAGAGCGGTCTCCGGAACGGCAGCCGTTCGAGCGTGGCCCGGAGCAGGTCGCGGTCTGCGGCGTCGATCAGCCTGCCCGAGCGGTAGAGCATCACCATGCTGCCGAGGCAGACTATCGTGAAAAGCGCGAGGGAGAGAAGGGCCGGGAGGCGCGTTGCGGCGTGGAGCAGCGAAGACGCGGCGTACGCGATGGCGGAGAGCACCACGAGGTTCACGAAGTATCGCTTCGAGAACGGCTGGATCCGCAAGGCACGCCACATCACGAGGAGCGCCAGCGCGTTCAGGCTCCAGAGGCTCAGGAGTGAGGCCAGGGCGGCCCCGACCACGCCCACGCGCGGAATCAGGACGTAGCAGGCGCCGATGTTCAGAGCGAGGCTTGTCCAGAGGATCACGAGCTGTGCCCGCGTCTTCCCGGCCGCGACGAGATTTACGGCGGTGAAGCCGACCATCGTATGTCCGAAGTACGCGACGGCGAGCAGACGGAGGACGGGAGCGGCGGCCGCGTATTGTGGGCCGTACACCATCTGGATGATCTCCGCCGGAAAGAAGAAGAACACGGCGAACACGGGAAAGCTCAGCAGCATGCTCCAGTGGGCGACCCGGGCGTTCATTTCCCCCCAGTGCGTTCGGTCCTGATTCGCCAGGAACCCGGACACCGTCGGCAGGTACATGAAGCTGAATGTGGTCAGGATGAACGAGATGATCACCGCGAGATCAGAGGCGACCCGGTACGTGCCGACGTCCCGTGCCGACGCTAGGCTCCCGACGATCAGGATGTCGATCAGCCCGGTGCACTTGACGAGCGGCTCGGTGAAGATCAGCGGCCAACTGAAGTTCCAGGTTTCTCGGAACCGGAAACGGGGCCGGACGGGCGCGGTCCACGCGGGAGCTGTCGTGCGCGCGATGACGCCGCCCAGCACGATCGCCGAGAGGAGGTAGACGGCGGCGTACCCCACGGCGATGCCGACCTCGCGGAAGCGGAACGTCGCGGCGAGTGCCACCACCAGGAGCAGCCCGGCGGGAACGAAGAGGTCCTCGATCAGAGCCTTCATGCGGGGATACTTGAACCCGGCCGCGATGCCGAGAAGCACCTTCTGCAGGCTCCAGAACGGAAGGGCGAACGCGAACACCGTGAGGACCGGCAGCTCACGGACGTCCTGGAAGACCGTCAGGCTCAGCGTGCTGGCAAGGACCAACAGGAGAACGAATTCGACGACAGCCCCGCTGCCCGTGAGGCTCGTGATCAGGATAAGTGTGCCGCGCAGGGACGCTGAGTCGCCGCTTTGGACGAATATCGGAACGAAGCGACGCGCCGCCGTGTTCAGTCCGAGCCCGCTCAGGATGGCGCCGATGTTCAGGACCATCACGCCCCAGGAGATCAGCCCGTAGGAAACGGGCCCGAGGTAGCGTGCGGCCAGCACTTCGGTCGCCGTCGCGAGAAGGAGGTGGATCGCTAGGCCGATGAAGACGATCCCGCTCCCGGAGAGGAGCGAGATGTAGCTGGCGCGACGCTCGGACGCCTGAGCGTCTACGCACGGGTTCACGCGAGTTGCCGCCGGTGTCCCCAAAATGGCCCGAAGGAAGCCGTTTGCATGCGCTTCAGGATCGTGGCGCAATTGACCCACTCGCTCCTTCAACCGCAGCTCTAGTTTACGCCAGAGTTGCATATTGGCACGATTAAGGCCTGGGAGCCAGTCGACGACTACACCATCGCGGAAATCGAAGAAATAGATGTCGCCGGGGACGCCCTTCCTCGATCAACGCCCTGGTCCAGTCGGCGATCTCGAGAAGGCGCTCAGGGTTGACGATCCCTGAATGCCGAGAGGTCGCACCGGTATATGGAGCGGTTTCAGCAGCGTCGAAGGCGCGCTCCTGCTCTCGCTCCTGATCCACATCTTCGTGCTGCTCGCGGTGCTGCCCGGGGCCTGGCTCTACGCGACGCGCGGCCTCTGAGCCGCGCTCGGGGGGGGCGCCGCGTGTGCCTGCCAGCGGGGATGCCGCCGCGACGCCCCCCCCCGCGCTGCTCAGTAGATCACCACGCTGCGGATCGACTTGCCGGCGTGCATCAGGTCGAAGGCCTCGTTGATCTGGTCGAGCGGCATGGTGTGGGTGATCAGGTCGTCGATGTTGATCTTGCCGTCCATGTACCAGTCGACGATCTTGGGCACGTCGGTGCGGCCGCGGGCGCCGCCGAACGCGGTGCCCTTCCAGACCCGGCCGGTGACCAGCTGGAACGGCCGCGTGCTGATCTCGGCGCCGGCCGGCGCGACGCCGATGATCACCGAGGTGCCCCAGCCCTTGTGGCAGCATTCGAGCGCCTGGCGCATGGTCTTGACGTTGCCGATGCACTCGAAGCTGTAGTCGGCGCCGCCCTTGGTCAGATCGACCAGATAGGGCACGAGGTCGCCCTCGACCTCCTTCGGGTTGACGAAGTGGGTCATGCCGAACTTGCTGGCGAGGTTGGTCTTGGCGGGGTTGGTGTCGACCCCGATGATCATGTTGGCGGAAGCGAGCCGGGCACCCTGGATCACGTTCAGGCCGATGCCGCCGAGCCCGAACACGACCACGTTGGCGCCGGCCTCGACCTTGGCGGTATTGAGCACGGCACCGATGCCCGTGGTGACGCCGCAGCCGATGTAGCAGACCTTGTCGAAGGGCGCGTCCTCGCGGATCTTGGCGACCGCGATCTCGGGCAGGACCGTGTAGTTCGCGAAGGTCGAGGTGCCCATGTAGTGGAAGATCGTCTGGCCGCCTTGCGAGAAGCGCGAGGTGCCGTCGGGCATCAGGCCCTGGCCCTGGGTGACGCGGATCGCCTGGCAGAGATTGGTCTTCTGGCTGAGGCAGTACTCGCACTGCCGGCATTCCGGCGTGTACAGCGGGATCACGTGGTCGCCCTTCTTGACCGAGGTGACGCCGGGGCCGACGTCGACCACCACGCCTGCCCCTTCGTGCCCGAGGATCGACGGGAAGATGCCCTCGGGGTCGCCGCCGGAGAGCGTGAACTCGTCGGTGTGACAGACCCCGGTCGCCTTGATCTCGACCAGCACCTCGCCCGCCTTCGGCCCCTCGAGACGCACGGTTTCGATCGAGAGGGGCTGGCCGGCCTTGTGGGCCACGGCCGCGCGTACGTCCATCTTTTCGCCTCCCTGACAAACCGGAAAATCGCTCCGGAAACCTGTCAGACTGGCGTGCCGGTGACAAGAGCCTGGATCAGGTCGCCGCCCTGGGCGCGGACCCGGCTCGGGCTCACTATGTGCGTTAATGCTCTTGCCATCTTTCAATTACGAGTTACATTAATCTGCCAGGAACCTGCTGGCGACCGGCGTCGCCGACGTCAAGGAACTGGCCAAACGGGGAACTGGCCAAATGGGCGCGAAACTGCTGGAGTTCGCCGCCGATGTCGTGGTCCTGACCGCCAACGTCCTGCCCTTGCTGGTGGCGGTCGGGCTGGCGCTCCTGATCCGCAGCCGGGTCCACGCCCTGTTGATCGTGGTCAATCTCTGGCTGTTCATGGAGCTCGCGGCGACGCTGCTCGATCCGGGCTATCATTTCGCGAGCCTGCTCTGGCCGCGGCTGGTGGCGACCGTCCTCCAGGTCGCGATCGCCTATGGGGCGGTCACCCTCTGGCGCCAGTGGCGGGTCGGCTCGGAACGCATGACGGCCCGCTGAGGCCGGCCGGCCGATCAGCTCAGCGGGTCGCGGTGAGCGTGCTCAGCGGGCTCCGCTGGCGGCCGGCGGCATCGAAGTTGGCGGGCGCCAGCCAGCGCTCGAAAGCCGCGCGCACCGCCGGCCAGTCACGGTCGAGGAGCGCGAACCAGGCGGTGTCGCGGTTGCGGCCCTTGACGATCATGTGTTGGCGGAAGATGCCCTCATAGGTGAAGCCGAAGCGGCCCGCCGCCCGCCTCGAGGCTTCGTTCAGGGCGTCGCACTTCCACTCCAGCCGCCGGTAGCCGAGATCGTCGAACACGTGGCGGGCCAAAAGAAAGATCGCCTCGGTCGCCGCCCGGGTTTTTTGTAGCTTCGGCGCGAACCAGATGTGGCCGATCTCGATGCAGCCGTTGGCCGGCACGATGTTGAGGTAGCTCGCCATCCCCGCGGCTTCGCCGCTCGCCTGCTCGACGACCGCGAAGAACAAGGGATCGCCCGAGCGCGCGCGCTCCTCGAGCCACCCCTCGAACGCGCCCTGATCGGCAAACGGGCCGTAGGCCAGGTAGGTCCAGAGGATGGCATCCTCGGCCTGCGCGTGCGAGAGCCGGTAGAGGCTCTCCGCATGCGCGCTGGCCTCGAGCGGCTCCAGCCGTGCCCAGGCACCTGCAAGCGGCGCCCGCTCGGGTGGACGCCCGGACGGCAAGGGCTCGACCGGCGCTCCGATCGGCCGCGGTGTGGCGTGCTTCGGTCCTGTAGCCACGAGGGGGGCCAATCGTGGGGAGGTTCTCGCAAGGCCCTGAACCTTAAACCACCCGGAAGGCCGCGTCGAGACGGGCTAAGCTCGAGGCGTTCGGCCGCCCCAGGAACCCCGTCGCCCTTGCCCTGACAGCTTTTTCCTGGCGCCTCGAGCCCGGCAAGAACCATGACCTCGGCAGCGGCCAGAGCCCCCCTTGCCCGATTGAAGAACCTTTTCCCCGGGCCGCCACCTCCGATCGGTCGGAGCCTCACTCGTCCGAAATGCCGAGGGTGGCCAGGGTTGGCTGGATCCTGCCGAGGACATCGGTGCCGGTCGCCTCGACCTTGTCGCGGATCAAGCCAAGGTCGCTGCCGAGGGTCGCCAGCGCGCTGAATGCCTTGCCCTCGAAGTCCTGGGCGAACGACGACGACCCGACCGTCAGCGGGTCGACCTGGTGGCCGTCGACCAGGATCTCGTAGTGCAGATGCGGCCCGGTCGAACGTCCGGTCGAGCCGACATAGCCGATCACGTCGCCCTGATGCACCCGCTGGCGCGGTTCGAGTCCGTCGGCGAAGCGGTCCAGATGGCCGTAGGCGGTCTCGAAGCGATCGTCGTGGCGGATGCGGATGTATTGGCCGTAGCCGCCGTGTGGTCCGGCGCTCACGATCACGCCGTCGCCGGCGGCCCGCACCGGGGATTCCTGCGCCGCCGCCAGATCGATGCCTTCGTGGAACCGCAGGTCGGCGGTAAAGGGATCGAGGCGCGGGCCGAAGCCCGAGCTCAGATGGCCGCTGCGCACGGGGTACAGCAGCAAGGTCCGTTCGCCGGCGGTGTTGAAGCCGATCACCGCCTTGGGGTCGGCATCGCCGGCGGGCCCCTGTTGGGTCGCGCAGGCCCCGAGGACCAGCACGGCCGCCAGCCAGAGGCGCCCCCCGGTCTGCCGACAAATCTGAAGACCGCCCAATCCCGTCAGGTCTATGCCGGTGCCCATTTGATTTCCCCCCGACCGTGCCCCGCGGCCATGACGCCGACGAACCTTGGCCCGCCTGGCATCCACTATGATTTCTGGTACAACTGCAGAAAATTTCGCCTTTGCCAAGTCGTAAAAATGGCTGATGCCGGCGATTCGCCGGTCTGATCAGGCTCGCGGCCACGCTGCGCAACTGCGGATTAATTCAACCGGTCGGCGCGGGCCGGCGCACGATTGTGTCGGAGAGTTGAGAGCAGCATCCGGCGGTTGTGACGAACGTGACCGTCGCGATCCGGTCAATGGTTCGCAACAGCTGCGTCCGCGCCGACTTGGGAATGCCGTCCGAAACGGTGTCAGCGACTGGCCTGAAAAAATGGTGGCCAGCTGGAAAAATGGTGTCAGGAGCCTTTCGGCTGGAGCGGGGCTCCGAGGGATCGAGCTGGCTGTGATTGCGCTGAACGTTGTTCAGGCTTGGCAGTCTCTGGTGCGGCATTGCCTTCCGGGAGAGCAGTCTCGCCGGGTCGGGTCGCGGCCGGCAGACTCGCCAGCAAGAGGGACCGCTGCAGACCCCGTCCGACCCTGAACAACGGTCGGGGTAACGGCAGCTAGCGCTCCAGGAAGCGGCGGATGCGCTCGATCTCTCTGGGCGCCAGGTCAACACTTTGCGGGTGGGTCGAGAGCCGGCGTCGTCGCTCAGCTGCGGACTTGCAGTCCGCCGTCACGGGCAGCGCCGGTAGTTGGCGCCGCGCAGCATGTTGGCCATGGCGGCGACGGTGCGGAAGCTGTCCTGCTCGACATCGAAGATCAGCGCCTTGGCATAGAAGTAATTATACTGGCCGGCGTAGTCGCTGAGCGCATCGTCGACGTTAGTCGTGGGGTCGTCGAAGAACGCGAGCGACGTCACCATCTCAAGGTCGAGATTGTCCTGGACCAGATGCCAGAAACCGGTGGCGGTGGCCTTGCCGCCGCGGACCGTCGTGAAGGTGCCATTGGGATCGAAGGTGACGTGTTCGGTGGTCGCGGTGGCGCAGGCATCGGCGCCGCCAACAGCCCAGGTGCCCGCGAGATAGTCCTTGGTCAGCTCCACCGACCGCGCCGCCGGAGCCAGACCGACCATACAGGCGAGCGCTGCCAACAGCCCGAACGCTTGCTTCCTCATTTTCCAGCTTCCTTGCCAGCTCGGCCTTGAGGCCGCCACACCCATCCACCCACCAGCGTAGGGCAAAACCCAGCTGGCATGAACCGCAAAGTGTGGTACTCGGTGGATTGCGCTGGCCCGGGATGGCGATCGCCGCCGGGCTGGAGGCACGCCATGCGTTGAGGGAGGGTGACATGGGGAAGGCGCTCGCGAAGACTCTCGCGCTGGCGGCGGTCGTGCCAGCCCTGGTGATCGGAGTGGGCGTCAGTCCGAGCCGGGCGCATAGCGACTGGGGCCTGCCGCTGGTCGGCGGTCTGGTCGGCGGCTATGGCCTGTCCTACCTGATGAACCGGGAGAAGGAGCAGAAGCCATCGGCGCCGGCGCACGTCGCGCCGGTGTACGCGACGCCGGCGGCACCGCCGCCGTCCGCCGCATCCACGGCTGCGTCGATCGAGCATCAGCTCAACGTGCTCGATGACCTGGCCGCCAAGGGCTACATCACCCAGGACGAGTACAAGGCGCGGCGCCAGGCCCTGCTCAACCAGCTGTAGGGCACGCGCTCGAACAAGCGCGCGATCGAGCCTTGCACCTTGGCCGCCTCGCCGCGCTGCGCGCAAGGCCCGTCTGAAGGCAAGCCGTGAGCGACCCGAGATCGGTGGAGGGGGGATCGTTGACCGACCGTTCTGGCGCCGCGATCGGCAGATCCCGTCGCCAACGCTGGGGTTTACGGGGCGTTGGCGTCTTGGCAGGGCTCGGCGCCGCCTACCTGCTCACTGCCTATCTGATCTTGCCGCTGCTCTGGCGCGAGCACGAGCGCGGACATCACCCGGCGCTCGACACGGCACCCAAGGTCACGACCAATGCCGAGGGCATACCGGGCGATCCGATCAATGTCGCCCTGGTCGGCAGCCGGCCCGAGCTGGTCGGCGCGATGCTCGAAGCCGGCTGGCGGCCGGCCGATCTGATCACCTTGCGCAGCAGCCTGGAGATCGCCGAGAGCGTGATCTTCGACCGTCCCGACCCCGACGCGCCGGTCAGCAGCCTCTATCTGTTCGGCCGCCCGCAGGACCTCGCCTTCGAGCGCGACGTGGGCTCCAGCGCCGATCGCCGGCACCACGTCCGATGGTGGCAATCGGACCAACCGGATGAGCAGGGCAGACCGCTCTGGCTGGGCGATGCGACCTTCGATGCCGACTCCGGGCTGAGCCATCTCACCGGGCAGATCACCCACCATATCGCCCCCGACATCGACGCCGAACGCGACGCCCTGATCGCCGGCCTGGCGAAGGCCGGGCAGCTCGAGGGCCAATACGACTGGCCCGGCGTCGGCGCGACCCAGGACGGGCGCAATGCCGAAGGCGATCGCTACGAGACGGACGGGCTCATGCTGGTCGGCGTGCTGAAGCCGACGGACGGCGGTGGCTAGAAGCCCTCTTGCCGGCGGACACGCCGACCACGCAGACTGACCTCAACCAGCTGTCCCAATCCTCTCTGACCTTCGAGATCGTCACGCAAACTTGCCTGCTGACCTGCCCATGGCCGCGCGCTCGGGCGCCCGCCCGGACGGCAGCGACCCTTCCGGCGCTTCGACCTCGCTCACGGCCATGGCCTCAACGCTCCAGGAAGCGGCGGATGCGCTCGATCGCCTCCTCGATGTTGGCGATCGAGTTGGCGTAGGAGAAGCGGATGTAGCCCTCGCCCTGGTCGCCGAAGCTGGTGCCGGCGACCAGCGCGACGCCGACCTCGTTGAGGAGGTCGTCCTGGAGCTGGCGGGCGCTGTAGCCGGTGCCGGAAATATTCGGAAAGGCGTAGAAGGCGCCGCCGGGGCGGACGCAGCGGACGCCGGGTAGGTCGTTCAGGAGCTCGAGGATGATCTTGCGCCGCTCATCGAACGCCTCGACCATGCGGAAGGCGGCATCCTGCGGGCCCTTGAGCGCCTCGATCCCGGCCCACTGGGTCGCGGCGTTGACACAAGAGTGGATGTTGATCGCCAGGCGGGTCGCGTGCTCGGCGAGATTCTTGGGCCAGACCGCGTAGCCCAGCCGCCAGCCGGTCATGGCGTAGGTCTTGGACCAGCCATCGAGCAGGATCAGCCGGTCCTCGAGCTCGGGATAGACCAGCATGCTGGCGTGCGGCACGTTGTCGTAGACCATGCGGGCGTAGATCTCGTCCGACATCACGACGACCTCGGGGTGCTCGGCGAGCCCTGCGACCAGTTTGTCGAGCTCTTCGCGCGGGACCACGCCGCCGGTCGGATTGGCCGGGCTGTTGATGATGATCAGCCGGGTTCTGGGCGTGATCTTGGCCAGCACCTCCTCGGCCGAGAACGAGAAGCCGCTGTCCTCGTAGAGCGGGATCGGCACCGCCTTGGCGCCGGAAAACTCGATCACCGAGCGGTATATGGGAAAACCCGGGTCGGGGTACATGATCTCGGCGCCCGGCTCGCCGAACATGGTGATCGCGAAGTACATGGTGACCTTGCCGCCCGGCACGATCACGATCCGGTCCGGGTCGACCTCGACGCCCCGCCATTTCTGGATGTCCTCGGCGACCGCCTCGCGCAGCGGCAGGATGCCGTTGGCCGGCGTATAGCCGTGGTGGCCGTCGGCGAGCGCCTTCTGGGCGGCGGCGACGATGTTCTCAGGCGTGGGAAAGTCCGGCTGGCCGATCCCGAGGTTGATGATGCTGCGGCCGGCTTGCGCGAGCTTGCTGGCGCGCGCGAGCACCTCGAAGGCGCTCTCCGTCCCCAGCCGGGACATGCGTTCGGCGAGCATCATGGCGGCTGACCCCCCTGTCCGAGCGGCGGTGCGATGGCGCCGCCCACAATAGCGAAGCGGCGCCGCTTGGCTAGCGAGCCGATGGCGCGGGCGCAGACGGGGGGCGCCGGTCCGCGGTCGAGCCCAAGCCGGCCCCGAGCAGGCGCTCGGCCTCGGCCAGATCCTCGGGCCGGTTGGTGTTGAAGAAGGGGTCGACCGGCGCGGTCGGGAAGTCGACCAGGGCCAGCCGGTAGCGGGCGGTCCAGACGTCGACCTTGCGGATCTGCTCGGCGGTCATCGCGCGGTGCAGCTCGTCGGCGAGCCGGACCGGCCAGAGGCCGAAGACCGGATGCGTCCGGCCGCCCGAGGTGACGCAGGCGAGGTCGGCGCGCTCGCCCTCGAGCGCCGCCCACAGGCGCGCGACCAGGTCGAGCGGGAAAAACGGCGTATCGGTGGCGATGGTCGCGATCCAGGGGCAACCCGGCCGGCTCGCCCGCGCCCAGGCCATGCCGGTCAGCACGCCGGCGAGCGGGCCGGCGAAGCCCGCGATCAGGTCGGCCGCGACCGGCAGACCGAAGCCCGCGAACCGCCTGGGATCGCCATTGGCGTTGAGCAGCAGCGCCGCCACCTGCGGGCGCGCGCGCGCGATCACCTGGGCGAGGATCGGCCGGCCACCGAGCGGCCGCAGGCACTTGTCGCCGCCGCCCATGCGCCGGGCCTGGCCGCCGGCGAGCAGGACGCCGACCACCGGCGGCCTTGCCGCCTCGCTCGCTGTCGCCATCGCGCCGCCTGCCGTCTCGCCGCCGGTCCGCTCGCCGACGGCGGATGATGACGCATCGGGCGCGCCCTGGCTACGGTCAGGCGGCCTGCGGCCGGGCGCCGCTCCAACCGTCGGCGCGCGCGGGATCGTGGAGCACGACCTCCGGCCCGAGGGCGTAGCCGTGCTTGAGCCTGAGGCCGGCGCGCTCGGCGAACCGGCGCGGTTGGTAGCGGCTCGGTGGCGGTCCGCCGTGATCGACGTCGCTGAGCAGGCCGAGGCGCTGATAGACCGCGGCCACCAGCTCGGCGCCGGTCGGCTCGCCGAGATGCTCGGCCTTGCCGCCGACCCAGCCGTCGTCGGCCGCCGCCATCAGGTCGAGGAGGCCACGCCGGGGCGCCCGATCGGCGGTCCGCTCGCGCCGCAACGCGTCCAGCCGCGTCCGTTGAGTCGCGGCGAGCGGCAGGTTCAGGCAGCGGACCGCGACCCGTCCGGAAGCGTTGGCGAGCCGGGTCGCCAGCGGGACCACGACCGTGCTCCGGCGCGGGGCCTGGCCGCGGGCCTCCCACAACAACGGCTCCGGATCCTCGGGCTCGCGCAGCACGAGGCCGATGTGGGCCCAGGCGTGCCGGTGCAGCCACCTGATCAGGACCGGGCCTCGCGTCAGGCCGGCGAACAGGACCACGTCCCCGGTCTTCAGGAGGCTCGCCACGCCACCGGTATCATCACCGCTCATCATCCAGCTCCCGCCTCGGCACCGCCGGGTCCGCAACTCACGGGCGCCCGGGCCGGCCCGGGCTGCGCCCGACCGCTCGCCCACCAACCATGGCCCCCTCAGGATGACCACGCAGTGAACAGGTTCACATTTTCTTCACATGTGGTAGCGCAGACGCTGTTTTTTTGCCACACTTGTTGCCGGTCGGCCACAGAACCGGCGGCGCCGCAGCTCTAGGCCGCGTCGTTCTCGAGCGAGGCTTTGCGCTGCAGGTGGCGGGCTTCGTCGGCGACGTCGTGCGGACCGGCGTCGACCACGATCTGGCTTTAAACCGCAAAGGATGATGGACCACCGGCCCTCAATTCCCCTACGGCAAGCTCATTCGCGCGCCGAGTGGCGCAGATGGTTGACTATTACGTCGGCCGTCAGCCGATAGCCGTGCGCAGTGAAATGGATCCCATTGTAATAGGCAAGAGGATTCCCGTGGGCTTCGAGCGACCCGGTGAGTGTCACGTAGTCCGCACCCAGCCCCGACCACAGCGTCGCGACCTTCCGTTCGAGAGCTTGAAACGCCGATGGATCCTTGATCAGGAATCGCCAGTGCGCAGGTATGTAGACAAAGGTGATCTGCCCGCCCTGCTGGCGCTGTGTCTCGACGACCTCACGCCAGATGTTGGTGATCTCCCGCCACTCCGTTGCCGTGAGGACCGGCAGCGTGAATGTCTTTGGCTCAAGCGAGTGCCGGAGGACCGCCCTTGTTCGGCGTAACAGTAAGAAACTCAGCACTTCATGCGGCAATCGGTGCTCCGTGCTTGAAGCTCGGCGCTGCCTGTCTGGTTCACGGATGACGGTCGCGATCACCTCCGACGTCAGGTGCTGGTCGATGAACTGCTTCAAGGCTGCGGATATGGACCCGTTCAATCTCTTCAAATCTTGGACATGCGCCGGATCGAGATACGCGCGCAATAACGGCCAGCTGCGTTCCGCCAGATAGTCACTCAGATCGTTGCCTTCAAAGAAAAACCAGATGATGTGGTCCGGTCTAAGCGCCTTGACATATTCACGGTAGGTCGCCAATTCCATGAGGACCGAATTCCCATTCATCCCATAGCTAGCTGTCGGACCCAATACCGATATCTGTGCAGCGTAGGTGAACTCATCAGCGACACAGTACCCCTGCACAAACGAATCGCCGAGCAGAGCAAATTTGGGGTGCGCTGTCACCTCAGTCCCGGCCGGATTCCGGAATCCGAACGCGTCGCTGCGGTAAGTGACCCAGCTGTCATCAGGCGCCGGGCAGTAGGATGTCAAGGCGTTCGGTATGCCCGCGAGCGGAAGAAATTCCCGCCCTCCGATCATGATCGGGCTCGGACTCTTTCGCCCGGTTGTCTGCCAAAGATCAAGAAGCCCGCTCGGGAATACCGCAGGGTAGGCGGCAATGCCTTGTGCTCTGAGCTTGGTAAAGTGGGCAACCCGGCTCTGACGGCTCCTTTCAAGGTCGGCCTCGACCGTCAGGTAGGTCTCGAACAGGTAGAGTGGGACGACGAGCGTCGTCACGGTAAGGCATGCGAACAGTCGGGTCCGGATTCGCACGACCAGGATCGAGAAGACTACGAAGGTGGCAAGGGAGGCCACGACGGTCAGAGATGTGAGGGAGTGTCCACGGGTAAGGCCGTAGATTACGGCGGCTAGCATCAAGAGCCAGACTGAGCCGTACCACACATTGGTAAGTCGCGTCGGTAGATCCGAGCTCGGGGCCACGCCAGAGCGTCCCGAGCTTCTGGCGCTCGCGACCGACGAGGTCTCCAGCCTAGGCGGCGTCATCCTCGAGCGAGGCTTTGCGCTGAAGGTGGCGACCCTCCTCGGTGACGTAGTGCGGGTCGGCGTCGAACACGATCCGGCTCTCGCCGGCAAGCGCGATGAACCGCTTGCCCTTGGCGCGGCCGATCAGGGTCAGGTTGGCCTGGCGCGCGAGCTCGACCCCCCAGGCGGTGAAGCCCGAGCGCGAGATCAGGATCGGGATCTGCATCTGCACCGTCTTGATCACCATCTCGCTGGTCAGGCGGCCGGTGGTGTAGAAGATCTTGCCGGTCGGGGCGATCCCGTTCAGGAACATGTAGCCCGCGATCTTGTCGACCGCATTGTGGCGGCCGACGTCTTCCATGTAGAGCAGGGGGCGGTCCTGCTCGCAGAGCACGCAGCCGTGGATCGCGCCGGCCTTCAGATAGAGCGAGGGGCTGGTGTTGATCTTCTTGGCGAGCGCGTACAGCCAGCTGGTCCTGAGCACCGCGTCGGCCGGCAGCCTGACCTGCTCGAAGCGCTCCATCAGGTCGCCGAACACGGTGCCCTGGGCGCAGCCCGAGGTGCGCACCTTCTTCTTCAGCTTGGCCTCGTAGTCGGTGGCGCGCCGGGTGCGCACGACCACGACCTCGAGCTCGGGATCGTAGTCGATGCCGGTGACCTCGTCGTCCGGCCGCAGCATGTTCTGGTTGAGCAGAAAACCGACCGCCAGATAGTCCGGGAAATCGCCGATCGTCATCATGGTGACGATCTCCTGGGCGTTCAGGAACAGGGTCAGCGGCCGCTCGTGGACGACCGCGGTCTCGATCCGGCGGCCGTCCTGATCGACGCCGGTCACCGCCTGGGTGAGGCGCGGGTCGTCCGGGTCGGGGCGCAGCAGATAGTCGTCCATGGCCGGGCATTCTGAGCCCCGCCGGCGCCCAGGGTCAAGCGCCCGCCCCCGGGCGCTCCCCTGGGCGTCGGGGCAACGGCAACGGCCGGCCTGGTCGCGCGCGGTCAGCCGTCGCTGCTGCCGGCGACCTTGACGTCGAGGGCCTTGAGCAGATCCTGGACGCGCGCCTGGATGGTCTGGGCGTAGCCGTCGAGGCCGGCCAGGACCTGGCTCTGACGCTTGGCGACCGCCTGATCCATGCCCTGCCAGCTGGCGACCAGCCCGGCCCGGGTCTGCTCGAGCTCGGTCTGGGTCGCCGAGACCCGCTTGGCGAGCTCCGCGAGCTGCGCCTCGCGCGCCTTGGCCAGATCGTCGAGCGCCTGCTGGCTCTCGGTCTGGAGCTGGTGCGTGACCTCGCCCTCGGCCCGATGGATCACGTCCTGGCTGCGCAACACCGCGAGATCGGCCTTCTCGGCGACCTCGGACAGGATCTGGTCGATCTTCTTCTGCATCGCCTGATGCGACGCCTCGACCTTGGCGTCGGCGCCGGCCATCAGCTGGGTGACCTGCTGGCCGCTGGCGCGCAGGTCCTGGACCGCGCTCTGGAGCGCCGCCTGGTCCTGCTTGGCCTGCTGCAGGTCCTGGTCGAGCGACTGATTGAAGCCCTGGAGCCGCGCCCGCGACTGCAGGGCCGTGCCCTCGAGGTTGCGGACCTCGGTCGTGAGCGCCTCGAGCTCGGCCTTGCGCTGGTCCAGATCCTGCCCGAGCGTGCCCTTCTGCTGCGCCAGCCAGGCGATCAGCTCCGGAGCGCCGCCCTTGACGGCGTCGACCGCGGCCGCCGTCTGATCGAAGTCGGCGCGCCGCTGCTCCACCTCTGCGGCCACGCTCTGAACCTGGTCGCCGAGCTTGGGCAGGCGTGCCTCGAGCACCGAAAGATCCTGGCTGATGTCGTCGAGGCCGCGCCCGAGCGCCTCCGCCCGCGCCTGGAGCCGGCCGGACGCCTCACTGACGCCGTCGCCGCGGGCGCTCACCCGGCGCTCGACCTCGGCGACCGTGTGGTCGCTGAGCGCGGTCATCGAGCGCACCGAGCCGGCCATGGTGGCGCTCAGCTGCTCGACATTGGCGCTGAAATCATCGTGGAGCTGCGCCATCTCCGCGTTCAGGCGCTCGGCGACCGTCAGGCGCTGATCGAGCTCGCCGCGCAGGGCGGCGACCCGCTGGTCGAGCAGCCCGGCCATCTGCTGCACCTGGCGCTCGACCTCGGCGCTCAGGCGCAACTCGTGGAACGCGGTCGCGCCGGCGACCCCGGCCAGGAACAACAGCGCCCCCAGGCCCCCCTTCAAGCTCCCCGACCAGCGCCATGACCAGGCCGGCCGCAACCACGCGCGCGGCCCGGACCGGTACCGGTACCGGTACCGGCAGAGCGTCGGCCTCGACCTCCGCCTCGTCGATGGTCTCGTCGGCGAGCTCGATCAGACGCTTGATCTGGCCCTCGAGCTGGGCGATCCGCTGCTCGTCGAGATAGGCGCCGCGCGCCGCCCGCTCGAGCCCGAGCAGCTCGGCGACGTCCGCCCGATAGTCGGCGAGCAGCCGGGACTCGGCGCCGAGCACGGCCGCGAGCGCGTCCTCGACCGCCGCCAGCCAGAGGTTGCGCGGCCAGTCCGGGTTGCTCACAACCCGATCGCGAAAGCGCTGCCATGCCTTGACCTTGGCCGGATCCATCGTCGTCTCCGGGGACCGGCGCCGCGGCCGGCCCACAATGACCCACAGAATACCATCACGACACCCGCAGGTTGCAGACAATGCCACACGCCCCGCGGCCTTGGCAATTTCCTTGACCGGCGATCTCAGCTCTTCCGGCTATGACGTTGACGCTCTGTGGCAAAATTACCACGCGGTCGTGGCCCGACCGGCGCTGCGCCCAGGTATCGGAGGGATCCGTGGTGCCAGGCGCTCCTGCGCAGTTCTTCTCGACGACAACGATCGAAAGCCGCGCGCAGTCGGCACTTCAACCGATCGCGGGAGTCCTGCTAAGCCTCTTCGGCAGCAAGGCCGAAGAGCGCTCGTCGCAACTATGGACGCCGATCCGGGAAGCCTGCAGCACCTGCGGGAAGACATTAAACGGACCGCGGCGGTCCGAGCACGATGCGAGCGACGTCCTGGTCAGGGGTTGGCTGGGGGACCTGGATTCGAACCAGGACTGCTCGGTCCAGAGCCGAGAGTTCTACCGTTAAACTATCCCCCAAACCGCCCGCAGAGGGATAGGTAGGGGGCGGCCGCTTGTCAAGCAACGGGCGGCGGACGGACCCTTGATCCGACCGCCGGCCGGGGCG
Source organism: uncultured Alphaproteobacteria bacterium (assembly GCA_963730195.1). Taxonomy (GTDB): domain Bacteria; phylum Pseudomonadota; class Alphaproteobacteria; order Geminicoccales; family Geminicoccaceae; genus DATAOG01. Next base: position 67,760 of record CAVSRN010000008.1, read on the forward strand.
GGTCGAGCCCGAGGGACGGCGCGCCCGGCCGGGCGGCGCCGCGTCGACCTGGCCGTGGCTTTCGGCCGCAAAAGCTCAATGTGTTCCTATGTGCTACAGCTATAAAGACAAGGCGTGGCTCGAGCGTGTCCAGGTGATCTGAAACCGTCGGCTGCGGCCAGGACCTCAGGGGAGCGGGAAAACAATGGCGATCGTGCTGTATGACCTGGTCGGGCTGGACGACCGGCGGTTCTCGCCGAACTGCTGGCGGACCCGGATGGCGCTCGCGCACAAAGGGCTGGAGTGCGAGGCGAGGCCGACCCGGTTCACCGAGATCGCGAGCATCGGCGATGGCGTGAGGACCGTGCCGGCGATCCGGGACGGCGAGCGGCTGATCGGCGACAGCTGGGCGATCGCGCGCTACCTCGAGGCGACCTACCCGGACCGGCCCTCGCTGTTCGGCGGGCCGGGCGGGCAGGCGGTCACCCGCTTCGTCGAGAGCTGGTGCACGGCCGTGCTGCACGCCGGCCTCTTTGGCCTGATCATCGCCGACATCTGGCAGCATCTGCTGCCGGAAGACCGGGACTACTTCCGCACGAGCCGGGAGCAGCGCTTCGGGCGGCCGCTGGAGGCGATGCAGGCCGGGCGCGAGGCGCGCCTCGAGGACTTCCGCAAGAGCCTGCAGCCCCTGCGCCTGACGCTCAAAGACGCGCCCTGGCTCGGCGGCGATCAGCCGCGCTACGCCGATTATCTGGTGTTCGGCGGCCTGCAGTGGGCGCGCTGCGTCAGCTCGTTCGAGATCCTGGCCGCCGACGATCCGGTTCAGGCCTGGTTCGAGCGCTGCCTGGACCTCCATGGCGGGCTCGGCCGGCAGGCCCCGGCCGCCGTAGTCTGGTCCGGCAGCAACTGGCCGGGCATCGACATCATCGAGGCCGGCCATTGCTGGCGGCCGCCGATCGAAGCGATTACCATTCCCGGTGCGGCGATCAGCTCGAATCCACCAGGGGAGAACCGCGATGCAACTGACCTGGCTCGGCCATTCGGCGTGCCACCTGCAGACCGCCGGCAAGAGCATTCTGATCGACCCGTTCTGGACCGGTAATCCCAAATTTCCGCAGGGCTTCGAGAACGGCCTGGCGCGGGTCGACTTCATCGTCCTGACCCACGGCCACGAGGATCACCTCGGCGACAGCGCGCGCCTGGCGCAGAAATACGGCGCGACCGTGGTCGCGCAGTTCGAGATCTGCATGCACCTCGGGACCCAGGGGGTGAGCCAGTTCGAGCCGATGAACATCGGCGGCACGGTCAAGCGCGACGGTCTCGCCTTCACCATGGTCAACGCCCAGCACAGCTCGGCGATCATCAAGGACGGCGTGCCGATCACGATGGGCGATCCGGCCGGCTTCGTGATCAAGAGCGCCGAGCGGGTCGTCTACCACGCCGGCGATACCGAGATCTTCTCCGACATGGCGCTGATCCAGCGGCTCCACCGGCCGACCGTCGGCCTGATCCCGATCGGCGACCGCTTCACCATGGGCCCGGAGACCGCGGCGATCGCGTGCAACGAGTTTCTCGAGCTCGAGGTGATCGTGCCGATCCACTGGGGCACGTTCGATCTTTTGACCGGCGACCCGAAGACCTTCAAATCGCTGGTCCGGCGCGGCGAGGTCAAGCTGCCGGAGCCCGGCGAGCCGATCACCCTGGCGTAGAGCTTGCGGTCGGAGGCGGTCGCCGGTCGGGTCTGGATTCGGCCCGTCAGTCGTGGGATGCTGGCGCTCGCCAACTGAGGTGAGACGGGGTGGTGGACAGCGTTCAGGTACGCCAGGCCGGACCGGCCGATGCCGGACCGGTCGCCGAGGTCCAGGCCCAGACCTGGCGGACGGCCTATCTCGGCATGCTCCCGCATGAGGTTCTGGTCGGCTTCGGCGCCGCCCAGGGCAGCGCGTTCTGGCAGCGCGTGCTCGAGCGCGCCGGCGATGGTGATGCCGTGCTCTTGGCCGAGCTCGACGGCGAGGTGGTGGGCTTCGTGTCGTCGGGCCCGATCCGGGAGCGGATCCCGGGCTACAGCGGCGAGTTCTACGCCCTCTACGTCCTGCCGGAGGCGCAGGGTTGCGGCATCGGCACCGCCCTGATCGCGCAGGCCGGACGGGCCCTGGTGCGGCGGCGCTGGACCAGCGCGACCGTCTGGGTGCTCGAGGACAACGAGCTCGGGCGCCGGTTCTACGAGAGCCTCGGCGGCCTGCCGCTCGGCGTCGCCAAGACGCTCGCCTATCGTGGCACCAGCTATCCGGCGGTGCGCGAGGTCGCCTATGGCTGGCCCGACCTGCGCCGGGCGCCATGGCTGGTCGACGAGCGGGATCGCCGTTGACGCCCCCGGCTTGCTCCGCCCCGGGCGCCCGATGACCGGACGGCTGGCGCTCGGGCTGGCGGTCCTGGCGCTCGCCGCCTGCCAGGCGGCACCCGCGCCGCCACCGGCGCCGACCCCGCCGGCGAAAGCGACGACCACGGGTCTCGGGCCGCCGGCGGCGGCGCCGCGGGTCCCGGTCGAGCACCAGCTGTGCGATGTGCTGCCCGGCGTCCTGGCGACCGAGGCCGACGGCTTCGCAAGGCTGCGGGCGCGGCCGGTCGCCGCCGGTCGCTGGCTCGGCAGCCAGACCCTGCCGGGCACCGAGCGCTGCACGATCGAAGGCGATTCCTGGCCGAGCGCCCGCTACACCTGCGCCAGCCGCCCCTATCTGACCGACAATCGCGACCTCGCCAAGGCCCGCTTCGACGCGCTCGCCCGGACGATCGACGAGTGCCTCAAGAAGCCGATCTGGTTCCCGCGCGACTGGCAGAAGGGCGAGCCGTTCGAGTTCGCCATGGGCGAGCGGCTGCAGGCCTGGACCGACCAGAGCGTGTCGCCGCCCTCCCAGGTCGTGCTCAAGATCCAGCAGGACCTCGATCGCCGCGGCTATCGGCTGAAGCTCGATCTCGAGACGATCCACTGACCGCGGCGGGCGCCGCCGGCGCAGCGCCCAGGCGGTGGGCGGCGTGGTGGAGCGGGCGCAGCGCGGCATAGGCCGGCCGGTAGACCGTCCGGTAATGGGCGTCGTAATAGGCGGCCCAGGCGGGCTCCGGCTCGATCGTCGCCTCGCCGGTCGCGACCGCGGCCAGCGCGCTCGCGAGGTCCGGAAAGACGCCGGCCGCGAGACCGCCGAGCAGGGCGGCGCCGAGCGCGGTCGCCTCCGCCATCTCCGAGGTGACCATCGGCCGGCCGTAGACCGCGGCCTTGATCCGCAGCAGCAGGCGGTTGCGGGTGTTGCCGCCGATCGCCCGGATCTGCCCGATCGGCTGCAGGCCCGGCAGCCGGGCGAGATCGTCGAAGGTCAGCCTGGCCTCGAAGGCCAGGCCCTCGAGCAGCGCGCGATAGAGGCTGGCACGCGTGCTGTCGGCGCTGAGGCCGAACCAGGCGCCGCGCGCGTCGGGATCGGGCACCGGCGAGATCCGGCCGCGCAGATCCGGCACGAAAGTGACGCCGTCGCAGCCCGCCGACACCGTTTCCGCGTCGGCGATCAGACGCTCATGCGCCACCTCTGCGCCGAACAGGGCGCGGAACCACTCGATGCAGGCGCCGGATGTCGGAAAACCGCCGAAGATATAGTGGACCGGCATCGCGCCCCTGACCTCGACCACGCCCTGGCTGTAGCCGCGCGTCAGCAGCTCGGGGGCGCGGCTCGGCCGCCCGAGCGCAAGCGTCAGCGCTTCGGCCGAGCCCAGGGAATTGAGCAGCACGCCGGGGGCGAGCGCGCGGGCGGCGAGCGCGCCCGTGATGTGGTCGTGGCCCGCGACCCCGACCGCGCAGGCGCTCGTGAGGCCGGTCGCGCTCGCCGCCTCGGCGGTGACCGTGCCCAGCCGCGTGCCCCAGGGGCGGATCGGCGCGAACAGGCTCGGCGCGAGGCCGAGCTCGCGGATCAGCTCCTCGGCCCAGACCCGGCGCTCGAGGTCGAGGGCGAGCGTGCGCGAGGCGAGCGAGAGGTCGGCGGTCGCCACGCCGGTCAGGCGCCAGGCGAGGTAGTGGGCGACGTTCAGCCAGAGCGCGGTGCGGGCGAGCGCGTCCGGCTGGTGCGCCTGCAGCCAGAGCAGCTTGCACAAGGAAAAGGTCGGATCGGCCGCGAGCCCGGTCAGCGCATGCAGGCGCGGCTTGCCGATGGTCGCCTCGAGCCGCGCGAGCTCGGGCTTCGGCCGCTCGTCGTACCAGGCGATCGTCCTGCCGGTCGGCCGGCCCTTGGCATCGAGGGCGACGAACGCCTCGCCGACGCTCGCGACCGCGAGGCCCAGGATCCGTGCGGGCTCCTGGATCTGCGCGGTCGCGTCGCGGAGCGCGCCGCAGGCCGCCTGCCAGAGCGCCTCGGGGTCGTGCTCCGCCCAGCCCGGGCGCGGCCGCTCGACCGGGGTCGGCCGGCTGCCCTCGGCGACCGGCCGGCCCTCGGCCGTGAACAGGATCGCCCGGATGCGGCTGGTCCCGGCGTCGATGCCACAGAGCAGCGGCTCCCCCGCCATGACGTCATCGGCTCAACGCAGCAGGTCGGCCGCCTCGTCGACGGTGCCGTCCTCGTGGATCAGGTGGCGGAGCGCCTTGATCATCCTGGCCGGCTGCGGGCTCTGCCAGATGTTGCGCCCGAACACCACGCCCATGCCCCCGGCATCGAGGGTGCCCCGGACCACCTGGAGCACCGCGCGCTCGCTGTCCATCTTCGGCCCGCCCGCGATCAGGACCGGTGCCGGGCAGCCGGCGGTCACCTTGCGGAAGCTTTCCGCGCTGCCGGTCGCGTAGGTCTTGAGGACGTCGGCGCCATGCTCGAAGCCGAGCCGGCAGGCGTCCGCCATGGCCGAGGCATCGTTCGGGTCGGGGATGCGCTCGCCGGGGCAGGGCAAGGCCTCGACCATCAGGGTCAGGCCGTCCTGCAGGCATTCGCTCGCGAGCTCGGCGGTGATCTCGAGGCTCGCGAGCTCGACCTCGCCGCCCATGAACACCATGCAGCAGATGCCATCGACCCCGAGCGCACGCGCGTCCTCGACCGTGTGCAGGAGGCTCCACTCGGTGTACTTCAGCCAGTCCTCGCGGTACTTGCTCGGGCCGCCGTCGACCCGCAGCAAGGTCGGGATGCGGCCGATCAGCCGGTCGCGATAGCGCTTGATGACGCCGTAGCTGGTCATGATCGCATCAGCGCCCGCCTCGACCACGAGGTCGATCACCCGACCCGGGTCCTCGAGCCCGGCGACCGCGCCCAGCGCCCGGCCATGGTCCATGGCGACCACGAGCTGTTTTTTCGACTTGTCAAACCCGGGCATGGCGAGGCTCCCTCCGCTGCCGATCCCGCGGACTTGTCGCCGGGAATGGCGCGGCGATCAAGTCGCTGCGGTTCTCCGGCGCCCGACCCGGCAGACCTCAGGGCCGCCAGATCACGCGCTCGACGGTCCAGTCGCGCAACACCGCCGGCGGCGGCAGCTCACCGTCGGGGCCGTCCCAGACACCCGTGAACACCAGGCTCACATGGCTCGACGACGGTGCCGGGCAGATGACCTGGCCGGATTGCTCCTCGATCCCGGGCACGCAGTCCGGGCTCGGGCCATTGCCGAACACCTCGGCGAAGGCGGCGCCATGCCCCACATCCAGGTTGCCGATCCGGGCGCCCGCCATGATCTCGACGGTGTCAATCCTGACCCCGTCCGCGGACCTGAGCTCCAGGAACGGCGTGTGGTCCTCGGCGACCTGCAGCACCGGATAGGGCTCGCCCTCGGTAGAGCCGGTGGCTTCCGTCACCGTGGCGGCGGGGAACAGGGAGCGCAGCCCGGCGGCGCTGAACGGGGTTCCGGCGGTGATCGGACCGAGGCGCTCGCCGGAGGGTGACAGAACGATCCCGGTCTTCGGGCCAGGCGAGACCGGGCGGTCGCCGGTGCCCGTCTGATCGCTCGCGCAGGCCGCGGTGGCGAGCAGGGCGACCAAGCCCAGCAGGGTCGAGCGGCCGACGTCAGCCAGGATGAAGGGGCGTCGAGCGTGAACGCTCACCGCCGCCGGGCGAGGTGCTGCGGATGCATCGCCTCCGGCTCGGTCACGACCGCTTCAGCGAGTTCGAACTTGCGCTGCCATCGGTCGGGATCGGTGTGGTTGAAGCCATCGTCGATGTGGACCGGATCTTCCGGGTTGAAGTCGCCGCCCCAACGGAAAGGAGGCGTGTCGCGCACCTTCTGGATGAAGTCGCGCACTTCGGCGGGCAAGGCCGCCAGATTGGCCCGCTTCAGAGCCTTGGAATTGAAGAAGCCGCTCGGCGATCTGACGTTCATGTCGATGGCGTGACCGATCAGGTGATTGGAGCGCTTGGCGGGCGGCACGATCGCGCCGCTCACCGGCTGGTCCTCCGGGCGAAACGACGCGTTCACAAAGATCTCGACCCCGGCGGCGCTGGCAAGGTCGTTCAGGCGATCGAGCAAGGGGAAGAAGTCGGCATCGGCCATGACGTCTTTGCCCACGAATTGGACGTTGTGGTAGGGGCCGATGACGCAGACATCCGACGGCGCGGTGTCGACCAGCCCGGCCGCGGCGGCCGCGGCCGCTCCGTGGGGCATCAGCGCGGCCGCGGGGTCGCGTTCGACCAGGTCGCCCAGCACCCAGCCGGTGCTGCCGTCGCTCGCGCGGACCTGCAGCCAGGTCTCTTCGCCCAGGATCTGCAAGCTGTCGCCGTGACCGAGGGTCCTGACCACGGTGCCGGTCTTGGGCGAGTCGCGAAGGTTGACGCCGCTCCTGGCGAGCACGGTGCCTTGTCTCATGTCCAGCCCCCCTGACAAGCGCCCGGTGCCTTGTGCGCTGATCGGCGCCGGCGAGCGATCCCGACCATAGGGACCGTCGGCGCTACCAGCAAGCGGAAGCGGCACCGCGCCCGCTCTACCGGGACTGGACCTTCGTGGCGGCAACCGGTGTCCGCTCCTCGCCGCGTTCGTCCAGGGTCGCGGCCCCATAGAAGTGCCACAGGAAAATGGCACCGCAGCCGCGCAGCGGCCGCCAGGGCTCGGCGAGCTGGTCCATGGCCTTGCGGTTGGGCCTGGCCTCGAGCCGCTTCAGCCGCTGCATGCCCACCTGCAGGCCCAGATCGTCGGCCGGAAAGATGTCGGCGCGCCCGAGGGCAAACAGGAGATAAATCTCGGCGCTCCAGCGACCGAAGCCGCGCTGGGCCGAGATCGCGGCGATCGCTTCTTCCTCGGGCAGCGTGGCGAGCGCGTCCAGGTCGAGCGCCCCGCCCGCGACCGCCTCGGCGAGGCTGCGGCCATAGGCCATCTTCTGCCGGCTGAAGCCGATGGTCTTGAAGGCGGCTTCCTCAAGTTCGAGAAAACTCTCCGCCGTCACCAGCGGCAGGCAGGCCTGCTCGACCCGCGCCCAGATCGCCGCCGCCGACCTCGTGGACAGCTGCTGCGCGACCATGATCCGCAACAGCGTCGCGAACCCCGGCGCCCGCTGCCTGGGCGCCGGATACCCCACCCGTTCCAACGCGCGCGCCACATCCATATCGACCCGCGCCAGCCGGTCGATACCGGCGGCAAGAGCGCCGGCGGAGAGCGGATGTGGGGTCGCGCTCGCGGGCACCGTTCGGATGACTCAGTTGCCGAGGGGCAAATGGCGGACGCGAAACCGCATCTCCTCAACCAGCACGACCGCCCCTCGGGTCAGGTCGGCCGCCACATCCGCGAGCACGCACCTCACCAGGGGCACGACACGATCCGCTCGCGGATTGGCGATCCGGAGCACAATCACGCTGACGGTCGTGCTACCGGTTCGGGCGAGGATCGCCCCGAAATCCAGGTCGGCGGTCACGATGATCCGCCCCTCTGCCATGGCCTTCGCAAAGATCTCCTCGTCAGTCAGTCGACCGAGGCCTTGCTGGCCCAGGTGGATCGCGTCGTGACCGTCGGCGCTCAGCTGATCGGCCACCCGACGGCCGAGCGGCATGTCGACCAGGAGCTTCAGGCGAGCCGGGTCAGGCAGGAATCACCTCTTCCTGCGCAAGCCATGCGGCGTAAGCCAGCGCCTGTCGGATATCCTCGGCTTCCAGGTCGGGGTAGTCGGCAAGGACCTCCTCGGCCGAAGCCCCGCCGGCAATCTGACCAATGATCACCGAGACCGGAATGCGCAGCCCACGAATGCAGGCGCGTCCAGCCATGATTCTCGGGTCGAAGGTGATGCGATCGAGCGCAGCGGGGTGCGGCATGTAGGGCTCTCTCCAGGGAAGCACGGCGTCAGCTTACCGTTGGATCGCTCGAACCGCCAGCCTTTGACCGACTGTCGAACCTTACCCCTTCTCGCGCAGCAGGCGGGCTTTCTCGCGTTGCCAGTCGCGGGTCTTGATCGCGGCGCGCTTGTCGTAGGTCTTCTTGCCGCGGGCGAGGCCGAGCTCGATCTTGGCCAGCCCGCGCGGGTTGAAGTAGAGCTGGAGCGGGATCAGGGTCTGGCCCTGCTTGCGCACCGCGCCCAGGAGCTTGGCGAGCTCGCGCTTGTGCAGGAGCAGCTTGCGCGAGCGCCTGGTGTCGTGGCTGAAGTGGCTGGCGGCGTGGTATTCCGGGATGTAGGCGTTGATCAGGAACAATTCGCCGCTCTGCTCGCCGGCATAGGCCTCGTTGATGTTGCCGCGGCCGTCGCGCAGCGCCTTGACCTCGGTGCCCTGGAGCACGATCCCGGCCTCGAGGCGCTCCTCGATGAAATAGTCGTGGGTCGCGCGGCGATTGCGCGCGACGACCTTGCGCCCCTGAGTTTGCTCCTTGGCCACGGCCAGCTCAATTGATGTCGGTTCGGGAGGGGTTCAAGGGGGAGCTGATCGCCGGCCGGGCTGCCTAGCCGACGATGCCCTTGAGCGACCGGTCGACCGGCCGGCCCTGCTCCATCTCCCATTGCACCCCCCAGGGGTCGATCCAGTAGAAGAACTTGTAGGGAAAGGGCGTGAGCTCTTCCGGGACGTGGTCGCCGCCCAGGATCTCGATCCGGAGGCCCCGTCGCGCGTAGGTCCGCTGCCGCGAGCGGATGAACGCGTGGGCCGCGACCGCGTCCGGCACCTCCAGCGCGATGTGGCGGATGCCCCCCATGTCGTTGGTCCGCCGGCGGTGAACGGTCGGGTCGCCCTTGGGATGGCGGTAGGTCATCAGCTCCAGATAGACGCCGATCTCGGGGTGCTTGAGAAAGCGGATGTCGAGGTCGACCTCGCCGTCGTCGAAGCCGGCGTCACGGGCGAAGGAGGCGAGCTCGACCTGACGGTAGTCCATCGGGCCGCCGTCGTTGGCCGCCGGCTCGAAGCCCAGCACGCTGCCGTAGAACTCGGTGGCGGTATCGATATCGTCGACGATCACGTTGAGGTGGGAGATCGCCTGCACGTCCCGTTGCGGCGCAAAACCGGTCACCGGCGCTCTCCCCGGATCGGGGCGCTCGATCCTCAGTTGATCAGGCCGGCCGACATCATCGCATCGTCGACCTTCTGCCGGGTCGCCTCCTTCGGAGCGACCAGGGGCAGGCGGACGTCGGGCACGCATTTGCCGAGCTTCGCGACGGCGTATTTGACCGGTGCCGGGCTGGTCTCGAGGAACAACGCCTTGTGCAGGGGTGTCAGGCGCAGATGGATCGCGAGCGCGCCGCTGGCATCGCCCCGCTCCCAGGCCTCCTGCATCAGGGCGCACTGGCGGGGCGCGACGTTGGCGGTCACCGAGATGCAGCCGTCGCCGCCGCTGGCGAGGAAGGCGAGCGCGGTGATGTCCTCGCCCGACAGCTGGCAGAAGTCGGCGCCGCAGGCGAGCCGGGTGAGCAGCGGCCGGGCGAGGTCGCAGGTCGCGTCCTTGACGCCGACCACGTTCGGCAGCCTGGCCAGCGCCGCCATGGTGTCGACGCTCATGTCGACCACCGAGCGGCCGGGGATGTTGTAGATCACCAGCGGCAGCTCGGCGGCGTCGTGGATCGCCTTGTAGTGGGCGTAGAGGCCGTCCTGGGTCGGCTTGTTGTAATAGGGCGTGACCACGAGGATGCCGTCGGCGCCGGCGGTCTTGGCATGCTTGGCCAGGCTGATCGCCTCGGCGGTCGAGTTGGAGCCGGCGCCGGCGATCACCGGCCGGCGGCCGGCGGCGGCCTCGACCACCAGCTCGACCACGCGCTGGTGCTCGGCATGGCTGAGGGTCGGCGATTTGCCGGTGGTGCCGACCGGGACCAGGCCGTGGGTCCCCTGCTCGACGTGCCATTCCACCAGCGATTGCAGAGCGGCCTCGTCAATCGAGCCGTTGCGAAAGGGCGTGATGAGCGCCACAATGGAACCGTGGAACATGGCCGGCGCACTCCGTAGGACGTTGTGGCTCAGTGGGACGTTGGTGGCTCAAGCTAGCGCCTTGGACGTTTAACGAGAGTTTAACGCTCAGGCACCATAAGAGGAGCTGTGGGGTGCGGCAAGTCGAGTGCCGCGGTTGATCGCGGGCTCGTGGCGGAACGCCGGCCGGATGTGGGTCTCGGCGGCGAGCGACGGCCAGCTGGGGGGAAATGCCGATCCGAAGCGATGACCATCGGCGCCGCCTGCGGGCGCCTCTGCCTCTGGCCTGGCGCCGGCTGCGGACCGTCTGGCTCGGCCTGACCCTGGGCCTGGCGCTGCTCGCGGCGATCCGGCCGGCCCTGGCCCTGAGCCCGAAGGATCAGGAGGTGGTCGGCGAGGCGTTCGCGGCCGCCGACGGCGGTGACTGGCAGCGCGCCTTTCGTCTGGTCGAGCCGGTGGCGGACCCGCTGCCGGCGCTGACCCTGCGCTGGCTGCGGATGATCGAGGCGCACGAGCCGGACGACTTCGCGACGGTCGCCCACTTCCTGCTCAGCCATCCCGACTGGCCGTGGCCGGAGGAGCTGCAGATCGTCGCCGAGGGCACGATCACCGACCCGGCCGATCACGAGCTGATCCGCCGCTTCTTCCAGGACCGGGCGCCGCTGACCACGCGCGGCACGATCCGCTACGCCGAGGCGCTGTTCCGGATCAACCAGGACGAGCCGGCCACGGCCCTGATCCGCCGGGCCTGGGTCGAGGGCGACTTCTCGCCCGGCGAGGAGGACAAGTTCTACCGCAAATACCGGCCGCTGCTGACCACCCAGGACCACATCCACCGCCTCGACAACCTGCTCTGGGACCACCGGCGGCGGTCCGCGAGCCGCATGCTCGGGCGCGTGCCGGAGGGCTATCGCAAGCTGGCGATGGCGCGCCTGCGCCTGCAGCGCCACCAGTCGGGCGTCGACCGGGCGCTCGAGGCGGTGCCGGCGTCGCTCCGCGACGATCCCGGCCTCGCCTTCGACCGGCTGCGCTGGCGCCGGCAGAAGCGCCGCGACGACGACGTCATCGCCCTGCTCCTGAACCCGCCGAGCCAGCTGGCCCGGCCGGCGCGCTGGTGGTTCGAGCGCGAGCTCCAGATCCGACGTGCGCTCCGAGCCCGCAAGTTCGACCTCGCCTATCAGCTCGCGAGCCGCCACGGTCAGCGCGCGGGCGAGGAGTTCGTCACCGCCGAATGGCTGGCCGGCTGGCTGGCGCTGCGCTTCGAGCGCCAGCCGAACACGGCGTTGCGGCATTTCGAGCGCCTGTACGTCGGGGCCACGGCGCCGGTCGACCAGGCCCGGGCGGCCTATTGGGCCGGCCGCAGCGAGGCGGCGCTCGGCGACCAGGTGCTGGCGGCGGCCTGGTACCAGCGCGCCGCCGGCGACCACGTCGCGTACTATGGCCAGCTCGCCGCCGACGAGCTCGGCCGTGCCTATCGGCCGGCGCCGCCGCCGCCGGTCGCCGATGCCGGCCTGCGCGCGAGCTTCGAGAGCAAGGAGCTGGTCCGGGTCGCGCGGATGCTGATCGAGGTCGGGGCCCCGGACCAGCTGACGCCGTTCCTGATCCGGCTCGCCGATCTCGCCTCGAGCCCGGCCGAGGTCGGCCTGGTCGGCGAGCTCGCGGCCGCGAGCGGGCGGCCGGATCTGGTCGCGCAGGTCGGCCGCTTCGCGGCCTACTACGGCCAGGTCGACGACGCTACGGCGTTCCCGATCCCGGACCTCGAGCGCCTGATCCGGCCGCCCGCGGGCGAGCCGGAGGCCGCGCTGCTGCTTGGCATCGCGCGCCAGGAGAGCGTGTTCAACACCTGGGGGACCAGCAGCGAGGGCGCCCAGGGCGTGCTCCAGCTGATGCCGCGCACCGCCCATCTGATGGCCCGGGCGCTCGGCCTGCGCTACAATCGCGGTCTGCTGACCGGCAACCCCGACTACAACATCCGGCTCGGCAGTCATTACCTGAAGACCCTGCTCGACCGTTACGGCGAGACCGCGCTCGCCGTGGCCGCCTACAATGCCGGGCCGCGCCGGGTCGACGCCTGGCTTCGGCTGCACGGCGATCCGCGCCGGGGCGATCGCTACGCGCTCGTCGACTGGATCGAGCTGATCCCGTTCGACGAGACCCGCAACTACGTCCAACGGGTTCTGGAGGGCCGCAACATGTATCGCCGGCGCCTGGCCGCGCCCGAGATCCAGACGGTCTGGTTCCGGCCGGTCAACGGCCCGCTCGACCCGCTGCCGGCGCCCGCCTTGAAGCCGCGCGACCAGGCCCATGCGGTCATGCTCGCGGCCCTGGTCGCGCGGGCGCCCCGGCCGGCGCTCAAGCCGGGCGACCGGGTCCCGATCGTGCTGCCGGCCGGGTTCGAGCCGCCGCCGACGCCACGGCTCAAGCCCCGGCACGGCATCGAACTCGCCGCCCGCGCCATCGGCCCGGCCCCCCGGCCCGCGACCAAGCCGGTCCCGGAGTCGATGACCGCGCCCCGGATGGCCGGGATCCGCGCCTGCGTGTTCGACGCCTACGGCACGCTGTTCGACGTCCATTCGGCGGTCGGTCGTCTGCGCGCCCAGGTCGGCGATCAGGCCGACGCGCTCTCCCAGCTGTGGCGGACCAAGCAGCTCGAGTACAGCTGGCTGCGCGCGCTGATGGGCCGCCACGCCGACTTCTGGCAGGTCACCGGCGAGGCCCTCGACCACGCGCTCGCGCGCACCGGCGTCGATCCGACGGTGCGCGCGCCGCTGCTCCAGGCCTATCTGACGCTCGATGCCTACCCGGAGGTTCCGGAGGTGCTGCGCCGGCTGCGTGCCGGCGGCCTCAAGACCGCGATCCTCTCGAACGGCGAGCCCGGGATGCTCGCTGCCGGCGCGCGCAGCGCCGGGATCGACGGCCTGCTGGATGCGATCCTCTCGGTCGAGGCGGTCGGGATCTTCAAGCCGGAGCCCAGGGTCTACCGGCTGGCGGTCGAGCGCCTCGGCGTGGCCGCGGACGCGATCGCCTTCCAGTCGTCCAACGCCTGGGACGTCCACGGCGCCGCCTGTTTCGGGCTGCGCCCGGTCTGGATCAACCGGTTCGGCGCCCCGCCCGAGCGCCTGCCCGGCGCCCCCGAGCACGAGCTCCAGGATCTCACCGGTCTGCCGCCCCTGCTCGGGCTCTGAGTTGTCCCCGAGGGACAGTTCACTCGACCGGAGTTCACGGGCCCGCCGGTCCCTGCTAAGACCGCCGCCATGACCACGGCCGAACCGCTGCCGACCTTCGCCGATGTCCAGGCCGCCGCCCGGCGGCTGCAGGGGGTCGCGCGCCGCACGCCACTGTTGGAATCCGACGCGCTGAATGCGCTGACCGGCGGCCGCGTCCTGATCAAGGCGGAAACGCTGCAGCGTACCGGCTCGTTCAAGTTTCGCGGCGCCTACAACACCATCAGCCAGATCGCGGCGGCGGCGGTGGTCGCCTACTCCTCGGGCAATCACGCCCAGGGGGTCGCCGCGGCGGCGCGGGCGCTCGGCAGGGCCGCGACCATCGTGATGCCGGCCGACGCGCCGGCGATCAAGCTCGCGAGCACGCGCGCGCTCGGCGCCGAGGTCCGGCTCTACGATCGCGACCGCGAGTCGCGCGAAGCGATCGGCGCCGAGCTCGCCGCCCGCACCGGCGCCGCCCTGGTCAAGCCCTACGACGATCCGCGGATCATCGCGGGCCAAGGCACGGCCGGGCTCGAGCTCGCCGAGCAGGCGAGCGAGCTCGGCGCCAGGCTCGATGCGGCCCTGATCCCCTGCGGCGGCGGCGGCCTGATCGCCGGCTGCAGCCTCGCCTTGAGCGAGCTCTGCCCGGGCATCGCGATCTTCGCGGTCGAGCCCAGGGCGTTCGACGACACCGGGCGCTCGCTCGCGGCCGGCGAGCGGGTCCCGAACCGGCCGGGCGGGCGCGTCGATCTGCGATGCCCTCCTGGCGCCGACCCCGGGCGAGCTGACCTTCGAGATCAACCGGAAGCGGCTCGCGGGCGGCCTCGCGGTCGCCGACGACGACGTGCGCCGCGCCATGGCCTTCGCCTTTCGCCACCTCAAGCTGGTGGTCGAGCCCGGCGGCGCGGTCGGGCTCGCGGCCCTGCTCGCGGGCCACTTCGATGCTCGCGGCCGGACCGTGGCGGTGGTGCTCTCGGGCGGCAACGTCGACCCGGAGCGGTTCGCCGAGGTGCTCGCACCGTCGGGTCCCGCTTGACCGGGCCTGCGCTCGAGAGCCGTGATGCCGATCGCCGACGCCGCCAGGGGTATCCGCCATCTGTTCGTGCATGATCTCATGCTCGCGTGCCGGATCGGGGTTCACGCCCACGAGCGGGCCAGGGCGCAGCGGGTGCGGCTCAATCTCGATCTGGGGGTGGTCGAGACCGGCCCGGCGCTGGGCGACGAGCTCGCCGACGTGGTCGACTACCAGGACCTGGTCGAGCGGATCCGGAGCGTCGTCGGCCGGCGCCACGTCAACCTGGTCGAGACCCTGGCCGAGCAGATCGCGGCCCTCTGCCTCGAGGATCCGCGCGTGCGCTCGGCCCGGGTGCGCGTCGAGAAGCTCGACGTGATTGCCGATGCCGCCGCGGTCGGGGTGGAGATCGAGCGGATCAATCCTAGGCTAGGATGTGGCTGAAGGAGTGGTGAATCGGGCGCCCGACGGCCCGTTGGTCACTTGACAAGCCGCGGGCTCGGGCTTAACCGAGACGCAATCCTGAGGAGGCAGAGGAGCACCGTGTCCGAACACTCGAATCGACGCGAGGTGTTGAAGGTTGCGCTGGGCTTGGGGGCGACCCTGCCAGCGCTGAAGGCCGCGGGCGCGGCCGAGGACGCGGCGAAGACCGCGCCCCAGCCCGGGGATGAGTTCGTGTTCTTCTCCGGGGACAAGCAAGGTGAGTTGGTGACGCCTGACGACCTGCCGGTCGGCGGGCCGCAGGTCATGGCCTGGCCCGTGGACCCGAAGACCAAGGTCGTGCGTAACGGCACGCGTCTGAACCAGATCCTGCTGATCCGGCTCGATCCGGCGAAGCTCGATCACCGGACCAGCGCCAACGCCGCTGACGACGGTGTGGTCGCGTATTCTGCCATCTGCACCCATCAGGGCTGCCCCGTGTCGATGTGGAACAAGGCGGCGGGAACCTTGTTCTGCGCCTGCCACAGCAGCGAGTACGAGCCCGAGGCCGCCGGCAAGGTGGTCGCCGGCCCGGCACCACGACGCCTCCCGATGCTGCCGGTGAAGGAAGACAGCGGCCAGTTGGTGGTCGCCGGCGACTTCACCAGCCGCGTCGGACCCGAGAAGGGCTGACCCTGCTGTGGCTGCAGTCGGGCCCAGCAGTCGACCGTAACAAGAAACCGAACCACGCTAGGGGAGACAGACATGAGACTCTGGAAATGCGCAGCGGCCATAGGGGTCGCCATGCTGCCCATGGCGGCGGCCGCCTATAGTCCGGTGACGGATGCGCGGCTGCAGAATCCCGAGCCCGAGAACTGGCTGCAGATCCGCGGCAACTACCAGGGCTGGATGTACAGCCCGCTCGACCAGATCAACACCTCCAACGTCAAGCATCTGACGCCGGTCTGGGCCTATGCGACCGGGGTCAATTCCGGGCACGAGGCGCCGCCGATCGTCAATGACGGCGTGATGTACGTGGCCACGCCCTACAACCAGGTCCTGGCTCTGAACGCCGTCACCGGCGACCTGATCTGGAAGTACAAGCGCGAGCTGCCGGAAGGCTTCGGCGCCCTGCACAACACCACGCGCGGCGTCGCGCTCTATGGTGACAAGCTCTATGTGGCGGGCCAGGAGTCCGTGCTGGTCGCGCTCGACGCCAAGACCGGCGAGGTGGCCTGGGAAAGCCCGGTCGCCGACTGGCACGAGGGCTACTACATGACCATGACGCCGCTGGTCGTGAACGGCAAGGTCATGGTCGGCTGCTCCGGCGGCGAATACGGCATCCGCGGCTTCGTCGAGGCCTTCGACGCCGAGACCGGCAAGTCGGCGTGGAAGACCTACACCGTCCCCGGCCCCGGCGAGCCGGGCAACGACAGCTGGTCGGGCGACACCTGGAAGCGTGGTGGCGCCTCGATCTGGATGACCGGCACCTACGACCCCAAAACCAAGCTCAGCTACTGGGGCACCGGCAATGGCTCGCCCTGGTTCGGCGATCAGCGCCCGGGCGACAACCTCTACACCTCGTCGACCCTTGCGATCGACCCCGAGACCGGCGCGCTCAAGGGGCACTTCCAGTACCAGTGGAACGAGTCCTGGGACTGGGACGAGATGAACGCGCCGATGGTCATCGACTTTCAGAAGGACGGCAAGGACGTCAACGGTCTGATCCATCCGGGACGTGACGGCTATCTGTGGTGGCTGGAGCGGACCAGCAGCGGCGCCATCAACTTCGTGGACGCCAAGCCGTACGTGAAGCAGGACGTCTTCAAGAGCATCGATCCGAAGACCGGCCGGCCGACCTACAACGAGGACCACAAGCCCGGGACCGGCAAGGAAGCCAACTTCTGCCCGTCGCTGTGGGGCGGCAAGGACTGGCCTTATGCGGCCTACAACCCGAAGACCGGCCTGCTCTACATTCCGGCCAACGACAACCACTGCGGCCATCTGGAAGGCAAGAAGGAAGAGTACGTGGCCGGCCAGTGGTGGACCGGTGTGTCGATCCCCGACATCGGCTTCACGGTCGACAAGAACGCGCGTTCCTATGGCGAGATCCAGGCCTGGGACGTCAGCACCGGCAAGCGCGCCTGGACCCATCTGTTCAACGACACCATGAACTGGGGCCCGATCCTGACCACCGGTGGTGGGCTGGTGTTCGACGGCGGCACCAACGACCGCATGTTCCGGGCGTTCGACGCCAAGACCGGCGAGGAGCTCTGGCACTTCAAGACCAACTCCGGTGTTGAGGCGCCGCCCTCCACCTTCTCGGTCGACGGCATCCAGTACATCGCCGTGCAGTCCGGCTGGGGCATCGACGCCGCCGGCCAGCAGAGCCTGATCAACAACGTCCTCGGCGAGCACGTCGACGTGCCGCAGGGCGGCGTGATCTGGGTGTTCGCGCTCAGTCAGTAACCGCGTACTTCGCCGCGAGGCCAGCCGGCTGCCGTCCGGCTGGCCGTGCGGTGGGGCTGAATGGTCGAGATGAGTTGGGATCGGGTCAGTCGCCGGTGGGTGGCTGACCCGATCACCATCCGAAGCAAGATCAGTTCCTTGAGGGATGAACCGATGCGTGCTGGCTTCTGTCTCGCTCTGAGTGGTGCGGCGCTGATCGCCGTCGCATCCGCCGGCAGCCTGGCTGCCGATTCGGGGTTCACGCGGCCCTACATGATCAATCTCGAGAACGTGGCCGGCAAGGTCGGCGAGAAGACCAAGCTGGTGGCAAGGCTGACGCTGCCCGACGGCTACGGGATCCTGGACGGCTATCGGAACCGGGTGGTCGAGCTGTCGTCCTACGACGACGGCGTCACCTTCGAGCGCCCGGTCGTCCTGGGCACGGTCAAGAACGGCGGCCTGGAATTCGTGGTCGGCGTGACCCCGACCAAGCCCGGTCCGCATCCCATCAACGGCGTGTTCCGGGTCGGCTACTTCGACGGCGGCGGGCGCATGGACATGGTCTCGATGCCGCTGATCGCGACCGTCACGGGCACCGAGTAGCAGGCCGCGGACGCGGCCGAGACGAGGCTTGCGATGTTGACGACCAGCCGTCTGCCGGTGGCCGCGATCCTTCTGATCGCGGCCCTGTTTGCGATCAGCCTGCCGAGCGCGCGGGCGCAGGAGCCTTATCGCGTGCGCGGCACGCTCACGAGCATCGCCGCCGACCAGCTGGTGATCACCAGCCGCGAGGGCGAGGTCATGGGCTTCCAGCTCAGCCCCGACCTCGGCGTGTTCGTGGTCACCCCGGCGACCATCGACGATATCAAGCAGGGCCAGTTCGTCGGCCTGACCACGGTCACCTCGGGCGACCGGCAGGTCGCGCTGGAGGCGCATCTGTTCGCCGACGACCTGCGCGGCCTGGGCGAGGGGCACTATCCCTGGGACCTGGTCAAGGAGCCCAACATGATGACCAACGCGACCGTAGCCGAGGTCAAGGATGTGGGCGCCGACCGGCAGCTCGACGTGAGCTACCGGGAGGGCGAGGCCAAGACCGCCGGCACGCAGACCATCTATCTGCCGCCCGACGTGCCGATCGTGCACATGGCCAAGGCGGATCGCGCGCTGCTGGCGCCGGGCAAGGCCGCGGTCCTGCTGGTCCGGCCGGAGCGTGACCTGACCCCGGTGGTGATCGCCGCCGTGGTCGGCGACCGGGGCGCCAAGCCGCCGATGTGACGGGCGGAACGGATCTGCCGGGACGGCCCCGACGCGGACCCTGCTGGCGCTGGTCGCAGCCGGCGTGCGACTGGTCGCGGCCGATCCCCTGCCGGGGCCTGACCCCCGTCCGGCCCGGCGGCGCGTTGCGCGGCGCTGATCGCGCAGTTCGACGAGATCATCATCGGCCGGTTCGACTACCAGATCCTGATGCTCGAGGACCACGAGCTGGCGGCGGCACGGCGGGCGCGCCACGAGGCCGAGGCCGAGTGCGCCGCCGGCCGCTACGGTTTCGGGATCGGCCTGATCGAGGACGCGCTCCGCGAGATCGGCGTCGTCCCCGAACCGGACGCGGACCCGCCGCCAGATCAGCCCTGACGGTCATGAGCCAGCTGAATTCCCCCGAGAGCCTGCAAAAAGAAGGCCCGAAACGCTCCGTTCGCGCCAGAGAATGGCCAATGATTTCAATGGTCATTGTTTCGCGGGCGCGATTGATTTTCCACGTTCACGATATCAAACCTTCGTCTTCGAGACGAAGTGCTTCAGCATGAAGGCAAAGATGTTCATACGACAAGGGCTGCCACACCGTATTCTATCACCGCTATCACATCGTCTGGGCGACGAAGTACCGCTACGACGTGCTGCGGGGCGAGATCCCTGAGCGGGTGCGCGAGATCGTCCGCCAGGTGTGCGCCGAGCTCGGGGTGACGATCGTCAAGGGGGTGCTGTCGCGCGACCACGTCCACATGTTCGTGTCGCTGCCGCCACAGCTCGCGGTCAGTGAGTTCATGCGTCGGGTCAAAGGTCGTTCGTCGCGCAAGATTCAGCAGGAATTCCCTGCCCTCCGCAAGCGCTACTGGGGCTGCCACTTCTGGGCCCGAGGCTACTTCTCGACCACCAGCGGCAACATCACCGACGACGTGATACTTCAGTATCTGGAGCAGCACATCGCCAAACCTACCGGCGTCAGCCGGTAGTGGTTTAGTTTCGAGATGCGCCTGTTCTTCGAGCCCGTCATCTCTCGCGCACCTCCCCCTCCGTGATACAGACTTTCTCTTTTCCCGTGGCCCACGACCAAAGAGAAAGGGGCGCCCGCACGCGGCGCCCCCCCTCGATGGCTACCCCGCGCGCGGGGGCAGCGTGGCTATAGGCGGATCAGGCGACCTTCTTGGCCTCGACCACTTTCTTGCCCTCGATCACCTTCGCGCCCGAACCGGGCTTGCTCTCGACGGCGATCCGGCGCGGCTTCATCGCCTCAGGCAACTCGCGCTCGAGGTCGACCTGCAGGACGCCGTCGGTCAGCGTCGCACCGACGATCCTGACGTGGTCGGCGAGGTTAAAGCGGCGCTCGAAAGCGCGCGTCGCGATGCCGCGATAGAGGTAGGTCGTGCCGGTTTCGCTCGGCTCGCCGAGTTTGCCGGTGACGACCAGCAGGTTCTCCTGCGCGATGATCTCGAGGTCGTTTTCGCCGAACCCGGCGACCGCCATCATGATCCGGTACTTGTCGTCGCTCGTCTTCTCGATGTTGTAGGGCGGATAGCCGGCGGCGCTGTCATCGGCGCGCGACGCGGCGTCGAACAGGTTGCTCCAGCGGTCGAAACCGATGCTCGAACGGAACAGCGGAGTGAGGTCGTAGGTACGCATAGCTCAATACCCTTCTTGAGAAGCGGTATCTCAGATCTGCGGCGGGTCCGCCGCCCATGCGGCCGCACCCGGGATCGGACCCGCTCGCGGCTTCCGATCACTGTGGTAGCGAAGACTTGCCGCTGATTATTAAGTGATGTTTGTATAACAGGTTTACAAGATACGATTGAACTGGCTATCCGCAACACTCAGGCGGTGCGGATAGCCAGTCAACGTCATTTCAAACGCATGCCTGCGCAGATCGGCGGGCGCCTACCCCTGCCGGCCTC
>CAVSRN010000009.1:0-61397 GCA_963730195.1 uncultured Alphaproteobacteria bacterium
CTCGCGAGACAAAGGCTGTTGGGCCCAGTCGGTCCGGAGGCGCAGGCCTGATGGCGGCGCGCTCGGGGGAGCTGCCGGCCTGGGTCAACCTCGGGCTGCTACCGCTGCTCAACCTCGCCGCGGCGTTTTTCGTCTCCGGCCTGCTCGTGCTGCTGCTCGGCGAGAACCCGCTCAAGGCGGTCGAGCTGCTGATCTACGGCGCCTTCGGCTACGGCGAGGCGATCGGCTACACGCTCTACTATGCGACCAGCTTCATCTTCACCGGGCTCGCGGTCGCGATCGCGTTCCATTGCGGTCTGTTCAACATCGGCGGCGAGGGCCAGGCCTACCTCGGCGGCCTCGGCGTCGCCTTGGTCGGCCTCTGGCTCGGCTGGCTGCCGTTCGCGCTCGTGCTGCCGCTCGCGATCGCCGCGGCCGCCCTGTTCGGCGGCCTCTGGGCCTTCATCCCGGGCTGGCTGCAAGCCAGGCGCGGCAGCCACGTCGTGATCACGACGATCATGTTCAATTTCCTGGCGGCGGCGCTGATGACCTATCTGCTGGTCAACGTCATCATCAGGCCGGGCCAGCAGATCCCGGAGACCGCGGTTTTTCCCGAGAGCGCCTGGTTACCGCAGCTGCACGACATCCTCGGTGCATTCGGGATCGAGGTCGCGCGCTCGCCGCTCAATCTCTCGTTCCTGATCGCGCTGGTCTGTTGCTTCCTGGTCTGGCTGTTCGTCTGGCAGACCCGGTTCGGCTACGCGCTCCGCGTGGTCGGCCAGAACGAGGCGGCCGCGGTCTACGGCGGCATCTCGCCGGCCCGCCAGATCATGCTCGCGATGACGCTCTCGGGCGCGCTCGCGGGCATGGTGGCGCTCAACATGGTGCTCGGCGCCCAGCACCGGCTGACCCTCGACTTCACCGGCGGCTTCGGCTTCGTCGGCATCGCGGTCTCGCTGATGGGCCGCAACCACCCGGTCGGCATCCTGCTGGCGGCACTCCTGTTCGGCGCCCTCTACCAGGGCGGCTCGGAGCTGTCGTTCGACATGCCGACGCTCTCGCGCGACCTCGTGGTCGTGATCCAGGGCCTGGTGATCCTGTTCGCGGGCGCGCTCGAGCACATGTTCCGACCCTCGCTCGAGGCGCTGTTCGCCAGGCCCGCGCCGGCCGAGGCGGTCGCCTGAGCCCGCGGTGGCCGAAGATGAGCGACATCTTCCTCCAGGCCCTGCTGCTCTCGGACTCGACCATCCGCCTCGCGACGCCCTTGGTGCTCGCGGCGCTCGCCGGGCTGTTCTGCGAGCGCTCGGGCGTGGTCGACATCGCGCTCGAGGGCAAGATGCTGGGCGCCGCTTTCGCCGCCGCCGCGACCGCCGCAGTCACGGGCTCCGCCTGGCTCGGCCTCGCCGCCGGCATGCTGTTCGCGGTCGGCCTCGCCATGGTCCATGGCTTCGCCTGCATCACGCATCGCGGCAACCAGGTGGTCTCGGGCATGGCGCTCAACATCATGGTCGCAGGCCTCGGCCCGACGCTCGCCGAAGCCTGGTTCCACCAGGGCGGGCGGACGCCGCTCCTGGGCGACGCGGCCCGCTTCACGCCGATCACCCTGCCGCTCGCCGATGCCCTGCACGAGGTGCCGATCCTCGGCCCGATCTATTACGAGATGATCAGCGGCCACAACCTCCTGGTCTACGCCACCGCCCTGATCGTGCCGCTGGTCGCCTGGGTGGTCTATCGCACCCGGTTCGGCCTGCGCCTGCGCGCCGTGGGCGAAAACCCGAGTGCGGTCGACACCGCCGGCATCAGCGTCACCGCGATGCGCTACAAGGCGCTGGTCGTGACCGGCCTGCTCTGTGGCATCGCCGGCGCCTATCTCTCGATCGGCCACAACGCGTCCTTCATCCGCGACATGACCGCGGGCAAGGGCTATCTGGCGCTCGCCGCCCTGATCTTCGGCAAATGGCGGCCGCTGCCGGCGATCCTCGCCTGTTTCCTGTTCGCCTTCACCGACGCGGTCCAGATCCGCCTCCAGGGTACCCCCCTTCCCCTGATCGGCACGGTCCCGACCGAGGCGATCCAGGCGCTGCCCTACCTCGCCACCGTCCTCCTGCTTGCCGGCTTCGTCGGCCGCGCCATCGCCCCCAAAGCGATCGGCATCCCGTACGTCAAGGAGCGGTGATCAATCTTGACACGATAAATCCATGGAATTAGAAACCTCCGGTTGATGAAGCTGTCGCGCTATGGGCGACTGCGTCTGTTTCGACGGCGAGACGAGGAATCTCCATGACTGCTCCCTTGCATGAGGGGCGACCGCTGAAGGAATTTGCGTTCCAAACCCTGGTCAGCCACCAGCGAGCTGGCAATATCGCCGGATGGATCTACCCCAGACGCGACGTGAGCGCCACCATCGCGTTGTTCAATACGTCACGGCAGCTGGCACTTAATCTTTGGGGTTGGGTTGCGATCCTTATTGCACTAGCAGGAGCTATCGTTCCTATTGTGACTTCTAACTGGTTGTGGATTCTCCTAATCATTCTTGGGATTGGTATCTGGCGCGCTAATCGGCGATCAATGGAAGAATTCTTCCTGGAGCAACTCGTTGAGAACGAGACATTCTTCGATAAAATTGCGTCGGCAGATATGGTAAAAGTGATTTTGAAGACAGTACGATGACGCGGCCGCACAGCTACCAGGAGGGCGAGAGCCGCCGCGCCCCCCGGATTACTGGCTTCCTTTCGACGGGAGATGCTCGTGAGCATCGGCGTTTGGCAAGTCATCGTTCTCTTTCTTGTGGGTGTCGCGGTCATTGGCATACCATGGATCGCCATTTGGACCGAGAATACCGAGGCGCGTGTTGGGAGGCAACAATTTGCTGTCTGGATGCTTTCTGTGTTAGTATTTGCGTTCATGTCTGATGTTGTGTTGAAAAATGCCAGTCAGGACACAGAGATGGTGTCTGTTTCGATAATCTTATCGGTGATAGCGGGATCTGTAGTCTTGCAGTTCGCCTTCGCGAGAGCGATCGTCCGTCGGGCGCGTGACGCGGGTCATGGGAAGCGTCTTGCGTACCTCTCCCTCATACCGATCATCAACTTGGTGCTGATTCTGTATCTCGCACTTAGGGGTAGCGCACCGGCCGGCGCGTCAACCTAGAAGGAACACAATCGCAGCGCGCGGGAGGAGAACTTCTTTGCCCCGTTGTCCTGCGCTCCACCCGACCTACGTTGCCCGGCATTGTCCATGCCGATCCTGAAGAACGCCGACCGAGCCATCATCGACGAGCGCAAGGTCAGGGACTATCTCCTTAATCCGCTCCACGCGCGCGGCGGGCACAAGGCTCGGATGTTCGCGGCGGCGCTCGGTTATCGGCAATTCGATCACGCGCGTTTGATCAAGCAGATCAGAGAAGGTATCTTGAGGCACGAGGCGGTGCCCATCGATCACGGGCCTCACGGCCAGCGGTTTCGCGTCGAGATTCCCATCACTGGCCCGGCCGGATCGGCCATCGTGCGCACTCTTTGGATCATCAGGACGGACGAAGATGTCCCACGGCTCTCATCGGCCTACCCGATCAAATGAACGCCGCGGGCAGCGGACTCCGCCGCCGCGCTTCGACCTGCTGCAGGTCGTCTACGTCCGCGACGCGCATCCCGCCCTTGGGCTCGTCAGGGGGGAGTGCGGCACGATCGTGGAGGTGCTGGACAAACCGCACCCGGCCTACCTCGTCGAGTTCATCGACGATGACGGCGCCACCAGGGCCGAAGCCGTCTTCCCTCCCGAGCAGCTCAGCGCAACTCCTCCGCCGCCGTGACCCGCCGCCTTACGACCGTCCTCCTGCTCGCCGGCTTCCTAGGCCGCGCGATCGCCCTCAAGGCAATCGGCGTCCCGTACATCAAGGAGAGGTGAGCGCGCTCTCCCCCCAAGACCATAAAGAAGCTCAAATCGATGGTTCATTTGGCTGGACCGAACCGCGGGACTTCTGGTAGAGCTGCGTTGTCGATTCTGTACAAAGGTGGTTCATCAAGAGGGGGCCCTGGTCATGGCCGATGAAAAACCATCGCCAAAAGTCGTGGCATACTATTGCCGGTGTCGTCACCGCTGCTCGATGCCGCGCCACGCCATCGCGACCTCTCGAGGTTCGTTGACCGGGGTAGGGGTGGCTGAAGGCCTGCCATGGCAGAGCTGGCGATCGGGAGAGGGCAGATGACCGAACTGGTCGCCTTCATGTCGGTACCGGCGAACGTGATGAAGCTGGCGACTCTCGTGGTCCTCACCCTGTTCCTGCCGCTGAACGCGTTCACCTACCAGCTCTTCCGGAGTCACCGCAAGAAAGCCAAGATCGAGCGGACCTTGGATCTTCTGAAGGTCGGGGACCTGGACCGGAAAAAATACCTGGAGCTGCGGACCGGCCGCCACCTGTCGATCGCAGTCACTTACGCCACGATCGTTTCGGTCCTCGGCCTGGCGATTCTCCTGTTCGGTGAACAGATGCAGCTCGATCGCGGTGCTAGGGGCGCTGAGGGCGTCGTCGTCACCGCTGGCCGCCGCACAGCAGGCCATCGCACCGCCGGCCGTCGCACCGCAGGCCACGGACTTGTTCCCCGTGCAGCGCTCCTGGCTGATGTTCGGGATGGGCTTTCTGGGCGGTTACCTCTGGGGAATCCAGTACGTCTTCCGCCGCTACGCCGACGATGACCTGGCCCCCGGCGTCTATCACGCCCTGGCGATCCGGATGATGCTCGCGGGCACGCTGGCCGTGGTGATGTACAACGCCTACGACGCGCTGGCCACCAATCCCGTTTCCAATGGCGGCAAAGTCTGGCCGGCTCTGGCTTTCGTGTTGGGGATGTTCCCGCAGCGGGGGATCAGTTGGATCAGCGAGCACGTGCCGTTCTTCTCCAAGGATGATGACGCGTCCGTGCGCAAGGCGCCGCTCGAGATGATCGAGGGCATCACCTATCAGGACCGGGTCCGCCTGGAGGAGGAGAGCGTCGACAGCTGCTACGACCTCGCGACCGCAGATTTCGTTCCTCTCGTCATCGATACGCCTTACAGCTCCCGGGAGCTGACCGACTGGATCCTGCAGGCGAAGCTGTGCGTCTATGCCCCCGAGGCGATGCTGAGCCTGCGCCGGCAGGGAATCCGGACGATCATGGATCTGGAGGATCTGGACGAGGGACGCATCAAGGAGCTCTGCGAAGCGACCGCGGTGACCAGGTCGGCGCTGGAACGAGCGGCAAAGTCGCTGAAAACCGACGGCGAGCTCCAGCGGCTGCGCCAGGTCGCCAAGATGCTCGGCAAGTTCAGCGGGGTCGAGGAAGGCGCGCCGTCTGCCCCTGGCAACGGCCCGGTCCCGGCCCCGGCGGGACAAGCCTGAGCGACAGCCCGAGACGCCTTCCCCTGGCCGCCATCCCGGCGCGAAGGTGCCAGATCGCCGGGCCGATCGACTTGGCGCGGCGGGCGGCGCTCTCAGGACCGGCTGCGGCCGATCAGGACTGGCAGGGCTCGGCCCCGATCGCCTGGCTGACCGGCACGCTCCGGCAGTGCTGGACGCCGTCCCGGATCCAGACCCGGGCCTCGGACTGGGCGGCGTCGGCTTGCCAGAAGGCGATGCTCACCGTCCCGGCCGCAACGCTGCCGAGGATGGCGATGGTCAGGATGCCGGCGCGGACGTACTCGATCAGTGCAGACATGGGTTCCTCCGTTACCCGGCGGTTCGGGATAGGAAGCACCCGGGCCGGCAGGCGGCCGACGCATCCGCGCTGGCATCCCGTCGCTGACATGAAGCGCCGAGCGTGCTTAAGATCGCGTTTGGCCGCCGAGCCACGGTGCCGCCTGGTCGGCAGGCGGCCGACGCGTCAGGGAACGCCCCATGATCGACTTCGACCAGCTGTTCGTCCGCGACCTGCCGCCGCCCGCGGGGCGCTCACGGGGCTGGCCGCGCTACAATTTCACCGGCGGCCACACCGATCCGGAGATCGTGCCGGTCGAGGCGCTGATCGCCTCGGCGGAGCGGGTGCTGCGGCGGGAAGGCCGGAGCCTCGCCGCCTACAACCTGGGCGGCGACCCGCTGGGCCACGCCGGCCTGCGCGCCTTCCTCGCCGACAAGCTCGCCAGCAAGCGCGGCATCGAAACCGCGGCCGACGACATCCTGATCACCTCGGGCTCGCTCCAGGGCCTCGATCTGGTCAATGAGGTCCTGCTCGAACCCGGCGATACCGTGATCATGGAGCAGCTCACCTACAGCGGCGCGATCGAGCGCGCGCGCCGGCGCGGCGCGACCGTGGTCGGCGTGCCGCTGGACGCGGAGGGGCTGCGCACCGACGAGCTCGCGACCATCCTGGAGGCGCTGCGCGGCCAGAGCGTCCGACCGAAGTACATCTACACCATCCCGACCATCCAGAACCCGACCGGGACGGTGCTGAGCCTCGAGCGCCGGCAGGAGCTGCTGCGTCTCGGCCGGGCCTATGGCGTGCCGATCTTCGAGGACGAATGCTACGCCGACCTGCTCTGGGAGGGGGTGTGGCCGACCGCGCTCCGCGGCCTCGAAGGCGGCGCCGAGGTGATCCACATCGGCTCGTTCTCCAAGACCCTGGCGCCGGCGCTCCGCCTCGGCTACGTCAGCGCGCCCTGGCCCGTCATGAGCCGGCTGCTCGCCTGCAAGAACGATGGCGGCACGCCGGCGCTCGAGCAGATGGTCGTGGCCGACTATTTCGGCGCCCATTTCGACGCCCACGTCGGTCGCCTCAAGGAGGGGCTGCGGCACAAGCTCGAGGCGCTGACCGGCGCGCTGGAGGAGCAGTTCGGCACCGCCGCCGAGTTCACGCCGCCCCAGGGTGGCATCTTCCTCTGGGTCACCCTCCCGGATCAGGTCGACACCGCCGCCCTCGCCGGCCCCGCGCTCGCGGCCGGCGTCGCCTTCAACCCGGGCCCGGACTGGTCGGTCGACCCGGCGGCCGCGCGCCATAGCCTCCAACTCTGCTTCGGCCACCCGCCGGCGGCCGAGATCCGGGCCGGGATCGCGAAGCTCGCCGAAGTCTGCCAGCGCGAAACCGGTGTCCCGGAGCGCAGCGCCAACGTGGCGCGGTGCCAGCCGTAGCGGTCTGACCGAGGACGACCAGAGCGGGCTGGCATCCCGCCACCGCCCGGTGGCGCCTCCGCCCAAGCCTTAGGCAATTGGCAACCCGAAGCTGGTATTCTCGGCGCCCTGCTGAGAAGGTGAACGCCGATGTCCGTGCGCAACCTCGAGATCCTGTTCCAGCCGGCCTCGATCGCGTTGATCGGGGCCAGCAAGACACAGCACTCGATCGGCGCGGTGCTTGCGCACAATCTCTTCAATGCCGGCTTCGACGGCCCGATCATGCCGGTCAATCCCCACCAACAGGCGATCGAGGGTGTGCTCACCTACCCCTCGATCGAGGCGCTGCCGCTGACCCCGGACCTCGCGGTGCTGGCGACCCCGCCCGCGACCATCCCGGAGATCGTCGGGAAGCTCGGCGCCCGCGGCACGCGCGCGGTCGTGGTCATCAGTGCCGGCTTTGCCGAGCTCGGCGAGCAGGGGGCAGCCCTGCAGCAGGCGATGCTGGCGGCCGCCAAACCAGGCGTGCTGCGCATCGTCGGACCGAACTGCCTCGGCGTCATGGTCTCCGGCCACGGGCTGAACGCGAGTTTCGCCCAGGGCCAGGCGCTGCCCGGCAATCTCGCCTTCGTCAGCCAGTCGGGCGCCGTGCTGACCGCGGTGCTGGACTGGTCGCTCGCGCGCCGGGTCGGCTTCAGCCACATGGTCTCGCTCGGCGGCATGGCCGATGTCGACTTCGGCGACCTGCTCGACTACCTCGCGACCGACCGCCACACCCGCGCGATCCTGCTCTACGTCGAGGCGGTCACCCACGCCCGCAAGTTCATGTCGGCGGCGCGCGCGGCCGCCCGCTCCAAGCCGGTCGTCGTGGTCAAGGCCGGGCGCAGCAGCGAGGTCGCCAAGGCGGTCCAGTCGCACACCGGGGCGCTTGCGGGGTCCGACCGGGTCTACGATGCCGCCTTTGGCCGCGCCGGCATGCTCCGGGTCGAGACCCTGGACGAGCTGTTCGCCGCGGTCGAGACGTTGGCGAGCGGTGTCCGCCTGACCGGCGATCGCCTGGCGATCGTCTCCAACGGCGGCGGCATCGGCGTGCTCGCGACCGACAGCCTGATCCAGGCCGGCGGCCGGCTCGCCGAGCTCGCGCCGGCGACGCTCGAGCGCCTGAACGCGGTCCTGCCGCCGACCTGGAGCCACGGCAACCCGGTCGACATCATCGGCGATGCCCCGGGCGAGCGCTACGCGGCGGCGCTCGCTGCGGTGCTCGCCGACCGCAACAACGACGCGGTGCTGGTGCTCAACTGCCCGACCGCGGTCGCCGACAGCGCCGATGCCGCGCGCGCTACGGTGAGCACCGCCAAGCAGCACAAGCGGGCGGTGTTGACCAACTGGCTCGGGGAAAGCTCGGCCGCGGAGGCGCGCCGGCTGTTCGTCGAGCACCACATCCCGACCTACGATACGCCGACGGCGGCAGTGCAGGCGTTCATGCATCTGGTGCGCTACCGCCGCAACCAGGAGATGCTGAGCGAGGTGCCGCCCTCGATCCCCGAGAGCTTCGAGCCGCACCCCGAGCGGGCGCAGGCGATCTTGGCCCGTGCCCTCGACGAGCACCGCATCTGGCTCTCCGAGATCGAGGCCAAGGACGTGCTCGACGCCTACGGCATCCCGGTGGTGCCCACGACCGTGGTCGGGACGCCGGACGAGGCCGCCGAGACCGCGGCCCGCATTGGCGGACCCGTGGCGATCAAGATCCTGTCGCCCGACATCACCCACAAATCCGACGTCGGCGGCGTCCTGCTCGGCCTCGCCGACCCCTGGCACGTGCACGAGGCGGCGCGCACCATGCTCGAGAACCTGCGCGCCGCCCGCCCCGACGCCCGGATCGAGGGCCTGACCGTGCAGCCCATGGTCGACACGCGGGAGGCCCAGGAGCTGATCGTCGGCATGATCGACGATGCCCTGTTCGGGCCGGTGATCCTGTTCGGTCAGGGCGGCACCGCGGTCGAGGTGGTGCGCGATCAGGCGCTCGCCCTGCCGCCGCTCAACCTCCATCTCGCCCAGGAGCTGATGCGCGCCACGCGCGTCTTCCGCCTGCTGCAGGGCTTTCGCGACCGGCCGGCAGCGGACCTCGACGCGATCGCGCTGACCCTGGTCAAGGTCGCGCAAATGGTGGCCGACCTCGACCGCATCGCCGAGCTCGACATCAACCCGCTGCTCGCCGGCGCCGACGGCGTGGTCGCGCTCGATGCCCGCATCCGGGTCGCAGAGCCGGCCAGGCGCGGCGCCGACCGGCTCGCCATCCGGCCCTACCCCAAGGAGCTCGAGCAGCCGATCACGCTCCGGAACGGCCGCACCTTCCTGCTGCGCCCGATCCGGCCGGAGGACGCGCCGGCGTTCCATCAGCTGGTCGAGGAGCGCACCGAGCCCGACGACCGGAGGCTCCGCTTCTTCGCCGCGTTCCGCACGCTGACGCCAGACCTGTGCGCGCGCCTGACCCAGATCGACTACGAGCGGGAGATGGCGCTGGTGGCCGTCGCGCCGGACGTGAGCCCGGAGGAGGCGCTGTGCGGCGTGGTCCGCCTGGCCGCCGACCCCGACCGCGAGCGCGCCGAGTTCGCGCTTCTGGTGCGCAGCGACCTCAAGGGCCAGGGCCTCGGAACGGCGCTGATGCAGGTCCTGATCGCCTACGCCGGCGCCCAGGGCATCGGCGAGCTGTTCGGGACCGTGTTGCGGGAGAACCGGGTCATGCTGGATCTGGTCGCGCGGCTGGGCTTCACCAGCGCCGGCCAAGCCGAGGACAACACCGCCGTCGAGGTCCGGCTCCAGCTCCGGGGCAAGTCCGCCTGAGGCTCTGGCGGCGGCTTCAGCCGGCGCCCTCGGCCAGGGCCTCGAGGCTTGGCCCCTGCTGCAGGATCACCTGCTGAGGCGAGGGCAACGCGATCAGCCCGTCCTGCCGGAGCCGGGTCAGGGTCCGGCTCACCGTCTCGATGGTCAGGCCGAGGTAATCGGCCATGTCCTGCCGCGACATCGGCAGGTGCAGGATGCGCACCGGGTTGGCCCCGTCGCCCTGCCGGCGCGCGAGCGCGAGCAGGAAGGACGCAATCTTCTCCTCGGCGGTCTTGCGCCCGAGCAGCAGCATCTGGGCGTGCGCGCGCTCGAGGTCGGTGCGCGCCAGCTCGAGCAGCCGCTGGGCGAGCGCGGGATTGGCGAGCGCGGCTGCATCCAGCTTGGCGGCCGGATAGCGCGCGAGCTTGCTCGGGACGATCGCCTCGACGCCGTAAGCGTATTCGCCGGCACCGACCAGTCCGAAGTAGTCGCCGGCAACCAGGAACTCGATCACCTGGCGGCGGCCGTCGGCCAAGCCTTTGAACAGCCGCACCGCGCCGATCAGGACGCGAAAGCCGTGGCGGCGCGGCTCGCCTTCGACCACGATGGTCTGGCCGGCGGCGCTGTCCTGGGCGATGCCGACGCTGAGCAGGGCCTCCATCTCCGGTGGTTGCCGGACCGGCGCGACCGGCTGCGCTCTGACGGCAAGGGCAGCTCGCATGGGCTTGGCCTCCAACGCGTGATCCCATCTAGAAGCTAGGGCGCCGGTCAAGAACGGTGAATACGGTGGTTCACGTAGGGGAAAGCCCATATCGCGCTCACTGGCGGGCGAGCCCGGCCGCGATCGCGATGGCGTCGCGGATCAGCGGCAGGAGGTCGTCGACGCCGAACGGCTTCTGGAGCAGCAACGTCGGCAGTGGTGCCAGCACGTTGGCGAGTGCCGCGCGGCGCAGGCGCCGGCTGGTCACGATCGTGGGCAGGGCGCGCTCGTCCGCTACCAGCAGTCGCAGCAGCGCCAGCCCGTCCATGTCCGGCAGGTCGAGATCGACCACCAGGCAGGCCCGCTGGCCGGGGCGGTACGCCGCGAGGAACTGCTGTCCGGAGTCGAACGCGCAGGCCCGGAACCCGGCCGCCTGGAGCGCGCTCGCGACCGCGTCGCGCACCGCCTCGTCGCCATCGACGAGGAAGATGGTGGGTTGTTCGGGATCGCGCGCAGAGGGTGGCGCGTCGCTGCGGCTGTCCGGCATCGGTGGCTCAGCTCGAGAGGACGACGACGATCACCGCAAAACTAACCGACCGAAACGAGCCGGAAAATTCGGCAGACTACGTAGGGGCGATCCGCCAGAGGGGCGCGCTCAGCCCGGATCGATGCCGGCGATGAGCGCCATCCGGACCAGCTGCGACAGGCTGCCTGCCTGCATCTTCTCCATCACCCGGGCACGGTGGATCTCGACCGTGCGCGGGCTGATGCCGAGCTCGCGCGCGATGGCCTTGTTCGGCCGGCCGATCACCAGCTGCTCGAGGACCTCGCGTTCGCGCGGCGTGAGCGCCGCCAGGCGTCGGCCGGTCTCGGCATCCGCGGTCCCGCTCGGCCGCGTCGCCAGAAGTTCCTGGATGGTCTTGACCAGCACGCCCGGATCGAACGGCTTCTCGATGAAGTCGCGCGCCCCCAGCTTCATCGCGCGGACCGCGAGCGGCACGTCGCCGTGCCCGGTGACGACGATCACCGGCGGCAGCGGTCCGCGATTCTTGAGCGCCTGCAGCAGGCCCAGGCCGTCGAGTTCGGGCATGCGCACGTCGGTGACGATACAGCTGTCGACGGCGCCGTGGTAGCTCTCCAGGAGGGCGTTCGCCCGCTCGAAGGTCTCGACCGCGAAGCCCGCCGCCTCGAGCATCACCTGCAGCGAGTCGAGGACCGCCTCGTCGTCGTCGATCACGATGACCCTGGCCCGGTCCGGCCGGTCCACCACGTCAGTCCCCCGCCGCCGCAGCCGGCAGGCCGACGTGGAACGCCGTGCCGCCGCCCGGCGGCACGCTCGCCCAGAGCTTGCCGCCGTGGGCATCGACGATCGAGCGGCAGATCGACAGGCCGATGCCCATGCCCTCGGGTTTGGTCGTCACGAACGGCTCGAACAGCCGCGCCGCGACCTCCGGGGCGAGCCCCGGGCCGCTGTCGGTGACCGAGATCTCGACCCGATCGGGCGCCGGCAGGCGGGTGCAGATGACGATCTCGCGCCGCTCGACCTCGTCCAGCGCATCGACGCTGTTACGGATCAGATTGGTGATCACCTGATGGATCTGGATCTTGTCCATGAGGACCGGCGGCAGACCGGCGGCGAACGCGCGCCGTACGTCGATGCCCTTGCCGTTGGCGCCGATCAGGGCGAGCGTGCTCGCCTCCTCGACCACCATATTGACGTCCTCGAGCGCGCGCTCGGTCTCGCCCTTGGCGACGAACTGGCGCAGCCGGTGGATGATCTGGCCGGCGCGGCTGGCCTGCTGCGCGGTCTTGTCGAGCAGGCTCGCGAGCGCCGCCTGGCGCCGGTCGTCGAGGCCCTCGATCAGGTGCCGGGTCGCCTGGGCGTAGTTGATGATCGCGGTCAGCGGCTGGTTCAGCTCGTGCGCCAGCGCCGACGCCATCTCGCCCATCGCCGACAGCCGGGCGACGTGGATCAGCTCGGTCTGCAGCTCCTGCAGGCGCTGCTCGGCGCGCTGGCGGGCGCTGACGTCGCGCACGAAGCCCGCGAACAGGCGATGCCCCTCGGCGCGGACCTCCCCGACCGCGAGCTCGAGCGGGAAGATCGTGCCATCGTTGCGTCGGCCCAGCACCTCGCGGCCCATGCCGATGATGTGCCTCTCGCCGGTGCGCCGGTAGCGCTCGAGATGACCATCGTGCGCCTCGCGGTAGGGCTCGGGCATCAGGCAAGCGACGTTGCGGCCGAGCACCTCCTCCGGTCGATAGCCGAACATCCGCTCGGCTGCCGGATTGAAGGAGCTGATCGTGCCCCACTGGTCGATCGTGATCAGGCCATCCGGCGAGGTCTCGAAGATGGCCCTGAGCAACGCCTCGCGCTCGGACAACGCGGCGCCCGCGATCATCGGGACGACCGTTCGGGCCTTCCTTGCGGGCGCGTGACCAGGTAGGGACGGAGCTTTGCTCATGACCGCCTTAGCATAGCGCCCACACGCTCGCCGTCGAGCGCAGCGCACTCGAGACGAGCAACGTCCGCAGGAGCAAAGTGGAGACCCGAGTGACGCAGGATGGCCCGCTGACGTCGGAAGCTCTGGCCGGCTGGACCTGGCACGCGCTGCCGGCGGCCGCTGCCTGCGCGATCCTCGGTACCAGCCCGAACGGCCTGGACGAGCCCGAGGTCCTGCGGCGTGCCGCCCGGTTCGGACCGAACCGCCTCACGCCGCCCAAGCAGCGCGGGCCGCTGGCGCGCTTCGCGCTCCAGTTCCACAGCGTCCTCATCTACGTCCTGCTCGGCGCCAGCCTGGCCACGGCGCTGCTCGGCGAATGGGTCGACACCGGCGTGATCATCGGGGTCGTGCTGATCAACGCCCTGATCGGCTTCGTCCAGGAGGGCAAGGCCGAGCAGGCGCTGGCGGCGATCCGCGACCTGCTCGCGCCGAGCGCGCGCGTGGTACGCGCCGGGCGGCGCCGGATCGTGCCGGCGAGCGCGCTGGTGCCGGGCGACGTCATCCTGCTGCAGTCGGGCGACAAGGTGCCGGCCGATCTGCGCCTGGTCGCGGCCAGGAGCCTGCGTATCCAGGAGGCGGCGCTGACCGGGGAATCGCTCGCGGTCGAGAAGGCGACCGAGCCGGTCGCTGCCGGGGCCGCGCTCGGCGACCGCCGCTCGATGGCCTATGCCGGCACGCTCGTGGTCTACGGCCGCGGCCGGGGCGTCGTCGCCGCCACCGGCGAGGCCAGCGAGATCGGCCGGCTGGGGACGCTGCTGGCCGGGGTGGAGGCGCTCGAGACCCCGCTGCTGCGCCAGATCGCGGTGTTCGGCCGCCAGCTGACCACGGGCATCCTCGGGGTCGCGGCGGCCACCTTCGCCTTCGGCCTGCTGGTCCGCAACTACAGCGCGGCCGACATGCTGCTCGCAGCGGTCGCGGTCGCGGTCGCCGCGATCCCCGAGGGCCTGCCGGCGATCATGACCATCACGCTGGCGCTCGGCGTCCAGAGCATGGCCCGGCGCCGGGCGATCGTCCGCCGGCTGCCGGCGGTCGAGACCCTGGGCTCGGTGAGCGTGATCTGCACCGACAAGACCGGCACGCTGACCCGCAACGAGATGACCGTTCAGTGGCTGACGACGCCCGTCGAGACCTGCGCCGTGACCGGCGTCGGCTACGCGCCGGAGGGCACGCTGCTGGTCGAGGACGCGGCGCCCTCGGCCGCGGCAAGGGCGCGCCTCGAGGCGCTGCTGCGCGCAGCTTTGCTCTGCAACGAGGCCAACCTCGAGCACATCGACGGCGACTGGCGGATCGACGGCGATCCGACCGAGGGTGCGCTCCTGACCGCGGCGCGCAAGGCCGGGCTCGACCTCGAGGCCGAGCACATGTCCTGGCCCCGGCTCGACCTGGTGCCGTTCGAGGCCGAGCATCGCTTCATGGCGAGCCTGCATGCGGATGCCTCCGGGCGCTTGCGGATCTTCATGAAGGGCGCGCCGGAAGCCGTGCTGGCGCGCTGCCGGACCGCGGCCGGCGCCAGTGACGAGCCGCTCGACCTCGCGGCCTGGCGCGCGCGCGCCGAGGCGCTCGCGGCAAAGGGCCAGCGCGTGCTCGCGGTCGCCATGAAGCCGGTCGGACCCGAAGAGAGCGCGCTCGGTTTCGATGCCCTCGAGGGGTTCGCCCTGCTCGGCCTGGTCGGCATGATCGATCCGGCGCGAACCGAGGCGATCGCTGCCATCCGCGCCTGCCAGTCGGCCGGCATCCGGGTCAAGATGATCACCGGCGATCATGCCAGCACCGCACGCGCGATCGCCACCAGCCTCGGCCTCGCCAACCCCGCGGAGGTGGCGACCGGGGTCGATCTCGACGATCTCTCCGACGAGCGCCTGCCCGCGGTCGCCGAGCGGATCGACGTCTTCGCCCGCACCAGCCCCTTGCACAAGCTCCGCCTGGTCGAAGCCCTGCAGGCGCAGGGTCGGGTCATCGCGATGACCGGCGACGGGGTCAATGATGCGCCCGCGCTCAAGCGCGCCGACGTCGGCGTCGCCATGGGCAACAAAGGCACCGAGGCGGCCAAGGAGGCAGCCGGGATCGTGCTCGCCGACGACAATTTCGCCAGCATCGCCGCCGCCGTCGAGGAAGGCCGCAAGGTCTACGACAACATCAAGAAGTCGATCCTGTTCATCCTGCCGACCAGCGTCGCCGAGGCGCTGACGATCATGATCGCGGTGCTGCTCGGCTATGTGCTGCCGATCACGCCGGTGCAGATCCTCTGGGTCAACATGATCACCGCCGTGACGCTCGGCCTGGCACTCGCCTTCGAGCCGGCCGAGGGGGACGTCATGGCACGGCCGCCGCGTCCGGCCGACGAGGCGCTGCTGTCGAAATTCCTGCTCTGGCGGATCGGCCTGGTCGCCGTTCTGATGCTGGCCGGCACCTTCGGCCTGTTCGTTCATGCGCAAGCCGGCGGCCAGAGCCTCGAGCAGGCGCGCACGGTCGCGGTCAACATGCTGGTCGTGTTCGAGGTCGTCTATCTGCTGAACTGCCGGTACGTGCTGGCGAGCGTCCTGAACGCAAGCGGCCTGTTCGGCAGCCGGGCGGTGCTGATCGCGATCGCGATCGTGCTCGTGCTCCAGCTGCTCTTCACCTATGCGCCGCCGATGCACCTGTTGTTCGCCTCGGCCGCGCTCGGCTGGCGATCCTGGCTCTGGATCGTCCTCGCCGCCGTCTCCGCGTTCGCCCTGGTCGAGCTCGAGAAGGCCTGGCAACGCCGCCGCGCGGCGGTGGGCTGAGGTCGAGCTCAGAAATCGTCGCGCGGCCGGAGATCGTGCGCGCCGTCCAGAGAATAGAGCCGTCGCTGGCCGAAGCCTTTGACCTCGAAGGTGCCGCGCTCGGTGCAGCGGAACTCCTCGCGCAGCAGCCGCTGCATGTCGGCGCACAGGGTGATCTGCATCGGCTCCGAGAAGGTCTCCATGCGCGCCGCCAGATTCACCCCCGGCCCGAAGATGTCGTAGACGTATTTGTGGATACCGACGATCGAGCCGATCACCGGGCCGCTGGCGATGCCGACCCGGCATTGCCAGGTCTGGGCATGCGAGGCGTTGCGCCGGGCCAGATAGCGCACGAACAGCAGCGCGGTCTTGGCGATGTTCTGGGCGTGGTCCGGGGTCGGCTCGGGAATGCCCGAGACCGCCATGTAGGCGTCGCCGATGGTCTTGATCCGCTCGCAGCCGAACTGCTCGGCGATCCGGTCGAACGAGGTGAAGATGTCGTTGAGCTCGGCGATCAGCGCCGAGGGATCCTGCGAGATCGCCATCTCGGTGAAGCCGACGAAGTCGAGCATCAGGACCGAGGCCGCGTCGTAGCGCTGCGGCGTCGTCACCCCGAACGTCTTCAACTCCTCGTAGACGGTCTTGGGCATGATGTTGAGCAGCAGCTTCTCGGCGCGTTCTTTCTCGCGCTGGAGGCTGCGGTTCTGCTTCTCGACCATCTTCGAGTACAACTCGATCATGTATTCGAGCTCGCGGATCTTCGAGACGTTCTGGCACTCGACGATCAGCAGGGAGAGGTCGTCGGCGGCGGGCTGCGTGATCTGCAGCGCGAGCGAGATCGTCCGCCGCTTCAGGCGTCCCTCGGCATCGCAGGTGAACGGCCGGCCGGCGCCGATCCGCTCGCGCAGGCGCTCGACGGCGAGGTCCGGGATCAGCTCGTCGAAGGTGCAGGGGCGCTCGACGACCGCCGGAAACAGCTCGCCGAAGCGGCGGTTATGAAACACCACCTCGAGCGTCTCCGGACGCAGCAGCGCGAGGCCGACGCCGACCGACTCGAGCAGCATCTCATTGAACTTTTCGAGGTTCATCGGGAGCCCTCTCCCTCATCCGCTGTTTCGGTCGCTCACGATGTAGGCGCGCCGGCTGTTCACCGCGGCGATGATCTGGTCGATGTCCTCGCGCTCGAAATCGAAATCCTCCAGGGTCTCTTCGAGCAGCGCCGCCATCTCGTCGAACGCCGCCCGGTCGATCTTCATACGGGCGTGCAGCTCGCGCAGCGTCTCGTTCGTGTAGCTCGCCGGCCCACCCATGATCGCCGCGATGAATTTGGTCTGGTGGTCGATCAGACGGCGCATGTCGACGTCCTCGAAATAGCCGCCGATGACGTCGGAATCGAGGACCTTGTCGTAGAACGCCATCACGACCTTGCTGAGCTTGGCGAAGCCGCCATACCGCTCGAACATGCTACGCGCCATGTTTTTTCCCCTCTTTATCAGCCCGCAAATCATCCGACCGGCCGACACCGCCGCGGATGCGCCGGCGCCAACGGCGCCGGCTGCGTCTCGCACCAGCCATGACACTCCTTTGACTTACCCGTGAAAGCGTGAGGATGAAAGTTAGGGAAAACCCGAACCTCTAGGGCCCGAGCATCAGGTCGGCGCATTTCTCGCCGATCATGATGCAGGCGGCGTTGGTGTTGCCCGAGACCACGGTCGGCATGATCGAGGCATCGGCGACCCGGAGCCCGCTCAGGCCATGGACCCGGAGCTCGGGATCGACCACCGCCATCGGGTGGCTCGCCGGGCCCATGGCGCAGGTGCAGCTGGGGTGAAAGATCGTGCCGCCGCGGGCGCGCGCGTAGGCGAGCAGGTCGTCGTCGCTCGCCTGGTCCGGGCCGGGCTCGAGCTCCTCGGCGATGTAGGGCTGGAGCGCCTCGGTCCGGCTCAGGCGGCGGGCGAGCTTGAGGCCGTCGACGATGCAGCGCCGGTCGGTCTCGGCGCCGAGATAGTTGGCGACGATCGCCGGGTGGTCCTCGGGGCGGGGCGAGCGGATCAGCACCGTGCCCCGGCTCTCCGGGCGCAGCTGGCAGACCGAGGCGGTGAAGCCCGAGAACCGGTGCAGCGGCTCGCCCGGGCGGTCGGCCGAGAACAGGATGATGTGGAACTCGACGTCCGGGCTCGCGAGCTCGGCCCTGGTGCGCGCGAAGATCCCGCCCTGGCCGGCGCCGATGGTCAAGGGGCCGGTCCGGAACAGGGCCCATTCCAGGCCCATCAGCAGCTTCTGGAAGGGGCTGCGGGCGCGATCGTTGAGGGTGATCGGCTTGGTGCAGCGATAGACCGAGCGGGCCTGGAAGTGGTCCTGGAGATTGTGCCCGACCCCCGGGAGGTCGTGCGCCACCTCGATGCCATGGCCTTGCAGATGCGCGCCCGGCCCGATCCCCGAAAGCTGGAGGATCTGGGGCGAGTTGATGGCACCAGCGGCGACCACGATCTCGCGCCGGGCCTGAACCGCCCGCTCGGCGCCGTTCTGCCGGTAGCGGACCGCGGACGCACGCCGGCCGTCGAGCTCGAGGCGCTGGACCAGGGCGTTGGTCTCGACCTTCAGGTTCGGCCGCTGCCGCGCGGGGCGCAGATAGGCCGCCGCGGCCGAGCAGCGAAGGCCCCTGCGCGTGGTCAGCTGGAAATAGCCCGCCCCCTCCTGGACCGCACCATTGAAGTCGGGGTTGCGCGGGATGCCGATCTCCTCGCAGGCGCGCACATAGGCCTCGCAGAGCTCGTGCGGCGTGCTGTCGGCGACCGCGAGCGGGCCGCCCACGCCATGGTGCTCGTCGGCGCCCCGCTGCTGGTCCTCGGCGCGGATGAAGTAGGGCAGCACGTCGGCGTACGACCAGCCGGCGTTGCCGAGCTGGCGCCAGTGGTCGAAGTCCTCCTGCTGGCCGCGGATGTAGACCAGGCCGTTGATCGACGACGAGCCGCCCAAAACCTTGCCGCGCGGCCAGGGGATGCGGCGGCCGTTCAGGCCGGGCTCGGGCTCGGTCTGGTAGCCCCAGCCGAGCTTCGGATCGAAGATCGTCCGGTAGTAGCCGATCGGCAGGTGGATCCAGGGGTTGCGATCGCGGCCGCCGGCCTCGAGCAGCAGGACCCGATGGTCCGGGTTCGCCGACAGCCGGTTGGCGAGCGCGCAGCCCGCCGAACCGGCACCGATCACGATGAAATCGAAGCCCTCATCACTCGTCCCCGCACCTGCCATTGCCCGACCCGCTTTGGTTTGTGATTGGTGATCCGTCGAGAGGTTTCGTCGCCGCCAACCGAGCGCTGCCCGCTCACGCCGGCTATTCGGGCAGCTGCGCCTCAAAGCGCAGCGCATCGCGGACGATCTGCTCGAGATCGACATGACGGGGCTGCCAGCCGAGCTCGTCGCGGATGCGGCTCGCTCCGGCGACCACCTCAGCCGCATCGCCTGTCCGCCTTGGCGCCGGCTCGACGGTGAGCGGTCGACCGCTCACCCGGGTGACCGCGTCGAGCACCTCGCGCACCGAATGACCCTGGCCGTAACCGCAGTTCAGGGTCCGGCTCGAGCCGCCGGCGAGCAGGTGCTCGAGCGCCTTCAGATGGGCCTCGGCGAGGTCGCTCACATGGATGAAGTCGCACACGCAGGTGCCATCCCGGGTCGGGTAATCGGCGCCGTACAGGGGCACGCTCGCGCGCCGGCCGAGCGCCGCCTCGCAGGCGACCTTGATCAGATGGCGGCCGTGCGGTGTCGGTCCGGTGCGCCCGAGGGGATCGGCGCCGGCGACGTTGAAATAGCGGAGGATGACGTGACGCAGCCCATGCGCCGCCAGGGCATCGGCCAGGATCTGCTCGACCATCAACTTCGAGCGGCCATAGGGGCTGAGCGGCGCGGTCGGGGCGGCCTCGTCGACCGGCACCCGGGCGGGGTTGCCGTAGACGGCGGCGGTCGAGGAGAACACGAAGGCCTCGACCCCGGCGGCGACCGCAGCCTCGATCAGGTTGAGGCTGGCGAGCGTGTTGTTGCGGTAGTAGGCGAGCGGTGCGCGCACCGATTCCGCGACCTGGGCCGAGCCCGCGAAATGCAGCACGCCCCGGACGCGTCGACGCGTGAACAGGGTCGCCAGCAGCTGCCGGTCGCCGACATCGCCGACCACCAGCTGAGCGGCCTCCGGCACGGCCGTGCGCCGGCCGGTGGCGAGATCGTCGACCACCAGCACCGGCCAGCCGCCGGCGCACAGCGCCAGCACGACATGGCTGCCGATGTAACCGGCGCCGCCGGTGACCAGGATCACCTCTCGCTCGATCATCACACCCCCGATCCGGGATCTCTGCGCCGGCCGGGCGGCGGCGTCAACCGCCTGCGCCCGGCGAGGCCGGGGTTGAGCCCGCAGCCGTGCCGTGCCTATCATGGCCGAGCGTGCACCGATCGGGCTGATTCGATGCTGTTGGAACGCTGCACCTGGCAAGAGGTCGAGCGCTATCTGGAGCGGACCAGAGGCATTTTGCTGCCGATCGGCTCCACCGAGCAGCATGGACCGAACGGCCTGATCGGCACCGATGCGCTCTGCGCCGAGCTGATCGCGCGGGGGATCGGGGAGGCGACCGGGGCGATGGTCGCGCCGACCCTCGGCTTCGGCATGGCCCAGCATCACATGGCGTTCTCCGGCACCATGACGCTCAGGCCGCAGACCCTGCTCGCGGTCCTGGTCGACCTGCTCGGCTCGCTCGCCCGGCATGGCTTCGAGCGCTGCCTGGTGATCAATGGCCACGGCGGCAACATGGCGACCATCATGGCCGCTTTCTCCGAGCTGTATGCCGCCGCCAGCCTGGCCCCGTCCGCGCCGCCGAGCCTGCGCTGCCGCCTGCGCAACTGGTGGAGCCCGGCGCCGGTGGCGGCGCTGCAAAAGGAGCTGTTCGGCGATCGCGACGGCTCGCACGCGACCGCGAGCGAGATCTCGGTCACCCAGTATGCTCTGCCGGACAGCATCAAGCGGGCGGCCCTCGATCCGCCGTTGGCCCCGGCGGGCAGCTTCACCGATGCCGCCGACTTCCGTCGCCGCTATCCGGACGGCCGGATCGGCTCGGACCCGTCGCTGGCGACGCCCGGCCACGGCGAGCGGCTGTACCGGGCGGCGGTCGACGGGCTCGCCGAGGACTATCGCAACTTCCTGGCCGAGCCCTGAGGTCTGCCGCGCCCGGCTGCTGCGAGATCGCCGGCGCCGGGGTTGCCGATCGCGCCGCGCGGCCGCCGTGCAGGGCTTGTTAATCAGCGCCTGGCAATCTGCCGGAACCGCTCCCGTCGCTCGCCCGGAGACAGCCTTGATCCGGACCTTGTGGGTCGCCGCCGCGTGGTGGTCGCGTCCGGCCGACGCCGCCCGGCGGGCG
This sequence comes from uncultured Alphaproteobacteria bacterium, assembly GCA_963730195.1. GTDB lineage: Bacteria > Pseudomonadota > Alphaproteobacteria > Geminicoccales > Geminicoccaceae > DATAOG01. The sequence goes on from CAVSRN010000009.1 coordinate 21,219, forward strand.
GCGCCTCGGCGATCGCCCTGGCTCGAGCGGCTGATCGGCCATGGCCGGGCGGCCTGGCGTCGGCGCTGGCTCGGCCTCGGCACCGCCTGGCTGGTCTGCCTGGTCGGCTGGTCCGGCACCCTGCTGCCGCCCGGCCACTACCGGTCCTCGGCCCTGCTGTTCGCCAATCCCGGGCCAGGGGCGGCGTTGGCGAGCCACGCCAACAGCCGGACGGCAGCGACACTCGCCAAGCTGCAAGAGGCTCTGTCGACGCCCGCGGCGCTGGCACGGGTCGCAGCCGCACAACCCCTGCCGGCCACCGCCGAGCCGCCCGGCGACCGGGCGCCGCGGATCACGATCGCAATCGAAGCCGCCGCCCTGTTCCGGGTCACCTACGAGGCCGAGCGACCCGCCGTGGCCCAGCGGGCCCTGCAGGCTCTGGTCGAGCTGGTGACGGCCGCCCCGCTGCCCCCCGTGCCGGAGGCCGATCCGCGCGCGGCCGCCGCCGCAGAGCTGCGGGCAAGCCGCGACCAGGCCGCCATGCTGCGCAACGACCTCGCGGTGGCGTTGATGCAGCGCGACGCGCGCGCGCGCCAGCTGGCCGAGGTGCCGCCGGTGCTGGCCGCCGGCCGGCCCAACCCGATCTACGAGCAGATGGCGCTCCAGCTCGGCCGGCAGGAGACGCTGATCGCCGGCCTGCGCCGTCAGCTGGCCGCGACCGAGGCCGAAACCGCCCGGCTCGAGCAGCAGCGCCCCGCCGGATCGAGGGCCGGATCGCCCGGCCAGGCGACGCCAGGGGACCGGCCGGGGTTCCGATTGGTCGACCCGCCGGACTGGCCGAGCGCTCCCGAAGGCGTACCGCGGCGTTTGCTCCTGGCCGCGGTCCTGACCGGGGCGATCGTCGTCGGGGCGGCGGTCGCAGCGTGGCGCGGGCGACTGGACGGCGTCATCGACGACCCGGGCCAGCTCGAGCGTCGCTTTCAGCTACCGGTCCTGGGAACGCTCGCGACGCCGGGGACGGCCGGCCAGCACCGCCAGCGACACCGGACCCAGGCCGGGTTCGGCCTCGCCTGCCTCGGCCTGCTCGGGCTGTTCGGTGGTCTCCTGACCGCCGAGGCGCTCGAGCTGCTGGGACCGCTCGCCGAGCGGCTGCGCGGCGCCGCGGCCGGCTGAGCGATCATCGTGATCCTGGGCTCACTCTACCGCCGGCAGGCGATCCGACGCCGGTCGCACGCGCGGATGGCCGAGCTCGCGACCCGCCGGCTGGCGGCGGTCGACGCGGACATCGGCGGCTGGCATGCGCCGCCCGGGACCAAGGCGATCAGAGGCGTGGCCCGCGCCGGCGCCGCAGCCGCGGCCGACGCCGCGGCGGCGCAACCAGGCGTCGTCGTCGATGCGCCGACCGTCGACCCCGCCGGCCCGCCTGCAAGCGCCGAGCCGCCGGGTGTGGACCGGCGGCGGCTGGCCGCCACCGGCTACCTCGACGCCCAGAGTGGCCGGCCGGCCCTCGACGCCGAGCTGCGCCCGATCATCGAGCCCTTGCTGGCGCGGGCCTTCGCGCCGGCGGCCGGGCGCCGCGACCGCTGGCTCCTGATCAGCAGCGCCAACGCCGGCGAGGGCAAGACCTTCACGGCCGTCAATCTGGCCCTGGCACTCAGCCAGGGTGGCGGTTGGCCGGTGCTGCTGATCGACAGCGATCCCCGGACCGCGGGCGCGGCGCAGGCGCTCGGCCTGGCATCGGAGCCCGGCCTGACCGACGTCCTCGGCGGCGGCGCCCGCCTCGACCAGATGATCCGGCCGACCGGGCTCGACAACCTCACGTTCCTGGCGCCCGGCCGACCGCCGGCCACGATGACCGGCCTGCTCGCCAGCCGCCAGATGGCGCATCTGGCCCGCGAGCTGCTGGCGCGAACGCCGGGCGGGCTGGTGATCGTCGACGGGCCGCCTCTGCTGGCGGGCACCGAGGCGGCGGCGCTCGCGATGTACGCGGGCCAGGTTGTGCTGGTGGTCGCGGCCGGCCGGACCACGGCCCGGGCGCTCGATCAGAGCCTCGCGCGCCTGGACGAGCGGGCCCATCTGTGGCTGCTCCTGACCCACACCCCGGCCCCGACCGCCGCGACTCTGGCCCACGCACCAAGGCCGCGGTCGGCCGACCGGGCTTGATTCGCCCGCTCAGGCCGCCGGCGCTTCCTGCTGGCGGGCCCACATCTGGGCGTAGGTGGCGCGCCGCGCGAGCAGCTGGTGGTGGTGCCCCTGCTCGACCACGCGGCCCTGCTCGAGCACCAGGATCTGGTCGGCGTCGACCACGGTCGAGAGGCGGTGCGCGATGGTCAGCGTCGTGCGTCCGGCCGAGAGGCGCCGCAAGCGCTGCCTGGATCAGCTGCTCGGTCCGGCTGTCGAGCGCCGAGGTCGCCTCATCCAGAATCAGGATCGAGGGGTCCTTCAAGACCATCCGCGCGATCGCGACCCGCTGCTTCTCGCCGCCCGAGAGCTTGAGGCCGCGCTCGCCGACCAGGGTCTCGTAGCCGTCCGGCAGCCCCTCGACGAAGTCGTGGATCTGGGCCGAGCGGGCGGCCGCCTCGATCGCCGCCTGCGGCGCGCCCGGGCGGCCGTAGGCGATGTTGGCGCCGATCGTCTCGTTGAACAGCACGGTGTCCTGGGGCACGAGGCCGATCGCGGCGCGCAGGGACTCCTGGGTGACGTCGCGCAGGTCCTGGCCGTCGATCAGGATTTTTCCGGAGTTGATCTCGTAAAAGCGGAACAGCAGGCGCACCAGCGTCGATTTGCCGGCGCCGGAGCTGCCGACCACCGCCAGCGTCTGGCCGGCCGGGATCGTGAAGCTGAGACCGTGCAGGATCGGCCGACGCGGGTCGTAGCCGAAAGCGACGTCCTCGAAGCGGACCTCGCCGCCACCCAGCCGCAACGGCGCCGCGCCCGGGCGGTCCTTGATCTCGGGCTCCAGCTCGAGCAGGCCCAGCAGGCTCTCGAGGTCGGTCAGCGACTGCTTGACCTGGCGGTAGACCACGCCCAGGAAGTTGAGCGGCTGGTAGAGCTGGAGCAGGAAGGCGTTGACCAGCACGATGTCGCCGACCGTGAGCGTGCCGGCGACCACGCCGCGGGCCGCGAGGATCATGATCACCGTGACGCCGAGCGCGATGATCGCCGCCTGGCCGAAGTTGAGCGCGGCGAGCGAGGTCTCCGAGCGGACCGCCGCCCGCTGGTAGAGCGCCAGCGTACCGTCCAGCCGGTCGCGCTCGAACGCCTCGTTGCCGAACGCTTTGACCGTCTCGTAGTTGAGCAGGCTGTCGACCGTCTGGGCGCTGACCTCGTTGTCACGGGCGTTCATCTCGCGCCGGATCGCGATCCGCCACTCCGATGCGATGAAGGTGAAGGCGGCGTAGGCGCCGATCGTGACGAAAGTGACCGCCGCGAACGGCCAGGGGTACTTGTACAGCAAGATACCGATCACCAGGCCGAACTCGAGCAGGGTCGGGCCGACGTTGAACAGGATCACGCCCAGCAGGAAGCGGATCGCCTGGACGCCGCGCTCGGTGATCCGGGCGAGCTCGCCGGTGCGGCGTTCGAGATGGTAGCGCAGCGACAGGTTGAAGAGATGCTGGAAGACCTTGAGCGAGACCCGGCGCGCCGCGTGTTCCGCCACCTTGGCGAAGATGCCGTCGCGCAGCTCACCGAAGCCCGACGCGATCAGTCGGGCGACGCCGTAGGCGAGCAGGGCTGCGAGCGGCAGGGCGACGAGCGCCCCCTCGGGCGCGCTCAGCCGGTCGATCACCGCCTTGAAGAAGAACGGCACCTGGACGGTGATCAGCTTGGCCGCGACCAGGAGCGCGAAGGCGATCACCACCCGGACACGCAGCTCCAGGCTCTCGCGCGGCCAGAGGAACGGCAGGATGACGGCCTTGATGCGCGGCCAGTCGACCCCCCGGCCCGGACCCGGGGTCATCGACGCGCCAGCCGGGGACGCGCCAGCCGGGGACGCGCCAGCCGGGGACGCACCGGTCGGGCCGTGAGCGATAGACGGAGCATCGCGGGCAAGGGTCCTTGGAGCGAGCTTGGGACGATCCGCCTTTATGTGGGCGGCCGCGCGCCGCTGCCAAGACGATCAGATGCGGGCCGCCGGCGGTGATCCGGACAGGCCACACCCATGGGCCCCCGTCCGAACCGTTTTCGAGCCGGGTCAACTGTGCTACCCCAAGCTGAGGTAGTGCCGCCGCCGGGAGCACGAGGATGAAGGCGATCGAGAACCAACCGCTGGCCGACCCGCCGGCCCCGCGCAAGGACGCGATCTTCGCCCGCGAGCGGCCGCTGGTGACCGACTTCGAGTTCGGCCCCGAGACCGCCGGCGTGTTCGACGACATGGTCGATCGCTCGGTCCCGTTCTACGCCGAGATCCAGCGCATGGTCTGCGAGCTGGCGGCCGACTTCGCAGCCGGCGGCAGCACGCTCTACGATCTCGGTTGTGCTACCGGCACCACGCTCGTGGCGCTCGACCCGCTGGTGCCGCCGGACGTCCATTTCGTCGGCGTCGACAACGCCGAGGCGATGCTGGCCGAAGCCCGGCGCAAGCTGATGCGCCGGTCGAACTCGCGTCAGATCGACTTCTGCCTCGCCGACCTGCACGAATCGCCGATCATCGAGAACGCCTCGGTCGTGCTCATGATCCTGACCCTGCAGTTCATCCGGCCGCTGCACCGCGCCCGGATCATGCGCCGGATCGCCCAGGGCCTGAACGAGAACGGCTGCCTGATCCTGGTCGAGAAGCTGGCGCTCGGCAACTCCCTGCTCAACCGCCTCTTCATCAACTATTACTACGCCATGAAGCGCCGCCACGGCTATTCCGAGATCGAGATCGCGCAAAAGCGCGAGGCGCTCGAGAACGTCCTGATCCCCTACCGCCTGGAGGAGAATCGGGAACTGCTGCTCGACAATGGCTTCCGCCACGTCGAGGAGTTCTTCCGCTGGTACAATTTCTCGGCTTCGATCGTGCTCAAGTAGTATGGCGGGCGGGCTGCCGAGGACACCGTCGCCGCCCTGGCTGCTGGCCTGCGGCGATTTCTTCTTCCGCTACCGGAACACGGTGTTCCCGCTGGTGCTGGCGGCCTTGTGCATCGTCTTCCCGCCAAAGCTGATGGGCGCCAGCCTGGTGCTCGACCGCTGGCTCGACCTGCTCGGTCTCGCCGCCCTGCTCGCCGGCCAGGCGCTGCGCGCGGCGGTGATCGGCTTCGCCTACATCAAGCGCGGCGGCCTCAACAAGCGGGTCCATGCCGCGACCCTCGTGACCGGCGGCCTGTTCGGGGTCTGCCGCAACCCGATCTATCTCGGCAACGGCCTGATCGTCGCCGGCCTCTTGATCGTGCACGGCAATCCCTTTGCCTGCCTGCTCGGCCTGCTGCTGTTCGGTTTTGCCTACGTCAGCATCGTCGCGTCCGAAGAGAACTTCCTGGTCGGCAAGTTCGGCGCTGCCTACCTCGACTATTGCCGGCGGGTCGGCCGCTGGTGGCCGGATCTCACCAAAGTCGCCGAGGCGACCCAGGGCATGCGCTTCGACTGGCGGCGCGTCGTGATCAACGACTACGGCACCGCGTTCGCCTGGATCACGGGCGCGGCGGTGCTGTACGCCTACGAAGGCGCGTACCATGCCGGCCTCGCAGGCGCCGAAATGCGCCTGCTGGCGGCGGCGGGGCTGATCCTGATCATGGGCGCGCTCGCGCTCGCGATCCGCCAGCTGAAGAAGTCCGGCCGCCTGGCTCCAGCCCGGACCTAAAGCGGCGGGCGCCGCTGGTGCCAGTCGGTCGAACGCTCGTACGCCTCCGCCACCCGGAGCACGCCCGCCTCGTCGAAGGCGTGGCCGACGATCTGCAGGCCGATCGGCAGGCCGCCCGCGGTGAAGCCGCAAGGCACCGAGATCGCCGGCAGGCCGAGCACGTTGAACGGCATCGTGTTGCGCGGCCGGAGCATGGCGTGCTCGGGCGGGCTGCCCGCGATCGGGGTCGCCACGACCGGCGCGGTCGGCATCACCAGCGCGGCGAAGCCCGCCATCGCGCGCTCCGTGTCAACCATCAGCTGGCGCCGGAGGCGCTGCGCCTGCACGTACTCGACGCCGGCGTAAAAGCTGCCGACCTCGAACGAGGCCCGGAGCTCGTCGCTGAACGCCTCCGGGCGCTCACGAAGGTTGGCGGCGTGATAGGCCGCCCCCTCGACCGCGATCGTGATCGTGCCGACCGTATAGGCGGCTGCCATGTCCGGGAGCGTGATCTCCTCGAGCCGCGCGCCCTGATCCTCGAGCACCTCGAGCGCGGTCTCGACCGCGGCGACCACCTCGGGATCGCAGGCCTCGAAGAAGAAGTCGCGTGCGATCCCGATCCGAAGGCCCCGAGACGCCGGCCTCCAGCCCGGCCGTGAAGTCGGGCACCGGCGGTCGCACCGTGGTCGGATCGCGCGGGTCGTGGCCGGCCAGCACCTGCATCATCAGGGCGGCGTCGCGCACGCTGCGGGTCAAGCGGCCCGGCGTGGTCCTGCGACCAGGAGAGCGGCAGGGCGCCGTATTTCGTGACCCGGCCGAAGGTCGGCTTGATGCCGGTGATCCCGACGCAGGCCGCCGGCTGGCGGATCGAGGCGCCGGTGTCGCTGCCCATGGCGCCATAGACCATGCCCGCGGCGACCGCGGCCGAGGAGCCGCCGCTCGAGCCGCCCGGATGATGGTCGAGCCGCCAGGGATTGTGGACCGGCCCGTAGTGGGCGTTGGCGCTGGTCGAGCCGTAGGCCAGCTCGTGCAGGTTGGTCTTGCCGACCAGCACGGCGCCGGCGCGCTTCAGCCGCTCGACCGCGGCGGCATCGAAGTCCGGGACCCAGTCGGCATAGAGCGGCGAGCCGTAGGTCGTGGCAACGCCTCTGGTCGCATACAGGTCCTTGATCCCGATCGGGATGCCGTGCAGCGGGCCCAGATGGTTGCCGGCCAGGATCGCGGCCTCGGCGGCGCGCGCGGCATGGCGGGCGCTCTCGGCCGTGACCTGGATGAAGGCGTTCAGCCGCGGCTCGAGCTGCTCGATACGGGCGAGCGCCGCTTCGGTCACCTCGACCGGCGACAGCTCCCTGGCGGCCAGCCGCGGCGCCAGCTCGGCAATGCTGGCGTAGGCCAGCTCCGGGTCACTCACCATCGCCTCCCGCCAGCATCTGCTGGACCTGGGCGGGTGCGGTGTCGCCCAGACGCCTCGCCCACTGCTGCAGCCGCACGACGTTCTGCACCATGGTCGGCAGCCGGCCCCGATAGGCTTCGGCCTGCGCCTCGCTCAGCTCGCGCCCGAAGGTCGCGCGCGCCATCTTCTGCAGCTCGGCAATCGACGGTCCCGACATCCTGTCCCAGCCCTCCTAACATTTGGCACCGCGGACCACGAAGATCCTTGGCCGGATTATGACGCGGCGCCTAAGCTCGCGCCAGCAGAGAACCATGGCCATGCAGCACAAGCTCGCCGCAATCCTGGCGGTCGACGTGGTCGGCGCGCCCGCCGCTGCCGACGACCAGCTCCTGACCATCCAGTACGAGCTGGTCGACCCGACGATCAGCCGCTACGGCGGGCGGACCTTCGCCCTGATGCCGATGACCACGCTGGTCGAGTTCGCCGAGCCCGCGCCCGCGGTCGCCTGCGGCCTCGAGATCCAGCGCGGCATGGCGGAGCGCGCTGCCGATCTGGCGGCCGAAGCGCGCATCGGGCTCCGGATCGGCATCGACCTCGCCGAGGTGATCACGGTCAGCGGCGACCTTCGAGGCCCCGCGGTCGGGGTCGCCCAGGACCTCGCGCGGATCGCGCCGGCCGGCGCGATTCTGGTCTCGGGCCGGGTCGCCCGCACCCTCCGGCGCACCAGGCTCGGCGCCCGATCGGCGTACCGGGGCGTGCACGCGGTCAAGGGCGTCGCCGAGGTCGAGGTCGTGGAGCTGCGCCCGCTCGCCAATCCCAAGACGCAGTCGCCCTGGACCCTCCGGCGCCGGTGGACCTGGGTCGCGGTGATCGCGGCGGTCGTGCTGCTGGCCGGCGCCTCGCTCGTGCTCTGGCGCCCGGTCCGGGAGTGGCTCGTGCCGATGCCGACCGAGGCCGCGGGGGCGGTCACTCCTGGACCGCTTAAGACCGTCCCATCGCCCCGGCGCGGATCTGGCTGAGCGAGAACCGGGGGGTCAGGGCCTCCGGGTCGACCCGCAGATCGAGCAGCGCGAAGCTGTCGGCCGCCTGCGCCCGCCGGAAGGCGTCCGGGAAGTCGGCGGTGCGCTGCACGACCTCGCCATGGCCGCCATAGGCGCGGGCGAGTGCTGCGAAGTCCGGGTTCCTGAGCTCGGTGCCGATCACCCGCTTGGGATAATCCCGCTCCTGGTGCATGCGGATGGTGCCGTACATGCCATTGTTGACCACGATCCAGACGACCCGGAGGTCGTACTGGGCGGCGGTTGCCAGCTCCTGGCCGGTCATCAGGAAGCAGCCGTCGCCGGCGAAGGCCACGACCGTCCGGTCCGGATGGACCAGTTTCGCCGCGATCGCGGCGGGGGTGCTGTAGCCCATCGAGCCGCTGGTCGGGCCAAGTTGGCTCCGCCAGCCCCGGTACTGATAGTAGCCGTTGACCCAGACGCAGTAATTGCCAGCGCCGTTGGTCAGGATCGCATCGCCCGGCAGCTGCTCGCGCAGCCAGACCAGGACCTCGCCGAGCTGCAGCTCGCCCGGCGTGGTCGGCGGGGTCTGGGCCGCCAGATACTGCGCATGCGCGATCTCGGTCTGCGCGCGCCAGGCGCCGCTGTCGACCGGCTCGAGCGCGCGCGCGGCGGCGGCGAAGGCGCGCACGCCGGCGTGGATCGAGAGGTCGGGCGTATAGACCAGGCCGATCTCCTCCGCCCCCGGGTGGACGTGGACCAGGGTCTGCTTGGGTTCGGGCACCTCGATCAGGCTGTAGCTCCGGCTCGAGGCCTCGCCGAGCCGGGTCCCGATCAGGAGCAGGAGGTCGGCGTCCCGGACCCGGTCGCTGAGCGGCGGCGCGACCGAGATGCCGACGTGGCCGGCATAGCAGGGGTGCGTGTTGTCGAAATAGTCCTGGCGCCGGAACGACACCCCGACCGGCAATTCGAACGTCTCGGCGAAGGCCTGGATGTCCGCCCGCGCGCGGGCGTCCCAGCCGCCGCCGCCGAGGATCGCGAACGGCCGCCTGGCGGCCGACAGCAAGGTCCGCAGGCGCGCCATGTCCTCCTGCGCCGGGTGCGCCTGGACCGGCTGATAGCGGGCGGCATCGGAAGCGGCCGCAGGCTCGGTCAGCAGGTCCTCGGGCAGCGACAGCACCACCGGCCCCGGCCGGCCCGAGGTCGCGGTGTGGAAGGCGCGCGCGACCAGCTCCGGGATCCGGGTCGGGTCGTCGATCTCGGCGACCCACTTGGCGATCCCGCCGAACATCTGCCGGTAGTCGATCTCCTGGAACGCCTCGCGGCCACGCATCGCGCGCCCGACCTGGCCGATCAGGAGGATCAGCGGCGTCGAGTCCTGGCGCGCGATGTGCACCCCCGGGGCGCCGTTGGTCGCGCCCGGGCCGCGGGTCACCATGGCGATCCCGGGCCTCCCGGTGAGCTTGCCGTAGGCCTCGGCCATCATGGTGGCGCCGCTCTCCTGGCGGCAGGTGATGTAGCGGATCTCGCTGTCGTAGAGCGCATCCAAGAGGCCGAGATAGCTCTCGCCGGGCACCCCGAACGCCAGCTCGACGCCGTGGATCTGCAGCTGGTCGACCAGAATCTGGCCGCCGGTGCGGAGGTTGGAGGCTTGGGTCATGACGGGTCAATCGGGCCGGGAAAGAAGTCCTCGTCGAGCAGCTCGTCCGCGCTGTAGGGGCAGCTCGTCGGGAACTGCGCCCGAGGCAGACCGGTCTCATCGGCCGCCGTGGCTGTGGCCCGGGCATAGCCGTCCAGCGCTTCGGTTGCGACGTGTTGGCGCAAGCTCGGGCTTTGCTTGAGGAGGCGGAGGATGCGACCTCGCTGGGTGCGGATCGAACCGCGCCAGCTGCCGGAGCGAGCCTCTGGCTGGAACTGCCACTTCAGCAGATGCGTGATCAGCACGTCGAGGCGATTGCCGAGTTGACGCAGGTTACCGCTGCCCAAGCTCTCGATCTCCTCGGCGACATGCTCCCAGTCCACGAGCTCGAACCTGCCGCTACGGATCAAGGCCGCTTGGCGCTCGGCCCAAAGGAAGAAGTCCTCGTCGTACCCCGGGGCTGGCTCGAGCTCAGCCGGGCGCGCAGGCGCCGCGGTCCCTGTCATCCCGCCGTCTCCATCTCTTGGCGCGCCATCATGCCGAGCCGCCGCCCTGATGGCAATCCGCCGCCGGCCTCAGCCGGCGCTGCCGGATCGGAACCTGGCCGCCGGTGCGGAGGTCGTCATTCGTCCTCTGTCGAACTCGGGGAAATAGCCGCCGTCCAGCATCTGCTCTGCGACGTAAGGGCAACGGGCCGGCAGTGCCTTGAGCGCGAGACCGGTCTCGCCGGCAGCATTGGCGCGGGCAGTGCGATAGCGCTTGCGCGCGAGGGCGTCGATCTCACGCCGCAGGCTCGGGTTGTCGGCGAGCAGCTGCTCGATCTCGTCGCGCTGATCGTTGATCGTCGCGCGCCAGCTCCGCGAGCGCTTCTGCGGCTGGAACCGCCACTTCAGGAGATGCATCATCAGGACCTTGAGCCGCGTGCCGAGCTCGCGCCGCTCGCGGCTGCCCATGGCCTCGATCTCCTCGGCGACGTTCTCCCAGTCGACCAGCTCGAACCGGCCGGCACGGATCAACGCTGCCTGGCGCTCGGTCCAGAGCACGAAGTCCTCATCGTAGCCGGGGCTTGGCTCGACCTTCGCCGGCCGCGGCGGCGCCGTCGTTTCTGCCATCCTGTGGTCTCCATCACGGGACGCGCCATCATGCCGGGCCAGGGCGATCATGGCAATCCGGGCTGGCTCGCTCACTCGAGCGGCGCGCCGTGGCCGCTCGGGTACTGGCGCTCCCATTCGAGGCCGTTGAACGGCCGGATCGTCAGGCTCTCGACCGTGCCCGCATCCAGGCAGCGGACGTTGACATTGTAGCCCTCGGGGTGCGAGCGCGGCACATAGAAGGATTTGATGCCGCAATGCGAGCAGAACAGATGCCGGGCGATGCCGGTGTTGAAGCTGTAAATGGTCAGGCAGTCCGCGCCGCTCAGCAGCCGGAAGCGCGTCTTCGGCACCACCAGGCCGAGATAGCCGGATTTGGCGCAGATCGAGCAGTTGCACTCCGACACCTGAAGCGCGGCCGGTGCTGTCACCTCGAACCGCACCCGCCCGCAATGACAGCCGCCTCGATGGGTGATCATGGTCGCCTCCTCCGCCCGCACCACGCGCTTGTCTCCCATGGCTGATCGCTGATTGTCATGCCCGGAGTTGAGCCCGCCATCCAGTGTTTCTGAATCGCGCCGCACTGCCTGTCGGCGCGGCGGCAATCGGGCTATGGTGTGCGGGCGGGCGCAGAGGGAGAGACGGGATGGATCGGATCGCGTTGGTCGGAGCCGGCCTGATCGGTCAGGCCTGGGCGATCGTGTTCGGACGCGCCGGGCACGAGGTGCTGATGTTCGACGCCGAGCCCGCGATGCTCGAGCAGGCGCGACGCAACATCAGGGCGCGGCTCGAGGACCTGGCGAGCCTCGGCCTGGTCGAGGATGCCGAAGCCGCGCTCGGCCGGGTCGGCTATGCCGCGACCCTCGGCGAGGCGCTGGCGAGCGCCGACTACGTCCAGGAGAGCACGCCCGAGAAGGTCGAGGTCAAGCGTCAGATCTACGCCGAGCTCGATCGCCTGGCGGCGCCGGATGCGATCCTCGCGAGCTCGACCTCGGGCATCCCCGCCTCGAGCTTCACCGAGCACCTGGCCGGGCGTCAGCGCTGCCTGGTCGCGCATCCGATCAACCCGCCGTTCGTGACGCCGCTGGTCGAGCTCTGCCCGGCGCCCTGGACCGAGCCCGCGGTGGTCGACCGGACCCACAGCTTGATGCAGGCGGTCGGTCAGGCGCCGATCCGGCTCAAGCGCGAGGTCCAGGGCTTCGTCGCCAACCGGATGCAGGCGGCCCTGATCGGCGCGGCGCTGCGCATGGTCAAGGACGGGGTCGCCTCGGCCGAGGACATCGACATCGCGATCCGCGACGGCATCGGGCTGCGCTGGTCGTTCATGGGGCCGTTCGAGACCATCGACCTCAACGCCCCGGGCGGGATCGCGGATTATCTGCGCCGCTACGGACCGCTCTATCAGGCGATCGAGCACGAGCACGCCCCGCTCGACTGGAGCGACGAGGCGCTGATCGGCAAGGTTGAGACCGAGCGCCGCGAACGTCTGTCGGCCCGGCGGCTCGGCGACCGCAGCGTCTGGCGCGATCGTCGGCTGATGGCGCTCGCCGCGCACCGGCGGGCGGCCGCCAAGGAGGTCGCGGAATGATCCGCGACCGGGCCGTTCCCGGGCGGAAGACGGGCCGGGTCGGCGATCGGCCGTGGGAGATCACGAAGGCGAGAAAAGCCCTAAGATTCGAAAAGTTATCTGAGAACATTAAGGTTGACATCGAGATATGCAACCGCTAGTCGCTGGAATCGCAGGATGAGGATGTGATGACCGAGCTCGTGCATGGCCGCGACCGACCGGGTCGAGCAGAGCGCCCGGATCAGGTGACGAGCGGCCCTCCAGCGCACGCCCGGCGGACTGGGCTCGTGGTCGTAGGCGGGACCGGCCAGCCGGAGGCCGCGGAGGTCGCGAGCGGCTTCACGCCTGCCGAGGCCGAGGTTCTCGGCGACTATCATCTGTACAACGGGTGAGGAGGGCGGCCATCAGCGGCCGCAGCAACCAGCCGGTCGTCGTCGCCACGGGTGGGCGGGCCCGCCCGCCGCGTCATCCCCAACCCTCGCTCGCCCCCCGCTGCCAGGAGGCATTTTGCAGCCATGAGGATTCTGCTGTCGGCTTACGCCTGCCAACCCGGCCGAGGGCTGGCGTTCGAGATCGGTTGGAACATCGCCCGGCAGATCGCCAAGCACCACCAAGTCTGGGTCTTGACCCACAGCCGCAACCGGGCGGCGATCACGGCCGAGATCAAGCGGCGCCCCTTACCCCGTGTCCGTTTCTGCTACGTCGACGGCCCGAGCTGGCTGGCGCGCTGGCGGCCCGGGCCGGTGGGCCGGGCGCCGGGGTCCTGGCTCTGGCAGATCCGGGCCTATCTCGCCGCCCGGCGCCTGCATGCCGAGGTCGGGTTCGAGGTCGCTCATGACGTCGGTCAGGCGCACTACACGGCCCCGAGCCCGCTGGCCCTGCTGCCGATACCCTTCGTCTGGGGGCCGCTGGCCGGCGGCGAAGCGACGCCCCCAAGCTTCCGCTCGGACTGCGACCGGCCCCGGTCGACGGCCGCGTGGTTGGGCACCCTCGCGCGCCGCATCGCCGAGTGGGACCCCTGGGTCCGGCTGACCGCGCGGCGGAGCACGGTCGTCCTGGCGATGACCAGGGACACCGCGACGAAGGCGCAGGCGCTCGGGGCCGGACGGGTCGAGCTACGCGGCGAATCGGGTCTTCGGACCGATGAGATCGACGCGCTCGCGCGCCTGCCCATGCCGCCTGACCAGCCGATCCGGCTGGTCAGCATCGGCCGGTTGCGACCGGGCAGCGGCCTTGCGCTGGGGCTGCGCGCGTTCGCCGAGGCGGCGCTGCCGGACGCCGAATACTGGATCGTGGGCGGCGGTCCGCAGCGCCGGCGGTTGCGCGCGCTCGCGCGTCAGGCCGGAATCGCCGACCGGGTTCGCTTTCTCGGCGAAATCGCCCGCGCCGAGGTGGGCGAGGTGCTCAAGGAGTGCCATCTCTTGGTTCATCCGGGCCTGCAGGATGCCGGCGGTTGGGCGTGCCTCGAGGCGATGGCGGCCGGCCGGCCGGTGGTCTGCCTCGATCTCGGCGCAGCATCCCTGCAGGTCACGGATCAGGTTGGCGTCAAGGTGCCCGCGCATACGCCCGAGCAAGCGGTGCGCGATCTGGCCGAGGCGTTCCGTGCTCTGGCCGCCGAGCCCGAGCTCCGGCGCCGCCTCGGCGAGGCTGGACGTGCCCGCGCTCGCCGCGTCTATGATTGGAACGCCAGGGGTCGCGGTCTTGTTCACCTCTATCAGCAGATCGCCGCCCCACCCGCCATCGCCAGAGGAAGCCGATCGGATGCGCATTCTGGTGGTTCACAATCGCTATCTGATCCGCGGCGGCGAGGACGAATCGGCGGCGGCCGAGCAGGCGCTCCTGCGCCAGAATGGCCATGAGGTCGACCTCTACGAGGAGCACAACGAGCGGATCGGCGAGCTCGGCCGGCTGCGGGTCGCGCTGCGCGCCGTGTGGTCCCCCGAGAGCCACCGGCGGCTTCGCCAGCGCCTGCGGCGCCGGAAGTACGACCTCGTCCACGTCGACAACTTCTTCCCGCTGATCTCGCCCGCGGTCTACTACGCCGCCCGGGGCGAGGGCGTGCCGGTGGTGCAGAGCCTCCGCAACTATCGGCTGGTATGTCCGAACGCGGAGCTGTTCCGGGCCGGCCGGCCCTGCGAGGACTGCATTGGCCGCCGGGTTCCCTGGCCCGGCATCGTGCACGCCTGCTATCGGGGCAGCCGGAGCGCGACGACCGCGGTCGCGACCATGATCGCCGTCCACAAACAGCTGCAGACCTGGCAGCGGATGGTCGACCTCTACATCGCCGTGACCCGCTTTGCCCGGGACAAGCTGATCGAGGGCGGCTTGCCGGCGGACCGGATCGTGGTCAAGCCGAACTTCGTCGAGGGCGCTCCGGCGCCCGGCACCGGCGCCGGCGGCTACGCCCTGTTCGTCGGCCGGCTGTCGGCGGAGAAGGGCCTCGCGACCGTGCTCGAGGCCTGGCAGCGGCTCGGCGATGCGATCCCGCTCAAGATCGTCGGCGAGGGACCGCTCGCCGCCAGCGTCGAGGCGGTCGCGGCGCGCAAGCTCGAGGTCGAGTACCTGGGCCGCCGGCCGCTGGCGGAGGTCTACGCGCTCATGGGCGGCGCCCGGTTCCTGGTCTTGCCGTCGGAATGGTACGAGCCGTTCGGCCGCGTCGCGATCGAGGCTTTCGCCTGCGGCACGCCGGTGATCGCCTCCGACATGGGCGGCATGGCCGAGCTGATCGACGATCGCCGCACCGGGCGGCTGTTCCGTCCGGGCGATGCCGGCGATCTCGCCGGGGTGGTCGAATGGGCGCTCGCCCACCCCCAGGAGCTCGCCCGCATGCGCGGGCGGGCGCGGGCGGAGTTCGAGGCCAACTATACCGCCGAGCGCAACTATCAGCTGCTGACAGCGATCTATCGGCAGGCACTGGCGCAGGCGACGCCAGGCCATACACGCGAGACCGCCGGCGTAACCTGGCCGAGCCGGACCTGAGGCGGGCGACGTTGGCAGCCGGGGGGCGTCCGGCTCGCGCCTTTGGATTGACTTTCTTAACCTGGCGTCGGCACCCTGGCGTGATCGGCGCGCGACGCCCCCATCCACGATCGGCGAGACCCCATGCGGGTATTGATGGTGCATTGCCGCTACCAGGTCCGGGGCGGTGAGGACGAGTGCTACGAGGCCGAGCTGCGCCTGCTGCGCGAAGCGGGCATCGAGGCCGACGGCTATGAGGACGACAATCGCCGGATCGGGCAGCTCAGCCCGCTGCGCGTCGCCCGCGACACGGTCTGGTCGCCGAGCGCCTATCGCGCGATCCGGGCGCGCCTGCGCGAGAAGCCCTACGACGTCGTTCATGTCCACAACTTCTTCCCGCTGATCTCACCCGCGGTCTACTACGCGGCGCGGGCCGCAGGCTGCAGCGTGGTCCAGACCCTGCACAATTATCGCCTGGCCTGCCCGGCCGCGATCTTCTACCGCGACGGCCGGGTCTGCGAGGACTGCCTGGGCAAGGCCGTGCCCTGGCCGGCCGTGCTGCACGGCTGCTACCGGGACAGCCGGGCCGGCTCGGCGGCGGTCGCGACGATGCTGGCCGTGCACCGCCTGCTCGGCACCTGGCGGGCCAAGGTCGACCTCTACATCACGCTCAACGAGTTCATGCGCCGGAAGGCGATCGCGGGCGGCGTGCCCGCCGACCGGATCGTGGTCAAGCCGAACTTCGTCGGTCACGATCCCGGCGTCGGCGACGGCCGGGGCGGCTTCGCCCTGTTCACCGCGAGGCTCAATCCCGAGAAGGGCGTGGCCGAGCTGCTCGCCGCCTGGCGCCGCCTGGGCAGCCGGATCCCGCTCAAGATCATGGGCGACGGCCCGCTGACCGAGCTGGTCAAGGCGGCCGCGGCGACCACGCCCGGGATCGAGTATCTGGGCCGGCGGCCGCTCGCCGAGTTCTACGAGCTGCTCGGCCAGGCCAGCTTCTTCGTCTTCACCTCGACCTGGTACGAGGGCTTCCCGCGGGTGATCAACGAATGCTATGCCCGCGGCACGCCGATCGTCGCCTCGGCGATCGGGCCGATCGCGGAAGTGGTCGCCGACGGCCGCACCGGCGTCCATTTCCGCCCGGGCGACGTCGACGATCTGGTCGCCAAGGTCGAGTGGCTGCTCGACCATCCCGCCGAGCAGGCCGCGCTCCGCCAGGGCGCGCGCCAGGAGTTCGAGGCCAGGTACACGGCCGAGAGCGGGCTTGAGCAGCTGCTCTCGGTCTACCAGCGGGCGATCGCCCGCCGCCAGCCCCACCCGGCCGGCGCCGAAGCCAGACACGCGCCGTCCTGAGCCGACGCCCGCCGGCGCGGCCACGCGTACCGCGTCACGGGCGCCCTCGAGCCGCTGCCGCCCGGACCCGCGGCGCTCAACCCCAGGGCCCGGGGCGGCGCCGGGTCGTGGTCTCGGGCAGGCGCGAACGACCGCGCCGGCGGGCGCCAAGCCGGGTCCGGAACTGCGGGTCGCGCAAAACGAAGATCAGCCCGAGGCCGGCGACGAAGCCGCCGACGTGCGCCCAGAAGGCGACCCCACCCTGGGTCGAATGGCTGCCGAGGCCGCTCAGCAGCTGGAAGACGAACCAGAAACCGAGCAGCCAGCCGGCCCGGACCGTGGTGAAGAACACCACGAAGATCGGGATCAGGACGCGCACCCGGGCGTGCGGGAACAGCAAGAGATAGGCGCCGAGCACGCCCGAGATCGCGCCGCTCGCGCCAATCATCGGGATCTCGGAGGCGGGATCGGGCAGGGCCTGGGCGAACGCCGCCACCAGCCCGCAGAGCAGGTAGAACAGCAGGAAGCGGAGATGGCCGCAGGCGTCCTCGATGTTGTTCCCGAACACCCAGAGGTAGAGCATGTTGCCGGCGACATGCATGAAGCCGCCGTGCAGGAACATCGAGGTCAGGATCGTCAGCTCGGCCGGTATCCGGACCAGCTCGGCCGGCAGGGTGGCGCCTTTGAACACCACGGCCGGGATGAAGCCGAAGCTGTAGACCACCGCCTGGCCCGCGCGCGGCCCGAGCGACATCTGCCAGAAATAGACCAGGACGCAGGTCGCGATCAGGGCGACCGTGACGATCGGCATGCGCGTGGTCGGATTGTCGTCGTGCAGCGGAATCATGCGCAGGCTCGCGTCCCGGTCGCGGCCCGCGCGCCAGTGCGCGGTCGCTCAGAGCCTCATGTGGGCGTGATCGCGCGCGCTCGCCAGGCTCGGCGGGTCCAAGCGCCCGCGCCGGCGGTCGCCGCGCGGCGACCGGTCAGCCGAGGAAGCCGCGCACCGCCTCGCAGATCCGATCGATCTCGCCGACGTCGAGGCTCTGATGCAGGGGCAGGCTGATCACCCTCCGGGTCTCGCGCACGGTGGTCGGCACCTCGCCCCGGCAGTCCTTGAAGGCCGGCTGCTCGAGCAGGTTCGGGTAGTGCACCGTCGAATCGATGTTGCGCGCGGCGAGGTGGGCGCGCAGGCCGTCGCGGCGCGCCGCCGGCACCCGGATCGGCATGATGTACCAGGAGATCGAGGCGTTGGTCCGGCGCGGCAGGAGCTGGACCGGCTCCAGACCCTCGAGCTGCTGGTAGTAGCGCTCGACCAGCTCCGCCCGGTGGTCCACGATCTCCTCCAGCTGCTCGATGCTGGCGAAGGCGACCGCCGCCGCGAGGTCGTCGATCTTGTACTTGTGTCCGATCCGCGCGACCTGCTGGGTCGGGCTGACGCCCGTGGCCACGGTCCGGTTGTAGGTATCGGCGGCGAGGCCGAGGAAGGCCAGCTGGTTGATCTCGGTGCGCCGCTCGCGGTCGCGGTACAAGAGGATGCCGCCGTTGCTGCTGGCGATCTGCTTGGTCGGGGCGAAGCTGAAGGCGGCGAACTCGGCGCCGGCGCCGACCCGCTGGCCGTCGCGGATCGAGCCGAAGGCATGCGCCGCATCCTCGACCACGGTGATGTTGCGTCCGGCGACCAGCTCGCGGATCGGCTCGAAGTCGGCCGGCGGGCCGGCGTAGTGCATCGGAATGATCGCCCGCGTCCGCTTCGAGAGCAGGGGCTCGACGGTCGCGGCCGAGAGCGTCAGCGTGTCCGGATCGATGTCGGCGAACACCGGCTGCGCGCCGCAGTAGACCGCGACGATCGCGGTCGAGACATAGGTGAAGGCCGGCACGATGACCTCGTCGCCCGGGCCGACGCCGGCGGCCCGGAGCGCCAGATGCATGGCGGCGGTGCAGCTCGAGGTCGCGAGCACGTTCTGACGCTGCTCGTAGAGGTCCTCGATGGTCGCCTGCAGATGCTGGGCGACCGGGCCATAGCCCCACCAGCCGGAGCGCAGCACGTCGCCGACATAGGCGAGCGCGTTGTCCGGCAGCCGGGGTTTGGAGACCAGGGTCGCCTTCAGCGCCGGCCGCCGCCAGGGCGGGATCGGAGGCTGCCGGCGGTCTCTCAGGGTCTCGACGATCGGGTGGCTGGCCATGGGCGTAAATACTCGAGTTTCCAGGTTGGCGGGTGCGCGTGCGCACTGCGCCAGTTGTGACGCAAGGCCCTTTAGCCGCGGGTTAACGGCGGCCGCTTTTGCCGGGCCGCCGATCGCCGGCGGCCGCTCGTGGCGGCTCGCCGGCCTATCGCGGCGGATCGAGGAAGTCGGTCAGATCGTCGGGAGGGGTGGCGCCGGGATGGGCGCGGCCATGGGCCGGCACCGGACGAGCAAGCGCTCTGTGACTGGGCACCTGAGGGCACCCCATGGTTGGCGCGCCGAGGCCCGGGATGAGAGATGCGGCGCGTTGCTGCCGCGGGCCGAGCCAAGATATAGGGGGCGCAATGGTTTCCTGAGGCCGGCTGACCTGGCGCCGGCCAATTTTTTCGCCGACTGTGCAGGAAAGTCACATCGCGGCACTTCGACACCCGTGTCCCGGGCCTGCCCGCCGCCCATCGGGCGCTGCAGGTAGGGTGTAGCGAGCGCGTAGTTTTGTCCGCAATAGGTAGCGCATGAGTTGACCGCTGTTGTGGGCCCGTGGGGTTGTGGGCAACGCGCAGCGTTGTCCACCAAGTCCACAGGGCTGGCCGCGTCGTGGTGGTCACGCGGCCAGGTCCGCGGCGGCCGCAGGCGCGGCCGGTGGGAAGCTCGCCAGCCGCTGCGGCCCCTTGAAGATGGCGACGGTGCCGTTTGGATATTCGTGGACGCGGACAGTCGCCCGCACCAGATGGGGGCGCAGCGGCGTCGGCGGGATCTGCAGGCTGCGGCCGTGCCAGCGCACGCAGTTGTCGTTGCCGACCCGGCGCTCCTCCTGAACGCAGAGGACGTCGCGCCAGAGCGCCTGGGGCACCTCGACGAAGACCGCGGCCGGCTCTTCGGCGGGCTCGGCGAAACGGCCGTTGTGCTCGGGCAAGTAGACCTCGTGGAGGAACCGGTTGGCGGCTTCCACGGTGGTGATCCCGGCCAGCGCCAGTTCCTTGGGCAGCCGATCTTGCAGGGTTCGGAAGGCGCGTTCGCACCGGCCTCGCGCTTCCGGCGAATACGCCGGGATGTGGCCGATGCCGAGTTGCTTGAGCGCCCGGCCGACCTGGGTCAGCTGGGTCTTGGAGACCTTGCCGCCGGCCTCGGGGGTGAAGAAATAGTGGCTGCCGCGATCGGTGTAGAGCTCCATGAACAGGCCGTGGCGTTCGATCACCTCGACCAGCCCGCGGAAGCTGCTCATCGTGCCTTCTTCGGCGACGAGAAAGGCCGAGTAGAGCTCGCTGGTGGCGTCATCCATGGTGATGATCAGGTCGAGCGCCGGCTGGCCGGCGAGCCAGACGTGCTTCGAGCCATCCTGATGTAGCATCATGCCGCGCATCGGCCGGCGCGGCCGCTTGCGCCGATGGGCACCGCGCCTCGGCGCCGGCGCCACCGTCCCGGTCTTTTGCAGGTAGATCCGGGTCGTAGTGTAGCCGAGCTTGTAGTCGTGGCGCTTCGCCAGCTTCTCGTGGAAATGCTTGATCGTGAAGCCCTGATAGTTTTCCTGGTACAGTGCACGCATGCGCTCGAGCTCGTCCTCGGGCGCCCGTTTGGGCGACGGCTGGCCGACCCGGCGATCGACCAGGCCGTCGGCCCCGTCCTCCTCGTAGCGTTGCCGCCAGCGGCGCAAGGTCCGCTCGCTGACCCCGAGCGCCGAGGCCGCCTCGGCATGGCTCAAGCTCCCTTTCTGCCAACGTTCCAACAGCTCCTCAAAGCGCATGATCCCGATCCTCGTTAGCCTCTCCACCCGGCCTACCCCCGTTCCAAGTTCCTTGGAACGGTTCCAGAACCGGACAGATCACGCGCTACCTAAACCGGCCAACTCACGCGCTCTCTACAGGGCGCTGCAGGTAGGGCTGGCAGAGGGCTGCGCTTGGGCTATGTTGTCGCCAAGTCTCGGATCAGCGGGTGGGGGAGCGACACCATGGCGAAGTTCGGCGTTGGCCAGCCGGTGCGGCGGGTCGAGGATCAGCGGTTCATCACCGGCCAGGGGCGCTACACCGACGACATCGACATCGCCGGCCAGGCCTACGGCTACGTCCTGCGCTCGCCGGAGGCGCACGCCCGGATCACCTCGATCGACCTCGAGGCGGCCAAGGCGGCGCCGGGCGTGCTGGCGGTGATCACCGGCGCCGACATCGAGGCGAGCGGCGGCAACGCGCTGCCCTGCGCGGTCCCGATGGCGAACCGCGACGGCTCCAAGGGCGTGAACCCGCTGCGCCCGGTGCTGTGCACCGATCGCGTCCGCCACGTCGGCGACCATGTCGCTTTCGTGGTCGCCGAGACGATCGCACAGGCCAAGGATGCGGCCGAGCTGATCAGCGTCGAGTACGATTCGCTGCCCGTGGTCGCCGACACCGAGACCGCTGGCGCCGCCGGCCAGCCCCTGGTCCATGACGACGTGCCGGGCAACCTCAGCTTCGACTGGGAGTATGGCGAGCGCGCGGCGGTCGAGGCCGCGCTCGCCAAGGCCGCCCACGTCACCAGGCTCCGGGTGATCAACAACCGCCTGGTGGCGAACGCGATCGAGCCGCGCGCGGCGATCGCCGAATGGGACGCAAAGACGGGCATCACGCTGCACGCCTGCACCCAGGGCGGCTGGCTGTGGACCGACATCCTGGCCGGCGCGCTCAAGGTCGCGCCCGAGAAGGTCCGCATCCTGACCCCCGACGTCGGCGGCGGCTTCGGCATGAAGGCGTTCTTCTACCCCGAGTACGCGATGGCGGCGTTTGCCGCGCGCGCGCTTGGCCGGCCGGTCAAGTGGACCGGCGAGCGCAGCGAGACCTTCCTCGCCGACGTCATGGGCCGCGACCACGTGACCGAGGCCGCCCTCGCCCTCGACGCCGACCACAAGATCATCGGCATGCAGGTCGAGACCATCGCCAACATGGGCGCCTACAACTCGCTGTTCGCGCCGTTCATCCCGACCATGGCGGCGCTCAAGGTCCTGCCCGGCGTCTACGACGTGAAAAGCATGGTCTACCGGGTCAGGGGCGTGCTCACCAACACCACTCCGGTCGACGCCTACCGCGGCGCCGGCCGGCCCGAGTCGATCTATCTGGTGGAGCGGCTGGTCGACGCCGCGGCGCGCGAGGTCGGCCTCGATCCGACCGAGTTCCGCCGCAGGAATTTCATCGGCGCCGGCGCGATGCCGTTCAAGACCACCGCCGGCGAGATCTACGATTCCGGCGAGTTCGCCAAGGTCATGGATGCGGCGCTCAAGGAGGCCGACTGGGGCGGCTTCGGCAAGCGCCAGGCCGAGGCCGCGAGCCGCGGCCAAAGGCGCGGGATCGGCATGGCCTACTACATCGAATCGACCATGGGCGATCCCCAGGAGGCCGCCAAGATCCAGTTCGAGGATGACGGCACGGTCAGCGTCCTGGTCGGGACCCAGTCCAACGGCCAGGGCCACGAGACCGCGTATGCCCAGGTCCTGAACGACCGCCTGGGCATCCCGTTCGAGCAGATCCGGATCGTCCAGGGCGACACCAGCCTCCTCAAATGGGGCGGCGGCACCGGCGGCTCGCGCTCGCTGACCGCCGAGGGCATGGCGATCCGGGACGCCTCCGACATGGTGATCGAGCGCGGCAAGCACTATGCCTCCCAGGAGCTCGAGACCGCGGTCGCCGACATTGAGTTCACGCGCGAGGCGGGCGAGTTCCGGGTGATCGGCACCGACCGCCGGATCGGCCTGCTCGAGCTCGCCGCCAAGGCGCGCACCATGACCCCGCCGGAGGGCGCCGAGCCCGGGCTGGATGCCGAGGCGATGGCCAAGATCGACGCCTGGACCTTCCCGAACGGCTGCCACATCGCCGAGGTCGAGATCGATCCCGACACCGGGGTCACCCGGATCGTCCGCTACACCGCGGTCGACGATTTCGGGGTCGTGCTCAACCCGATGCTGGTCGCGGGCCAGGTGCATGGGGGCGTGGTCCAGGGCATCGGCCAGGCGCTCTACGAGCACGCGGTCTACGACGGCAGCGGTCAGCTCCTGTCCGGCTCGTTCATGGACTACTGCATGCCGCGGGCCGACGGCGTGCCGGCGATGGCGGTCTCGACCCTCGAGGTGCCGTGCACGACCAACCCGATGGGCATCAAGGGCTGCGGCGAGGCCGGCTCGGTCGCCTCACCCGCGGCCGTGATCAACGCGATCATCGATGCGCTCGCCGACCTCGGCGTGACCGCGATCGACATGCCGGCGACCCCCCAGAAGGTCTGGCAGCTGATCCGGACCCACAGCCCGGCCGCGGCCGCCGAATAGCGCGCCAGGAAAACCGCTTACGCTCGGTAGAAGGAAAGCCTTGATAAGCAACTGGTAATTGATGCAGGGTCGGCTCATGCCGCCTCAGTTCCCGCGAGCAGGACCAGCGCCACCAGGCTTTCGCGCTCAGGGTGGCGCGCGGATCGACCCGGGCCTCGCCACGGTGCTCGACCACGTGCGTTGGCTGGCCGCGTTCCTGGTCCTGCTCGGCCATCTGCGCCTGCACACGATCGGCCCCTACGGCGCCGACGTGGCCGGCGCCGACGGTCTGCTGGTCCGGGCGTTCTTCTTCGTGACCGGGCTCGGCCACGAGGCGGTGGTCGTCTTCTTCGTCCTGAGCGGCGTCCTGATCGCCGGCAAGTTCGTCGGCCGGCGGCCCTTCACGCTCGGCGAGCACGCCGACTATCTGCTCGATCGGCTGACCCGGATCTGGGTGGTCGCGATCCCGGCGCTGCTGTTCTCCGTCCTGGTCGCCCACCTCGCCCAGCGCACGCTCGGCGATTTCTACAACGCTCTCGAGGCGCACTGCGCGCCCGGGCCGCTCGACCTGACCCTCAACCTGCTGTTCCTGCAGAAGGCCTTCGCCCCGATCCTGTGCAGCGATGGCCCGTACTGGAGCATCCACAACGAGGTCTGGTATTATTTCCTGTTGCCGGCGACGCTGCTGATCCTGACCGCGCCGATGCGCTGGCTCCGGGGCGCGATGCTGGCCCTGGTGCTGGCGGCGGTGGCCGCGCTGCTGGCGTTCGACCCCTGGGACGAGAAGAACACGCTTGCCTATCTGCCGGTCTGGCTCGCGGGTGCCGTGGTCGCGACCGGCTGGCGCTGGCGCCTGCCACCGGTGCTTGGCGCCGCCCTCCTCCTGCTGACCCTGCTGATCGCCCGCGGCGTCCCGGCCTGGCCCCTCCTGGTCAAGGACTACCTGGTCGCGCTCGCCCTGCTGGCGCTGCTGCTCGGGATCGAAGCCCGACGGCTCCCGGCCTGGTGGCGGACGCCCGGCCTGGTCCGGAGCGGCCGTAGTCTCGCCGGCTTCTCGTACTCGCTCTACCTCACCCACGCGCCGGTGATCTATCTGTTCCGGACCGTGCTCGAGCGGGAGTTCGCGCTCACGCTGCCGATCCGGGCGGTCAACGCGCAAGCGCTCGCGATCATGCTGCTCGAGGGTCTGACAGCGCTCGCGGTCGCCTGGCTGTTCTATCTCGGGTTCGAGCGCCACACCCGCGCGCTCCGCGCCGCGATCCGGGCGCGGCTCGGCCGCCAGCCGCGGCTCGCGCGCGCCACCTCCGGCTCCTGAGCCGGTTCAGGCCTCCTCGCCGCGGGCGATCCGCGCCTCCCAGGCGTCGTAGTCGAGATCCGGCTGGTGGATGATCCGCTGCTGGTGCAGCTCGCGGCCCTTGAGCAGCGCCACCAGCGCCTCGTTGTTCGGCATGGCAATGCCGAGCGCCCGCGCCTCGCGGATCAGGGCGCCGTTGAGCGCGTCGATCTCGGTCCGCCGGCCGGCCTCGACGTGCTGGAGCATCGAGGGCTTGTTGAACTTCTTGTGACATTGCGCCTTGATCTTGGCGACGATCTCCGGGTTGGGCAGGCGGATGCCCTTGGCGCGGGTGACCGCCATCACCTCCTCGAGCACCCGGTCCTGAAAGGCGTCGAGCTCGGGCAGACGGACCAGCTCGCCGGCGCGCAGCCCCGTGGTCGCCGAGATCGCGTTGACCGCGCAGTTCACGATGAACTTCTGCCAGACCAGGCCCATCACGTTGGGCTCGAGCTCGGCCTCGAAGCCGGCGCTCTGGAGCGCCTCGATCAGGCTTTTGGCGCGGGCGCTCGCCCTGCCATCCGTCTCGCCGACCGAGGTCAGGCCCATGTGGGTCAGGCAGACGTGGCCGGGACCGCGGCTCGCGGCGCTGCACATGCTGGAGCCGCCGAGCACCCGCTCCTTGCCGAGCGCGGCCTGAAGCTTCTCGACATTGCCGATGCCGTTCTGGAAGGTGATCGCGAAGCCCTCGGGCCCGAGCAGCCGCTTGACGGTCTCGGCCGCACTCTCAGTATTGTTGGCATCAACGAACAGGATCACGACGTCAGCGGCCGCCCTCGCCCCGGGCTCGGTCGCGGCCGGCAGCCGCACCCGGTGCTCGCCGCGCACGCCATCGATCCGGAGCCCGTCCCGACTGATCGCCTCGACATGCTCGCGCCAGGCATCGATCAGGCTCACCTCATGCCCGGCGACCGCCAGCAGCCCGCCATAGCTGCCGCCCATCGCGCCCGCACCCACCACCGTGATCCTCATGCCCGATCCTCCCTAACGTTAGCGGGATCTTAGCCTGCCGCCCCGCAGATTCGGAAGATCGATGGCTGTGATGACGACGACACGGCCGGGTCCAGTCGGTCCGCTTCGTTAGCGCCCGCGCGTGTGCGCGCCGTCTCATCCGGCACCAAAATCGAACTCGCTCTGAATCGGCGGTTGTGGCTTGCCAATCAACAGTGCCGGGCGCCCCAACTGACCACTCTTCTTGATCAAATCCTCATCGAACGTATTCATTAGCGGGAGCCGAGCATCGAGGGCAGTTGCCACATGAATGGCGTCCTTGGGCTTGATGCCGTGATCCCAGACCAAGTCACGCGCTTCTTCGGCAATTCGACGCGTGACGTTCCGGACAGATATGTATTCGCCCTTGAAAAATTCAGTCACCTTCAGGCGTACGACCTTTGGGAAGCGGCGCGCGACCACGCAAGCGCAAAACTTCCGCAATCGTAAGCGCAGATGTGACAATCATTACGTTACCTTGTTCAGCCTCGTTTAACACGGCTTGGCAGAGCGCTTCCTTGTCGGCTTCCGCTTGGAGAAATCCGAGAAAACAGTCCGAGTCCCAATACCGTCTATCCATATTCGACAGTATACCCCTTAAGAATCCCTCGGACATCCGCGGCAGATGGCAGTTTGTCTTGAGATGGGAAGGGAATGATTTCTTCGACCTTGACGCTTAAGGGACTTCCGTCCCGTCTATATCTGATCAGGCCGTACACTTCGATCCGCTTACCAAACAACTTTAGCGCATCGTCGAGCATTTCCTCTGGAATGTCGCACCAAATCGGCTTGTCCCAGACTGGTTCGTACACCGTAAAATGTAGGGTGCGTCTTTCTGAAGCGACCTGCAGACGACCCTCCACTGAGCCATAGTCAGTCGAGACTTCCCGAAGCAGGGCAGCCACGTGCGCGACGGACTTGTGAGTTACGTCCAGTCTCTGCTGTTTGACCCATACGCGAACCCGAGTGTCATCCTTCTCGTCCGTCGATGCGATCCGTCCGAGATTACGAAGATGCTTGGTTGCCGGCGCGGAAAAGTGGAGGGGCTCCTCGCTGCGATCTTCCAGCGTTTCGATGCCGTCTCGAACAATACGGAGCACGGCGTCTATCATTTGCGGAGCTGGGTACGCCGGTGCAGCTCGCACCCCGACGAGATTGCTTCCAGCTCTGACTTGAACGAGCCATTCGATCCGAGGCCTATCCACGCAGACGCGCTTGGTCACCTCCGAGACGAGACCAAAAAAGGCCTCGACGCCGCGGAGGAACCTCCCCGCAGTCACTCCCATACCCTCGATCTCCAGGGTCAGGTCCGCCAACGTGTCGCGACTCACAGCCATAACCCATACATTGCCACGCTGCCCTCCTGCTGAGCAATCATGTCGCGGGACCCGCCAGCTCGATCAGGCTCGCGGCCAGCACGCGCGCGCCGGCGGCCAGGTCCTCGGGCTTGGCGTTCTCGGCCGGGCTGTGGCTGATGCCGCGCTCGCAGGGCACGAAGATCATGCCCGTGGGTGCCAGGTCGGCGATGAAGTTGGCGTCGTGGAAGGCGCCGGATGGCAGCCGCATGTGACCGATGCCGAGCGCGCGGCAGGCGTTCTCGACGCTGGCCACGATCCGCTCGGGAAACACGGAGGGCGGCCGGTTGAAGGTCTCCCTGACCCTGACCGCGCAAGACCCGGCGAGGCGCCGGCAGACGCGCTCGATCCGAGCGCTGCGAGCCTCGATCAGCGCCGCCTCGGGGTGACGGAAATCGATGCTGAACGCGACCTTGGCCGGCACGGTGTTGGGCGAGTTCGGCTCGACCTCGATCCGGCCGACGGTAAAGCGCAGGCGATCGTCCGGATCGTGCATCAGCTCCTCGAGGCCGGCGATCATCCGGACCGCGGCGCGCACGGCATCCTTGCGGCCGGCGAGCGGTGCGGTGCCGGCATGCGCCGGCTCGCCCTCGACCTCCACCACGTACCAGCGCGCTCCCTGGATGCCGGTGACGACACCGACCTGCAGGCCGCCCGCCTCGAGCTGCGGCCCCTGCTCGATGTGCGGCTCGAGATAGGCGGCGATCGGAAAACCGAACGAGCGCCGCGGCACGTCGGGCGTGGCGGCGAGCGTCTCGGCCAGCGCCGCCCCGAGCCGGACGCCCGCGCCATCGGTCAGATCGAGGCAATCCTCGAGCGAGACCTGGCCCGCGAAAACCGCCGAGCCCATGCAGCCCGGAGCGTAGCGCCCGCCCTCCTCGTTGGTCCAGGCGACGACGTCGATCGGATGCACGGTCGCGATCCCGGCCTCGTCGAGCGCCTCCAGCGCCTCCAGCCCGGCCAGCACGCCGAAGATGCCATCGAACCGGCCGCCCGCCGGCTGGCTGTCCATGTGCGAGCCGGCCATGACCGGCAGCGCGTCCGGATCGCGCCCGGGCCGGCGGATGAACAGATTTGCGAGGTCGTCGACCGCAGGCTCGTAGCCGCGCGCGCCCGCCCATTCGAGCAGCAGCGCCCGCGCCCGGATATCCTCCGCCGAGAGGGCCTGGCGGTTGACGCCGTTGCCGGCGATCGCGCCGATCTCGGCCATCGCCAGGTGTCGTTGCCAGAGCCGCGCCTGGTCGACCGCCAGGGCGGCGCGTCTCGCTGCGTCCGTCAGCGCCATCTGAATGCTCTCGAGAAGTCTGCCCGCGACGGGCAAGGCCAAGCGTTTCCGACCGAAGATCATAGACAGAGCCGCGACCTTCTGCCAGCCATTGAGGGCTCCTCCTCCCTCGCCGGCAGGCCGCCCATGCACGCGCGCAGCTTCGAACCCATGGCCAAGTGCCCGCTCGACGACGTGCGGGTGCTGGACCTCTCACGCCTGGTCGCCGGCAACATCCTGACCCACGTGCTGGCCGATCTCGGGGCGGACGTGATCAAGGTCGAGAAGCCGGGGCGGGGCGACGATCTGCGCAACTGGACCACCCGCGGCGTGCCGCTCTGGTGGCAGGTCTACGCGCGCAACAAGCAGAGCCTCTGCCTCGATCTTCGCCAGGCGGCAGGGCGCGATCTCCTGCTCCGGCTG
The DNA here is from genome assembly GCA_963730195.1 of uncultured Alphaproteobacteria bacterium. Taxonomy (GTDB): domain Bacteria; phylum Pseudomonadota; class Alphaproteobacteria; order Geminicoccales; family Geminicoccaceae; genus DATAOG01. The sequence goes on from CAVSRN010000009.1 coordinate 49,746, forward strand.
GTCGAAACCTCGAGAATCCTGGTCGAGAACTACCGTCCGGGCACGCTCGAGAAGATGGGCCTCGGTCCGGAGGTCCTGCTCGCGCGCAACCCCAAGCTGGTCGTGGTCCGGGTCTCGGGCTGGGGCCAGACCGGGCCGTTTCGCGACAAGCCGGGCTTCGGCTCGCTGATCGAGGCGTTTTCCGGCTTTGCCGCGATGAACGGCTTTGCCGACCGGCCGCCGGTCTTGCCGGCGTTCGCCATGGCGGACGCGTTCGCCGGTCTCTACGGCGCGCTTGCCGCGCTGACGGCGCTGCGGGTCGCCGAGGGCGGCGGACCGGGCCAGGTGATCGACCTTGCCCTGCTCGAGCCGATCCTCGCCATGCTCGGCCCCAAGGCCGCGGAATACCGCCTGACCGGCGAGACCACGCCCAGGATGGGCAGCCGCTGCACGATCCAGGCGCCGCGCGACGTCTATCGCACCAGGGACGGCAAATATCTCGCACTCTCGACCGGCACCCAGGCGATGGCGGAGCGGCTATTCCGGGCGATCGGACGCGCCGATCTGCAGGACGATCCGCGCTTTCGCACCAATGCCGACCGGCTGCGCCATCGCGAAGAGGTCGAGAGCGGTCGTCGGGGACTTCATCGCCGAGCGCACCCAGGCCGAAGCGCTCGCTTTTTTCGAGCAGGCCCAGGTGACGGTCGGCCCGGTCTGCGATGAGGCCGACCTCGCCGCCGATCCGTACGTCGCCGATCGCGAGGTGCTGATCGACCTGCCGGACGCGCAGGCCGGCGGCCTGCCGATGCACAACATCGTGCCGCGCTTCTCCGCGACCCCCGGCGCGCTCCGCCGCCCCGCGCCTGCGCTCGGCGAGCACAACGCCCAGATCCTGCGCAACCTGGGCTGCTCGGAGGACGAGATCGCGCAGCTGACCAAGACCGGCGTGCTGAGCGAGCAAGCCGCTTAGATCACCTCGATCATTGCCTTGACCCCAGGCACCCGCGCCAGCGCCCGGTCGCGGGTCAGCAAGGTCACGCCGAGGATCTCCGCGAGCGCCAGATAGAGGGCATCGTAGAAGGAAGCATTGTCGCGCAACTCGAAGGCCCGCATCATCAGCGAACCATGGTCGAAGCGCTCGATCTGAAGCGCGACCAGATCGCTCAGCGCCGCGAGCGCCAGAGCGGCTGTCACTTCACCGCGCAGGACCGCCCGGCGCAGGACATGTCCGACCTCGGCATCGATGAGGTGCGGCGCGGCGAGTGGCGAGGTCTCCGCCTCGAAGCGAGCCGCGAGCTGCCTCGACGGCCGAGCCCGGTCGAGCAGGAGATCGACCACGACCGACGCGTCGACGACGATCAAGGCAGTGGGCCGCGCAGCTTGCGAATGGTGACTACGGGGTCCTCGTCAAGCTCGACCGGCCCGCGGCTGCGCGCGCGCGCGAGCGCTTCCTTCAAGGTCAAGGTGCCGGCGATTCTCGTGACCTCGCGGCGCAGGAAGTCGGAAAGGCTCATGCCTTCCTTGGCGGCGCGGACCTTGAGCGCCTGGTGGACCTCGTCGGGGACGTTGCGGATCTGGATCATCTTGGACATGCGCAGCACATGCGTTCATGTGGCGCGCATGTCAAGCGATCCCTTGGCCCGGCCGGGTCCGGCGGCCATAATCGGCGCTCGCCAACCGCGCCGCGACGGCGCTCGAGCCTTGCAGGGAGGCCCCATGTCGGACCCGACCACCTACGAGCTGTTCGCCCTCAAATATGCCCATCACGAGCGGCCGGCGTTCGACAACTTCGTGTTCCGCGACGACGTCCACGACGGCCCCGGGCCGCTCGATTATTTCGTCTGGGTGGCGAAATCTGCCGAGCGCACCTTCGTGATCGACACCGGCTTCAGCGAGGCGGTCGGCGCCCGGCGCCAGCGCGCAATCCTGCGCAATCCCAAGACCGGCCTCGCCGCGCTCGGGATCGACGCCGGAGAGATCGAGGACGTGATCATCACCCACCTGCACTACGACCACGTCGGCAATTTCGAGATTTTTCCGCGCGCGACCTTCCACCTCCAGGACCGCGAGATGGCGTATGCCACCGGCCGCTATATGTGCCACCAGCGCCTGAAGATGCCGTTCGACGTCGAGAACGTGACCGGCATGGTGCGCGAGCTCTACCGCGGCCGGGTCGCGTTCCACGACGGCGACGAGGAGCTTGCCTCCGGCATCAGCCTGCACCTGGTCGGCGGCCACAGCCACGGCCTGCAGTTCGCGCGCGTGTTCACCCGGCGCGGCTGGGTCGTGGTCGCCTCGGATGCCGCCCACTTCTACGCCAACATGGCGACCGGCAACCCGTTCCCGATCGTGCTCCACGTCGGCGAGATGCTCGAGGGCCACCGCAAATGCCGGCGCCTCGCCGCGAGCGAGCAGCACATCGTGCCCGGCCACGATCCCCTGGTGATGGCGCGCTATCCGGCGCCATCGGCCGAGCTCGAGGGCATCGCGGTTCGGCTCGACGTCATGCCGAACGACTAGCGCTGGTCAGGGCGACGGGCGAGGTCCCGATCCGGCGGCGCCGGCGAGCCCGGCGATCTGATCGCGCAGCGCGCGCGCGTCCGGATCGACCGCGACCAGGCGGTCGGCCCAGGCGAGCGCCGTCTGGAGGTGGCCGGCGTCCCGGTTGATCGTGATCAGCGCGAGCAGGGTATCGCGATCGCCCGGATGGCGGGCCTGACTGGCCTCGAGCACCGCGAGCGCCTCGTCGGTCCGCCCGCTCGAGTTGAGCGCGATGCCATGGACATAGGCGTATCTCGCGTTGGTCGGGTCGAGCTCCGCGGCGCGTGCGATCTCCGGTAGCGCTTCGGCGCCCCGACTTTGCCGCACCAGGGCGAGGCCAAGCGCCAGATGCAGCTCGGCGTCCGCGGGCATGCGCACCAGCGCTTCGCGCAGAATCCGCTCGCCGTCGGCACCGCGCCCCTCCTGGCCGTAGAGTTGGGCGAGGCTGACGTCGGCGGGGACGAAACTGGGGTCGAGCGAGCGGGCGGCCAGATACTCGGCTTCGGCCGCGCTCGATTGCCCCTGCCGCGCATAGAGGTTGCCGAGGTTGACACGTGATTCGGGCCGGTCGGCGTTGAGCCGCTGCGTCGCCACATAGTCATCGATCGCCCGCGCCAGCCGCTGCCGGTCCGCCGGCGCCAGCTGGTCCTGCGGCACCGCCGCCAGGAGCGACGCCGCTTCGAGCCGGACCCCGCGGACCGGATCGTCGAGCAGGCCGCTGGCCAAGGGCCAGCTCTGCCCGGGCGGCAGCGATCGTAGAGTGCGCAGCGCCGCCACTCGGACCAGCGGGTCGGCATCGGTCAGGCCCTGCCGCGCGGCATCGATCGCCTTGCAACTCGGCCATCGGGCCAGATCCTGGAACGCGGTCGCGCGCGCGATCGCCGGCACCCCCGGCGTGGTCGCGACCTGCAGCAACAACGGCGCGGCTTGCGCGGTCTCGTCTCGAGCCGCAGCAAAGGCCTCGGTCCAGGTCTGCAAGCCCTTGCGCTCCGGCCCGTACCAGCGCTCGATCGCGGCGGCGGCCCAGGCCGCGTCCTTGTCCGTGTGGCAGTCGTTGCAGGCGTTCGAGACGCCAAAGCGCGCGGAGAGGTCCGGGCGCGGGATGCGAAAGCCGTGATCGTGGCGCGGGTCGACCACCATGTAGGTCCGCTCCGGCATGTGGCAGGCCGGGCAGCTTGCCGCCGGCGAGCCCTCCGCATGGTGGTGATGCGAAACCGCGCCGTACTTCGCCTGCTCGTGACACTGGTAGCAGACGCCGTTGCCCTCGGCCCGGAGCTCGAGCGCATGCGGCTCGTGGCAATCGCTGCAGCTCACGCCCCGCATGAACATCTTGCTCTGGCGGAACGAGGCGTAGTTGTAGACCTCGTCCAGCATCTTGCCGTCGGCCTCGAACAGGCCCGGCTCCAGGAGGCTCGGCACATGGGTCTCGAGCAGCTGCTGTCCGGGGCGCCAGCCCTCGGCGATCTTGGCGCTGCGAGAATGGCAGACGCCGCAGGTCTCGAGCTCCTTGGCGCTGGTCCGCGGCGCGCTGCGCCCGGCGTTGCCGGTCGCCGGGTCGATCGTCCAGTGGATGCCCTGGCGCTCGTCGAAGTGGACCGTGAGCCCGTCATCGCCGCCCTTGCCCCAGGGCAGCCAGCTCTGCTGCCGCCTGGCCCAGGCAACGTGGGCCGAACCGGGACCATGGCAGGCCTCGCAGCCGACATCGATCTCGGCCCAGGTGGTCGCGTAGCGGTTGGTGGCGGCATCGTAGTTCTTGTGCAGCTCGGTCGTGTGGCACTCGGCGCACATGAAATTCCAGGTCTGATCGATGCCGGTCCAATGCAGCGGATCACCGGCATGCAGGTTCTGCCCGGGGTAGAGGTGAAACCAGCGCTGGCCGCCCCGATCCTTGGGCCGCGCGTCCCAGGCAATGCCGAGCGCCTGCAGGCGCCCGTCCGGAAAGGCGATCAGGTACTGTTGCAGCGGATAGACGCCGAAGGTGTAGCGGATCTCGAACTCGCCGAGCTTGCCGTCCGGCCCGTCGGTGGCGACCAGGAACTTGCCGTCACGCTTGAAGAAGCGCGAGGTGACGTCGCCCTGGGTGAAGGTCGCATCATCGAAGTTGCCGAGCACGGTCGCGGCCGAGGCTTCCTGCATGGCCAGAGCATGTTGCGATCCGCGCCACGCCGCCATCTCGCCCGAGTGGCACCCGCCGCAGGCGGCACTGCCGACAAACGTCGGCTCCGCGGGCGGCGCGGGCAAATCGGCGCTGCCGATCTGCGCGGTCGCGAGCACCCCCGCGCCGGCGGCGGCCAGAACCCGGAGGACGGTGGCGAAGGATCGTGCCCGACGGGCCAGCCTCATGGCCCGCCGGCGGGCGACCCCCGTCATCCTTCCACCTCCTGCCCTCCTTGTCGTTGCATCCCACTTCGAGACCAGCATACCGTCCCGGCAGCGGCTGATCACACCCCCTCATTGCGTTCGTGCGTCAATCGACCGCCGCCGCGGGCGACCGACCCGGCTGTGCCTGCGCTGGCAGGTCGAGCGGGCGGCGCAGCTCCGGCCAGGCCAGCGCCGCGAAGGCCAGCGCGATCAGGCCTTCGAGCGCGATCAGCGCGACCGCGTGGGCAGCACCCAGCCAATTGGCGAGCAGGCCGACATGGAGCATCCCGATCGGGCCCGCGCCGATCGCGACCGTGAGCAGGCCCATCAGGCGCGAGCGCAGATTGGCGGGCGCCGCGAGGAACAGGATCGTGCTCTGCATCACCGAGAAGCCGGCGATGCCGATGCCCGAGAGCAGGATCAGCGCGAACGACAACGGGGCCAGGGACGAGAGCCCGAAGGCCAGGATCGCGAGCAGAAAGACCAGCGACGAGGCCATGTAGATCTGGGTGTAGCGGCCCGGCCGGTCGGTGCGGCCGACCAGCAGCGCCCCGATCAGCGCGCCGAAGCCCTCGGTCGACATCAGGACCCCGATCAACGCCGGCGACAACAGCAGCACGCGCTCGCCGATCACCGGCACCATGGTGATGTAGGCAAAGCCCCAGAAATTGACGATCACCGTGACCGTGAGCGCGCCCAGGATCAGCCGCTGCGCCCGGGCGAAGCGCCAGCCTTCGACCAGCATGGCGACCAGGGACGCGCCCGTACCGGCCGGGCGGGTCTGCGCATAGGCGACGCGCAGCACCAGCACAGCCGCGGTGGCGTAGAGAATCGCGCCGAGCCCATAGACGCCGCTCAGGCCGGTCGCCTCCAGCAGCAGGCCGCCGAGCGCCGGCCCGACCATGCGGGTCGCGTTGCTGGTCGCGGATTCCAGGGCCATGGCACGGCTGAGCAGGACCGGGCCCGCGAGCTCGCCGAGCATGGTCCGCCGGACCGGGAACTCGGTCGACCAGAACATGCCATTGAGGAAGACGCCGAGCGCCACCTGCCAGATCGTGATCCGATCGGTGAGCGCCAGCCACGCCAAGACCGTCGAGGTGAGCGCGAGCACGGCCAGGCTGATGGCCAGGAGGTGGCGGCGATCGTAGCGATCGGCGAGCGCGCCGGCCGGGATCCCGAACAGGAACATCGGTGCCATGCGCAACAAGGTCAGGACCGCGACCAGGAAGGGCGAGCCGGTCCGTTCCAGGACGAACAGGCTGACCGCGAGCAGCTCCAGCCAGCGCAGCGCGCCGCAGAGGATGCCGCTTGCCCAGAGGCGGACGAAGCCGGGGTTGTGCAGAAGATCGAGCAACCGCGCGCCCGCCACGCCTTGGGGGTCAGTCGTCGATCTCGACCTCGAGGCCAAGCAGGAGAAAGCTCCAGGACTTACCGTGGGCGTCGAGGTTCAGGGATTCGTTGACCCCGCCCTCGAGCGCCTGGTCCATCACGAAGTTGAGGGCGCTCGAGGTGATCGAGCGCGAAGCGCTGCACCGGACCCTGCAGCAGCTTCGGGAACTCGGCCTTCAGGCGCTCGGGCGTGAGCTGCGCCTTGAGCGCCGCGAAGTGACGCTGCTGGTAGGCGTAGACCGCGACGTTCGAGCGGTTGCCCTTGTCGCCGGCGCGCGCATGGGCGATCTCGCGCAGCAGCACGCGCCGGGTCATGCCTCGATGACCTCGATCTGCGGACGCAACTGGTCGCGCTCCAGATAGGTGCTGTGGGTGATCACCGAGGGTGTGATCTGGCCGCGAAAGCCGCCGCCGCCCGCCGGGCCGCAGCAGAGCAGGGATTCGACCTCCCACATGAGGAGCTCGGCCTGATCGCGCGAGCTCGCGCGCAGCGCCGCCCGCAGACGGACGTCCCTGGCCTCGCTCGGATCGTCGATCGCCGTGCCGTGGAGCGCGCTGACCCCGATCAGATCGAGCCTGAGCGGCGCGTTGCAGCCGTGCAGGGCGACCATCCGCTCCTCGACGATCGCCCCCGCGAGCGCGGCCCGCTGCCTTGCGCCCGGTCCGGCATAGGAAATCCCGGCCTCGGCCAGCAGCCCGCCGTCGAACGCGACCGTGACCTTGAGCCGATCCGGCCGCCTGGCGCCGCCGGCTCCGCTGACCGCGACCCGATCCTTGGCCTGCTCGCGGATCCGGACGCCGCTGAAGTCGGCGACCACGTCGGGGGTCACGTAGGCGGAAGGATCGTGGACCTCGTAGAGCAGCTGCTCCTTGACCGTCCGCTCGCTGACCAGACCGCCGGCGTCCGCGAGCTTGGTGATCACAGCGCTCCCGTCGGCCGCCACTTCGGCGATCGGAAAGCCGACCCGCGCGAGGTTGGGCACGTCCTTGTAGCCGGGGTCGGCGAAATAGCCGCCGGTGATCTGGGCGGCGCACTCCATCAGATGGCCCGCGAGCGTGCCGGCGCCGAGCCTTGGCCAGTCGTCCGCGGCCCAGCCGAACGCGTGCCGGAGCGGCGCCAAAAACAGGCTCGGATCGGCGACCCGGCCGGTGATCACCACCTCCGCGCCCGCCTCGAGCGCCGGCAGGATGGCGTCGGCGCCGAGATAGGCATTCGCCCCGACCAGCCGCCGGCCGACCTCGCCGACCGTGATGCCCGAATCGAGCGGCGTGTCCGGGCCGATCAACGCGCTGACATCGTCGCCCTCGAGGGCCGCGATCCGGAGCCGACCAAGGCCGAGAGCGCGCGCGACCTCGGCCGTCCTCCTGGCAGCGCCCTTGGGGTTGGCGACCCCCATGTTGGTGATCAGCCGCGTCCCGTGCTCGGCGCACAGCGGCAGGACCGCGCGCATCCGCCGCTCGAGCAGCGGGTTGTAGCCGGCCTCCGGATCGGCCATCCGGTCGCGGTGCCCGAAGGCGAGCGTCCGCTCGCCGATGCACTCGAACACGATCACATCGAGCCGGCCCTTGGCGACCAGCTCGACCGCGGGCTCCAGCCGATCGGCCGAGAACCCGGCGCCGGTGCCGATACGGAAAGCGTCAGGCTTGGACATCGGAGGTCAGAATAGGACCGGCCCGCTCCGCCCGCCAGCCCGCTGCATCGGTCAGGCCCGAACAAGCGCGACTTGGTAGGAGCCCAGCCATGAATCGCTGGTGATCAGGGTGAAGCCCTCGGCGATCGCCTGGGCGACCAGCATCCGGTCGAACGGATCGTCGTGATGGCGGGGCAGATCGCCCGCGGCGAGCGCATGCTCGGCGGTGATCGGCAGGACAGGGATGCCGCCCCGGTCCAGGCTGTCCAGGAGGACCGCGGTCTCGAAGCGAAGCTTGCCCAGCGCGCGTTTGATCGCGGCCTCCCAGATCGTGGCTGCGCTCACAGCGACCTCGGTATCGGGGTCGGCGATGATCGCCCGCAATCGCTTCTTGAGCTTGGGATTGTCCTCGATCCACCAGAGCAGGACGTGGGTGTCGAGCAGGCATCTCACGGCCGCTCGCCCCGAAAGGCGGCCATGATCTCCTCGGGCAGCGGGTCATCGAAGTCGTCGGCGATCCAGATCTTGCCCTTCATCAAGCCCGGCTGGCGCGGCTCGCGGCGCGGTTCGTACGGCAGGAGGCGCGCGACCGGCTTGCCGGCCTTCGCGATCACGATCTCCTCGCCAGCCGCGACCTCGGCCACGAGGCGTGATAGATGGGTCTTGGCGGTGTGGATGTTGACCATGCGCATCGTGGGGCTCCTTGACCAGCCTTAGTCTAGTTCAGGGCTCGGTCCGCGCAAGCCTCTGCACGCATGATCCGAGACCGGCGGCCGAGGGCGACAGCCTCGGGATGATGAGAGACGGGATGCGCAAGAGCCTGGCTGAAGTGACCCCGCGCCCGATCGGGAGCGCCCCGGCCGGCGGCTCGACCGCGCTCGGCATCGGCATGACCCTGCTCGCGATCGGCCTGTTCGCGTTCATGGACACGATCGGCAAGAGCCTGATGCAGCACTACCCCTCGGCGCAGGTGGTCTGGGCGCGCTACTTCTTCCAGTGCACGCTGATGCTGATCATGCTGCCCAGGCTCGGTGTCATGGGCTTCCTGCGCACCCGCCGGCACGGCCTGCAGATCGGCCGCGGCGTGCTGCTGCTGGTCGCGACCGGCTGCATGTACGGCGCGATCAGCGTCGTGCCGCTGGCCGATGCCTACGCCATCACCTTCACCGCACCCCTGATCGTGACCGCGCTCTCGGTGCCGCTGCTCAAGGAGCGGGTCGGCTGGCGCCGCTGGACCGCCGTGGTGGTCGGCTTCATCGGCGTCCTGATCGTGATCCGGCCGGGCTTCGGCCAGGTCCCCTGGCAGCTCTTCCTGCCGCTCGTCACCGCCGCCTGCTTCGCCGTCTACCAGATCTTCACCCGCATGATCAGCATCGACCCGTGCGAGACGCCCTTCGTCATGCTGTTCTACCTCGCCCTGGTCGGCGCCGCCGTGATGACCCTCGTGGTGCCCTTCTATTGGCAGCCGGTCGCCGCCCTCGACTGGCTCTGGATGGCCGCGATCGGCGCGCTCGGCGCCCTTGGCCACCTGATCCTGATCCGAGCCCTGGTGATCGCCCCCGCCTCGCTGATCGCGCCCTTCACCTACAGCCAGATCGTCTGGGCCCTGATCCTCGGTTTTCTGGTATTTGGCGACCTCCCCGACAGCTGGATGCTCGCCGGCTGCACCGTGATCGTCGCCAGCGGCCTGTTCGTCTTCTACCGCGAAGCCGTGCTCGGCAAGCGCTGAGGCCGGATCGGACCAGCTTCCACTCATGCCGGTCGCGTCGCGCTCCTGGAACGTTAAGACTTGACCCCGACCTCGCGCGCCGCTGGAATGCAATAGTTGACCCCGACTCGCGGTGTCACTCCAGGAGCGGCCCATGCTTTCCAAGCCTCGTCACGCCCTAGTTCGCGGTGTCTCGCGCTCTTACCAAGAGCACTATGCAAAGCACAACAAAGCCTTGTTGCTGAAACTCGCTGAAGAGCAACATGAAGAGTATATCAAAATCTTAGAGCGCTCCGGCCTCCTCGTAACTCGTATCGGAGCAAGCGACAACTATCCCGATTGCGTATTCATTGAGGACACTGCAATTGTCTGGAATGAACGCGCAATAATCACACGAATGCCTATCGATAGGGACGGGGAGCAAATTGCAGTTGCAGATGTACTTCGCTCTTCTCACGTGCTAACACATCTGGATCAAATCTCCAGATTCTCGAAGGCGGCGATGTAATGCATTTAGGTGATATCACCTATGTGGGCATTTCGACGCGAACGAACGAGCGAGGTGCTCATGTAGTCCGAGACTTCCTAGCCGCATTCGGAAAAAAGGTCGTTCTCGTACCCGTGGAGCATTGCTTGCACCTGAAGAGCGCCGTAACAGCTATCAGCGACACTGCCATAGCGATTGCGGATGGCCTAGTGAACGCTACAATATTTGACGCGGTCGAGGTGATATGCGTCGATAAATCGGAACCTAACGCGGCGAATTGTCTCCGAATAGGAAACAATCTAATCATCGCCAACGGTTATCCAAAAACTCTTGTTCGCCTTTCGCAATTTGCCGAAGCGAATAATCTAGAGCTTTTTTCAGTTCAAATTTCCGAATTCGAGAAGGCAGATGGTTCTATCACGTGCATGTCGATCTTGCTTTGAGCAGACGATGAACAACGGGTTCAAATTCGAACTATCGTTTACGGAGCTACTGTACGGTGTTGTGATTGGCAACGCTATAGCCAGAATATCGAGTTTGGAGGCCTCCAAAAGAAATATATTCATTCTTGTTGCCATAATGATCGCAATTGACGATTATGCGTTTTGGCATCTGGAGCAAACGAATATTAACTATAAGAAACCATGGACTAGCGCTGCTATGTTTGTCACGGATGCTATCATTCTACTATCTTGGTATTCTATGGTGATAGCCGCAGATAGTTACGCCAGTGTATTTTTCCTGTGCGCGACGGTCTTTTTTGTGCTAACGACGGTATGGGAAATAATCTTCCGGACAATTCCCTTCAAGACAGAATTTTTAGAGATGGTGATATTCCGATGGTGATTCTTTCTATTATATTATATGGGTTCTACCTGTGGAAAGGAATCTTTGGGCATGTAGTGTTCTTCGTGAGTGGTTTTGTTCTCTGGAAGGGTAAGAACTGGCGAGAATGGCTCAGGACGGTCCAGTGGTAACTACGGGACCGGGGCAGAAACGGGGTCAGGAAGAGACGGGGCGCGAGAAACGGGGAGACGCGGATGCGGACTCTTTATATTAGAGGAACGGGGCCAGGATTCTTGGCGACGGGCCCTCACGATCGGGTCCGTCGCCCTGATCGCGCCCTTCGCCTACAGCCAGATCATCTGGGCCCTGATCCTCGGTTATCTCGTGTTCGGCGACCTGCCCGACAGCTGGATGCTCGCCGGCTGCACCGTGATCGTCGCCAGCGGCCTGTTCGTCTTCTACCGCGAAGCCGTCCTCGGCAAACGCTAAGTCTCGGCGGCGATCAGCTGGCCTCTGGCACCTCGGCGCGCCCCGCCACTCAGGCCGACCCTGTTGCACCAGCCGCAGCCGATATTCACCTGGCGGCGCTGATGGATCTGCTCGGCGCCTGGATCGATCTGGTGCATGGGCGCACCCCGCCGGAGGGCATCAGTCTTGACATGGACAGCTCCGGAGCCGAGCCACGGCCAGCGGAGGGCTCGCCTATAATGGCCACTTTGGCTCACCTGTTACCATCCGCTGTTCGTGTTCAATCAGTATGGTCTTCCAGC
>CAVSRN010000010.1:0-38905 GCA_963730195.1 uncultured Alphaproteobacteria bacterium
CGCCCCGACCAACCGATGGTGAACAGCCCTTCACGCCCTGCCCTGAACGATTTGGGGAAAGCCGACGGCGAGCACTGCGCTGCAGAAAATTCGGAAATGACGACACCGGCGCGCATTTCGCGGTGGCCAGCAAGCGGACCATTTTGCGCCATCGTGGGTCACCTCCGTGCGCCATGCATAACTCTTTGCGAAGCGAAGCTCTTGGCCATCATCGTGGATTGAGCGCTATGATCCATGCCCCAGAACCGACGCGGACCTGGGTCGCCTGAAAAGCGTCGACCGCTGGTCGAGGCTCGGTGCTCGAGCGGGCCGGCTCATGTCGGGGCGGGTGGTGCAGTTCTCAGTCCTTGCCGACGTGGCGAACCGGTTCACGGAGCTGGCCGCGGCGGACCCTCAATTCTTTTGGCAAAGTAGCGCAGGCTGCGCGGGCAGGATCCGGCACGGGATGCTCCCAGCGAAACGCAAGAACATGCGCCTCCGGTGGCAGAGCGACCTCCATCGTTTCTGCTTCGATTCTGTCGGCGACCGCATCCTTTATGCCTACAGCGCTGCGCCAGCTGCCGGCGTCGGTCACAATCAGGCCGCTGGGGAAGCAGGCGATGATCCGGCCGATGGCGTTGGCCGTGCCGATCACGACTTGCCCGGTGCGCGGATCAAGATCAAACTCGCCGCCCGGAATTTCCGTCAACCGATTGCTGTTGAGCGCGATGTCGTAGTCTCCGAGATAATGCAGGAACTGCACGTCGCGCGCGGTCAAGATGATCGATGCCGTGTCGAGCAAAGGCGTGAGGTTGTCCCTGACCGCCGCCCAGTCGGCGCGGCCGGCGTCGGCGTTGACTTCAACCCCTCCCTCCGCCGCGATCAGGCGCGTTCCGCCGAGGGACAGCAAGGCCTTGATTGCGCCCCCGTTAGAGGCCACGAGGAAGGCGACACCCGCGCCGATCAAGCCGATGCGGACCGCCCGTCCGGCGAGATGGGGCGCGAGCCGCCGTAGCACGCGATCGGTGGCGTCGACCAGCCACGGATAGAGCACGTCGACCGCCTTCGCCAGCGCGATGCCCCACAGTACGAATAGGAACGGCAAGGGGAAGAACATGTACCTGGGGTCCTTCATGCCGCCGAACGACAACAGCACGAATGACACTACGAAGACGCACATGCAGAGCACGGCTGGTCGTGGCCGATGCACCAAGGCGAGCAGTATGGCGAGCGGCGTGAGCGACCACAGGGTCGGCCAGCGCTGGACAAAGTAGATGTGATAGTACCAGAACTCGTTCCGATGGGCGCGGTTCCACAGCGGCGCCCACCGGTAGTTTTTGAGCAACGCCTCGGCCTCCCCTGACAGGAGGAAGGCCACTCCGGCCAGCAGGACCAGTCCGCCTACGACCGCGAGCGCGGTGTGCCGCCGACGTGTGTCCTGGGCGCTCAGCCATGGAATCCCGACCGCCAGCACCAGCCAGACCCCGAGCCCCGCAAGCCCGATCATGGTCAGGAACTGCAGGTGGAGCGCGAACAAGAAACCAACCACCGTGACGAGGGCAACGAGCATCCTCTTGCCCGGCGGGTGCCGTCGCCTGACCAAAGCGTAGGCACCGGTCACCGAGAGCCAGAACACCAGCGCGTGAAGGGTGTAGAAGCGAGCGAACTGCGACACGTCGACGCTGAGCGGCGCCAGTGCCAGGAAAACGCCGGTGATCCATGCCGCGAGGTGACCCGCGACCCGCCTGGTCCAGAGGAACACCGCCACCACCAGGCAGCTGCCGAACAGCAAGGAGAGCGCCCGGGCACTGACCATGTTGTCGCCGATTGCTGCTAGCCACCCGGCGAGGAGGAGGGTGTAAGCTTGGGCCCGCTCATAGACGCCGTCGCCGATCCGCGGTGCGCCGTAGTGCAACCACCCCTGCGCCGCCAGCAAGGTGTACAGCTCGTCCGTGACCGGCAGCCGGTCCAGATTGATCGCGCGCACCCACACCGAGAGCAGCAACAGCAGCGCTGCGCCGATCCATGCCCTCTCGTAGGCGTGCGTCCGCCGCAGCGGCTGAACCTCGAGATCCACGCGTGCGGACATGCCGCTGACCCACCATGACGCCCGAGGCGCCGTGACCAGACCTTCCGGCTCGTCCTAGCGGCGGTCGGCGACGGGCGCAAGGGATCGCCTTCTGGGTCGGCTCGACCGAAATTGACCTGTTCTCGCGGTTTCGCTAAGCAGGCGCAAACTCTCCTCAGGCCTCGGCTCATCGGTCACACTCCTGCGGTTGGTGCTGCGCAACATGCCGCCCACGGTCGACGTTCGCACGATGTTGGCGCGTGCCTCCGACGCGGTGGCGTCGTTGCCGCCAGCATGACGTCGTCGCCGGCCGTGTCTCCGAAGAGCGAGGCCCCGAAGAGCCTGAAAGCTCGCCTTGCCCGGGGCGCGATCGGAGCTTTTGCCATCAATATCGGCGCGACCGGACTGGCGTTCCTTGCTCAGGTAGTGCTGGCGCGCGTGCTCGGGGTCGACGGCTACGGCGTCTATGCCTACGTCACCGCCTGGGTGACCGTGCTCGCCTTGCTCGGCACGCTCGGTTCTCAAACCGGCTTGTTGCGGTTCGCCTCGGCGTATCGTGCGCGGCAGGAGTGGCATCTGTTGCGTGGCGTGATTCGCTATGCCGAGCTTCGGGTCGTGGCGGCTTCGTTGGCCCTCAGCATCGCCGCGGCGGGCATCGTCGTCGCGCTTGGCGACCGCCTTGCGCCTGAGCTCGCACGCACGTTTTTGGTGGGTTGCGCGATGGTGCCGGTCCTCGCGCTGCTCCAGGTGCGTAGCTCGATCGTCCGGACGTTCGGCGGCGTGGTGTCGGCACTCGTCCCGCAGACCCTGGTGCGTTATGCCGTGGTGCTGGGGGGCGTTGGCCTGGGGGGGGTGGTTTTCTCGTTTGCGATCCAGCCGCATACGGCCATGGGTGTGATGCTGCTCGGCACGGTGCTCGGCCTTGGAATGGTAAGCTTTGCTGTCAGACGCGCCCGTCCGGCCGCAATGACGACCACGCCGGCCGTCTACGACGCCCCCGAATGGCGTCGGGCGGCCTTCGCTCTGCTCGTGATGGCCGGAACGCGGGTGGTATTGGATCGAGCCGGCGTGCTGATCCTGGGCTGGCTGGCCGATACCACCGCGGTCGGCATTTATGCGATCGCATCGCGTACCGCCGCTTTGGTCAGTTTTGCCCTGACCGCAATCAATATCATCTTTGCCCCCAACATCGCAGCGCTGCACGCGCGGGGCGACCGTGCTGCTTTGCAGGCCATGGTGACCACCACCGCATGGTGGTCCATGCTATCCGGCTTGATCATCGGGTTGCCTCTTTTCGCTTTGGCCGAGATCGTGCTATCAATGTTCGGCGGTGCCTTCACGTCGGGAGCGGGTGCCCTCCGGATCCTCGTGCTGGGGCAAGTTGTTACGGCCGGGGCCGGATCGGTCTATAATCTCCTGACTATGACCGGGCATGAACGTCAAGCCGCGGCCATTCTCGGTGTGGCCGCCGTCGGTCAGGTCGGCCTGACCGTGGCCCTGATCCCCCTCTTTGGACTCGAAGGCGCCGCCGTGGCAACCACGCTGACGAGGGCTGGCTGGCACGTGGCCATGGCAGTTTTGGTATCGAGGAGGTTAAAGATTGTACCAAGTCTGTTTGGCGGCTGGAGGTAAGTCGTCGTGCCTGCGCCTCTTGGGGGACAAGAGGGAGTTCGTGCCATAGAGCGGCATTCCCGCAAAGATAGTAAATCGATCTGCTGGCTCGATGCTAGCCGTGAAATCGGTGCAGAAATAGGAAGATGACGGACCTTGGTACCGCACTCAAGATGGGCCTGAAGCCGCTCACGCCCGAACTGCCCCTCAACCTACGCCGCTATGGGCACGACCGGATCGGCCTCGGGCGACTCGCCCGAGCCCGCCAGCCGGCTGGCTTCGGTGACCTCGGGCAACTTGGCGGCTGCACTTGCCACTGTGACCGACGCCGAGTGGCGCAACCTGCACGCTCGCATCGCCCCCTGGTTTCCGGACATCGATCCCAGCGGAGGCTCGGTGACGCTGGCCGAACGCCGTGCTTTGTACGCGCTCACCTGCTGGTTTGCCCCGCGCCGCGTGCTGGAGATCGGGACCTGCATCGGCGCTTCCACCGCTCATCTCGCGGCGGCGCTCGACCGGATGGCTCGCGAGACGGGGCCCGACCGACGCCTCACCACGCTCGACATCGCAGACGTCAACGACCCCGATCAGGTGCGTCGATGGGGCGCCGAGCGGCCGCCGAAAGCGGTTATGGAGATGCTCGGCTTCGACCACCTCGTCGAGTTCGTCGCTGCGCCTTCGCTCAGCTTTCTTGAAAGCGGCGGCGATCGCTTCGACCTCATATACGTCGACGGCAACCATCGGGCTGCCATGGTCTATCGCGAGATCGCGGCAGCGCTGCGGCGGCTCGAGAACGGCGGGGTCATCCTGCTACACGACGTCAATCCCGGTTCAGTGCCGTTGGCTCTCGACAAGGTCCTTCGCAGCCCCTGGCTCGCCGCACGGCGCTTGCGGCGCGAGAGCGCGTTCGAGGTCCTACCGCTCGGCCAACTGCCCTGGGGCGGGACGACGTCGCTCGCGCTGCTAGCACAAGCGGAAGTCCAGAGATGAAAGTGCGCATCCTTCATGTAGTGCGGCAAATGAATGCGGGCGGGATTGCGATCTGGTTGATGAACGTCATGCGTCATATCGATCGCCAGCGCTACCACATGGATTTCATGGTCACCACCGGCGGCACCGTGTGCCTACGCCGAGGAGATTCAAGGGCTCGGAAGTCGGGTCATCCCGTGTCTCGGCCAGCGGGAGCCTTGGCAGTTCGCTCGTAGCTTTGGCGAGGTTTTGCGGGAATGTGGTCCCTATGACGTGGTCCACAGCCACATCTTCAACTTCAGCGGCTTCGTGCTGCGATTGGCGGCGCGGCACGGCGTGCCAGTGCGGATCGCGCACAGCCACACCGATACCCGTCTCAAGGAAGCCAGCCGGGGCTGGCATCAGCGGCTGTGGCGGGCGGCCTACCTCGGCCTGACCAAGAGCTGGATCGGCCGGTATGCGACCTTGCGGCTCGGCGTCAGCGCGCTCGCGGCGGAAGCGCTGTTCGGCCGCAACTGGGCAACCGACCGGCGCAACCGGGTGCTGCCGCTGGGGCTCGATTTCAGCGCCTTTGGCGTGCGTCACGATGCCGCCGAGGTGCGCCGCTCGCTCGGCCTGCCGACCGACGCGCTGGTGATCGGCCATGTCGGCAACTACGTGTGGCACAAGAACCACGACTTCCTGATCGAGATCGCGGCCGAGGCGCTGCGCCGGGAGCCGCGTGCCCGGCTGCTGCTGGTCGGGCATCACCTGCTGGGCTCGCCGATCGAGGCGCGGGTGCGCGCCCTCGGCCTCGCCGACCGGGTGGTGATCGCCGGACCGCGCGACGACGTGCCGCGACTGATGACCGCCGCAATGGACGTCTTCTTGTTTCCCTCGCACTATGAGGGGTTCGGGCTGGTTTTGCTCGAAGCGCAGGCCGCAGGGGTGCCCTGTGTGTTCGCCGACTCCTTGCCCGCCGAGGTCGACGTGCTGCCGGCGCTGGTCCACCGGGTGCCGCTCGCGGCGCCGGCGGCGGACTGGGCGTCGACGACGTTGACCGCCGCGAGGCACCGGCCGCTCGCCCGCGAGGATGCCCTGGCGGGGCTGTTGCAGAGCGAGTTCAACATTGCGAACTCGGTGAAGACGCTGATGCAGCTGTACGAGCGCGGCCCATGACCGAGCGTGGCCGATCCGGCGGCATCGTGATCGAGTTCCTGGGCGTGCCGGGGGTCGGCAAGACGACGCTTGCGCGCCGGCTCGCCGCCGACTTGCAGACCCACGGCTACCGGGCGGCCTTCGTCGGCATGGACTCGCCCGCCGAGCTCGGCCGCTGGGCCAAGCTGCTCCGTCATCTCGGCGAGATCGCGCCCTACCTCATCGCGGAGCCGCGCCAGGCCTGGCGCGCGCTCGCCCTGCTGCGTCATTTCCCGCAGCCGGGCCTCGCCGCTTCGCTGTCCCAACTTCGCTACTGGCTGCGGACGATGGCGCTGGCCCGGCGCTGGGCAGGGGCGGCGGAGGTGGCGATCCTCGATCAGGGCTATTTCCAGGGTCTGTTCTCCTGGGCCCTGCCCTGCGGCGACCTCGATCCGAGGGTTCTGGCGGCGGCTCTGGAGGTGATGCCTCGTCCGCAGCTCCTGGTGGTCGTGACGGCGAGCACCGAGGTCGTGCGAGCTCGGCTCCGCGGCAGAAATGCCGCGCATCGCAAGATCGACCGCTGCCTGCTCGGCGACGAGCGCTGGCTCGCCATCTCGTTCCGGCTGATCGACGCAGATCGAGCAGTCGGCGAGCTGTAGCCACTGTCCGCTGCTGCGGATCGGCAGCGGCCCGGAAGATCCGGCGCGACCCTGAGCGGGCACGTTCTCGCGATGCTGGCGGAGCGGTCGCGCTCGGTCGGATAGCTGACGGGTCGGGTCGTGACGCTGCCCAATTTCCTCGTCATCGGCGCACAAAAGCCGGCACGATCTTGTTACCCCGGACGACGTCAGCTCTCGTGGCATGAGTCGCTCGACAGCTCCGAGCGAGATCCTGCGCAATGACGATGCGTGCTCGGCCCAACGCCGACCCGCACCAGATGCTCCAGTCGAGGTGTGGCGGAGTTGGATCCGAGACTTGGTTCGCGGCAAGCAATTTATTTCCCGGCGTTGGTCTTGGGTGTGCGTACGGGGACGCTATTTCTGAAGATTCCGCGGGTATGCGGCGACTCGAAGCCGATCTCAGCGCCGGCATTGCTGAAGCCGAGCGCGAATATCGGCTGACTCGAGTACCTGTCTCAACGGCTCGAAGGGATGGTCGATCGCCCGTTACATCGACAAGACGCCTGCATCGTCAATCACGGTTGCGGGGTCCGGATCTCTGGCGCCTGGCCGGAGCGGGAGGGAGGGACACCAGAGGTCCAGATGGCGATCTCCCAAGGTCTGGTGCTGGCTGCTAGGCTCCATCGCCTGGACCCCACGGAGATTGCTGGTCTTTCAGTGCACGATTATGCCAATGATCCCCATCTGCCCGCCTCGGATGGGCCTGAACGACCGCCTGTGCCAGCGCCCCCGCGTGATCGTCCTTGGCGGCCTCGAAGTGCGCAATTTCAAGCAGGCCGGCACCGATGGCCAATGGCGTTTTTTCGATCCCCACGATGCGGTGCTGGGTGCGCCAGAGGACGATTTTGCACGCTATATCCTTTCTTTGCTTATGATCACGTGGGGACGCCACGCCACCTGCCGGATCTGGACCCATTTCGACTATCAGCGGCTTGTGCGGCATATGAGGCGGCCCGCGGCGGCCCTCTTGATCAGAAGCTTCTCTCATATATGTTCCACCTTAACGTAGCGAGGAGGCGTCGTCGTGCGCGTCGAGTAATGCGCGGTCTACCCTGGTTTGTGCGGCTGGCGGCTCGGTCGTACGAAAAGCTGTTTTTCCATCAGGTCGAAAAGTGGCTGAGACAAAGATGAGCTTCGACTACCAGCGCGATACCCGAGATCACTACAAGAGGCCCGAAATCGCTTCTGCGTATCACACCGCGTTCGCCGGCAACGGGCGATGGCGGACACTGCACGTGCGAGCTGTGGCTGCGCGGGAACGGGCCGTCGTCGCAAGACTGTTGCGGCATCTCCCGCATGGCCGAATCCTCGATCTACCGACCGGGACCGGAAAGCTGGCGCCCGTCTTCGCGAACTCTCGGCGGCTCAGTCATCGCTTGCGATATCGCGCCGGCGATGCTAGAGATGGCGCGGCGGGAGTACGCAGCATCTGGATGCGTCGACGTGGCCTTTCGGATCTGCGATGCCGAGCAAATTACGACAACTTCGGGAGAGCGGTTCGATGTAGCGGTGTGCCTGCGGCTCCTCCACCGTGTACCGCAAATTCAACGAGGTCGTATTCTCGCGGAGCTTGCTGCCTGCTCTGACCATGCTGTCGTCTCGATGGGCATCGAGAACCGTTATCATCGAGCGCGCCGCCACGTCCGTAGCTGGTTGGTTGGTGGTCGTACAGATGCGCTGTGCTACGACGGCTTTGATGCGGTTCGAAGGCAGCTCACGGTCGATTTTGATATCGTGACGATGCGTTGGGTCCTGCCCGGTATATCGCAGGAAATGATCTTTTTGCTGCGCCGTAAAATGTACACATGAAGAACGGGTTTCGAGCCGGGAGCCGAAACTGGTTCAGCGCACTATGCAAAGCCGCTCCGGCGGAAATCAAGGGCATGCCACGGATGCGGCAGAATGGATGCTTTGAGCCGAGATGAACGCGATCTTCTGCTATGATCATACTTCGTGGAGGACCGCGCGCTCCGGGTCTACTCGCCCGGGCAGTTCAGTGCGGATCTGTGGCGCCGGTATCTCGAGGTCAGTTCGAGACATTGACGGTCGTCGGCCGTCGACGGTCTCTGGATGAGACGTGGCGCGCGAGCGATCTCAACCTGGCCAGCGCCCCTGGCGTCTCGTTTCTGTTCCTCCCGAACCTGTCCAGCATCGCCGGCCTGACCTGGCGACGGGCGGAGGCGAGACGCAAGCTCAGGGCGGCCATGCAATCCGCCGATGCCGTGATCGTTCGGCTGCCCAGCGAGATCGGTCTCCTGTCGGCGCAGCTTGCGCGCCGCCTCCGCAAGCCCACGGCGATCGAAGTCGCGGGCTGCCCGTGGGATGGCTTGTGGAACTATGGTACGCTGCCGGCCAAGCTGTATGCCCCCCTCCGCACCTGGCGGATGCGGCGTGAGCTGCGACGCTCCCGGTTCGCCCTCTACGTCACCCGCCAATTCCTCCAGCGCCGCTATCCGGCTTTCGGCTGCACCGCGGCCGTCTCCAACGTGGAAATCGGCCCGCCGCGGCCTGAGGTGCTCGAGCGTAGGCTCGCGCGGCTACGCGCGTGGTCGCCGCCGCTGGTTCTCGGCCTGATCGGCTCCATCAACAGCGAGATCAAGGGCCTCAGGACGACCTTCGAGGCGCTGGCAAAGGTGAGGGATAGGCTGCCGGAGTTTCAGCTGCGCGTCTTGGGACCGGGCGATGCGGCACCCTGGCGGGAGCTGGCGGCGCGTCACGACCTCGTCAATGTCGCGCACTTTTGCGGCGTCCTGCCGTCCGGCCAGCCGGTCCTCGACTGGCTGGACGAGATCGATCTCTACCTGCAGCCGAGTTTCAAGGAGGGGCTGCCGCGGGCGACGATCGAAGCGATGAGCCGTGCCTGCCCAGCCCTCGGCTCGACCGCGGGTGGGATACCCGAGTTGCTATCGGCAGACTGCCTTCACCCGCCCGGCGACGCGCGCCAATTAGGTCGGTTGATTGCGCACGCTGCGCAGGATCGGGACTGGCTGCGGCGGCAGGCAGAGCGAAATTTCCACACCGCCGCGGCGTACACGTCCGAAATACTCGACCTCCAGCGACAAGCGTTCTGGAGAGAATTCGCCAATTACGCCGCACGAGCTGCAGCAGGCTGAATCAGAAACCTGGTATAGGTGCGACGATGCAACAGAAAATCGACTTGGCGACAGGCGATGTAGCGAGCGTCCATCAGACCAGACCGCGACGCCGGCTCGGCGTCAGCCATTTGCTGCTGATTCTGTGGGGGATTTACATAGCTAGCAACCCGATCTATGTCTTTCCGAGTGGCTATCCACAACCGGCTGACGTGGTCATGGCGATTCTGATTTTGATTTTGTTCACTGGTTATTTTGCGCGAATTCCCCTACATGCTTCGTTCTATTTGATCGAAGCGGCATTCCTCACGGTAGTTGCGGTGGTGAATTGGTTTTGGTATAGTCAATATCAAGACTTTCAATTTGCGCTGAGTTCAATCTTTTATGCTTACGATTTTTTGGTTGTTGTTGCGGTTATCACTATGAAAAAAGAATATGGACATACGTTTCTGAATGTTACGCAGATGTCGTTGATTATCGCAATCATTATCGAGTTGTGTGCACTGGTATTTTTACAGGAACACCGTGGAATCCGGGCGATTGCTACGTTCAACAATCCCAATCAAGTAGGGTACTGGACGTTGCTGACACTCGCCTGTCTATTCGTCCTCAAGGACCAAGGAACGATCCGCTACGGCGATTTGGCATTGATAGTGGCGCTCGGCTACATCAGCGCGAATTCGCTGTCCAAGGCGGCGATGCTTTCGGTCCTCGCGCTGATGGTGATCGGGATTTGGTGCCAGGGCATGGCGCAGCGCCGGAAGATCGCACTAGTTCTTCTGCTTGCGATTTTCGCGGGGTTCATGTCCGTCCAGTGGCAGCGAATGCAGGGGCCCGGCGATCTGACCTACCGGGTTGTCAAGCGGTTGCAAGGCCTCGGAGAGCAGAAGGACGACTTGGCCGAGGGCCGCGGCTACGATCGTATCTGGCGCCACCCCGAACACTTGATTCTCGGTGCGGGCGAAGGGGCATACGAGCGGTTTTATGCCGGGAGTAAGGAGATGCATTCGACCTTTGGGACAGTCGTGTTCTCGTATGGGATCCTGGGGTCGACTTTCTTTCTTGCGATTCTATGGCAAGTCTTCCGAAGAGCGCCCTTCAAGCATCTTCTATACTTCGGGCCGATTTGCGTCTATGGGATAACCCACCAAGGGTTGCGCTTCTCATTGCTGTGGGTGTTCTTGGGCCTGGTGTTCAGCAGCGCCCACTACATCGTCCAGGCGCGCGCCGCGCCGCGAGGTGGACAGATCTCGCCTGCTGTGCGGCTCGTCCCGATCGGGCGGCAACGGGGCCGGCGCTCGGACACGTGAAGCGCTGGCGGACTTTGAGCAGGGGGAGGTATCAACGTGCCAGGCGAACGATGGGCTCAGCACCAAGCAATCCAGGCCGCGGACTACCACCGCCCACACCACTGGCGGCTGGGTGCGGTCGATGATCGATGCTATGTGCGCAAGTCGACGCACCTGGCGGAGCTGATCGGTGCCGCTCTCGCCGGCAGAACCGAGCAAGTCGGCATTCTTGACGTGGGTTGTGGCGACGGCCGCGGGACATGGGAGCTCATCAGGCTGCTGCGCCTTCGCTGGACGCAGGTCACAGCGATCGGTGTCGATATCGAAGGCAATGCCATCCGCTGGGCCAAAGAGCAGACCGAGAATCACGGCGGCGATCTTGATTTCGTCCAGGGCGATCTCGATGCGGCATTGCCGAAGGCGCGGGCGCTACCCGGTCCGACGGTGGCCGTCTACCGCGAGGTGATCGAGCACCTGCCAGAGGAGGAAATCGACAGACAGTTCCGGCTGCTACGCCGCATATTCGAGGACATGCTCCTGGTCGTCACCGTCCCGAGCACGAACAGCCCGGTCGAGCCAAAGCATTTCCGGCACTACGACAGCGCCATGCTCCTTAGGACGCTGGAGCGGAACGGCTTCGAGGCCACTGCCCTGACCGGCTTTGGCTGGCGCCCTCGCGCACTATGTTGGCCGATGCAGAAAATCAAAGGAGCGCTTAACCGGATCCGAAGGTTGGCGCCGCTCATGGACCCGTGCTGGCGGAACGTTCCACCTGGGACCGCGATCACTCTGCTCGCACTTGCGCAGCCGCAGTCCGTCCATAAGCCCTGATCCGGGCCGACCTCGGAACCACCCCCGCCCGGGTCGAGCGCGCCCGAGGCGCAGTTCCCTCCGATCGCTGGCCGATACGAGGCGCGTCGGCTGCTCGGCGTGGCCAATGCGTTGGACGGCATGAGTTGGGGGCAAGCCGCCCGCAAGGCCGGCATGGACCGCTAGAAATCGCCCGCTCTTGATCGCCCACTGTCGAAGATCGGATGATCGGTTTGGCGTCCTCTACAGTGAGAACGGCATGCTGCGGCTGCTGCACGATCTCGACCTGTCCTGGCAGAAGGCGCGGCCCGTGCACCCCGAGGCGGACCGCAAGGCCCAGGAGGGCTTTAAAAAAAAAGTTCCCGGCGCTGATCCCCGAGATCGCCCGCGACCATCCCGAGGCCGAGCGGGCGGAAGTCTGGTTCTTGGACGAGGCTCGGGTCGGCCAGACCGGTCGGGTCTGCCGAAGGTGGTACCAGAAGGGCCTGCGCCCGCCAGCGTGCGCGACCTGCGCCACCAGGCGGTCTATCTGTTCGGCGCGGTCTGCCCCGGGAGCGCCGACCGATGCCGGGGTCGCGCTCGTGCTGCCCACGGTCAGCGCCGCCGCCATGCAGGCGATGCTCGACGAGCTCGGCCAAGCCGTGGCGGCCAACGCCCATGCGGTCGTGCTCATGGATCGCGCCGGCTGGCACATCGCCAAGGATCTCGCCGTCCCGGCCAACCTCACCCCGCTGTTCCTGCCGCCCTATTCGCCCGAGTTGAACGCGATCGAGCGGGTCTGGCTGTATCTCCGCGAGCGCTTCGTCTCGCACCGCCTCTGGCCCACCTACGACGACATCCTCGATGCCTGCTGCACCGCCCGGAACGCCCTGCTCGCCGAAACCGGCCGCATCCGCTCCCTCACCGCTCTCGACTGGGCGACGGCCAGTTCTCAGACCAGCTCTGGTTGCTATGAAGGTTGTTCATCCGGGGAAGTCCGGTCAGGCGGTCGTTTGCGACACTGTCAGCGCTGAAGCGCTCGGCCTTGCCGTTGGCCCGCGGCGTGTACGCGCGGCTGGCTCCCAGGGCCGCCCGCACCACCGCCCGGCCGCACGCCGCCCTGGCCCACCAGCCGCCCTTCACCCGACGTTCTCAACCGGCGTTCCTGGGTTCGACCGAGGGCACCGTTCCTCCGTCCCGACCTGCGATCCCCCACGACCGGTCCGCCGGGACGCGCCAGGAGCGCTGCCGGCGACCGGCACCAGCCGGCGCGCAGCGTCCTGTAGCGCAGCGTCCTTGCGCCGACCCGCCGGACCGGTCACGCTCCAACAGGAGGGAGCCCCATGCTCGTTCACCTGAACAACGTTCGTGGAAACGACAGCTAGGCCTGGTCGTTTGACACCAGCCTGAAGGACCCGCTCATGGCCGACCATCCGCCCCTGAAGTTCGCCGCGATCGGGCTCGACCATCGCCACATCTACCACCAGGTCGGCCGCCTTCTGGAGCTCGGCGCCGAATGTGTCGGCTACCACAGCCGGGACGACGCGGTGCCGCTGGAGGGCTTCGTCAAGCGTTTCCCCGATCTTGGCCGGGTCGCTGACCCGCGCGTGCTGCTCGAGGACCCCGAGGTCCAGCTGATCGTAACCGCCGGCATCCCGGGCGAGCGGGCCCAGATCGCGACCCTGGCGATGCGCCACGGCAAGGATGTGATGGTCGACAAGCCGGGGGTGATCACGGCCGATCAGCTCGCCGCCGTCAAGCAGGCTCAGAAAGAGACCGGAAAAATCTGGTCGGTCAATTTCTCCGAGCGCTTCGAGGTCCGGGCGATGACCCGGGCGGCCGAGCTGGTCGAGGCGGGCGCGCTCGGCCGGGTGGTGCAGACGATCGGCCTCGGGCCGCACCGCCTCAACCGCCACCTGCGCCCGCCCTGGTTCTTCGAGCGCGCCAAGGCAGGCGGCATCCTCGCCGACATCGCCTGCCACCAGGTCGACCAGTTCATGCACTTCACCGGCTCGAGCGCAGCCGAGATCGTGACCAGCGCGGTCGCCAACTACGCCAACCCGGAAAACCCGGACTTTGAGGACTTTGGCGAGATCCTGCTGCGCAGCGACCTTGCCAGCGGCTACATCCGGGTCGACTGGTACACGCCCGACAGCCTTGCCACCTGGGGCGATGGTCGCTGCACGATCCTCGGCACGGAAGGCTACATCGAGCTCCGCAAATACGTCGACATCGCCGGCCGGCCCGGTGGCGATCACCTGTTCCTCGTGACCAACCGGGACACCCGCTACATCGACTGCAGCGAGGCCCCGCTGCCCTACTACGAGCGCCTGATCGCCGACATCTTCGAGCGCACCGAGACCGCCATGCCCCAGGCCCACTGCTTCAAGGTCTGCGAGCTGGCCCTTGCCGCCCAGGCCAGGGCGACGCGGCTCGCGTGAGCCGGCTGGCATCTTCCGGCCGCCGCCGCGCGGCCCTTGTCCACCAGCGCAGGCCCGCGAGCACGATCAGGACGATCAGCAGCCCCCACCAGAACAGGGCCCGGACCGTCGGTTCGTCGAGGAGACGGAGCTCGTTGGCGTAGCCGAGCAGGGTGAAGGCGACGAGCGCCAGGGCGATGGTGCCCCGGAGGGCCAGCTCGGGCCAGTCCTGCGCCCAGAGCGCCAGGACGGCACCGTAGAGGAAGACGGCGGCCAGGAACACGAAGGGCACGCCGTCAGAACTGAGCTCTGTCATCATCGGTCTATTCCCGACCGTGGTCCGCGAGGTTGCGTGCCGTGAAGCGCGGACCGACCCGTCCCGATCGCGGGACCAGGATGATGGCGGCGAGCGGGGCACGCTCGCGGGGTTCAGGGGCGCTGTCGGATCTCGCCGATCCGCCGTAGAAGATATTGCCGTTCGGCCGACAGACGAGCCAGCGTCGGGTCGAGGTTCGGGCGGCGGCGACCGGCGCTCGGCGGGCGCGGCGTCTTGGCCCATGGCGGCGCGCGGCCGGGCTTGCTCGATCGGCCTCGGGGCGTGCTAGAAGAGGCAAGCCGCCGCATCGGGGAGGCACTTGTCATGGCCGCATCGACCGCCCGCGAGGGCCCGTTCGTGATCGTCGCCGAGTTCGAGGTCAAGCCGGAGGCGCTCGAGCGGTTCCTGGCGCTCGCCAAGACCGATGCCAGCCAGTCGGTCGCGCGCGAGCCGGGCTGCCGCCAGTTCGACGTCACCGTCGACCGCGCCGGCCATCGGGTCGTGCTCTATGAGGTCTACGACGACGAGGCGGCGTTCGACGCCCATCTGCAGATGCCGCATCTCGCGGCCTTCCGCGCCGGCATCGAGCCTCTGGTGGTCGGTCGCAACGTCCGCCGCCTGACCCGCGTGCACGGCTGAGGAGCGGCTGCATGGCCAAGGTCCTGATCGCGATCCCGCGGGTCCACGAGGCGAGCCTGCCGGTGCTCGAGCGGCTCCGCCAGGGGGGCTTCGAGCTGGTGCTCAACCCCCACGGCCGGACGCTCGACGAGGCCGAGCTGATCGCTTTGCTGCCCGGTTGTTTTGCGACCATCGCCGGCGGCGAGCGCTACGACGATCGGCTGTTCGCCGCCGCGCCGGAGCTCAAGGTGGTGGCCCGCATGGGGGTCGGCTACGACCAGGTCGACGTCGCCGCCGCAACCCGCCACGGGGTGGTCGTGGCGATGGGCTTCGGCACCAACCACGAGGCGGTCGCCGATCTCGCCTTCACCATGATGGGGGCGCTGAGCAACCGGCTGTTCGCGTATCACCAGGAGGTCATGGACGGCCGCTGGGGCGGGCATTTCCACCCGGGGCTGTTCCGCAAGACGGTCGGCATCCTCGGTCTCGGCCGGATCGGCCGGGCGCTGGCCAGGCGCTGCCGCGGCTTCGAGATGCGCGTGCTCGCCTACGACCCGGTGCCGGATCCGGGCCATGCCGCAGCCGCGGGGATCGAGCTCGTGCCGCTCGAGCGCCTGTTCCGCGAGGCGGACTTCGTCTCGGTGCACGCACCGCACAGTCCCGAGACCGACAAGATCGTGAACCGCGCGCATCTGGCCCTGATGAAGCCGTCCGCCTTCCTGATCAACACCGCGCGCGGCGGCCTGGTCGACGAAGCGGCGCTCTGCGAGGCGCTGGCCGCGGGACAGATCGCCGGCGCCGGGCTGGACGTGTTCGAGGTCGAGCCCCTGCCGGCGGGCTCGCCGCTCCGCAGCCTCGCCAATGTCGTGCTCACGCCCCATTGCGCGGGCGGCAGCGTGCCCGCGGTGATCGCCATGACCGAGCGCGCGGTCGACCAGATCCTGGCGCTCAAGGCCGGCCGCAGCCCCGGCGACGACCAGCTCCTGAACCCGGAGGTGCTGCGCGGCGCCTAAGCTCCGCCACCGCCGTCGGCCGGCGCGCGCAGATGAATCCCGGCGTCGGCGTCAGCCGGCGCGTGCAGATGATCGAAGTGGCGGGCGATCAGGTCGACCTTCTCGAGAACCATCCGGGCGCGACCGATCTGCCGCTCGAGCCGCTGCTTTTCGGTCTTGCCGAGCGTCGGATCGAAGGTCACCTCGGCGATCTGGCGGGCGCCGATGCAGATCCGGAGCGCGCCGATCGGGGCGCCCTCGAAGCTGCCAAGCTGGATCGGCTGGCCGAGCTGGCAGACCCGGGCGGCGAGCCGCCGCTCGGCCTTCGGGGCGTCCGCCGGCAGCCGGTCGGAGAGATCCGCCTGCAGCCAGCGCCAGACCTGGCGGGCGCCGTCGACGTCCATGGGCCGGCCCTGGCCCGTCGTCGCCGGCCCTAAGGATTCGGAACGAGAAGATGGTCGCAGGGGGCGCGCCCTCGTTCGGCGCCGGAGCCGCCACCGGCTCGAGCCACGGCGAAGCGTCGATCGCCTCGCGGATCGCCCGGCCGAGCCGCTCGACGATCCGCAGGCGCTGGACCTCCGGGACCGCCCGGCAGGCCTGCAGCTCGAACAGTGCTGCCCGCCAGCGCAGCAGAAGGCCGAGGTTCGGCCCGGCGGGCAGCGCCGCGGTCAGGGGCTGCCAGGCGTCCGGCCATTCCGGCCGGGCGAAGTACTGGCCGTAGCCGACCGGTAGCGGATCGAGCCCGGGCGCCTGGTCGGCGAGCCGCCGGGGAACCAGCAGGGCGCCCGAGAACGGCGGTCCCATGGCGAACTTCGAGCCGCGCCCGATGAGACCGGGCGCGGGGTCCGGGACGCGGCCCGGGGCCTGCACTTCGCGAGCGAGACGCCGGCCGGCGGGACGGTCGTCCAGGGCACGCCGCTGGCCGGGCTCCAACCGGCGACGGTCGCGGTCGAGACGGTCGAGATCCGGGCAGCCAACAGCACGCCCCGCCGTCGCAGCGCGATCGATGCCTCGGGCAGCCGACCAGCGGCCGGCACCAGTCGATCACCTGGCGCTCGACGTAGACAGCGCCATGGTCGCGACCGCCGAGATTGGCGTTCATGGTCGCGACCAGAAGCTCGGCCAGCAGGCCGCCCGCGGTGCCCGAGCCGTGCACCCGAGCCGAAGAAGCGGGCGCCATCGGCTCGTCGCCGGCCGGGCACGGTTCAGGCTCGGCGGCCTCGCCATCGGGCGCGCAGTTCGGCCGGCAGCCCGGCCCAGTCGGGCTCGGCGACGACCCGCATCGCATGAGCTCGGGCCAGCCAATCCGGCAGCGCTGCGAGGCCCTGGGCTCGCTGGCCGGCCGGCAGAAGGGCGCCGTCGCGGGCGGCGACCCGGGCCCACCAGGCGCGCGCGACGCCTGGCGCTGGGCGTTCAAGAGCTCGGGACGGCCGAGCCGCCGCCAGAGCGATGGCACCTATCGACCGGAGGTGGCACCCGTCGTCCACCCGCCCGACGCTAGGTGAGCGGACTTAACGAAAGGTTAACGCGCCTGCGGCCACCCCGGTGATCGACGCCACCGCTCGCCTTGGCTCTGGAGGGCGTCAGTTGGCCATGATCACCGGCAGCTCGGCGGCGCCCAGGATGTGGCTGGTGGCGCCGCCGAAGATCATCTGGCGCAGCCGGCTGTGGGTGTAGGCGCCCTTGAGCAGGAGGTCGGCGCCGGCGGCGGCGGCTTCCTGGAGGATCGCGGCGCCGACCACGCGGCCCGCCGCCTGGGCGTGCCGGCTGCGCGCCTGGATGCGATTGCGGACCAGGTTCTGGGCGACCTCGGCCGCGCTCGGGCCCGGCACCATGCCCTCCTCGATGCTCAGCACCAGCACCTGCTCGGCCTGGGCGAGGAACGGCATCGCCATGGCGATCGTGCGCGCGGTCTCGGTGCTGCCGTTCCAGGCGATCACGATGTTGCGGCCGACGGTCTCGGGCGCGCTCGGCGGTGCGATCAGGATCGGCCGGCCGCTCTCGAACAGGGCCGTCTCGAGCGCGCTCATCGACGGTGCCGGGGTGCCGGCGACCGGCCGCCCGACCACGATCAGGTCGAACACCCGACCGAGGGAGCCCAGCACCTCGGTGCCGGGCGAGACCTCCTCCTGCCAGTCGGCGACCGGCTGCTCGCCGGCCAGGACGTCGCGACCGACCGCGACCTCATGCTCGCGCATGAAGGCATCGAAGGTCTCGCGCAATCGCCGGCTGAGCTCGCGATCGGCGCGTTCCAGGTCCTCGACGATCTCGGTCGCCGGGATGAACGCCCCTTCGGGCGCGACCGGCACCAGGCGCGGCATGCCCGGACGCACGTGCAGCCCCGAGATACAGGCGCCAAAGCGCCTGGCCGCGAGCAGCGCCGTGGTCAGGACCGAGCGCAGTCCGGCGTGCTCCTCGAGATGAACCAGAATCGTGCCCATGCTCATCGTCTCGCCCTCCTCGGGGCCGCCGCCAAGGGCCACCGAGCGCCGGATCGGATGCCGCGCTCCGGACCGGCCGATGGCGGGCGGCCTGGCAGGGTCAGATTCGCCCAATTCGTTCCGAGTTTCCAGTCCAACCTGTTCCAAGCGCGCTCCGGTTGCCACGCGGGGCGCCTGACGATCAAAGCGGCAACCTGCTATGACGGGCAGGCTACCGGGCTGCGGGGAGGAAAGATGCCGTTCTCGTCCTATCTGCGCGCGCGTCTCGGCCAGGCAACGATCGAGCCCGCGGGCGACCACGAAGCCGGCTCTCAGGTCTCGCTGACGCTGACCTACACCGCGGGCGACTTCGGGATCGACAACTCGGGCGCGATCAAGATCAGCTGGCGCACGCTCTCCGATGCCGGCAAGCCGCAGTTCGACCGGCCGGGCGCGCCCAACTACACGACCGCCCTGGCCAGCAACGGCGCCAAGCTCGCCCTCGAGGTCAACCGCAACAACCTTCGGCCCTGGGTCAACACCTTGCTGATCCGGGTCGTGCGCGGCTTCCTGCGCGCCGGTGAGCGGATCGTGGTCCGGCTCGGCGACCCAAGCCGGGGCGCGCCCGGGATCCGCCTGCAGACCGCCTGCGAGACGGAGTTCACCTTCAAGACCTTCGTCGACGCGTTCGCCACCTACGATTTCGTCGAGCTGCCGGCATCCCCGAAGATCCGGCTGGTGCCGGGGCCGGTCGCGGGCTGGCGGGCGATCCTGCCGACCTTGCGCCGGGCGGCCGAGCCCTTTCGGCTGGCACTCGTCGCCCTGGACCGCTGGGGCAACCCGACCGACCGCGCGGCCGCCACGCTGCGTCTGCAGCCCAGCCTCCCGGTCGCGGGGCTGCCGGCCGCGGTGACCTTCGCGCCCGGTGACGGCCCGCTCTGCCTCGAGGGCCTCGAGGTCGCGGCGCCGGGCGATCTCTGGATCGAGATCCGGGCCGAGGGCGGCGCCCCGCTCGCGCGCTCCAACCCGCTCCGGATCGTCGAGCGCGCGGACCTGCTGCCCTATTGGGGCGATCTCCACGGCCAGAGCAACGAGACCGTCGGCACCAACAGCGCCGCCGACTATTTCGCCTTCGCGCGCGATAAGGCGTTCGTCGACATCGTCGGCCATCAGGGCAACGACTTCCAGATCGAGGACGGTTTCTGGGCCGAGATCAACCGGCTGGCCAAGGAATTCGACCGCCCCGGCAGGTTCGTCGCCGTCCCGGGCTACGAGTGGTCGGGCAACACCGGCATGGGCGGCGATCGGAACGTCTTTTTCGCGCGCGAGGGCCGGCCGATCCGGCGCTCGTCGAGCGTGCTGCTCGAGCACGACTCCGGCACCGACGTCTACACCGCGGGCGGGCTGTTCGAAGCGCTGGACGGCGAGGACGCGGTCGTGATCGCCCACGTCGGCGGCCGCTACGCCGACCTCGCGGCCGCCCACGACGGGCGCACCGAGCGCGCGGTCGAGGTCCATTCCTGCTGGGGCACCTTCGAGTGGCTGCTCCACGACGCCTTCCGGCTCGGCCACCGGGTCGGCCTGGTCTGCCACAGCGACGATCACAAGGGCCGCCCGGGCCTCGCCCATCCGGGCGCCTCGACCTTCGGCGCGATCGGCGGCCTCACCTGCTATCTGATGCCACGCCTCGACCGCCCGAGCCTGTTCGCGACCATCCGCCAACGCCACGCCTACGGCACGACCGGGACCCGCCTGCATCTCGACGTCCGGGCGCGCTTTGCGGGCGGCGCCCTGCGCTTCGCCGACGACCCGAAGCTCGGCCCGGCCGAAAGCACGCCGGTCGGGCGGGTGATGATGGGCGACATCCTGCGCACCGACGATGCCCTGGCGATCCTCGAGGTCGAGGCGCTGGGCTCGGCGCCGCTCGAGCGGGTCGTGCTGTTCAACGGCGTCGATCCGATCGCGACCGTCCGCCCCTTCACCGAGGCCGATCTCGGCGCCCGCATCCGGGTCCTGTTCGAGGGTGCCGAGGATCGCGGCCGCGGTCGCGAGGTCTTCTGGCAGGGCCACGCCAGCCTTGCCGGCAACCGGTTCACGCGCGCGCGGGCGATCAACTTCTTCAACGTCGACCAGCCGCTCCGCGCCGCCGAGGACGGCAGCCGGGTCGACTTCAGCTCGGTGACCACGGGCAATTTCGCGGGCTTCGACCTCTGGCTCGAGGACCGCGATGCCGGCGAGCTGACCTTCGCCACGAGCGTCATCGAGCAGACCGTCGAGATCGCCGAGGTCGGGCTCGAGGACCTGGTGTTCGAGGCCGGCGGGCTCGGCCGGCGCCTGCGCCTGTTCCGCCTGCCCGAGGTCAACCGGGCCTGGCAGATGGGCTTCACCCGCCAGGTGCCCTTGCGATCCTGGCGTCGACAATCCGCTCTACGTCCGCCTGACCCAGGAAGACGGCCACCAGGCCTGGTCGAGCCCGATCTACGTGATCCCCTGAGCGGCCCTCAGCCCGGGTAGTCGGTCGCCAGGTGAGCCAGGCAGTCGCCACGCTCGACCCGCAGGATCGGCCGCTTGCAGATCACCGTGCCGCTGCGCTGGAACCGGACCTCGAGCGGCGCCGCGGCCGGGTCGTCGACGGCGTGGATGAAGCCCGCGGTCTGCCCGTCGCGGACCTCGTCGCCGAGCTCGAAGGCCGGCTCGAACAGGCCCTGGCCCTGGGCATGGACATAGTATTCCGGCCCCGCGACCCGCGTCAGCCGCGGGCGGACGCCGGCTTCCTCGGCCGCCGGCTTCGGCATCAGGCCGAAATGGCCGAGCATGTTCCGGACCCCGCGGCGGGCGACCTTCGAGGGTCTCGAGGGTCACGGTGCCGGCGCCGCCGAGCTCGGTGCCGAGCCCGACGATCCCGACCCGGTCGGCGGCCGCGAGGATGGTCCGGTCCTCGCGCCCCTCGCTGGCCACGTAGCCGATCGGCGCCCCGAACGCCTCGAGCGCCCCGAGCTTGGCCGCGAGCAGCGGATCGTCGTGGCCGTTCTGCCGGACCAGAGCGCTCGGGACGTAGTCGAGCGTCTTGCCGCCCGAGTGCAGGTCGATCGCGGCATCGCAGAGCGGCAGCAGCACGCTCTCGACGAAATGCGCGATCGCCTGGGTCGGGCCGCCGTCCGGGTCGCCCGGAAAACTCCGGTTGAGGTTGCCGCCGTCGATCGGCGAGCAGCGCTGGCCGGCCAGCGCCGCCGGCAGGTTGGTCGCCGGCAGGATGATCAGCCGGCCCTGGATCTGGCCGGGATCGAGCTCCCGGATCAGGTGCAGCAGCGCAATCTGGCCCTCGTACTCGTCGCCGTGGTTGCCGGCGCCGAGGTAGAGCGTCGGCCCCCGGCCGTTGCGGATCACCGCGATCGGGATGCCGATCCAGCCGTAGGCGGACGTGTTGCTCGAATGCGGCAGCTGCAGATGGCTGATCTGCCGGCCGTCCCGATCGAAGTCGACGAAGCAGCGGATCCGGGTTGCCCCGTTCATCCCTTTCCTCCCGCGGTTGCCGGTCGCAGCAGCCCTTAGCACGATCCGCGGGCCATGGCGTCTTTTCTGGAGGCGCCTGTCCGACTAAGCTCGGCGCGTCTTCGGGGAGAGAAACAATGCTGGAGCGGTTTCCGGTCGACAAGGCGGACTTCGACGGTCCGGTGCTGATCACCGGGGCGGGCGGCTGCATCGGCAGCTGGGCGACGGCGCTCCTGGTGCGCGCGGGCGTGCCGGTGGTGGTCTACGATCTGTCCGACGACGACGCCGGCCGCGCCTGCTGATGACCGAGGACCAGCTGGCGAAGGTCACCTGGGTCAAGGGCGACATCGCCGATACCGCCGCGGTCGCGGCCGTCGTGGCGCAGCGCGGCGTGCGCGCGATCATCCACCTCGCCGCCCTCCAGGTGCCGTTCTGCAAGGCCGACCCGGTCGCCGGCGCCCGCGCCAACGTGGTCGGCACGGTCAACGTCCTCGAGGCCGCCCGCAGCTCTGGCCTGAAGCGGGTCGCCTACGCGAGCTCGATCGCGGCTTTGAGCTTCTTCCCGGACGCCCCCTGGCTCGACACCCTCTACGGCGCCTACAAGCTCTGCAACGAGATGACCGCCAGCGTCTACTTCCAGGACTGGGGCGTTCCGAGTGTCGGCATCCGCCCGGGCGTGGTCTACGGCGTCGCCCGCGACCAGGGCCTGACCTCCAAGACCACGATCGCGATCCTCGCCGCCGCCGCCGGCAAGCCCTACACCATCCCCTTCACCGGCGCGGTTTCCGCACTTCACGCAGGCGAAGTCGCCTCAGCCTTCATCAAGGCGGTTTCCCGGGATCGCGACGAAGCCCGCGTCTTCGACCTCAACGGCCGCCCCACCTCGGTCGCCGCCTGGCTCGACCTCCTCCGCGCGATCGCCCCCGACGCCCAACTCTCGATGACCGGCGCCGAGCTCCCCTTCCCGGCCGACCTCTCCGACGCCCCGATCCAATCCTACCTCGGCGACTACGGCCCCGTCCCGCTAGAAGACCGGCATCCGCACCACCTACGACGCCTTCAAGCAGCTCCTCGCCCGGGGCGCGCTTGCCCCCGACACGGTCGCTTGAAGTCAACTTCGGCGATCTGCTAACCTTGGGCGATTTCAGCTTGGAGGTTTGCCGCTATGCCAGAGATCGTCGTCACCCCCGAGACGGCCCAGTCGGCGCTCGATCGCGCTCGGGCCGGCGACGAGTTCGTTTTTCGACCCGGTCGCTATCGCTCAATCCTCACTCTCTCTCACAAACGAGGGACATCCGCGCAGCCGATCGTTCTGCGGGGCCAGGGTGGTGCCGTCCTGACGATGGGCGTCACGGCGGAGGACTTCCGGGAGAAAGGTAACCGCTGCGCCCAGCAGGCCGATCACGAGCACGGCTATCCGGGACTTTGGCCGTGGCTCTTCGATGGCCGGCTCGTCCTCGACGGTTGTGACCATGTAACCGTTGTCGGTCTCGATTTTGAACAATCCTGGCCAACGCACGTTGCCATTCGTGATTGTCGAGCGATCGAGATCTTCGATTGCCACTTCAAGGATGGCACTTTCGCTATTGGCGCTGGTGGTGTTCATACTTATGGCATCCAGATCAACGATTGCTCATGGATCCAGGATCCGGTGCCCGGGCGGATCTGGACTCAGATCCCATGGCATACGATCCACGATCCGCCCGTCAACATTGCCATTGACTGGCGATTGTTCGACGGCGACTTCTTCCGGGCGGTCGACATAGCCGGTGGGGTCACGATAGCACGTTGCCAAATCGGGCAAGCTTTCAATGCCATTCACTGTTTCAACGAGGCGAAGGACTTGAACCTTGGTCGTGATATACATGTTCATGACTGTAAATTCTGGGAGATTCGCGACAACATCCTGGAACCTGAGAACGCAGCCGAAAACTGGTGGTTCCATCACAATGTCATTCTAAACGCACACAAGTGGTTCTCGTTCGAGCTGCTGCGCTCGCGTTTTCTCTACTTGTTTTCCAACCTTGCCTGCTTCACGTCGATCCAAGGACCCGCTATTGGTGATGACAATCGCGGTGGCGGGGTCTTCAAGTCAAGCAAAAAGGTTGAACAGCCTTACGGTCCACTCTACTTCTTTAACAATTCCATTGTTACCCGCAGCGACTACATCCGAAAAGGTATCGTCGCGGGCTTGAAGCATCGGAACAACGCGATCTTCTGTGTGCCGCAGGCGGGCCAGGAGCAAACCGACTATCCAAACTTTTTCGGTGACCTGACCGCGCTCACGTCTGACACGGAAAATCGTTTTGTGACGGACTGGGGGACCTACGGCATCGAGATGGTCCATGACGTGGTCTGGTATCCCGGGTGGCCGCAGGCGCTGGTCGACGAGGGCTATCCGATCGATCGATCGTCGCGGCGCGCGGACCCGGCCTTCTTGGATCGGACCTCGACGCAGCTCGACGGTTCGGGGCTTCGACTGACCGCCGGCAGCCCATGCTTTCGTAGCGGCGGACCGCTCGAGGTGACCTTTGCGAGCGGTGATGCGTGGACCCTCGAGGCAGGCTGCGACGTCGGTGCCTGGCAAGGAGACATTCTGCTCGAAGGCCCACAGTTCCGGGGTAACCCGGATGTCTGAACGGCCCCTCAGCGATTGCCAGTCGTCACGATTTAACGGGACTCGGTCCAGCTTTCGGAGAAGGCGAGCGCGCAGGTGCTGAAGGGGCGGGTTTCGCGCTCGCGGGGCCAGGGTTGGCCCTTGGCCTGGGTGCCGTTGTGGGTCAGGCGGGCGCCAAGGGCCGGGATCAGGATCGTGCACACGCCATAGCGGCGGTCCGGGATCTCGTGGGGTTGGGTGTGGATCAGGAGCGGGTCGCCGAGCTGGTACCAGGTCAGCGAAATCTCCTCGTCAAGCGCGATCAGGTGCTCGGTCCAGAAGTCGCGGGCGTCGCCTGACTTGGTGAAGTCGGCCTCGGTGACCGGGATCGTGGTGTCGGCGGTCTCGGGGTTCAGCATGCCCTGGACGGTCGTCTGCAGCCAGCGCGCCATGGCGATGTTGTCGGAATAGATGCGCCAGCGGTTCTCGGTCAGCTCGCTCTTCAGATAGAGCACGTGGCCCGGCCCGGCCGGGCAGAAGAGGATCCGCCAGAAGCTGGCATCGGTCGAGTTGGGGTCGCCGTCCTTGGCGCTCAGGCGAATGAACGGGTTCTCGCCGGTCAGGATCACCTGGTTGGCATCGGCAGTGGTCATGGTCGGTTCCTCCGGTTGGCTTCAGCATAGCTCTGGCGTTTGATCTCAGCATAGCTCCGGTGGAACTGCCGGGCAAAGCCCGCTCGCGTCGAGGGATCGGGCGAATCATGACGAATTGTTCAGTTGCATCCTTGGCCGGGCTTTGCCATTCCGACAACGGCAGGCGCCGGGCCGCGGTCGCGAAGCCTTCGGCGCGGGCTGAGGCAGGGAGTGAAGTAGGCGATGGACAGGCTGTTGGCGATCGAGGGGCTGGCCAAGCACTTCGGGCCGATTGTCGCGGTCGGGGGCGTCAGCTTCGCGGTCGAGCGCGGCGAGGTTTTGGGGTTTCTCGGGCCCAACGGCGCCGGCAAGTCGACCACCATGCGCATGATCACCGGCTATCTGGCGCCCGACGCGGGCCGGGTCGAGGTCTGTGGCATCGACCTCGCCGAGGACCCGATCGAGGTTCGACAGGCGGATCGGCTATCTGCCCGAAGGGGCGCCCGCCTATGGCGAGATGCGGCCCCCGGCCCTGCTCGACTTCGTCGCCAAGCTCCGCCGCTATCCGGCCGCCGAGCGGCGCCAGCGGGTCGACGCCGTGATCGGGCGGCTCGAGCTCGAGGCGGTGCTCGAGCAGCCGATCGAGACCCTGTCCAAGGGCTTCAAGCGCCGGGTCGGCCTCGCCGTGGCCCTGCTCCACGACCCCGAGGTCCTGATCCTCGACGAGCCGACCGACGGCCTCGATCCCAACCAGAAGCACCATGTCCGCCGCCTGCTCGCCGACATGGCCAAGGACAAGGCGATCATCATCTCGACCCACATCCTGGAGGAGGTCGACGCGCTCTGCACGCGCGCGATCGTGATCGCCAGGGGCAAGATCGTGGCCGATGCCAAGCCCGCCGAGCTCGAGGCGCGCTCCAGCTACCACCATGCGGTCACGCTCCGCCTGCCGGCGAGCCAGGTCGAGCCCGCGACCGGCGTGGTCGGCGGGGTCGAGGGCGTGATCCGGGTCGAGACCAGCGATCTCGGCGACGGCGTCGGCCAGCTGCTCGCCTTCCCGCGCGCCGAGGCGGACATCCTGGACCCGATCTGCCGGGCGATCGAGAAGGCGGGGCTGGCGCTCAACGAGGTCTACGTCGAGCGCGGCCGGCTGGACGAGGTGTTCCGTCAGCTGACCCAGGCGGCCTGAGACGCGGGCGGCCGGGCCGCGGAGGAGACAGGAATGCACGCGATCCTGACGATCGGACGGCGCGAGCTGGTGGCCTATTTCGCCTCGCCGCTCGCCTACGTCTTCATCATCATCTTCCTGGCCTTGGCCGGCGGCTTGACCTTCTACCTCGGCGCCTGGCTCGAGCGCGGCCAGGCCGACCTCCAGGGGTTCTTCAACTGGCATCCCTGGCTCTATCTGTTCCTGGTGCCGGCGGTCGGCATGCGGCTGTGGGCCGAGGAGCGCAAGACCGGCACGATCGAGTTCCTGATGACCCAGCCGGTGACCACCTTCCAGGCGGTGCTCGGCAAGTTCCTGGCCGCCTGGCTGTTCGTCGGCATCGCGCTGGTGCTGACCTTCCCGCTGTGGCTGACGGTCAACTATCTGGGCAACCCGGACAACGGCGTGATCCTGGCCGGCTACATCGGCAGCTGGCTGATGGCGGGCGGCCTGCTCGCGATCAGCGCCGCGGTCTCGGCGCTGACCAAGAACCAGGTGATCGCCTTCGTGCTGGCGGCCGCGATCTGCTTTTTGTTCCTGATGAGCGGGCTCGAGATGGTCCAGGCGTTCTTCCGCGCCTGGGCGCCCGAGGCGCTGGTCCAGACGATCGCCGGCCTCAGCCTGCTCACCAGCTTCGAGGGCATCACCCAGGGCGTGATCGATCTGCGCGACCTCGTGCTGTTCGGCTCGCTGATCGTGGTCGCGCTCTTCATCAACGTCACCTTGATCGAGCTCAACAAGGGCAGCTGAGCCATGGCCAAGTCACGCTCCCCAAGGGACGCATCGGGGGCGCCAAAAACGCCCACGCGGGCGCCACGGATCGATCGCCGCCGGCTCGGCTTCGCCGGCATCGGTCTGGCCGTGGTCCTGTTCCTCGCGGTCAACCTGATGGCCGGCGTGTATCTGACCTCGACCCGGCTCGATCTGACCCAGGATCACCTGTTCACCTTGTCGAGCGGCACCAAGGAGGTGCTGGCGTCGATCGACGAGCCGATCGACCTCCGGCTGTACTACACCAAGCAGCTCGACCAGCTCGGGCCCTATTTCAGCGGCTACGCCAAGCGGGTCGAGGAGCTGCTCGCGACCTACCGGCGGCTGTCCCACGGCAAGCTCCGGATCGAGCGCCTGGACCCGGCGCCGTTCTCGCCCGAGGAGGATCTCGCGGTCGCCGAGGGCCTCGAGGGCCTGCCGGTCAAG
Organism: uncultured Alphaproteobacteria bacterium; assembly: GCA_963730195.1. Classification (GTDB taxonomy): domain Bacteria; phylum Pseudomonadota; class Alphaproteobacteria; order Geminicoccales; family Geminicoccaceae; genus DATAOG01. The sequence continues at coordinate 27,484 of CAVSRN010000010.1, forward strand.
GACGACGGCACGCTCGCCTATTTCGGCCTGACCGGGCGCAACTCGACCGACGACACCCAGGCGATCCGCTACCTGGCGCCGGAGCGCGCCAACTTCCTCGAGTACGACCTGACCCGCATGATCGCCGACCTCGCCAACCCCAAGAAGCCGGTGGTCGCGGTCCTGGGCGACCTGCCGCTGATGGGCAGCCAGTTCAATCGCTACGCGCCGTGGAAGATCCTGGACGCGATGTTCCAGGTGTTCGACGTCCGCTTCCTCGGCGGCAAGCAGGGCAAGATCGACGACGACGTCCAGGTGCTGATGCTCGCCCAGCCGCACAACGTCGACCCGGCGACGCTGTACGCGATCGACCAGTTCGTGATGCGCGGCGGCCGGGTGCTCGCCTTCATCGACCCGCTGGCCGAGGTGATGGCGGCGGGCGGCGGCATGAACCCGATGGCGAACCCGGAAGGCGACGCGGTCAAGGCGATGGAGCCGCTGCTCGCCGCCTGGGGGGTGTCGATCCCGGACGGCAAGGTGATCGGCGACCGGGAGACCGCGCAGCGGGTGACCGCCCGGCTGCGCGGCCGTCAGATCGTGGTCGACTACCTGCCCTGGCTGGCGATCGGCCAGGACCAGCTCGCCGCCAACGACGTGATCACCGGCCAGCTCAAGCGGCTGCACCTGAACTCGGTCGGCTCGATCGACCAGCGCAAGGGCGCGACCACGACCATCGAGCCGCTGGTCGTCTCCAGCTCGCAGGCCGAGCAGATCGACGTCGACAAGATCAAGACCGACCCCGATCCGGCCAAGCTGATCGCCGATTTCGTCGCCGCCGGCTCGCCCTTCACGCTCGCCGCGCGGGTCACCGGCCCGGTCAAGACCGCCTTCCCCGACGGTCCGCCCAAGGGGGTCAAGAGCGACGCGCCCCAGCTCAAGGAAGCCAAGCAGCCGCTCAACCTGATCCTGGTCGCCGATGCCGACCTTCTGGCCGATTTCGACCTGGGTGCGCTCCCAGAGCCTGCTCGGTCAGGACGTCGACGTGCCGATCGCCAACAACGGCGATTTCGCGATCAACGCGCTCGACAATCTGGCCGGGACCGAGGGGCTGATCAGCCTGCGCGGGCGCGGCCTGACCGACCGGCCGTTCGAGGTCGTCAAGGCCATGGAGCGCGACGCCGAGGACAAGTTCCGCGCCAAGGAGCAGGAGCTGCAGGCCAAGATCGACGAGACCCAGAAGAAGATCGGCTCGCTCCAGGATGAGGAGCAGCAGAGCGGGGTCATCCTGACCGCGGACCAGCAGCACGAGATCGAGAACTTCCGCGGCGAGATGATCGGCCTGCGCCAGGAGCTGCGCGGCGTGCAGCGGTCGCTGCGCGAAAACGTCGAGCACCTGTCGACCTGGGTCAAGATCATCAACATCTGGGCGGTGCCGGTGCTGATCGCCCTGATCGCGCTCGGGGTCGGGATCTACCGGCGCCTGCGGATCGGGCGCACCCAGGCCGCGGCCGGCTGATCGGCGACGGGAGGAGCGCAACCATGAGCCCCAAGGTCTTCCTCGGCCTGCTGGTCATCACCGTGATCGCCTCGGCGGCGGCCGCGGTCACGGTCCTGCAGGAGCCGGCCGCGGCCCCGGTGCACTATGGCGACCAGCCCGCCTTCCCGGCCCTGCGCGCCAATCCGGACGCGGTCGCCAAGGTCATCCTGACCACGCCCGAGGGCAGCTTCACCCTGGTGCGCGAGACCGGCGACCGGTGGTCCTCGGCGGAGCGCTTCGGCTATTCGGTCGACGGCAAGCGCGTGCGCGATCTGGTGGTGGCGCTCGCCGACATGCGCCTGATCGAGGCCAAGACCAAGATGCCCGAGCGCTACGGCCGGATCCAGGTCGAGGACGTCAAGGCCAAGGACGCCAAGTCGCGTCTGCTGCGCCTCGAGAGCGCTGACGGCAAGGTCCTGGCGGAGGCGTTGATCGGCAAGCAGCATCACCGGCTGACCGGCAACCAGTCCGAGGGCACCTATCTGCGTCGCCCGGCCGAGGCGCAGGCCTGGCTCGCGAGCGGCGGCGTCAGGATCGAGCCCAAGGTGGTCGACTGGCTGGACAAGCAGATCGTCAATATCAGCGCCGACGACCTCCGCCGGATCGAGATCCGGCCCGAAGGCAGCGAAGCCTATGTTGCCGAGCGTGCGGCCGCGGGCGCGCCGCTGACCCTCCAGAACCTGGCCGCGGGCGAGAAGGCGAAGAAGGCGGACGACCTCAAGCGGCTCGCCAGCGCCTTTGCCGACATCAAGCTCGACGACGTCAAGCGGCGCAGCGATCTGACCTGGCCGAGCAGTCACCAGACCGCGATCGCCACGACCTTCGATGGCGTCGAGGTGACGGTCCAGCTGGCCAAGATCGACGATCAGCCCTGGGCGATCTTCGATGCCCGCGAGGTCGCGGCCGTCGGCCCCGCCGCTGCCGCCACCGCGACCGCGGACCCGACCGGCGCGGCCCCCAAGGCCGGCGACACGACCGCCGCGGTCGCCCAAGGGTCCGGGGACAACGCCGCGGCGGGCAAGGGCAAGGCGGAGACCCCGAAGCTGACCGCCGGCGAGATCAACGAGCGGGTCGCCAACTGGGCCTACAAGCTCCCGACCTACGTCTTCGACCGCCTGACCAAGCCGCGCAGCGAGTGGCTGGAGAATTCGAGCACGTCCTGAGCCCGCAGGCGGCGCTCAGGCGCGCCCGAAATCCTGCGCGTACAGGTCGCGCAGCTCGGCCAGCGCCGGCGCCGGCAAAGGACCCATCGCGGCCGCCGCCAGCGCCTGTTCCAGATGCGCGGGCTCCGCCATGCCGACCAGCACGCCGGCGAGGTCGGGATTGGCGAGCGCGAAGCGGATCGCGGTCTGGGCGCGGCTGCCGTAGCGCTCGCCGAGGCGGGCGAACACCGCCCGCGCCCGCGCCCCTTCGGTCGCCAGATCGGCGTCGTCGGTGATCGGGTTCTCGCGGCCATGGCGCTGATCGGTCGCGATCACGCCGGCCGCCAGGACCCGGATGTTCATGACCGCGACCCCGTGCTCGCGGCAGGCGGCGATCAGGCCGCCGAAGTTCTGGCCGTGCCAGGCCGGCGGCATGGTCTGGCCGGCGCTCGGGTTGAGCAGGTTGTAATAGACCTGGGCGGAATCGAACCGGCCGCTGGCGACCGCCGCGCGGCAGGCGCCGGCATCGCCCAGCGCGGTGATGCCGATGAACCGGGTCAGGCCCTGCTCGCGCACGCGGTCGAGGGCGTCGGCGACCCCGCCCGGACCGAGCACGCGCTCGAGTGCTACGGTCTCACCCCCGGTCTGCGGGCCGATCCGGTTGTGGAGCTGGAACAGGTCGACCGACTCGCGGCGCAGCCGCTTCAGGCTCGCCTCGAGGCTGCGCTCGATCTGGCCCGCAAGGTCGTCCAGCCGGCCGACGTCGAGCCGCACCTTGGTCGACAGATAGGGCTGTTGTGGGGTCTCCTGGAGCAGCCAGCCGAGCGCCTCCTCCGACTTGCCGTCGCCATAGGAGGGGGCGGTGTCGATCCAGTTGACGCCGGCCTCGAGGGCGCGCTTCAGCGCCGCCCGTTTGGTCGCATCGTCCTGGTGGATCAGGATGCCGCCGACCCAGCCGCCGCCGAAGATCAGCTCGGAGACCTCGAGGCCGGTCCGCCCGAAGGGTCGGTAACGCATGGCTCATCTCTCCAGTTGGTTTGCGCGCCCGGGTTGGCGGCGCGGCGGGCGCGCCCGCGAAGTCGGAGGCTTCGCGGGCTGGCCAACTAAGTGATCGGCAGCATGACGTGCTCGCGGAACGCCGGTTGCTGCTTCAGGCGCTCGTACCAGGCCTCGAGGTTGGGCAGCGATGGCCGCTCGATCGGCAGGCCGAGGTAGCGATAACAGGTGGCGCCGACCGGGATGTCGCCGATCGTGAGCCGGTCGCCGGCGACGAAATGGCGGCCGGCGAGGTGGCCCTCGAGCACCCGCCAGGTGACGCCGAGCCGGCGGGCCGCCGCCTCGATCGCGCCGTGGTCGCGCTTGTCCTCGGGCGTCCGGATCAGGCCCCAGAAGACCACGGTCATGTCGGCGAGCAGGGTCGTCTGCTGCCAGTCCATCCACATGTCGGCCCGCGCGCGCGCCACCGGGTCCTCGGGCCACAGACCGCCGGGGTCGTAGCGGGCGGCGAGATAGCGGACGCAGGCGTTGGATTCCCACATCACGAGGCCCCCGTCCTCGAGGGTCGGGACCCTGCGGTTGGGGTTGCGCGCGCCGTAGTCCTCGGTATCGAGCCCGCCGAAAGCGCCGCCGACATCGATCCGCTGGTGGGCAAGCCCGAGCTCGCCGACCGCCCACATCACCTTTTGCACGTTGATCGAGTTGGTGCGACCCCAGATCCGCAGCATGGCGTCCTCCCCGAGAGCGATGGCCCGGGGAGTGTTGTAGCCGCAGTGGCGGCGCCGCGCCAGGGTCGGCGCGCGCCGATCAGGCGTCGCGGCCGGGCGGCTGGTAGTACTGCGGCGGCCGGATCGGCCATGTCCTTGGGCGGCGGCGCCGGCTCGCGGCTTGGGCGTAGAACATCGGCTCGCGGTCCTCGAGGCTCGGCTCGAACGGCAGGCGCATGTGGACTCTGCCGCCGCCCTGCTCCTCGGCCTTGCGCTCGGCCTCCTGGAACTGCTCCGCGGTCGCCCGGTTCGGCAGCACGCACGTTCGTATTGCAGGTCGATTACTGGACCGTATTGATCGGAATGCACGGGCGTGACAGGATCGGTTGTTCGCGAAGGCGATCGGGCGCGCGCGCCCTGAGGCTCAATCGGGTCGCTGCCTGGGTCAATCGGGGAGGCAGAAGAATGGGACGCCTCATTAAGCTCGTCACTATGGTCGCGCTGCTGTTCACGCCCATCCCGGCCATCACACAGGACATTGATCTCGCTAAAATTAAACCCTTAATCATTGGGACGGCCCAAGAACTTCGGAAGGCATCGATGAGAAGCGATCTAAGTCTTAAAGAATATCAAGACATAATGGACATGTCGTGCAACGCTCTCACGGAACTGTCGCAAGACCATAATTTCGAAGACCTTCTAAGAGAATATGAGGTGCGCCAATATGATAAGGAAATTGCGAATGAGATCAGGGAGGTATTCTTGAATTTCAGGAGCTTCCTCGAATTTCTCGTGATTGAGCGAAACCTGCTGTTGGATGCCGACTTCTCCGAAGAGGCCGTGGACGACCTGCTCGGGCAGATAACGAGGGTTAGACTAGAAGCAGCGGGTTTCACACTTAACGCGGAAGGACTCCTGATGGATCTCCGGGGTTTGGCGAAGCAAGCTTGCTCCGCCCGCGGAACGTTTCGAGTCCGTCAAAGGGAGCGAAAGGTGGTGCAACCTCGAGAGGTTCGGTACGTTTGCTAGTGGTGCGGGGGCTGCGATCGCGGACGGCGTGCTCCTTTTTTTGACCAAAATTCCGCCGGCCGCGGCCTATGCGTCGGGGGTCGCGGGGAGTGTGATAATGGGCGGCGCCGCAATGATGCCTCAGTGCTGATCGGCGCAGGAGTCGACTGCATCGCTGACGGACTTCGCTGAGAGGATGGCCGCTAGCGAAACGAGAAGCGCCGCACCAACAAACAGTAGGCCGTCCCGCGGCATCAGCCCTGTCGTGGCGACCGCGGCGCCGAGAGAGGTGCCGAGCGCCCACAAGCTCCAACCCGGAGCCGCACCGACGATGCGGCCGACGGCAAGACCCGCAATCCAGGCCAGGCACGTGCCGACGATGATCGCCCATGGAACCATCGTCTTCGGAATCATTGCGCCGGCCGCTGCCGCCATCACCACAACGCCGAAGGTGGCTGAGGTCCGGAAGCGAGCACCTTGACGCGTTCGTTTCGACATGATCGCTGTCCCGTGGCTGAACCCGGGCGGACGGCGTCCCCGGTCTATCAACTGTAGGTTAACAAGCCGTTAACGGCCAGTCAAGAAATTATTCCCGATATTCGCCTCCCGGTCGATAGCGTATCCTGAGCAGCGCCGGTGCCAAGTGCTCGCACAAATGGGCGCCCCTTCCCAGTCCTTATGTGCGCATGCCTAGCGCCGCGGGCGTGAGTCGGGCGGGTTACGGCGGGCGCGGCGCCGCTAGGCCGCCGCCACCTTGGGCAAATGCGCGAGCGAGGTCTGGAGGTCGGCCTCGTCGTAGCTCTGGTCGGTGAGCTTGTTCGCGAAGTAGTCGGCGTAGGCCTGCATGTCGAAGTGGCCGTGGCCGCACAGGTTGAACAGGATCACCTTGCTCTCGCCGGCCGCCTTGCACTTCAAGGCCTGGTCGATCGCGCCCTTGACCGCGTGGTTGGCCTCGGGCGCCGGCAGCACGCCCTCGACCCTGGCGAAGTCGATGCCGGCCTGGAAGCACTCGATCTGGTGGTAGGCGGTCGCCTTGATCAGGCCGAGATCGAGGAGGTGGCTGACCATCGGCGCCATGCCGTGGTAGCGCAGGCCGCCGGCGTGGAAGCCGGGCGGGATGAACTCCGAGCCCAGCGTGTGCATCTTGACCAAGGGCGTCAGATGGCCGGTGTCGCCGAAGTCGTAGGCGAATTTGCCGCGCGTCAGCGACGGGCAGGCCGAGGGCTCGCAGGCGATGATCTCGACCCTCGGTCCGCCGCGCAGCATGGCGCCCAAGAACGGGAAGGCGATGCCGGCGAAGTTGGAGCCGCCGCCGGTGCAGCCGACCACGATGTCCGGGTAGTCGCCGGTCTGCTCGAGCTGGGCGATCGCCTCCTGGCCGATCACGGTCTGGTGCAGGAGCACGTGGTTGAGCACGCTGCCGAGCGCGTAGTGGGTGTCGTCGCGGCTGGCCGCCATCTCGACCGCCTCGGAGATCGCGATCCCGAGCGAGCCGGGGCTGTCCGGATGCGCGGCCAGAATCTTCCTGCCCGCCTCGGTCTCGTCCGAGGGCGAGGCGACGCAGCGGGCGCCGTAGCTCTCCATCAGCGCCCGCCGGTAGGGCTTCTGCTCGAAGCTGACCTTGACCATGTAGACGTCGACCTGGAGGCCGAACAGGCTGCCCGCGAGCGCCAGCGCCGAGCCCCACTGGCCGGCCCCGGTCTCGGTCGCGATCCGGGTGATGCCCGCCTGCTTGTTGTAGTAGGCCTGGGGCACCGCGGTGTTCGGCTTGTGGCTGCCGGCCGGGCTGACGCCCTCGTATTTGTAGTAGATCCGGGCCGGGGTATCGAGGAAGCGCTCGAGCCGGCGCGCCCGGTGCAAGGGCGTCGGCCGCCACAGGCGATAGACGTCGCGGACCGCATCCGGGATCTCGATCCGGCGCTCGTCGCTGACCTCCTGGACGATCAGCGCCATCGGGAACAGGGGCGCGAGCTCGGCCGGGCCGATCGGTTGCAGGGTGCCCGGATGCAGGGGCGGTGCCGGCGGCTCCGGCAGGTCGGCCGCCAGATTGTACCAATGGGTCGGGATCCGGTCCTCGCTCAGGACCGTCTTCAGGGTCCGATTGTCGGCCGCCATGGTGCCCCCCTCTTGGTTGCCGGACGCCAGATTACCGGTGCGCGCTCGGCGCACGCAAGCGCGCCGAAGCGCTTGTGTCCGTAGCACGAGGTATGTCCGGGTTTTGTAGCCCACGATCTGTCCGGTTCAGGAGAATCGGGGAGGTCGCGTGCTGGCGGAGGTTCGGGTGGCTCGGATCGTCGAGGCGATTGGTCGGTGGCGGAGCGGTGGGTTGAGTTGTGGCGAGGCGGCGGAGGTGCTGGGGATGAGCGAGCGGCATTTCCGGCGGCTCCGGGATCGCTACCAGGCGGAGGGTGCGGAGGGGCTGGATCGGCGGCGGGGCCGGGTGTCGGGCCGGCGGGTGCCGGTCGACCGGATCGAGTGGCTGCTGGAGCAGTACCGGACGCGCTCCTTCGACTTCACCGTCAAGCCCTTCCACGAGCGGCTGCGGGCGGAGCACAAGTTCGAGCTGGGCTACAGCTGGACCAAGCGCACCTTGCAGGACGCCGGCCTGGTCAAGCGGGCGCCGAAGCGCTCGGCGCACCGCAAGCGTGGCGCTCCGGGGCGACCACCGAGGTCGCCCCTGGGAGCCAGCCACGGGCCGCGCCGGCCGTTGCCGGGCATGATGCTGTTTCAGGACGGCTCGACCCACTTGTGGCTCGCCGGTCGGCCGCCGCTCGACCTGATCGTCACCCTCGATGATGCCACCAGCGAGCTCAACTCCGCCTTCCTGGTCGAGCAGGAAGGGACGATCTCGAGCTTGCGCGCGTGGCGCTCCGGGGCGACCTCGGTGGTCGCCCCTGGGAGCCGCCACGGGCCGAGGTGATCGGCCGGCACGGCCTGTTCTGCTCGCTCTACACCGACCGCGGCAGCCACTATTTCGTGACCCCCAAGGCCGGCGGCAAGGTTGCGCGGGGTCAGCTGACCCAGGTCGGGCGCGCCCTCGAGCAGCTCGGCATCGAGCCCATCCCCTCGTACGCGCCGGAGGCGCGCGGCCGCATGGAGCGGGTTTTCGGCACGCTGCAGAACCGGCTGCCGCAGGAGCTGCGCCTGGCCGGGGTCGGATCGATCGAGGCCGCCAACCGTTTCCTCGCCGAGGCTTTCGTGGCCGATCACAACGCCCGCTTCGCGGTCGCCGCGGCCGAGTCCGGCCGCACGTTCGTGCCCTACGCCGGCAACCTCGCCGAAGTCCTGTGCGTGCAGGTCGAGCGTATGGTCGGCAACGACAATTGCGTGCGCTACCAGGGCCGCTGTCTGCAGATCCCGCCGCAACGGCACCGGCACCACTTCGTCAAGGTCAAGGTCCGCGTGCACGCCTACGAGGACCGCCGGCTCGCGGTCTTCCACGGCCCGCGCTGCCTGGCCCGCTACCCGCCCGACCGGGCAGCTCGCGGACGTCGCTCCATCCCAAGGACAGCAGCAGGGTCACGGTCCTGTCGCTGGTCGAGGACGTGACCGAGCAGGTCCTGGCGCTCGAGAATGTCCACCGTCTGGCGCACCACGACACCCTGACCGGGCTGCCCAACCGGGTGCTCCTGCACGACCGGCTCGGCCAGGCGCTGGCCCATGCGCGGCGGCATGGCCAAGGTGTCGCGGTGATGATGCTGGACCTCGATCACTTCAAGCACGTCAACGACATCCTCGGTCACACCGTCGGCGACCGGTTGCTGCAGGAGGTCGCCGGCCGCCTCGGCGGCGCCTTGCGCGCCACCGACACGCTCGCCCGGGTCGGCGGCGACGAGTTCGTCCTCATCCAACCCGACTGACCACCCGCGGCGACGCCATCGCCATCGCGCAAAAGCTCATCGCAGCGTTGAACGAGCCGTTTCTGGTCCACGCCAACCGGCTGGACATTGGCGCCAGCATCGGCATCACGGTGTTTCCGGACGACACCGATGACCCCGATCGGTTGCTGCGCAACGCCGACATCGCCCTCTACCATGCCAAGCGCGGCGGGCGCGCCCAGTATCAGTGCTATTCGCTGGCCATGGATCAGGAGCTCAAGGCCACCTGCAGCCTCGAGGCCGGGTTGCGCCGGGCGCTCGACGACGGCACGCTCGAGCTCTTCTATCAGCCGCTCTACGCCCTCGGCGACGACCGCATTCAGGGCGTCGAAGCCTTGATCCGCTGGCCGCACCCCGGCGGCGGCTACGTCTTGCCGGGCAGCTTCATCCCGGTCGCCGAAACCTCTGGGGTCATCGTGCCGCTCGCGCCGCAGCTCGCCTTTCTGCGCGACCATACCTGTGACGAGGTCCAGGGCTACCTGATCGCGCGCCCGGGCGCGGTGGGTCAGATCGAGCGCATGTTCGGCCAACAGCTCCTGGTCTCGCGGCCGGTCCCGGTCCCGCCTGGCCGCCGGTGCCAAGAGCCACGCGACGTCGACGCCGACTGATGTCACGAAGCCTATTGGAAATCGCGGGCAGCCTGCGATAGTGGAGGGATCGCGGCCGGCTGCCGTCGAAGAAACGCGAACCAGGGAGCAGCGACCTTGAGCCGGGTCCTCTGCAACATCCAACAGCTCCACGGCCGACCGGCAGCCTTCCTCGCACCCTTGCGCGCGGCCGGCTTCGAGGTCGTGATGAACGAGACCGGGCGGCTGCTGAGCGAGGCCGAGCTGATCGAGCGCCTGCCGGGCGCGATCGCGACCGTCGCCGGCGGCGAGTCCTATACCGAGCAGGTGTTCGCCGCGGCGCCCGAGTTGCGGGTGGTCGCCCGCTTCGGGGTCGGCTACGACCGGGTCGACGTCGACGCCGCGACCCGCCATGGCGTCGCCGTGGCGATGGCGTTCGGCACCAATCACGAGAGCGTCGCCGACTATGCCTTCGCGCTCGCGCTCGGTCTCGCGGTCGAGCTCCTGCCGCACCATGCCCGGGTCGCTGGCCGGGGCTGGGGCTGCAGCTTCCACCCCGGGCTCTGGGGCCGGTGCCTGGGGATCGTCGGCCTCGGCCGGATCGGCAAGGCGCTGGCGCGGCGCGCCGCGGCCTTCGACATGCGGCTGCTGGCGACCGATCCGATGGCCTGACCGGGCGTTCGCTGCTGCCAACGGGATCGAGCTGGTGTCGCTCGAGGAGCTGCTGCGCGCGGCCGACTTCGTCTCCCTGCACACGCCGCTGGCACCGGAGACCCGCCATCTGATCGGCCGGCGCGAGCTGGCGCTGATGAAGCCTTCCGCCTTCCTGATCAACACCGCGCGCGGCGGGCTGATCGACGAGGATCGCGCTCTACGAGGCGCTGACCTCCGGGCGGCTCGCCGGCGCCGGGCTCGACGTCTTCGAGGCCGAGCCGCCCGCGGGCTCGCCGCTGCTCGACCTCGAGAACGTGCTGCTCGCGCCGCACGCCGCCGGCATGGACGAGGCCGCCGAGCGCCTGATGGGCGAGCGCTGCGTCGCCAGCATCCTTGCGATCCCCGCGGCCAGGACCCCGGTCCCGGCTACGTCCTCAACCCCGAAGTCCTGAAGGCTTAGGAGAGCGATCGATGTCGGAGCGCGCCCTCGATTTGAAGCGCCGCCTGCGCGAGGGGGCGACCGCCCTCGGCGCCTGGCTGTCGATCGCCGATCCGGTGGTCGCCGAGATCATGGCCGGGGCCGGCTTCGACTACATCCTGATCGACACCGAGCATGCGCCGTGGTCGCTGGAATCGCTTCAGACCACGCTGATCGCCTTCCGCGGGTCGCCGACCGTGCCGATCGTGCGCGTGCCCTGGAACGATCAGGTCCACGTCAAGCAGGCGCTCGACGTCGGCGCCGACGGCGTGCTCGCGCCGATGGTCAGAAATGCGGCCGAAGCCCGCGCCCTGGTCGCCGCGGCCAAGTATCCGCCGGACGGCATCCGCGGCTTCGGCCCGCGCCGCGCATCCGACTATGGCCGCAACCTCGACGCCTACGTCGCGGGCGCCAACGCCGCGACCATCGTGATCCCGCAGATCGAGGATCTCGGCGCGGCCGAGGCGGTCGAGGAGA
>CAVSRN010000011.1:0-21453 GCA_963730195.1 uncultured Alphaproteobacteria bacterium
AGAAATGGCCTCCCGACCGAGAACCGCCCGACCGCGACGTAAACGGCGGGCGCAAACCCGACAGGGCGGTGCTGCTCAAACTCGGAGCTGGTTGCAGCCGCGTTCCGGCCATTGCAGCCTTGCCTGGCGAGCTGGAACGGCGCATAGTCACCCTTTCGGAAGCTGGTATCTGGGGAATCCCAGTTAATGGCCTCGAAAGGCTGGTGCGCCCGATCGAGACACCGTGCCTTCATGCTGAAGCGCTTCGTCTGGAAGACGAAGGTTTGACACCATAGCCGTGGAAACTCAATGGCCCAGGTACCAAGATCCGCATGGGTTCCGGACTCTCCCGGCAGCAGGTACCGAGCTCATGGTTGCCGCTCTGAAGCAGAGACTGGGGATGGCGCTCGAGAAAATCGACCTAAAGATAAACCACCCCGGAGATCCCGCTTACGGTGATGCAAGGCCTCGCCTTGTTTGGATTCATCATGATATGAATCAACCTTATATGCAATGGTGCAAGGATAAGACATTAGTCGGTTCGGTCGAATGCTTCGTCTTCGTGTCGTATTGGCAGCGGGAACGCTATCTAGCCGCCTTCGGACTACCGCCTGAACGCTGCGTTGTCTTGCACAACGCCACTGACGTCGGCTCAGATCTCCGGAGTTGGGACGCGGCGCCAATCTGGCGCTGCGCCTATACGAGCACCCCATTTCGCGGTCTATCCGTACTGCTCGATGCATGGGAGCGATTAGGCCCAAGCGGGGCCGAACTAAACATCTGGTCGTCAATGAAGCTGTATCGGCAGGAGGACGGTCCCTACATCCGCCTCTTTGAACGGGCCCAATCCATGCCCGGTGTGATCTATTGCATGGCATCGTTCCCAACCACGAGCTCCGCGCGGCCTTGCGGACGGTCCACTTTCTCACCTACCCTAGCACATTTGCGGAAACATCCTGTCTCGCCGTAATCGAAGCGATGGCGGCAGGCTGCCGAGTGATCGTTCCGTCGTTAGGCGCCTTGCCCGAGACTACCTGCGGCTATGCCCATGTCTATGCTTCCCGCTCCGACGCCGCAGCGCATGCGCTCTCGTTCGCTGATGCGGCGGCTTGCAGAGAGAATTTGAAAGGCCCTGGTGCGGCGCCTCAGAAAGGGCTTTGATGCAACAACAGCACTGCGCTGCGGTGTACGACTGGCAACGCCCGTCTAGAGGAGTGGCGGCGGCTCATCAATGCTGTGTATGACAAGAGCGGCCGCATGGACACGGGATCGCAGCGCGGAAAGAAACGGGGCCAGGACTTTTTAGGCTCGCGGAGCCTACGTGATGAGCTTCAAGCGGCGGAGGTCGGCCTCGGTCCAGCGGGCCTGCGTGTCGATGATGCTGCGCAGGGTCTTGGGACGGAAGGTGTCTCCTGGCCGATGGAAGGAGACCGTCACCCGCCGGCCGTCGGGGTGGCGGTAGCGCTGGTGGCTGCCGGACTGGTTGCGCAGCGAGAAGCCGTCGCGAGCGAGGGCGCTGATGATCTCACGCGCGGTGGTCGAGCGCAGGCGCGACCAGTCGATCTCGCTCATACGGTCACAGAAACCAGCGTGCCTGCGCTCCCAGCCTCATCGGTGGGTAAAGTCTCGCCGTCTTCGATAAGCTCGGCGACGACCATCGCGACCACTTCCCGGAGATGCCGGAGCGCCTCGGCCGCGTCCCGCCCCAGGTCGCAGCGCCGTAGCTCTGGAGCGCGGGGCACCAGGCGTGCCAGGCATCCTCGTCCGGCTCGACCACCACACGGTAGGTGTGGGTGGTTTTGCCCGCGTCCGCGATCGTGGCCGTGGTCTTGGTCATGGTGGACTTCTAAGCCGAGCGGGTGTTTCGGTCAAAGCGACCGGTACGAGCTCCTTTGTGGGCTCGCAAGCGCTCTCCGCCGCCGAGGCGCCAATGGCGCTCCGACCGCGAATTCGCTATATTTTGGCCATGAGCACGACAAAGCACGCTTCGGCGTGCGTCACCGTCCGCCGCGATGCCAAGACCGGGCGCATGATCCCGACTGGGTATGGTGCGCTCAAAGGCCAGTATGTCGTTCGCGAAGGCGTCGACGTCACGGGTCAGGGTTCGGCGCGTTTGCCCTCGATGAAGGCGTCGAAGTCGAACGGCTGCGAGGGGCCGCTCTGCTCGCCCTCGATCAGCGCGCTCCGCAACGCCTCGAGCTTCACCTCGTGCTCTTCCAGCAACTGCAGCGCGGCGCGCACGACCTCGCTCGCCGAGCCGTAGCGGCCCTCCTCGATCTGCCGGTCGATGAACCCGGTCAAGTGCTCGTCGAGGGTGATCGAGGCGGTCTTCGGCATCACCGTCCTCCTGTCCGAAGACTTTCGACCATAGCTCATTCCGATGTTTTTGAGGGCAACTTTCGTGATCAGGGAGCGTTGCCGGCGCGCCGCTCCGATGCAAGGCTCGGCGGTGGTATCCGCAAACGACCACGAGGAGGCGCCCGATGGCGAGCGTTCACGTCCTGGCGATACTGACCGCCAAGCCCGGCAGGCGCGCCGAGCTGTTGGCGGCTTTCCAGGCCAATGTGCCGGCGGTGCATGCCGAGGACGGCTGCATCGAGTATGTCGCGACCGTCGATGCCGAGGGCGCGGGCGCCATCCAGACCCGGCTCGGCGCGGATACGTTCGTCGTGGTCGAGCAGTGGGCGAGCCTCGATGCGCTCAAGGCCCATGCGGCGTCCCCGCACATGAAGGCCTACGCCGAGCGGACCAAGGAGCTGATCGCCAGCCGGGTGGTCCACGTGCTCACACCGGCCTGAGCCGCGCCGGCCGGCGAGCGGCGCCTTGGGGTTGCAGAGGGCGGCCGGTATCCAACCTGGCCGGCGATCGGGCGGCCCGGTCGGCAAAAATCTGCGTGTTGGCCGGCTGTTCTCGGCTGAGCGCCGCTTTCGGCCTTGCCCAAGGCGAAGAACCTTCACATAATCACGGCGTTGAATACCGGTCACCGCCAGGGGACGAGCGAGCAAGTAAGCAATGACGGCGGGGAGGGTGGGAGCCGGCTCTTACCCGAGGTGGTGTTTTTCCTGTTCGCGAGCGGGGATGCTCAGATGCTCAGGGTAGGTTCATGGCCGGAGTGAGGCCGGTATCGAATGGATGGCTGGTCGCGCGCCGGGCGGTCGGGCGCTTCTGCACCGGCAGCCATCCCGTGTCGATGCGAGCGCAGCTTGCGACCGGGGTCGTCATCTTCGCGCTCTCGGCCTGGGTGACCGTGACCTCGGTCAGCTACGTCGGCAGCCGGCACCTGTTGAGCGACACGGTGCTGCACATCCGCAATCTCGAGCAGGCCTTCGCCGACCTGCGCTCCGAGTCGCAGCTGTCGACCAAGAGCTTCATGGCGCAGATCGACGACCTCGAGGCCACCCGGAAGCGCCAGGAGGACGTGATCCGCGAGCTGACCCAGATCCGCGCGGCGGTCGAAAGTCAGCTCAACTCGCGCGAGCGCCAGCTCACCCTGCTCGCCGAGGAGCGCGACCGCGCCCGCGACCAGCTGGGTGATCTCAGGCAGTCGATGGCCGGGATCGAGGACCGGCTGCAGACCGTGGTGGCGGCGAGAACCGCGTTGCAGCAGCACCTCGACAGCGCCGAGCAGCGCCTCGCGTCGGCCAGCCAGCAGCGCGACGCCGAGCGCCAGGTCGAGGTCGGCCTGCGCTGGCACGTCGCCCGGCTCGAGAGCGAGGTCAAGGACCTGCGCAGCCAGCGCGAGACCGCCCAGGTCTGGCTCAAGGACTGGGTGCTCGGCAGCACCGAGGCGCTCGAGCAGCTGTTCGGGGAGACCGGGGTCGACGTCGAGACCCTGATCGCCCGCGCCGACAGCTCCGAGATGGGCCAGGGCGGTCCGCTCCAGGTCGCGGCCCCGGGCCCCGATGCACCCGGCGAGAAGCTGGCGTCGCTGCCCCAGAGCGATCCGATGCAGACCAACATCCAGCGCCTCGCCGCCCTGCAGAAGCTCGCCCGGACCCTGCCGCTGTCGTCGCCGCTCGACCACTTCTACCTGACCAGCCCCTTCGGCAAGCGGCGCGACCCGTTCACCAACCAGTGGGCGTTCCACGCCGGCCTCGACTTCGGCGCCGCGCTCGGCTCCAAGGTCCTGGCGACCGCACCCGGCCACGTGATCCACGCCGGGCCCGCCGGGCCTTACGGCAACATGGTCGAGATCGACCATGGCATGGGCATCGTCACCCGCTACGGCCATCTGAAGTCGATCAGCGTCGAGGTCGGCGACGACGTCCGCTTCCGCCAGCCGATCGGCGTGATCGGCAATACCGGCCGCAGCACCGCCCTCCATCTGCACTATGAGATCCGGGTCGACGACATCGCCTACGACCCCGCCCGGTTCCTCAATGCGGGCCGCTTCCTGGTCGGCATCTTCGCCAACAGCGGCGGCAGTCCGGTCGAGGAGGTCGCCGACACGCCGTCGAGCGGCTGAGGCCGAATCCGGCGGCGGCTCTGGAAAGCGCCGGCGCTGGCGACTATGTCAGAAGACTGCCGCCAAGGCCGTCGCTTGCCGCCGTTCCGCGGCAGGCCGGCCCAGCGGCCAACGGCGGCCCGGCATCGGCAGCGCCAACCGGCCAGACGCCAGGGTCGCCTGCGCTGGGCGCATCAACCAAGGGGACGCTTGGGATGGATCCGAACCAGCTGCAGCGGCGGGCGCAGGAGGCTTCCGAACTCCTGAAGGCGCTCGGCAATGCGCGCCGGCTGATGATACTCTGCCAGCTGTTGGAAGGCGAGAAATCGGTCGGTGAGCTGGTCCGCCTGATCGGCCTCAGCCAGTCGGCGCTGTCGCAGCATCTCGCCCGGCTGCGCCGGGACCGCCTGGTCAGCACAAGGCGCTCGGCGCAGACCATCTACTACGCGGTCGCCGGCGCCGAGGCCCGCACCCTGCTCAAGGCCCTGCACGGGCTCTACTGCGGCCGCGAACTGCCCGAGCCGGTCGCCGCCGCGACCGCCGAGCCGCCCCGGCTGTTGCTGTAGCGCCCGGCCGCGCTACGCGGCCTGCGGCGTCTCTGGCCGCCGGCCGTAGTACAGCATGACGGTGTGGGTCGCCTCGGCGAAGAACAGCCAGCGCTCGAGCGCGATGCCCGCGAGCCCCGCGAGCGCGGCGAGCAGCGCCAGCGTGCCGGCGAGCCCGCCGGCGGCGAGCAGCGCCAGGAGGCTGAGCCCGAGCCCGCCACCGAGCCCGAGCGCCAAGGCGAGGCGCCGGAGCTTGCGCGCGTGCCGGCGGGCGACAACGAAGCCCATCTCGCTGAGCAGATAGTTGGTCTGGGTGTGCGGCGGCTCGACCATCCGCACCCGCCCGAGGTGGCCGAGGCCGGTGGCGCTCTCGGGCGTGCTGAGGGGCGCCGCCGCCGCGATCGTCCGCCAACAGAGCGCCTTCAGCCCGAAGGCGAGGCCGGTCGCGATCATGGCGAGCCCGCCGACCGCGAGCCGCGGCAGGCCGAACAGGGCGAGCAGCAGATGCAGCAGCAGCGCCCCGCTCATCAGCGCGAACCCGAGATAGACCGGCGCGGTCAGCGGCTGGTGCCATTCGCGGACCGGCTTCAAGGAGGCGTAGATCATGCCGGTGCACCAGACGGTCAGGGCGGCGCCGAGCGCGGCGAGCCACCCCGGGCCCACGAACCAGCCCGGATCCGGTTCGGAGACCACCCAGCCAAGACCCAGGAGCAGCGCCGGCAGGTAGGTGAGCAGCGCCACAGCGCCTTCGCGCGACAGCCAGGACGAGCGCCACTGGCTGACCGCCCGCCAGGCGCGCTCGGGGTGGCCGAGATGCAGGGTCGAGAACAGGAGGCCGAGGGTGATCGGCCCGAGCGCCAACAGGAGCGCGCCGAGGCCGAACCAGGGGTCCGCCGGCAGCAGACCGAGCCCGGCGCCGACGCCGAGCAGGAACAGGAGGCCATAGCCGGCCCCGGACGCCGTGGTGAAGAAGATGATCGAGGGGGCCGGGTGCACGGGCGGGACTCAGTCCGAGAGCACGCGGTCGAGCCAGGCGAGGAAGCCGCCGCCCGGCGCGGCCGGCTCGAGCGCCGCCGGCGCGCCGAGATAGCCCGGCGCCGTCCGGCGCGCGCGCGGCGGCAGGTACTTGTTGGTCGGCCGATAGCCCAATTCCGGCATCAGGTCGTAGCCGCCGCGCCCGGCGACCAGGCGCGAGACCGCCGACTCGGGATCGGCGAGGTCGCCGAAGTGGCGCGCGGAGGCCGGACAGGTCCGCACGCAGGCCGGCACCCGGTCGATTTCTTCGAGATTGTCGTTGTAGATCCGATCGATGCACAGGGTGCATTTCTTCATCACGCCCTGGTCGGCGTCGAGCTCGCGGGCGCCGTAGGGGCAGGCCCAGGCGCACAGACCGCAGCCGATGCAAAGCTCCTCGTCGACCAGGACGATGCCGTCCAGGGCGCGCTTGTAGGAAGCGCCGGTCGGGCAGACCGTGACGCAGGCGGCATCCTCGCAGTGCAGGCAGGACTTCGGGAAATGCACGGTCCGGCCATCGGCCCCCTCGCCGACCTCGTAGCCATGCACGCGGTTGAGCCAGGCGCCGCGCGCCGATGCGCCGTAGGGGTCCTGATCGGTGAGCGGGGCCGGATAGCCGCCGGTGTTCCATTCCTTGCAGTGGACCACGCAGGCCTGGCAGCCGACGCAGGTGTCGAGATCGATCACCAGGCCAAGGCGCCGCTCCGGGCGGCTTTGCGGCAGGCTGGTCATGGCCGCTCGCGGAACTCGAGGCCGTAGCGCGAGACCGCCGGCGGCCGGGGCAGGCTTTCGGGCGGCCGCAGCCGGGCGAGCTGTGGCGCGCTCATGCCGGCTTCGGCCAGGCTCGCGGGTTCGATCCGGACCCGGAGGTCGTACCAGGCCGCCTGGCCGGTCACCGGGTCGGCGTTGGCATAGCGGTAGCCGCCTTCGCGCTCGGGCAGAAGCTCATCGATCAGGTGATTGAGCAAAAAGCCTTTTTGCGAACTCGGGCGAGTCCGCGGACAAGTTCCAGCTGCCGGCCCGCTTGCCGATCGCGTTCCAGGTCCAGCAGGTCTCGGGGTTGACCCCGTCGACCAGGCGGATCTGGGCCTTGATCCGACCGTGCCGGCTGGTGATCCAGACCCAGGCGTCGTCCGCGAGGCCGAGGGCCGCGGCCCGGGCGTGGTGCAGATAGAGGCGGTTGCTGCCGTGGATCTGGCGCAGCCAGGCATTCATCCCGCCCCAGGAATGGTACATCGCCATCGGCCGCTGGCCGATCGCGTGGAGCGGAAAGCCGTCCGCCTCGGCGGCGTCGTCCTCGAACGGCGGATACCAGAACGGCAGCGGGTCGAAATAGGTCTGCGACGCGCGCCCGGTGACGCTCGGGCGGCTGGACCTGGCCGTGGCCTTGCGCCGCGAGCCGGAACTTCTGCAGGACCTCGCTGTACAGCTGGAGCGGGATCGGCTCGGCCTTGGGGATGAAGCCCATCTGGACCGCGTAGTCGAGATAGGCGCGGTTGACGTGCTTGAAGTAGCGGGCCTCGGGCGGGATCTCGCCCTGCCAGAAGCAGCCGTGCTCGATGTAGCGCCGGAGCTGGTCGGGATTGGGCTCGCCCCTGCCCGCCTTGGTGCCGTCCGGGCCGCGCCAGCCGGCCAGCGAGCCGATCCCGGGCTGGCGCTCGTGATGGACGAGATAGTCGGCGTAACCCTTCGGAAACTTGGGGCTGCCGTCGTCGTTGGTCATGCCCGGCAGGCCGAGGCGGTGGCCGAGCTCGAGGAGCACGTCCTGGAACGGGCGCACGTCGCGGTCGGGCGCCAGCACCGGCTGGCGGATCGCGTCCGCCGGGCCCGTCGGCCGAGCAGATCGGCCGGTCGAGCAGCGAGATGCAGTCGTAGCGCTCGAGATAGGTCGTGTCGGGCAGGATCAGGTCGGCGTAGGCGACCGTCTCCGAGAAGTAGGCATCCGAATAGATGATCCGCGGGATCCGGTAGTCGCCGGTCGCCGGGTCCTTCGCGGTCAGCATCTCGAGCGTGCCGCCGATGTTCATGGCCGAGTTCCAGGCCATGTTCGCCATGTACATGAACAGGGTGTCGATCGGATAGGGATCGCGGTTGTGGGCGTTGGTGATCACCAGATGCATCAGGCCATGGGCAGCGAGCGGCGCGTCCCAGGAGAACGCCTTGTCGATCCGCCGCGGCGTGCCGTCCGCCTCGACCAGGAGGTCCTCCGGGCCGGTCGGAAAACCCAGCGGCGGCCCGGCCAGGGGCTGGCCGGCGGCCACCTGATCCGAGCGGCCGGCGGGCTTCGGCGCCGGCGGGATCGGCTTCGGGAACGGCGGCTTGTAGCGGAAGCCGCCCGGGGCATCGATGCTGCCGAGCAGGATCTGCAACAGATGCAGCGCGCGGCAGGTGTGAAAGCCGTTGGCGTGCGCCGAGATGCCGCGCATCGCGTGCATGCTGACCGGCCGGCCGACCATCTGCGCATGGCGCCGGCCGAAGGCATCGGTCCAGGGCTGGTCCAGGACCAGCGGGTCGGCGAACGCCGCCTGCGCGAGCTCGGCCGCGATCTTGCGGATGGTCGCCGCGGGGATTCCGGTCCGGGCGGCGACCGCATCCGGGCTGTAGTCGTCCGCCAGATAACGCTCGGCGAGCAGGTGGAAGACCGGCCGCGCCCGCCTGCCGTCCGTCAGCGTGACCTCGCCCTTCAGGGCCAGCTTGGCGCCGGCATCGTTCGCCGGGCGCGGCGCCTCGGCGATCCGGTCCCAGACCAGCGGGACGCCATCATCATGGCGCGCGAACAGGCCGTGGTCGGCGCTCCCGGGGTCGTCGATCACGAGCCAGGGCGCGTTGGTGTAGCGGGTCAGATAATCGAGGTCGACCTTGCCCGCGCGCAGCAGTTCGTGGACCAGGGCGAGCACGAACAGGCCGTCGGTGCCGGGCGTGATGCCGAGCCATTCGTCGGCGATCGCCGAATAGCCGGTGCGCACCGGGTTGACCGAGACGAACTTGACGCCCTTGGCCTTGAGCTTGCCGAGGCCGATCTTGAGCGGATTGGAGTCGTGGTCCTCGGCGCAGCCGAACAGCATGAAATAGCGGGTGTGCTCCCAGTCGGGCTCGCCGAACTCCCAGAACGAGCCGCCGACCGTGTAGATGCCGCCGGCCGCCATGTTGACCGAGCAGAAGCCGCCGTGGGCGGCGTAGTTGGGGGTGCCGAACTGGGACGCCCACCAGCCGGTCAGCGCCTGGCTCTGGTCGCGGCCGGTAAAGAAGGCGAGCTTTCGCGGATCGTCGTGCCGGATCGCGGACAGCCACTGGGTCGCGGTCGCGAGCGCCTCGTGCCATTCGATCTCGCGGAACTCGCTGGCGCCGCGCTCGCCGACCCGCATCAGCGGTTTGGTCAGGCGGGCCGGCGCATAGTGCTGCATGATCCCGGCCGAGCCCTTGGCGCACAAGACGCCATGGTTGACCGGGTGGTCGCGGTTGCCCTCGATGTAGCGGATGCGGCCGTCCTGGAGATGCACCTTGATGCCGCAGCGGCAGGCGCACATGTAGCAGGTCGTGGCCTTGACCTCGTCGGCGATCCGGGGCGAGGTATCGACGCGGGCTCGGGCCAGGATGACGTCCTCCGCCGGTTGGTTGGCTGCCGGCCGGCTGGGCGGCGCTCGATCGGCAGATATAACCCGGTTCGCGCCGGCTATCGAGCCCGATTCCCCCGGCGGACTCAATTCCGCCCGCTCGCCTTGACTACCTGGGGGCTCGGGCAATGGTGCGGCCGCAGTCGCGCTGGCGCCCCCGAGACGAGCATGGTCATCTATCTGCCGATCGCCGAGATCTCGATCAACCTGTTCCTGTTGCTCGGCCTCGGCGGCGTGGTCGGTTTCCTGTCGGGCGTGTTCGGGGTCGGCGGCGGCTTTCTGATGACGCCGTTCCTGATCTTCCTGGGCGTGCCGCCGGCGGTCGCGGTCGGGACCCAGAGCAGCCAGATCCTGGCCTCGTCGCTCTCGGGCATGATGGCGCACATGCGGCGCGGCAACGTCGACATGCGGATGGGCTCGGTCCTGGTCGCCGGCGGCCTGGTCGGGGCGATGATCGGGGTCTGGCTGTTCGGGCTGCTGCGCCGGCTCGGCCAGATCGATCTCTCGATCTCGCTGTCCTATGTCCTGTTCCTGGGCACGATCGGCATGCTGATGCTGGTCGAGTCGGTGCGCGCCTGGCTGCAGGTGCGCCGGCGCGGCGGCACCGGGTTCACGCGCCGCCATCGCCACCTCTGGCTGCACGGCCTGCCGCTCAAGATCCGGTTCCACCGCTCGCGGCTGTACATCAGCGCGCTGATGCCACTGGGCATCGGGGTCGTGGCCGGGATCCTGGTCGCGATCATGGGCATCGGCGGCGGCTTCTTGATGGTGCCGGCGATGATCTACCTGATCGGCATGCCGGCCCAGGTCGTGGTCGGGACGTCCTTGTTCCAGATCACCTTCGTCACCGCGGTCACCACCCTCCTGCAAGCGGCCAGCAACCAGACGGTCGACGTGATCCTGGCGCTGTCGCTGATCGTCGGCGGCGTGATCGGCGCCCAGCTCGGCTCGAGCGCCGGCGCCCGGCTGCGCGGCGACCAGATGCGCATCCTGCTCGCGGCGCTGGCGCTGCTGGTCTGCGCCAAGCTCGGCTACGACCTGATCGTCAAGCCGGAGGACCTGTACTCGCTGGGCGCGGTCGGGCGCGATTGATGGGTCGTGGCCTGGCCCCGGCTCTGAGCGTGGTGCTGATCGTGGCGGCGCTGCGGGCCGATGCCGAAGCGGCCGACAACGCGCTGGTCGCCGATTTGTCCCAGCGTCTGATCGCGATCACGACCGCGTTCGTCGGCACCGACGTGGTCCTGTTCGGCACCAGCGACGGCGACCACGACATCGTGGTCACGGTCCAGGGTCCGCGGACCAGCCAGAACGTGCGGCGCAAGTCGCGGGTCGCCGGGATCTGGATCAACCGCGAGCGTCTCGCCTTCGACGACGTGCCGGGCTATTACGCGGTCGCCAGCTCCGGCCCGCTCACGAAGATCGCGCTGCCCGACGTCCAGGCCCGGCTCGAGCTCGGCACCGACAATCTGAAGCTCAAGCCGATCGACGCCGCCGGTCTCGACATCGGCGAGATCGCGACCTTTCAGGACGCGCTGGTGCGCAACAAGCAGCGCGCGGGCCTGTACAGCGTCAGGCCGGCGCCGGTCAACTTCATCGGCCCGCGGCTGTTTCGCGCCACCCTGCACTTCCCCGCCAACGTGCCGCCGGGCATCTACCAGGTCCAGGTGTTCGAGCTCAAGGGCGGCGAGGTGAGCGACGCCCAGCGCAGCGCGCTGGTGATCAGCAAGGTCGGGGTCGAGGCCGACGTGTTCGATTTCGCGCATCAGCAATCCATGCTTTACGGCTTGATGGCAGTCGCTTTGTCCGCGACCCTGGGCTGGCTGGCCGCGGTGATCTTTCGGAGAGGGTGAGCCATGGCTGAGGGCCATTCGGACCCGGCGCCGGGACCGCCGGAGGCGCCGCCACCGGTGCCGGCCGCGGGGCCGCGCGAGCGGGTCTTCCTGGTGGTCGTCGACGACAGCGCCGAGATGCAGAACGCGCTCCATTTCGCGATCCGCCGGGCCCGCAGCACCGACGGCCGGGTCGCCCTGCTCTACGTGATCGAGCCGGCCGAGTTCCAGCACTGGCTGGGGGTCGAGCGGGTGATGCAGGAGGAGGCGCGCCAGCAGGCCGAGCAGACCCTGCAGGCGCTCGCCGCCAAGGTCCAGGCCGAGACCGGCAAGCTGCCGATCCTGCACGTCCGCGAGGGCCGGCGGAACGAGGAGCTGCTGGGCCTGATCGAGGAGGACCCGAGCATCCAGCTTCTGGTCCTGGGCACCGCGACCGGCCGCGAGGGCCCGGGCCCCCTGGTCACCTACCTGGTCAGCCAGATGGGCAACCAGATGCGCGTGCCGGTGACGCTCGTGCCGGGCCAGTTGACCCGGGAGGAGATCGACGAGGTCTCCTGACCCGCCGGCGGTCGATCGCCGCGGGCTGGCCTGACCACGACGCTTCGGCATTGGCCCTGCCGGCCCGGGCGTGCCGATCCAGGTCGGGCGAGGGCTGCGCGCGCCGGGCGCGGCCGGCTGGCGGTCAAAGAACTTGGCTCGGGTCCGGGCTGGTCTTAAACATTGAGTCATCGAGAGCACCTAGAAACGTAAGCGGCACCGCTCTGGAGACCAACGATGAATCGCGCGCAGGTGTGCCTCGGCCGCCGACGGCTGCTCGTCATGACTGCCGGCCTGGCCCTCCTCTCTCTGTCCCCTCGAGCCGCCGTCGCCGCGACCCCGCCGGCCACCGCCGCCGAGGCCGTGGTCGGCGATCTGGCCGCGCGCGCCTGGGAGCTGCTGCATCGCGACGACCTCGATCAGCGTCAGCGGCTCGACCAGCTGACCCGGCTGTTGACCTCCAAGACCGACGTGCCGCTGCTCAGCCGCCTGGTTCTGGGCCGGCACTGGCGACAGTTGGGCGAGGCCCAACGGGCTGGCTACGAGGAGCTGTTCAGCACGGTCGTGATGCGCAATCTCGCCCGCCGCCTCGACCAGTACGCCAACAGCGCCAACGGCCCGCTCGACCAGCATTTCCGCATCCTGGGCGAGCTGCCGGCCGGCGGCGACGACGTCCTGGTCCGGACCCGGGTGCTGAGCGACGGGGGCGATGCTCTGGACGTCGACTGGCGGCTGCGGGTGCGCGACGATCGGCCGGTGATCATCGACATGATCGTCGCCGGGGTCAGCCTTCTGGTCGCGCAGCGCTCCGAGTTCGCGGCGGTCATCGAGCGCAGCAGCATGGACGGCCTGCTGGCGGAGCTGCGGGCGCGCGCCCACTCCACCGAATCCTGATCGGCCCGGCGGGCGGCACTGCGCCCGGCCACGCGACTAGAGCTTGAGCACCGAGGCCAGGTGCTTGGGCAGGTCGCGCAGCGGCACGTGGGTCAGGTCCTTGTCGATCTCGGCCACGATCTTGGCCTTGACCGGGCCGGGCAGCAGCTCGCGCAGGTCGCCCAGGGTCCTGGGCGCCGCCACCAGGATCAGCCGGGCGAAGCGGCCGGCGTGCGCCGCCTCCTCGAGGCGCTCGGCGAGCTCGCGCGCGAAGGCGAACTTGGCGTAGCGCTGGGGATCGGTCGGCGGCGCCATGGCGTGGCGTCCCTGGCCGGCGCTGTCGAAGCTGCGCCCCGGTCGGTCGCTCCCGATCTCCTTGCTCTGGGCCATGCTGCCCGTGAACTCCTCCTGCTCGAGGGCGGGCTCGAGGGGCTCGAAGGGCTTGGCCTGCGCCAGGAGGCGGGCCCTGGCACCATCGGCAATGAGTACCCAGGTGGTGTTCGGCATCGCTCGGCTAACTCCGCAAAAGCCCGGTCCCGGCTGTATGAATGCCCTGGACCGCCGACCACTGTTTGCTGGCGGCCCGCGGCCATGGACCCTACAACGGTTGTCGAGCGTTGGTCCATGGCCGGCCGGTCCGGATCGCCTCGAGCGCGCGCGGCGATTCCGATCCGCGCGTTGTCAAGCGCGACGCTGGCCGCGCGTGTCAACCCAGGCCCGAGGATTGAGCATGCAGGTGCCTCTCCAGATCCGCTTTCACAACATGGCCGCCTCGGAGGCGATCGAGGCCCGGGTGCGCGAACGGGCGGCCCGCCTCGAGCGCTTCTTCGACGCCATCATCTCCTGCCGGGTGACCATCGAGGCGCCCCACAAGCAGCCCCATCGCAGCACCGTCGGGATCACCATCGACATCGGGGTTGCGGGTAAAGAAATCGTGGTCAAGCGCGAGGAACGGCATCACGAATCGCGCGACGACGCCTATCTGGTGATCGGGGTCGCGTTCGATGCCGCGGAACGTCAGCTCGAGCAGCACGCGCGGGTGATCCGGCGCGAGGTCAAGAGTCACGACGGGCCGATCTACGCCCGCGTGGTCCGGCTCTATCCGGCGCAGGACTACGGCCTGATCGAGACCCCGGGCGGGGTCGACGTCTACTTCCACCGCGTGGTCGTCGAGGACGACGCCTTCGATGAGCTCGAGATCGGCAGCGAGGTGCTCTACTCGCCAGCCGAGGCGGAGGGCCCGATGGGCCCGCAGGCCAGCCGCGTCCGGTTGATGCGCGGCGGCCATCCGGTGCGCTGAGCGGACGACCGCTGCCTTCTTACCGTCATCGAACTGTCGTATAGTCCCCGCCTACGGACTCCTGGTGCCGCCCGTCCGGCGGCCCCGACGGGCAGCTCCGACCAACAACGCTGCGAGGGGACATCGAGATGAGTACAGCCCTGGTGCGGGTCGCCGCACTCAACCTGGCCGCGGCCGTGGTGGTCGCCTGGTCGGCCGGATCACGACCGGCGAGCGCCGAGGACCTGACCGTCTACACCGCGGTCGAGGCCGAGGACCTCAAGAAGTACGCCGCGCGGTTCAACGAGGACCATCCCGACATCACGATCAAGTGGGTCCGGGATTCGACCGGCATCGTCACCGCCAAGCTGCTCGCCGAGAAGGACAATCCGCAGGCGGACGTGATCTGGGGGCTGGCCGCGACCTCGCTGATGCTGCTCAAGAACGAGGGCATGCTCGAGCCTTATGCGCCCAAGGGCCTGGACCAGCTCGACTCGAAGTTCCGCGACACTGCCGAGCCGCCCGCCTGGGTCGGCATGGACGCCTGGGTCGCGGCGCTGTGCTTCAACACGGTCGAGGCCAAGCGGCTCGGCCTGCCCAAGCCCGCCGGCTGGAAGGACCTGCTCAAGCCGGTCTACAAGGGCTACATCGCGATGCCCAACCCGAGCTCCTCGGGCACCGGCTTCCTCGACGTCTCGAGCTGGCTGCAGCTGTTCGGCGAGGACGAGGGCTGGCAGTACATGGACGGGCTGCACGAGAACATCGCCGCCTACACCCATTCCGGCTCCAAGCCCTGCAAGCAGGCCGCCCAGGGCGAGGTGCCGATCGGGGTCTCGTTCGCCTTCCGCGCCGCCCGGCTCAAGGAGGAGGGCGCGCCGATCGACATCATCATCCCGGAGGAGGGCATCGGCTGGGACATGGAGGCGACCGCGATCGTCAAGGGCACCAAGAAGCTCGACGCGGCCAAGACCCTGGTCGACTGGTCGGTCTCCGAGAAGGCCAACCGGATGTACAACGAGGGCTACGCGGTGATCGCGCTCCCGGAGCTGGCGCAGCCGGTCCAGAACTTTCCGGAGGAGATCGCGGTCAAGATGATCGCCAACGACTTCGACTGGGCGGCCTCGAATCGCGAGCGCATCCTCGCCGAGTGGCAAAAGCGCTACGATTCCAAGTCCGAGCCGAAGAGCTAGGTCGTGCCGACGAGGGGGCCGGCAGGCGCCGCGCCGGGTGCGCTCGCGTTGCCGCCCCCCTCCCGAGCCTCAGCTCGCAGTCGCGGGCGCCTTACAGGCGTCCGGCGGGGTCAGCACCACTCGGTCGATCGGCCCCTCCAGCACCTCGTCCAGCGGCCCCAACAGCTGCCACCCGGCCGCCAGATCGCGCAGGCTCCGGACCGCCACGCGACCCGCGCGATCGAGGGCTGCGAGCAGCAGGCCCGCCGCCGGGTCGGCGACGATTGCGAGCGGCGTCGTGAAGTCCCCGTCGAGGCGCTCGCCGACGGCCATCTTGCCCTCGCGGTGCAGGGTCAAAAGATGCAGCATCCCCTCGCCATCGCTCAGCGCGACCACCAGACGCCCATCGCCGTCGACGGCGGCGACGGCGCCCCCGCGGGTCCGCTCGGCGAGACGTTCAGGGGCCCGGGCGAGCGTTCCGGCGGCGTCGAGCCGTGCGTGCCAGAGGCCACTGCGCGGATTGCCCGCGAGCAGATGGACCTCGCCTTGCCGGCCTTCGACGGTCACCGGCAGCGTGTCGGTGATCAGATCGAGCCTGTGCCAGCGCGGCGTCTCGCTGCGCAGGTCGGCGAGCCGCGCGAGGTGCAGCCGCCCGCCCTCGTCGAGGCCCGCGAGCAGCTGGCTGCCGTCGCTCAGCATCTGCACGAGCAGTTGCTCGAGCGGCGGCCCGGCCAGCTCCTGCCACCTGCCGCCGCCGCCGGACACCTGCCGGCCGAGCCCGCCCTCGGCCGAAATCGCGAGCGCGACCCGGCCCGTGCGCAGGCCGACGACGCCGGCCGCCCGCTCGTCGCGCACGAGCTTCATCTTGCTCCGCTGGAGCGCCTTCCAGGGCGACAGCGGGCGCTGGCCCAGGGTGTCGAGCAGGTTGGTGATGATATGACCGCTGCACGAATACCACAGCGCGCCGCGGGCGCTCTTGAAGCTGAACGGCTGCACCGATCGTTCGCCGAAATTGGGCAGGTCGACGAACCCAAGCGCGTCGCTGGCGTCGACCGCGCTGTTGCTGAACGTCCCGGCCTGCGCGGGCATCCGGTCGGGTGGCAGCAGGCCGATCCCGGCGAAGCCTTGGAACGTGAGAAAGTCTTCGACGTCGACGTCGTCGTCCTGACCAGCGACCAGGATGCCGAGCCGATCCGGCGCGCGGCCGATCGTCACCAGGTTGTCGAAGGGCGCGTCGAAGTCGCCGCCGCTGTCGATGTCGCGCTCGCCGGTGACCTGCGGCGGGCCGAGGCGCGGGCCCTGCGCGATGGTGGCGTCGTAGACCGCGGCGCTGAAGCGGAGCTCGCCGGCGCCCGAGGTGTCGCTGTCGTCGAGGACGTGGATGGTCTCGATGTTGCCGATCGTGTCGCGCCGCTTGGTCGCGAACTCGCCGCGGGCGCGCAGCTTGCCGGTCGCGGCGGGCTCGGGCGGCGAGCGCCGCGGCACCGAGATCCGGTACCAGAAGCGGTGCTCCTGCTCGAGACCGCCGACCAGCACCTCGTGCAGGGACCGGGCATCGCCGAACAGCTCGATCTCGGTCCGCACCAGGTTCTCCTTCTCCATGTCGAGCGCCAGCTCGCCATGGACCATGCGGAAGATCTCGACCGTGGCGAAGCTCGGCCACACGGTCTCGAAGCGGAACCGCGCCGCGGTCGCGCCGCGCTCGACCTCGACGTTGACGATCGCCTGGGCGATGTACACATCCAACAAGATCTGGCCGATCCCGTGCCGGACCGTGGCCAGGCTTTCCCCCCCGAGCGGCATCTTGGTGCCTCCATGAACGACGCGGGCTGCGTCGTGGCGCTCAATCATGTAGTGCGTCCGCCGGTTGCGGCATCGCCCTTGGCGCGACGCGCCGCCGATCGGGGTGGGCCGTCCGCCGCGCCCTGCAGGTAGCCGGCGATGGGCAGGGAGGTGCCAGACGTGGTGGCGGCAACCGAGGCAGGTGCCCCTTATCTGCGGATCGAGGGCCTGACCAAGCGGTTCGGCGGCTTCACCGCGCTGGCCGACATCTCGCTCGAGATCTTCGAGCGCGAGTTCGTCTGCTTCCTCGGCCCGTCGGGCTGCGGCAAGACCACGCTTTTGCGCGCGATCGCCGGGCTCGACGTCCAGTCCAGCGGCCGGATCGAGCAGGCGGGCCGCGAGATCTCGGCCCTGCCGCCCGCCGAGCGCGACTTCGGCATCGTGTTCCAGTCGTACGCCCTGTTCCCCAACCTGACGGTCGCCAGAAACATCGCCTATGGGCTCGAGAGCCGACGGGCGCGGCGGGCCGCGATCGAGGCCCGGGTCGCCGAATTGCTCGATCTGGTCGGGCTCGCCGACCAGGGCGACAAATATCCGGCCCAGCTCTCGGGCGGGCAGCAGCAGCGGGTGGCGCTCGCCCGGGCGCTGGCCCCCTCGCCCGGCCTCCTGTTGCTCGATGAGCCGCTCTCGGCGCTCGATGCCAAGGTCCGCGCCCGGCTCCGCCAGGAGGTCCGGACCCTCCAGCGCCGGCTCGGGGTGACCACGATCATGGTCACCCACGACCAGGAGGAGGCGCTGACCATGGCCGATCGGATCGTGGTCATGAATCAGGGCGTGATCGACCAGGTCGGCACGCCGCTCGAGATCTACCGCGAGCCGGTAACCCGCTTCGTCGCCGACTTCATCGGCACCATGAACTTCCTGCCGGGCACGGTCGCGGGCCCGGACCGGGTGCATCTTGCCGAGATCGAGATCGGGCTGCCCGGGCGGCTCGATGCTTTGGCGCCGGGCACGCCGGTGACCCTCGCCGTCCGACCGGAGGACCTTTTGGTCCAGGACGTCGCGAGCGACGCGCCCAACACCTTCGCCGCCCGGGTCGAGGGGCTCGAGTTCCTGGGCTCGTTCGTGCGCGCCGAGCTCGCGCTCGGCGGCTTCGCCGACCAGCGCTGCTGCGCCGACTTCTCGATCAACCTGGTCCGCCGCCAGAGCATCGAGGTCGGCCAGACCCTGGCCGTCACCTTGCCCGCCGAGCGGCTGCGGGTGTTCGAGGGTGACCCCGATGGCTAGGTCCGCGACCATAGTACCGGCGGCGCTTGGAACAGTAATACGGCCGCGGCTCGGGCGCGATGCTCTGCTGATGCGCCTTCTGATGGCGGTGATCGGGCTCTACCTGGTGATCACCCTGGTGCTGCCGCTCTACGCCATGCTCTCGAAGAGCTTCCGGGCCCACGACGGCAGCTTCATCGGTCTTGCCAACTACGCCCGTTACTTCGCGACCCCGGCGTTGTCTTATTCGATCGGCAACAGCCTGCACGTCGCCCTGATCACGACCGGCATCACCGTGCCGATGGCGTTCGTGTTCGCCTATGCGCTGACCCGCAGCTGCGTCCCGGCCAAGGGCCTGTTCAAGACCATTGCGCTGGTGCCGATCCTGGTGCCGTCGCTATTGCCCGGGATCGCGCTGGTCTACCTGTTCGGCAACCAGGGCCTGATCAAATGGGCGATGTTCGGCCACGAGATCTACGGCCCGATCGGGATCGTGATCGCCGAGGTTTTTTTCACGCTGCCGCACGCGCTGATCATCGTGCTGACGGCACTCTCGGTCGCCGACGCCAGGCTCTACGAGGCGGCCCTGTCGCTGCGGGCGAGCAAGCCCCGGATCTTCCTCTCGGTCACGCTGCCGGGCGTGCGCTACGGCCTGATCAGCGCCGCTTTCGTGGTGTTCACCCTCGCCTTCACCGACTTCGGCGCGCCCAAGGTGATCGGCGGCGGTTACGACGTGCTCGCAACCGACGTCTACAAGCAGGTGATCGGCCAGCAGAATTTCGAGATGGGCGCGGTCGTGAGCGTGGTCCTCCTGATCCCGGCCGCGTTCGCCTTCCTGGTCGACCGGCTGATCCAAAAGCGCCAGGTGGCGCTGCTTTCCGCCCGCGCGGTGCCGCTCACACCCCTGCCCAGCCGCCGCTTCGACCTCCTGATGCTGGGCTACCTTCTGCTGGTCAGCCTGTTCATCCTCGGCATCCTCGGCACCTGCCAATACGCCGCGCTGGTCAAGTTTTATCCCTACAACCTCGAGCTCGGCCTCAAGAACTACCGGTTCGACGTGATGGACGGCGGCGGCTGGTCGTCCTACCACAACTCGATCCAGCTCGGCCTCTGGACCGCCCTGTTCGGCACCATCATCGTCTTCCTCGGCGCCTATCTGGTCGAGAAGGCCAAAGGCTTCCGCGCCGGCCGCACCCTCTTCCAACTGTTCGCCATGTTGCCGATGGCGGTCCCGGGCCTGGTGCTCGGGCTCGCCTATATTTTCTTCTTCAACGCCCGACACAATCCCTTGAACGTGATCTATCACACGATGCCGATCCTGGTGATCGCGACCATCACCCACTTCTACACGGTCGCCCACCTGACCGCGGTGACCGCGCTCAAGCAGCTCGACCCCGAGTTCGAGGCGGTCTCGGCGTCATTGAAGCAGCCCTTCTACAAGACCTTCTGGCGGGTGACGGTGCCGGTCTGCCTGGTGCCGATCCTCGACATCTCGATCTATCTGTTCGTCAACGCCATGACCACGGTTTCCGCGGTCGTTTTTCTCTACGGCCCCGACACCACGCTCGCCTCGGTCGCGGTCCTCAACATGGACGACGCCGGCGACATCGCCCCGCCGCGGCGATGGGCATGATGATCTTCTACACCAACGTCGCCGCCCGCCTGATCCACATGCTCGCCACCCGCGGCGTCCTCGCCCGCACCCAACGCTGGCGCCTCCGCTGAAGTCTCTGCCGGCGTCAATGGTTCGTCGATGATCCGATAACTGGCGTAGTGTAGCCATGGCTACCAACCAGTTTCGCTTCGGCGGTGGAAAGCTGTGCGATGGCCGACCGTCTGAGATCGTAGGCCTGTGTTCTACCGAAGAGCTTGCGGGTGAGGACTTTTTGATTGTTGAGTGGCGCATGAGTGGCGCATCGGTGACGCATGATTTATTCAAAGTGAGGACTCTTGGGGCAAGACAAACGGAGCATCAAGCGACCATTGATCCGCTTGATCCGAGGATCAATCTCGTTACGAGAACATATACACAGTCATCGTGAAATAAGCTTTCGGAGCGACCAAATATCTGCTCAATGACCATGGCCTTCGGGCGGCAAGGTTGGTAGAATTCGGGGAAGGCGGCTGGCGCCCGGTTGCGGCACGCTTCCAGGCGCCACATCTGACCCAGAAGTGCGCTGCACCGGTGGTCGCCGGAAGCTTCAACCGCCACCGAGCCTGTCCAGGTTGGCGCGCACGGTGCGCGTGTTCGGATGATGCTCCCCGAGCACGTGCTCCCAGATCGCCAACGCGCGCTCGTAGGACGCCCGGGCGCCGCCAGAGCGCGTTGACGCAAAGGGCGCGGCTCGGCGCCAGAGCAGAGTTGCGCCGGGGGACGGGCGCGGCCGCATCCTCCACGCTTGGCGCGGGTTCTGATAGCTTGTCCCAAGCTGTCAAAGCCGGAGCTTAGTGATGGCGACCAAGGTCGAACCCGCGCCTCAGCAACTCTACGAGCAGGACTTCTACGCCTGGACCCGGCAGCAGGCGGCGCTCCTGCGGTCCCGGCGCTTCAACGCGCTCGATCTGGACCATCTGATCGAGGCCACCCTGGAGGCTGGCGACGTGCAGCGCGAGGCGGTGCTCAGCAACGCGCGGGTCGTGATCGAGCATCTCCTGAAGCTCGCGCACAGCCCGGCCCAGGACCCGAGGAACGGTTGGCGCGCGACGGTGCGCGAGCACCGCGCCCGGCTCGAGCTCGGGCTCACGCCGCGGCTGCGCCAAGCCCTGGGGGACGAGCTGACGCGCGTCTATGCGATCGCCCGACGCAACACCCTGGGCGCGCTCAGCGACCATGGCGAGCAGGCCGCCGCCGACGCCCTGCCCCTCACCTGCCCCTACAGCCTCGACCAGATCACCACCGACTGGTGGCCGTGAGCCCTGGTGCCCTCCGGCCCGGTGCCGGGCGGCCCATTGGCTGCAAGGCTCGAATCCAGGATTTTCCCCCAAGACGCCTGTGACCCAGGCGACGTAGATCCCTCGCCACAAGCGGCCACCTCCCTTTCTGCCGCGCTTGTAAGAAAGGTTCCTGACACCTTTTCTCCTTTTCGGCTCGAACTCGAAAAAAGGTTCCTGACACCTTTTCT
>CAVSRN010000012.1:0-15521 GCA_963730195.1 uncultured Alphaproteobacteria bacterium
CGCCGGAGTTCCAGGCGCTGGTCGACCATTTCGGCCGCAAGCTCAGGACCATCGACTGCAGCTTCGAGGTCGCGGCCGGGGCGGCCGGGCCGGGCGCGTTGCGCGAGGCGCTGGCGCGGATCCGCGCCGAGGCCGAGGACGCGGTGCGCGAGGGTTACGAGCAGATCGTGCTCAGCGACGCAGGCGGTCTCGGAGACGCGCGCGCCGATCCCGGCGATCCTCGCCGCCGGCGCCGTCCACAGCCATCTGGTGCGCGAGGGCCTGCGCAGCTTCAGCTCGATCACGGTGCGCACGGGCGAGTGCCTGGACGTGCACTATTTCGCGGTCCTGATCGGGGTCGGCGCGACCTCGGTCAACCCCTGGCTCGCCGAGGCGACGATCGCCGACCGCCACGCCCGCGGGCTGTTCCCGGGCCTGACCCTGCAAGAGTGCCTGGCGCGCTACAAGGAGGCGGTCGACCAGGGGTTGCTGAAGGTGATGTCGAAGATGGGCATCTCGATCCTCAGCAGTTACCGGGGCGGCTACAACTTCGAGGCGGTCGGCCTGTCGCGCTCGCTGTGCGCCGAGTATTTTCCCGGTCTGATCACGCGCATCTCGGGGATCGGGCTCGCCGGCATCCAGAACAAGGTCCTGGCGCTGCACCGGCGGACCTACGACGAGGTCGATCCGCCGCTGGTGATCGGCG
The DNA here is from genome assembly GCA_963730195.1 of uncultured Alphaproteobacteria bacterium. Taxonomy (GTDB): domain Bacteria; phylum Pseudomonadota; class Alphaproteobacteria; order Geminicoccales; family Geminicoccaceae; genus DATAOG01. The sequence continues at coordinate 686 of CAVSRN010000012.1, forward strand.
GTCTCTACCGCTACCGGCGGGGTGGCGAGCGGCATGCCCTCGAGGGGCCGGCGATCCATCAGCTGCAATATGCGGTCGCGACCAACTCCTACGCCGCCTACAAGAAATACGCCGAGATCATCTACAAGCAGGAGCCAATCGCGCTCCGCCATCTGCTCGACTTCGATCGTCAGCAGGCGCCGATCCCGATGGACGAGGTCGAATCGATCACCGAGATCAGGAAGCGCTTCGTCACGCCTGGCATGTCGCTCGGCGCGCTGTCGCCCGAGGCCCACGAGACCCTCACGATCGCCATGAACCGGATCGGCGCCAAGTCGGACAGCGGCGAGGGCGGCGAGGCCAAGGAGCGCTATCTGCCGCGCACCAACGGCGACAACGCCAACTCACCGATCAAGCAGGTCGCATCCGGCCGTTTCGGGGTCACCGCCGAATATCTGAACGCCTGTCGCGAGCTCGAGATCAAGATCGCCCAAGGCGCCAAGCCCGGCGAGGGCGGTCAGCTGCCGGGCTTCAAGGTGACGGTCGAGATCGCCAAGCTCAGGCACGCGACCCCGGGCGTGACCCTGATCTCGCCGCCGCCGCACCACGACATCTATTCGATCGAGGACCTCGCCCAGCTGATCTACGACCTCAAGCAGATCAACCCGGACGCCAAGGTCTGCGTCAAGCTGGTCTCGGAAGCCGGGATCGGCACGATCGCGGCCGGCGTCGCCAAGGCCAAGGCCGACGTGATCCTGGTGTCCGGGCACTCGGGCGGCACCGGCGCGAGCCCGCAGACCTCGATCAAATACGCCGGCACCCCCTGGGAGATGGGGCTGTCCGAGGTCAACCAGGTGCTGACCCTGAACCGGCTGCGGCATCGGGTCGTGCTGCGCACCGACGGCGGCATCAAGACCGGCCGGGACGTGGTGATCGCGGCGATGCTGGGGGCCGAGGAGTTCGGCGTCGGCACCGCGGCGCTGGTCGCGATGGGCTGCATCCTGGTCCGCCAGTGCCACTCCAACACCTGCCCGGTCGGGGTCTGCACCCAGCGCCCGGACCTGCGCGAGAAGTTCGAGGGGACGCCCGACAAGGTCGTCAACCTGTTCAGCTTCATCGCCGAGGAGGTGCGCGAGATCCTGGCCTCGCTCGGCCTGCGCTCGCTCGAGGAGGCGGTCGGCCGGAGCGATCTGCTGCACCAGACCTCGCGCGGCAGCGACGATCTGGACGACCTCGACCTCAACGCGCTGCTGGCGCAGATCGACACCGGCGGCCACCCCCGGCATTTCGCGATCCAGGGCCGGAACGAGGTGCCGGATTCCCTCGATGCGCGCATGATCGACGATGCCAAGGCGGCGCTGCTCGAAGGCGAGAAGATGCAGCTCGCCTACAATGTCCGCAACGTCCACCGCGCGGTCGGCACCCGGCTCTCGGCCCACATCACGCGGCGCTACGGCATGGACCAGCTGCCGCCCGGCCAGATCACGGTCCGGCTGCGCGGCTCGGCCGGCCAGTCGCTCGGCGCCTTCGCCGTCCAGGGCCTCAGGCTCGAGGTGTTCGGCGACGCCAACGACTACGTCGGCAAGGGGCTCTCGGGCGGCACGATCGTGATCCGGCCGCTGGTCTCGAGCCCGATGGTCGCGAGCGAGAACGTGATCATCGGCAACACCTGCCTCTATGGTGCCACCGCCGGCAAGCTGTTCGCGGCCGGGCGCGCGGGCGAGCGCTTCGCGGTCCGCAACTCGGGCGCGGTCACCGTGGTCGAAGGCTGCGGCGACAACGGCTGCGAGTACATGACCGGCGGCGTGGCCGTGATCCTGGGCGCGATCGGCGACAATTTCGCCGCCGGCATGAGCGGCGGCATGGCCTACGTCTACGATCCCGAGGAGCGGGGCGCCGAGCGCATCAACCGGGACATGGTGATCTATCAGCGGATCGAGGTCGACCACTACGAGGACCAGCTGAAGGCGCTCCTGACCCTGCACGTCAAGAACACCCAGAGCCGCTTCGCCGAGCGGATTCTGGCCGAGTTCGACCGCGAGGTCGGCCATTTCTGGCAGATCGTGCCCAAGGAGATGCTGGACAAGCTGGAGGTCCCGGTCCTGCGCGAGGCGGTCGCCGCGCTCACCGCCTGACCAGCCCGGCGGGCCGCGGCGCCGATCGCAGCGCCAAAAGCCGAACGGGGTGACCGGCTCGATCACCCCGTCGCGGATCTTTCCCCCGGCCGCCGGCTGCGGCCGGGCGCGGCTTTGCCGAGCGCCTATTGCTTGGTCGTCGTATCGCCCTCGGTCGCCGGCGCGGCGGGCGCCGGCTCGCTGTTGCCGGCGGCCGGCGCGACCGCGCCCTGATCCGACGACGACTGATCCGACGGCTGGCCACAGGCCGCGAGCAGCAGCAGGAGCGCCGCGCTCACGCCAGCGGCACCGGCCGTGAGATGTTTTCTAGTGGCACGCATCAGATAACCTCCTGTTCCCCACGCCATGCCCGACGGCGGCGCGCTGGCGCTGGCGGGTTGGTCGTGGCGGTGCTTCCACCATCAGTCGAAAAAAAATGGCCGGCGCATCCATACCATGGGGCGATGCGCCGGCCGATCGGTTCAGGTGTTGCCCAGACTGGCTGTATGGGGTCCAAACCATCCGCGGGTCCTCTCCGCTCCGGCCTGCCCCGACACCCGAGCTTCGGGTGTCTGCACCTGAACCAGCGTTACGACGTCACGAGGGTGGCAATTCGACGAGCGCCTGATCGATCGCCTAAACCTCGGTCACGCCGAACCGTTCGAAGTCCTGAGCCGGCGACCTCACCACCGTGGCGCTGGCACCGGTCAGCTTGCTGAGCATCCAGAACTCTCACGGGTGGTACCGCGATCGCGCTTGGCTCAGCCCTCGGACAGTCAATGAGGCAAACAGGGCGTCCCAGGGTTTATTCCGTGCCCGCGATACCGGTCTGCCATGTCGGTCCGCCATGTCGGACGCGATCGGCCCGGAGCGCCTATTTGAACAGCTCGGCGCGCAGTTGCCGGAGGCTCGGCAGCTGGCCCTGGGTGAACGGCAGCGGCCGGCAGAGCTGCATCACGGCGAGGCCGAGCCGGGCCGCGAGCAGGCCGTTCATCACCCCCTGGCCGGCCTTGGCGGACAGCATGCCGAGCAACGTGGCGCCGGTGGCTTCGACGGCGGCGTCGCTGAGCAGCTCGCCGATGTCGGCGGCGAGCACGTTGAGGAGCGTCTGACGCAGCAGGCGCACCGAGGTCGCCGCCCCCGGGCGGACCCCGTAGAGGCGGGCGATCGCGCGCAGCATGGCGAGGGTGCGGGTCAGCACGAGCGCGCTGTCGAGCAGGCCGAGCGGGCTCAGCGCGGTCAGCGCGCCGATGTCGCGGGCGCCGCGCCGGACCAGCTGGTAGGCGCGCTGGTCGAGCGGCCCGAGCACCATGGTCGCGAACAGGCGCAGCCGCTCGCCGTCGTTCAGGGCGTCGCTCGCCTGGGTGTGGAAGCGCGCGACCGCGTCCTTGGTGTCGGCGCGCTCGCGGTACAGGCGTCCGATGCGCTCGAGCAGGGCGTCCGCCTGGCCGTGGACCTCCGAGGTCAGCAGGCGCTCGCCGTCCCTCCGCAGATGCTCGGCCCGGGCCAGGCGGGCGAGGCTGATCGCCTCGCGCCCGGCGACCCCCAGCGCGCCCGCGGTCACGCCGCCGAGCAGGAGGGCGAAGCCGGCGCCGAGCCAGGCCGAGCGATCGAGCAGCTCGACCAGCAGGTCATGGGCCTGGAGGCCCAGCAGGCCGATCAGGAGCAGGCCGGCGCTCCAGAGCAGCAGCCGGCGCCAGGGCCGCGCCGGCGCGGCCGGCGGCGGCACCACCGGCACCAGCGGCGCCGCCGCCGGCTCCGGCTCGACCAGCTCCAGCCGGCCCGGCGCCAGGCTTTCCGGGTCGAGCTCGAAGGGCGCGATCGGCTCCTGCCCGGTCATCGCAGGCGGTCGCCGAGCAGCAGCTCGAGCACCTGGTCGAGGCGGATGTGCTGGGGCTTGCCGGCACCGTGCAGGATCAGACGCCGGGGCGCGAAGTCGCGAAACCGGAACCGGCCCGCGCGCCAGTCCTCCTCGGCCGGCAGGTCGGGCGGGATCTCGCCCGGGAACAGGACCGTGGCGCGCTGCTCGCCCTTGAGCACGCCCTGGACGCAGGACAGCACCTGGCCCTGATGCTCGGTGCGCGCGACGTCGGTCGAGCGGAGCGCGGCAAGCGTCACGAAGGCCGGCTTGATCCCCTCGAAGCGGGCCGGGCCGGCGGCCGCCTCGACCATGCGCTCGAGCAGCAGGCGGAGATTGGGGTGCTGGTTGTGGGCGACGTGGTCGGCTTTGCTGGCCGCGAACAGCAGGGTCTCGATGCGCGGCCGCAAAAGACGCGTGAGCCGGCCGCTCGGGCCGTAGCGAAAGTTGTTGAGCACCAGCGCCAGCGCCGCCTCGCAGTCGGCAAAGCAGGCCCGGCCGTGGTTGAGGACGCCGAGCAGGTCGACCAGCACGATCTGGCGGTCGAAGCGGCTGAAATGGTCGCGATAGAAGGGCAGGACCACGAGGCGCCGGTAGCGCTCGTAGCGGGCCCGCATCAGCTGCGCGAGGCTGCCGCGCGGCGCCCCGGTCTCCGGCAGCGGGCAGAACTGCAGCAGCTCGCTGCCGGCGAGATCGCCCGGCATGGTGAAGCGCCCCGGCTGCAGCAGGCCGAGCCCGGCCTCCTGGCAGCGGCGCAGATAGTCGGTGTACAGCGCCGCCGCCCGGGCCGCCCGGCCGGCCTGGTCGGCGGCGGCCGGTGCCTCCGGATCGAGCGTAGCGACGAAGCTCCGCCAGTCCTTGGCAAGGACCGCGCGCGGGGCCGCCTCGGCCGCCCGCAGGACCGCGGCCGACCAGGCCTCGTAGCTCTGGTCGAGCAGCGGCAGATCGAGCAGCCACTCGCCCGGATAGTCGATGATCTGGACGGTCAGCAGGCGGCGCTCGCCGAGGCGGCGCCGGAGCGCGCCCTTGACCACGAAGCGGAGCTGGAGGCGAAGCGTGCTCAGGCGCTCGGTCGGCGGCGGCCAGCGCGGCTCGGCGCCCGCGAGCGCGGCGCGGGCGCTCTCGAACGGGAACGCCGGCAGATCGCCCGGGGCGGGCGGCAGCAGGCGGACGCCGAGCAGCCGGCCCTCCTGGGCCGCGGTCAGGAACGGCAGCTCCTCGGCGCGCAACAGATGGTGCACCGCCATGGTGATGAACACCGTCTTGCCGCCGCCGCGCAGGCCGGTGACCGCGAGCCGCAGCGTGCGGTCGCGGGCGAGGTCGGCGAGCTCCTTGAGCCCGTGCTGGAGGCGGGCCGGCGAGGGCAGGCTGGTCAGGTCCCGAAGGCTGGTCCAGGCTGACCGGGCCGCCATCAAGGCCCGACCTTGCCGGCCAGCAGCGCCAGGCAGACCAGGAGGCCGAGCTCGCGATTGCTCCGGAAGCGGCGCAGGCAGGAGGCGGGATCGTCGAGCTCGAGGCTCCGGACCTGCCAGGCGAAATGGCCGGCGACCGCGGCGAGCAACAGATAGAAGCCGGGGCCGAGGCCGGCCGCCCAGCCGGCGGCGGCCAGCAGCGCCAGCGTCAGCCCGTAGAACCCCCAGAGCCAGCGGGGGGTGGCGGCGCCGAGCCGCCGTGCGCTCGAGCGCACGCCGATCAGCGCGTCGTCGGTCTTGTCCTGGTGGGCGTAGATGGTGTCGTAGCCCAGCGTCCAGAAGAAGCCCGCGGCATACAGCAGCAGCGCCGGCGTCGCGAGACCGCCGGTCGCCGCCGCCCAGCCGGTCAGCGCGCCCCAGTTGAAGGTGATGCCCAGGAAGGCCTGCGGCCACCAGGTGATCCGCTTCATCAAGGGATAGATCACGATCAGCGGCACCGAGGCGAGGGCCACCGCGATCGCGAAGTGGTTGAAGGGGATCAGGACCAGCAGGCCGACCAGCAGCTGGAGCGCGAGAAAGCCGAGCGCCTGGGGACGCTCAGCTGGCCGCTCGCGAGCGGCCGATGGCGGGTGCGCTCGACCCGGGCGTCGAGGTCGCGATCGATCAGGTCGTTGATCACGCAACCGGCGCCGCGCATGGCGACCGCACCGATCGCGAACAGGACGACCAGCCCGACATCCGGCCCGCCCGGCGCGAGCGCCAGCGCCCACCAGCCGGGCAGGAGCAGGAGCCAGCTGCCGATCGGGCGATCCCAGCGCGCCAGGACGGCATAGGGCCGCAGGCGCTCGGGCAGGCGCTCGACCCAGCCGCGCTCGCGGTCCATCACGATCGGCGGAGCGTCTAATCCTTGCTTCGCCATGGCCATCCTTCTAGCGTTCGGCCCACCTCAGGACAAGCGAGCCCCCCATGGATGTAAACTCGTTGCACGCGCCCCGATCCGCCGACCTTCGCCTGTTCGTCGACGTCCCCCTGACCCAGGGCGGGCTGCTCGAGCCGAGCGCGGCCCAGGCCCACTACCTCCTGACCGTGATGCGCCGCCAGGCCGGCAACTCGGCGGTCCTTTTCAATGGCCGCGATGGCGAATGGCTGGCCGCGATCGAGCCGATCGAGCGGCGGCGCTGTCGCCTGGCGATCACCGAGCAGCTGCGGCCGCAGCAGCCCGAGCCTGGCCCGACGCTCCTGTTCGCCCCGCTCAAGCGCATCCGCCAGGAGTTCTTGATCGAGAAGGCGACCGAGCTCGGGGTCGCCCGGCTCGAGCCGGTGTTCACCCGGCGCTCGGTGGTCGATCGGATCAACCGGGCGCGGGTCCTGAGCATCGCGATCGAGGCGGCCGAGCAATCCGGGCGGCTGACCGTGCCCGAGATCGATCAGCCGACCTCGCTCGACCAGCGGCTCGAGAGCTGGCCGGCCGATCGCCTGCTCTTGTTCGGCGACGAGACCGGCAACGGCGCGCCCCTGCTCGAGACCTTGCAGACGCGGGGCACGGGCGATCTGCTGATCGGGCCCGAGGGCGGTTTCACCGATGAGGAGCTGGTTGAGCTGCGCCGCCTCGAGCAGGTGGTGGCGGTCAGCCTCGGCCCCCGGGTGCTGCGTGCCGAGACCGCAGCCCTGGCGGCGCTCGCCTGCTGGCAGGCGGTCGACGCCGCCCTGGCGTGACCGGCCCGTGGCCGGCGACCCCGCGGCTCAGGCGCGCGCGGCCGTCGCCCGGGGCGGCGGTTGGCGCGTGCTCAGGATCGCGGTAATCGACGCCGGCAGCTGCGGGACCTCGAGATAGAAGCCCTGGACCTCGTCGCAGCCCATGCGCTCGAGGTCGTCGAGCTGCGCCGCGGTCTCGACGCCCTCGGCGACCACCGTGAGGTTCAAAGTCTTGGCGAGCGAGATGATGGTGCGCACGATGTCCGCGGCACTGGCGCTGTGCCCGAGGTCGCTGACGAAGCTGCGGTCGATCTTGATCTTGTCGATCGGGAAGCGCTGCAGATAGCTCAGCGACGAGTAGCCGGTGCCGAAGTCGTCGAGCGCGATCAGGATGCCGAGCTCGCGCAGGCGGCTGAGCACCGCGAGCGCCTCCTCGGCGTTGCGCAAGAGGACGCTCTCGGTGATCTCGAGCTCGAGGAGTTCCGGCTCGAGCCCGCTCTCCTGAAGGATCGAGGTGATCAGCGTCGCCAGATCGCGCCCGGCGGCCGGGTCAGGTCGCGGTGCCGCCGACCGTCAGGCCCTCGATCAGCAGCGTCGGCTGACCGACCCCGACCGGGACCCACTGGCCCTCCTTGCCGCAGGTGCCGATGCCGTGATCGAGCTCGAGGTCGTTGCCGACCGCGCCGACCTTGGTCAGGCAGTCGGGGCCGTTGCCGATCAGGGTCGCGCCCTTGACCGGCGCGGTCAGCCGGCCGTCCTCGATCAGCCAGGCCTCGGCGGCGGTGAACACGAACTTGCCCGAGGTGATGTCGACCTGGCCGCCGCCGAAGTTCTTGGCATAGAGGCCGCGCCTGACGCCGCGCAGGATCTCCTGCGGGTCGCGGTCGCCCGCGCGCATGTAGGTGTTGGTCATCCGCGGCATGGTCTGATGGGCGTAGCTCTGGCGGCGGCCGTTGCCGGTCGGCTGCATGCCCATCAGACGGGCGTTCTGCCGGTCCTGCATGTAGCCGACCAGGACGCCGTCCTCGATCAGGACGTTGCAGGCGCTGGGCGTGCCCTCGTCGTCGACGGTCAGCGAGCCGCGCCGCTCATCCAGGGTGCCGTCGTCGACCACGGTGACCCCCTTGGCCGCGACCCGCTCGCCGAGCAGGCCGGCGAAGGCCGAGGTCTGTTTGCGGTTGAAGTCGCCCTCGAGGCCATGGCCGATCGCCTCGTGCAGCAGGACCCCCGGCCAGCCGGGGCCGAGCACCACGGTCATCTCGCCGGCCGGCGCCGCGACCGCTTCGAGGTTGACCAGGGCCTGGCGGAGCGCCTCGTCGACCATCGAGCGCCACTTCCCGGGAGTCAGCAGCTGATCGTAGCCGATCCGCCCGCCGGCGCCGAAGCTGCCGGTCTCCATGCGCTGGCCGTCGCCGACCACGACCTGGACGTTGAGCCGGACCAGGGGCCGGATGTCGGCGCTCTGCGAGCCGTCGGCGCGCAGGATCAGGACCTGCTGCCAGGAGCCGCCGAGGCTGGCGCTGACCTGCCGGACCCGCGGGTCCTTGGCCCGGGCGTAGGCGTCGATCTGCTCCAGGAGGCCGACCTTGGCGGCCTGGAGCTGCCCCTGGATCGGGTTGGCCTCGCCGTAGCGCTTGCGATTGGTGCCGGGCGGCGGCAGGGCCAGGCGACCCCGGTAGCCGGCCTTGACCGCGCCGATCGCGTCGATCGCGCGCTCGAGCGCGGCGGTGCTGAGCTCGGGGCTGTGCGCGAGCCCGATCGCCTCGCCGGCGACCGCCCGCAGGCCGAGCCCCCGACTGGTGTCGAAGGCCGCGCTCTTGAGCCGTCCGTCGTCGAAGGCGAAGCTCTCGGTCTCGCGATATTCGAGGAACAGCTCGCCATCGTCGACCCCGGCCAGCCCGCGCCCGACCAGCTCGGGCAGGCGCTCGAGGTCGAGCTCGGCGCTGGCGAAGGGGCTCGGGTCGAGAATTCGCGGGCTGGTCATCGGACGATTTTCCCTTGGCGTTGGCCCTTGGCACTGGCCCTTGCCGCTGGACGGCGGGTCTGGGGGCGCGACAGTTGGCGGCACCGCTTAGCTGATGCGGCGACCGACCGTACCTGATATAGGCCCTCGGGAGCGGGGATGAGCCGCGGTCGCGGCATTTTTCGCGCGGCGATAGCCAAAGAGGCGCCGGGGCCCGTGACCGTCGCGCCCGCGGGTCGCGGACGGTCGCGCGGCGCAAGCGCCGGCGTTGCGACAATCTGTCCCTTGGAACGGTTGGAATGTGAGGCCGAATCATGACGTGAAATTTGCCGCGCGTTGTCCTAAGGTCGCGCTGCTCGCGCCCAGCGCCAAGCCCGGCTTCGTCCCGTCCGAGCGAGAGGTCCGCATGCCAGTGATCCTGTTCAGCCTGTTGGCGCTGCTCGGCATCGCCGCCGGCCCGGCCCAGGCCGCCGGGCCGCAGCCATGGGAGATGGGCTTCCAGCCGGCGGCCACGCCGGTGATGGAGCGGATGGAATCGTTCAACACGTTCCTGTCCTGGATCATCGTGCTGATCACCGGCTTCGTGCTGGTGCTCCTGATCTACGTCTGCTACCGCTTCGCCGCGTCGCGCCATCCGACGCCGTCGCGACGGACCCACAACACGCTGCTCGAGATCGCCTGGACCACGGTGCCGGTCCTGATCCTGGTGGTGATCGCGATTCCGTCGTTCAAGCTATTGTACTTCGAGGACGTGGTGCCGGACGCCAAGCTCACGGTCAAGGCGATCGGCCATCAGTGGTACTGGAGCTACGAATACCCGGACAACGGCGATTTCACCTTCGACGCCTATCTGGTCGACGACGCGGATCTGAAGCCGGGACAGCCGCGCCTGTTGACCACCGACAACGCGGTGGTGGTGCCGGTCGACACCAACATTCGCCTGCAGACCACCGCGACCGACGTGATCCATTCCTGGGCGGTGCCGGCGTTCGGCGTCAAGATCGACGCGGTGCCGGGGCGGCTCAACGAGTCCTGGTTCCGGATCGAGGCGCCCGGCACCTATTACGGTCAGTGCTCGGAGCTCTGCGGCGACTATCACGGCTTCATGCCGATCATGGTCAAGGCGGTGCCCAAGGACGAGTTCGAGACCTGGGTCAAGCAGGCCAAGGAACAGTTCGCCCAGAGCGGGGCGATCGACCTGGCCAAGCGCTGAGGCCAGAGCAGACAGGAGCAAGGAGCCGATCATGGCTTATGGTGCTACCGCCGTCGACGAGCGCGGCGCTCCGACCAGTTTCCTGGTCCGGTGGGTCTTCTCGACCAATCACAAGGACATCGGCACGCTGTACCTGGTGACGGCGTTCATCGCCGGCACGCTCGGCATGCTGATCTCGGTCGTGTTCCGGATGGAGCTGATGTCGCCCGGGCCGGGCATCCTCGGCGACAACCATCACGTCTTCAACGTGCTGGTGACCGCTCACGGCCTGATCATGGTCTTCTTCTTCATCATGCCGGCGATGATCGGCGGCTTCGGCAACTGGATGATCCCGCTGATGATCGGCGCGCCAGACATGGCGTTCCCGCGCATGAACAACATCAGCTACTGGCTCCTGGTGCCGGCGTTCCTCCTGCTCCTCGGCTCGAGCCTGGTCGGCGGCGCCGGCACCGGCTGGACGATCTATCCGCCGCTCTCCTCCTCGATCGGCCATCCCGGCATGGCGGTCGACATGGTGATCTTCAGCCTGCACCTGGCAGGCGCCAGCTCGCTGCTCGGCGCGATCAACTTCATCACCACGATCTTCAACATGCGCGCCCCCGGCATGACCATGCACAAGATGCCGCTGTTCGTCTGGGCGTTGCTGGTCACCGCCTTCCTGCTGCTGCTGGCGATCCCGGTGCTGGCCGGCGCGATCACCATGCTGCTGACCGACCGCAACTTCGGCACCCACTTCTTCGATCCCGAGGGCGGCGGCGACCCGGTCCTGTTCCAGCATCTGTTCTGGTTCTTCGGCCACCCCGAGGTCTACATCCTGATCCTGCCCGGCTTCGGCATCATCAGCCAGGTCGTCTCGACCTTCTCGAAGAAGCCGATCTTCGGTTATCTCGGCATGGCCTACGCCATGGTCGCGATCGGCTTCATCGGCTTCATCGTCTGGGCGCACCACATGTTCACGGTCGGCCTGAACGTCGACATCAAGGCCTATTTCGTGGCCGCGACCATGGTCATCGCGGTGCCCACCGGCATCAAGATCTTCAGCTGGATCGCCACCATGTGGGGTGGCTCGATCGAGTTCAAGACGCCGATGCTGTGGGCGATCGGCTTCATCTTCCTGTTCACGGTCGGCGGCGTGACCGGCGTGGTGCTGGCCAATGCCGGCGTCGACGTCGCCCTCCAGGACACCTACTACGTCGTCGCCCACTTCCACTACGTGCTGAGCCTCGGCGCGATGTTCACGATCTTCGCCGGCTTCTATTACTGGATCGGCAAGATGACCGGGCGGCAATATCCGGAGAAGCTGGGCCAGCTGCACTTCTGGCTGACGTTCGTCGGCGTCAACCTGACCTTCTTCCCGATGCACTTCCTCGGCGTCGCCGGGATGCCGCGGCGGATTCCGGACTATCCGGACGCGTTCGCCGGCTGGAACATGGTGGCATCGATCGGGGCCTACATCTCCCTGATCGGCACGTTGGTCTTCTTCTACCTGATCTACAAGACCTTCACCGCCGGCGAGAAGTGCCCCGACAACCCATGGGGCGAGGGCGCGACCACGCTCGAGTGGACGCTGCCGTCGCCGCCGCCGTTCCACACCTTCAACGAGCTGCCGCAGGTCAAGTAGGGTGGCGATGCCGGAGCAACTGGTCGGGCTCGAGGCCGCGGTCGCGGACGCGTCCGAGGTCCGCGACTATTGGCTGCTGCTGAAGCCCAACGTGATGTCGCTGGTGGTGTTCTCGGCGGCGGCCGGACTGTATCTGGCGCCCGGCAGCCTGCACCCGGTGCTGGCGTTCGTCGCGATTCTGTGCATCGCGGTCGCGTCCGGGGCCGCGGCCGCGATCAACAACGGCTACGACGTCGACATCGACCGGGTCATGGCGCGCACCCGCCTGCGGCCGACCGCGACCGGGCGGATCAGCCGGGACGACGCGCTCGCCTTCGGCGTGACCCTCGCGATCATCTCGACCATGGTGATGGGGCTCGCGGTCAACTGGGTGGCGGCGTCGCTCCTGGTCCTGACGATCGCGTTCTACGTGTTCGTCTACACCCTCTGGCTGAAGCGGCGGACGCCGCAGAACATCGTGATCGGCGGCGCCGCCGGCGCCTTCCCGCCGATGGTCGGCTGGGCGGCGGTGACCGGCGACGTCAGCCTCGCCTCGATCCTCCTGTTCCTGATCATCTTCGTCTGGACGCCGCCGCACTTCTGGGCGCTGGCGCTGTACCGGTGCCGGGACTACGCGCGGGTCGGCGTGCCGATGCTGCCGGTGGTCGCCGGTCTCGAGAAGACCCGCCTCCACATCCTGGGCTACGTGCTGGCGCTCCTGCCGGTCAGCCTCCTGCCCTGGGCGCTCGGTGTCGCCGGCCCCCTCTATGGCCTCGCGGCGCTGGCGCTCGGCGGCGTCTTCCTCGGCTACGCCATCCGGCTCTGGCGCGATCGCACCCAGCGCACCGCCACCCGGACCTTCCGCTACTCGATCGCCTATCTGTTCGCCCTGTTCTTCGCCCTGGTGGCGGACAAGGCGCTCGGCTTCGCGGCCCTGGCGGGCGCTGCCGGAGGTGGGTGGTGATCGCGGCCCGCATGGATCGACGCCAGCGCCACAAGAACCTCGCCATCGCCCTGATCCTCGGGGCTCTGGCGCTGCTGTTCTATCTGATCACGATCGTCAAGCTGACCGGCAACGTGTCATGAGCGGACCCCGGCGCGCCCAGACCCCGGGCGCCCAGACCCCGCGCACCCAGACCCGACGCGCGAACACCGTGACCGCGCTGCTCGCCTGCGCCGCGATCGCCGGCATGCTCGGCCTGACCGCGGCCTCGGTGCCGCTCTACCGGCTGTTCTGCGCCGCCACCGGCTATGGTGGCACCACCCGGGTCGCCGAGGCGGCGCCCGCGGCGCCGAGCGAGCGGACCATCAAGGTCCGCTTCAACGCCGACGTCGATCCCAAGCTGCCGTGGCTGTTCGAGCCCGAGCAGCGCGAGGTCGAGGTCCGGCTCGGCGAGCAGCACCTCGCCTATTTTCGCGCCAAGAACCGCTCCGATCACACGATCACCGGCCAGGCCGCCTACAACGTCACGCCCGACAAGGTCGGCGCCTACTTCGACAAGATCGCCTGCTTCTGCTTCAACGAGCAGGTCTTGCAACCGGGCGAGGAGGTCGACATGCCGGTATCGTTCTTCGTCGACCCGGCGATCCTCGACGACCCGAACGCGCGCGAGGTCAGGACGATCACGCTGTCCTACACCTTCTTCATGGTCGAGGACGGCCATCGGGAGCCACCCGCGTCGTGACCAGGTCGTCCGCAACCGAGCACCCCCAGAGCGCCAGGGCAGGCAGGAGAACTCGCGATGGCCACGCAGGCTGACGCCGCCCACCACGGGCACCACGAGGTCCACCACCCCTATCACATGGTCGAGCCGAGCCCGTGGCCGATCACGGGCTCGATCTCGGCGCTGATCCTGGTCAGCGGCGGCCTGATGTACATGCACGAGATCGCCGGCGGCCCCTGGGTCATGCTGGTGGCCGTGCTGGGCCTCGCCTACACCCTGGTGCACTGGTGGCGGGACGTGATCCGCGAGGCCCGCACGGGCGATCATACCGACCCGGTCTCCCGGGGCCTCAGGATCGGCATGGCCCTGTTCATCGCCTCGGAGGTGCTGTTCTTCTTCGCCTTCTTCTGGGCCTATTTCTGGGGGGTCCTGAACCATCCGATGACGGTCGAGGGCTACACCTGGCTGCCCAAGGGTACGGAGCCGGTCGAGGCCTGGGACATCCCGTTCCTCAACACCATGATCCTTCTGCTCTCGGGCTGCACCGTGACCTGGGCGCATCATTGCGTGCGCGAAGGCGACAATAAGACCGCGACCAAGGCGCTGGCGCTGACCGTGCTGCTCGGCGTCCTGTTCACGAGCTTTCAGGCCTACGAGTACGTGCACACGATCTACGGCCCGGAAGGCTTCTCGATCCACAGCCAGATCTTCGGCTCGACCTTCTACATGGCGACCGGGTTTCACGGCTTCCACGTGATGATCGGCACGACCTTCCTGCTCGTCTGCACGATGCGCGCCTGGTACGACCACTTCCGGCCGGACAAGCACGTCGGGCTCGAGGCGGCCGCCTGGTACTGGCACTTCGTCGACGTGGTCTGGCTGTTCCTGTTCAGCTGGGTCTACTGGTGGGGCAGCTACATGGCGGCTGCCGGCCATTGAGCGGCTCCGACCCCGGTGAGCGTCGCCCGCCCATGAGCACCCCGCCGCCATCGGTGCTCTCGGCCGGGCTGCGCTGCCGCTGCCCCGCCTGTGGCCGAGGCCCGTTGTTCGCGGGCTTTCTCAGGGTCCGCCACCCGTGCCCGGTGTGCGGCGCCGACGTCTCGGCCCATGACAGCGGCGACGGGCCGGTCGCCTTCATCATCATGATCGCCGGCGGGATCGTGGTCGGCCTGGCCCTCGTCACCGAGGTCAAGTACCAGCCGCCGATCTGGCTCCACCTGGTCCTCTGGCTGCCGCTGGCGGTGGTTCTGGTGCTGGGCCTGATGCGCCCCTTCAAGGCGACCTTGATCGCCCTGCAATACAAGCACCGCCGCCAGGATTTTGGCCAACAGGTCAAAT
>CAVSRN010000013.1:0-62469 GCA_963730195.1 uncultured Alphaproteobacteria bacterium
GAGCAGCGACCTGGCGTGGCAGAGCCCGGTCAGGGCCTCGGCGGCCGTGATCGGCTGTGGCTTCAGCCCGGCGCCGGCCGGAAGCGGGGAAGCACCAGCGCTGCGACCGGCAGACCACGATCGAGCGGCGCCCGGCGCGCGGCGTCGAGGTCCAGATAGCGGATCTGCAGGCCGGCCAGCCGATGCACCGGCTGGCCCGGCAGGTCGGCGTAGTGGCGGCGCAGCGGCCGCCAGGAGCCGCGCTTGATGCCGGGCGAATAAGGCACCGGCCAGACCAGCCAGCTGGCGCGCTCGAGCGGCGCGTAGTCATCGGTGACGAAATCGGCGCCGGCGGCGACCAGGGCGGCCGCGAGCGTGCTCTTGCCGGACCCTCGCGCCCCGCAGAAGATCGCGCAGTGCCCGTCCACCGCCACCGCCGAGGCATGGAGGATGCCAAGCCACTGCCGCGGCCGGCGCGAGACCTCGAGCAGCGCCGTGAGACAGCGGTGACGCGCCAGGGCGCGATTGTCGCTCAGCTCGTCGGCGCGGGCGTGCACCGCGTCGTCGGCGCGGACGGCGAACCAGCCATCCGCCTCGATCACGTCCACGGTGGCGAGCCCGCCGACCGGGTCCTCGACGCGACACGACCGGCAGGCGGCCTCGATCACCCCGGCGAGCACCGGGTCGTCGCAACGCACCCGTACCGGGTGATCCCCGGGCCGGTAGACCGCATCGAGCGCCGGCGTGCGCCCCGCTGGCCGGACCGCGACCAGCGTCGCGACCGGCGCGGGGTCCACTCCACGAACCGGCGACCCGAGGACGCCCAACGCCCGCCACGACGCCAAGGCGCTCGCGATGTTGGCGCGCGCTACAACTTCCGGGACGTCGCCTTCGCGGACGCTCGCCTCGACCAGGTCGTCCACGGTGCAGCCGGCCTGGAGGGCTTCCCAAAGGCGGCGACCACTCGGGTTGAGCACGGCGACCGTACCGTCCGGAGCGACCACCACCAGCTGATCCGCAAGCGGCAGAGCCGCGGCATCGAGGCCGAGGCCAAGCGCGAGCGAGCCCGGCCCCGCATCCGGCGGAACCGGGCCCTGCGAACCGATCATGACGTTTCCGAGCGATCAGTAGTGGCTACCGCCTCCTTTGCCCCTTCCGCGGGCTTGGTTCCATCCGCGGCCGAAGCCCCATCCGCGGCCCGAGTCCCCTCCGCCGCCGGAGCCCACCCCGCGGCCCGGGCCCCTTCCGGGGTGACTCTCGCGCGCGGCTCGAGCAAAACCATCGCGGCTGGCGCGGCAGCGGCGTAACGGCCGAACCTCTTGAGCGCTTCTCGTCGGCTCTGCTTGGTCGTGCCGACGGAAACCTCATCCACCTTCATCGAGGCCATCGCAGGCGCTTTCTTGTTTGAATGAGAACACTCTAGCAACTATTGATACCATGGTCCGCTTCAGCCCCAAACCGCTCACTCGGAGTACCTCTTGCGGCCAGCCCTCGCGAGATCGCTGGTGAACGTGGATTTTCTCCGGAATTTGGCCAATTCCGGCCGTCCTCCTCGGCCGGCAAACTGCACTCGCCAGAAGCTGCACTCGGCCAGAAGCTGCGCTCGGCCAGAAGCTGCGCGAGAACCGGCGATTGCACGCGCCGCCCTGCCGAGCCGTCTCTTTGCCGTGGCGCGCCGCCCCGAGGCCGTCAGCGGGGCCGGGCGAGACAGAAGATCGACAGCCCGGCCAGCCGGTTGAACCGGAACAGCGTCGCCCGCTCGACGTCGTGGATCAGGGTCAGCAGGCGGTTGACCGGCGCCGGACAGGGCCAGAGCGCGCTCTTGGCCTCGAGCCGGCCGGCGGTCAGCCGATACCGGTCGGCAAGGCGCATGGCCGCGACCACCGGCAACAGCAGGCCGAAGAAGTAGCGGCTGCGCACGACCTGCAGCCCGGCCGCCCGGACCGTCGCCTCGAGGTGCTCGCGGGTGTAGCGGCGCCGGTGCTCGAGGAACACGTCGTGGCCGGACCAGAGGCACGCAAAGGCCGGCACCGTGATCAGGACCCGGCCGTCGCCCGGCATCCGCGCGGCGTAGCTGCGCAGCAGGCCGACGTCGTCGTCGACGTGCTCGAGCACGTCCATCATCAGGAGCAGGCCCTGAGAGACGCGCTCGACCGAACGCCGGAATTCGATCGCATGGCCCCGGTGGCGTTCGGTGCGCTCGCAGGCGTAGCCCGGATCGACGCACACCGCGCTTCCGCAGACCCCGGCATCCAGCAACTGGCGCGAGAACACCCCCGAGCCCGCGCCGACGTCGAGGACCTCGGGCACGCGCACCCCGCCGAGCATGGCGCGGAGCGCCCGGCCCTTGGCGACGTAATACCAGTGCGATCCGATCGCCGCGCCGAGGATCGCCTCTTCCTTCAGGTCCATCGCGGTCCTGCTCCCGGCGCCCGGATGCCCGCCGGAGGGCAGATTGCGCCGCCCTGCTCAAAAAAGCGTGACCCGGCCGAGACCGTCAGGCCCGGCCGGCTCTCGCCGGGGCGGCAGACGTGCTGCCGGGCTCACTCGACCTTGTAGGCGACCACGGCGTTGTCGAGCATCATTGGGATGATCGCCAGCTGCTCGCTCGGGACATAATGGAGATCGGCGCTGCCCTGGTTGAGGTCCATCAGCATCTCGGCCTTGCCGCTGGCGTCGATCCGCAGGAGGGCGCCCTTGACCCAGTCGGTCGCCAGATAGCCGCCCTTGCCGTCCGGCTCCAGGCCGTCGAGATTGCCGATCGGCTGGTCGCCGAGATCGGTGATCGCCTTGGTCCGGTAGTCGACCGCCTTGAGATGACCCGGGACCTTGGTCGAGAAGTCCGCGGGGTTCATATCCTTGCCCCAGGCGGCGACCAGCAGGCGGTCCGGCTCGGCAAGCAGGCCGTTCGGGCTCTCGAGCGCCGGATTGTCGAGCCAGAGCTCGAACAGATCGCCGTCCAGGACCCAGATCTGGCTCTTGACCATGTCGGAGACGAACACCCGGCCGTCGGCGGCGGCGGTGACGTCATTCAGGAACTTGGCGCCCGGGGCATTGTGGGTCGCCACGATCTTGCCGCTCGCAGTGTCGACCACGACCAGCTGGTCGATGTCCGCGGCGTACAGCAGGCCCTCGTGGAGCGCGAGGCCCGTGGGCGCGTTCAGGCCGGTCACCCACTGCTTGTCGAGGATCTTGCCGTCCGTCGACAGCTTGGCGATGTAGCCGTTGCCGTCGGCGTCCATCGGGTTGCCGTTGATGTTGGAGACGTAGATCACGCCAGCGCCCGGGTCGGACAGGGCGGATTCGGGCGCGTCCAGGCCGTTCGCCTGCCACACCAGCTGAGGCTCGGCGGCGCGCGCGCCGGTCGCCAGCAGCAGACCCCCTGCAAGCATCGTCGATATCACCAATGTCGAGCGAATCATCACTGTTCCCTCCTTGTTTGAACTTTGAAAACTCCATCCCGAAATCTGGACGCGAAATCGGAGCGTGGCAAGGCGGTTCGAGTGACCGCCGGGCGAGGATGGCGCCGGGCAGGTTTTCGACTTGGCCGTCGAGTTGCAAAAAATTAGTCTAGTGTCCGTCCACAAAGGTTAACATGCTGAAATAGTTGTGGGAATCCCCGCTTTTTTGGGAGCGGTCTCCGGCGGCTTCGGGTAGGGTTTGGCGTCAAGCCACTGATTCCAAAGCACAACCCGCAGCCACCGGAGCCGACCATGCGCCAAGAACGCACCGTCCAGGCCAGTCTATTCGATCTTTTTGCCGGGCACGAGATCGGCCGCGAGCTGAAGGCGATGTCGGCGTGGCTCGATGACCATCGCGAGCTGCTCGGCCTGGTCGCGGCGGACCTGCGCCGGCACGGCGTCAAGGAGACCGGGCGCCAGGGGCTGCCGGCGGAGGCGGTGTTGCGCTGCGCCTTGCTCAAGCAACATCGCCAGCTGAGCTACCAGGAGCTGGCGTTCCATCTCGAAGACTCGGCGTCGTTTCGGGCGTTCGCCCGGCTGCCCTGGTCGTGGAGCCCGCAGAAGTCGGTGCTGCACAAGACGATCAGCGCGATCCGCGCCGAGACCTGGGAGCGGGTCAACCGGGCGCTGCTGACGAGGGCTCGCGAGCTGAAGCTGGAGCGCGGCCGCGTCGTGCGGCTCGACAGCACGGTGACCGCGGCGCTGGTGCACGAGCCGAGCGACAGCAGCCTGCTCTGGGACGCGGTCCGGGTGATGGTGCGCCTGTTGCGGGAGGCGGCCGCGTTGGCGGGCGGCGCGGGGTTGTCGTGGCGCGATCACCGCCGTGCGGCGAAGAAGCGTGCCCGGGCGATCCAGTTCACCCGAGGTCGGCCGCGACGGGTTCAGCTGTACCGGGAGCTGATCCAGACGACCCGGGTGACCTTGGCCTATCTGCACCAGGCGGCGGCGCAGCTGGTCCCCATGACCGGTTTGGCCGCCAACGTCGCGGTCAATTGGGCGGTCGAGCTCTGGCAGGCCAAGCTGCGTCACTATCAGCCGCTGATCGAGCGGATCATCGTCCAGACCGAGCGTCGGGTGCTGGCCGGCGAGCCGGTCGCGGCCGGCGACAAGCTGGTCAGCCTGTTCGAGCCCCATGCCGACATCATCATCAAGGGCAGCCGCGACGTTCACTACGGCCACAAGCTCAACCTGACCAGCGGCCAGAGCGGCTTGATCCTCGACCTCGTGATCGAAGCCGGCAACCCGGCCGACAGCGAGCGCCTGCTGCCGATGCTCGAGCGCCACATCGCGCACCATGGCGAGGCGCCGCGTCAGCTCGCCGCCGACGGCGGCTTCGCCAGCCGCGACAATCCTGTCAGCCAGGCCAAGGCGCGCGGCGTCCGCGACCTGGCCTTCCACAAAAAGCGCGGCCTTCGGATCGAGGACATGGTCAGGAGCCGCTGGCTCTACCGCAAGCTCAGGAACTTCCGCGCCGGCATCGAGGCCGACATCTCCTGCCTCAAGCGCGCCTACGGCCTCGCCCGCTGCACCTGGCGCGGCCTCGGCCACTTCAAGGCCTACGTCTGGTCCTCGGTGGTCGCCTACAACCTCGCCCTCTTCGCGCGCCTCAAACCCGCCTGAGCCCACCCTGGCGCGCGTCCCGCCGACCCGGTCCCAAAGGCGCCGGTGCCATCACGCACGCCTCGACCTCGCTCAAACCGCTTCCTCACGCCCCCAACCAGCACCACTCCCGGTGCCAAAAGCTTCCCATCGCCCTCCAGGGTGCACAATATACTGCGTCCGCCGCCAAACACAGACCCAACATCTAGCGTTTATGGACGGACACTAGACTAGAGGCGGCTGTTCTCGACCCGCTGCGCGAGATGGTGGAGACGGTGGTGGCGATGCTGATGGGCGCCGAGGCCGATGCAGTGTGCGGGGCTGGTTACGGTGAGCGTCACCCCGAACGAGCAACCGAGCAACCGGCGCGACGCCGGCCTCGGCGGTGAGCTGGCCTTCGATCGGTAAGCACGTGCGTGCGCACGTCGCCGAGCTCGGCGAGGATCTGGGTGGCGCAGATGCGGCCGGCCCTCGGGAAGGGCATGACGATCCTGCCGTCGGGCAGCTCGGCGATAGCGTGCTCCATGCGGCTGTTGAGCTTGGCGAGCTCGGCGACCAGGGCTTGCAGGGTGCGCGCGAGCGCGCACCAGTTCGCCTTTGGTTTCGCGCTCGGCTTCGCCGGCGCAACCTTCGAGGGGCGCTGCGCAGTCGCTCGAGCGGGGCTTCGGGCGAGCGTCGGCCGGAGTACTGGTGCTGGGCGAGGAACCCCGCCAGGCGCTTGGGCCCGAGGCGGCGGCGGCGTCGGGGCGCGGGATAGCGCTCGGGAAAGGCGAGCGCGATCGGGCTGGCGACCTCGGCGAAGATCAGTGCCGACCGTGCGACCTCAACCTTCTCGGAAAAACGCGGTAGATAGAGGTGTCCAGCTGTGCCGATAGCGGTCACGGCTGTCGTGTTGATGCGCAGGCCGTCGATGCGTGGTCGAACAACTGCCGGGCAGTTGGGCGACGGCTGGCGAGAACCAGCGAAAAGCGTCCGCTTGGTCAGCTTGGGCCTAGGATCAGCAGCAGGCGGTCGAACTTGGCGCGCAGCTCGGGCTCAGCCTCGAGCTGGGTGTGCACCACCTGCGCACCGTCGGAGCGACGGATCGCCTCGACGAACTGTTGCGGCGCAAAGCGCATGGTCTTGGCGAACTGGGTCTCGAACATGGCCCGGGTCGTTGGGTCGAGCCGTGGCCAAGCCAGGGCGGCGATGCTGGAGCGCAACGGCATGACTGGGCCGTCTGACGGCCCGGTGCGCACCGACAGCGTCAGGGCGTCGTTCAGGATCGAGGGCTTGCGATTGAGCGCTAGGGCGACGAAGGCGAGCTGCGCCCAGGCCGCAGGATTGGCCGTGCCCGCGCCAATGAGTGGCGCAGGGCATCCTCCGCCAGCTCGAACCGGGTGCGTCGGGCGTTGCGCAGCATTTTCGGGCGGCGCGCCAACGCGAGCTGCGCCATCGCGACCCGCTGCCAGTTCGCAGCGGCATCGCCCCAGGCCGCCGCGCCCTTGCCGGCGTTGATCGCCCGATCGAGATCTCCCAACGGCACAGAGACATGCGCCTCGAGCTCGCGCTCGACCAGCCGACCGGGCAACCCGATCAGCTCTGACGCCAGCCGGGGCAGGGCGAGCGCCAGGCTGGCGATGGCGACCACCCCACCCAGCGCGAGACCGAGCCGATGGCGCGGGCTCCGCCAGGCGGCGCGCCGGCGGCGTCGGCCCGAACCGACGGGGTGGCGCGCACGGCCGTAGGCCACCCCCATGATCGCGGCATAGGTCACCGCGACGGCCGGCAGCTCGAGACTGAAGGAGGCTTCTTAAAAGGTCCCGGCAATCAGAAGCCAGTGCCGCCTAGAGCAGGCGGCCCTGGACCGGGGCGAAGCTCTTGCGGTGGTGGCGGCAGGGGCCGAGGCGCCCGAGGGCGTCGCGATGCGCGAGGGTGGGGTAGCCGACGTTGGTCTCCCAGCCGTAACCCGGATAACGGCTGGCGAGGCGGTGCATCAGGCGGTCGCGGGTCACCTTGGCGACGATCGAGGCGGCGCTGATCGAAGGGATCAGGGCGTCGCCGCCGATCACGGCCTCGGCCGGGCAGGGGAGGTCGGGGGTCCGGTTGCCGTCGATCAGGGCGAGATCGGGCAGCTGGCCGAGCGCGATCAGGCGGAGGACGGCGCGACGCATCGCGAGCAGGCTCGCCCGCAGGATGTTGAGCCGGTCGATCTCGGCGACCGAGGCGCAGCCGATCCCGATCCGCGCCCGGCCGCGCAACACCAGGGCCAGCTGCTCGCGGACCGGCGCCCGCAGGAGCTTGGAATCGGCGAGGCCGTCGACCGGCTCGAGCAGGATCACCGCCGCCGCCACCACCGGGCCGGCGAGCGGGCCACGGCCGACCTCGTCGACCCCGGCGATCAGCCCTGCGCCGTGCGCCGGCATGTCAGGATCGCGCCGGCGGGCCCGGATCGGCGCCGGTCGCGCCGGCCGGGATGTCCTTGGCGGAGGGCGGCCGCTGCACGGTCCCGGGACGCTCGAACGTGCCGCCGCCGACCGCGGCCGCGAACAGCGCGCCACCGTGGACCAGGCGCCCCGAGCGCAGGCGCAGGACCCGGGCCTCGTCGCGTGCCAACTCGGTCAACAGGCTCGACAGGCGCTCGGTCGGCAGCCGGGGCAATGCGTGCAGCCGACGCGCGAGCTCCAGCCACATCGGGCTCATGATCATGGTCAGCGCGATCACCGCGACCACCAGGCGCTGGGCCTCCTCGCCGATCAGGCCGCTCGACACCCCGGTCGCCGACAGGACGAAGGCGAACTCGCCGACCTGGGCGAGCGCGAAGCCGGCGAGCACGGCGACCCGCCAGGAGACGCCGACCGCGCGCAGCGCCAGGACGTTGATCACGCTGTTCAGCATGAACACGAGGCCGATCAGGAGCAGCATCATGCCGAGATTGCTCCACACGAACGCCAGATCGACCAGGAGGCCGACCGACAGGAAGAACATCATCAGCAGGAGGCTCTGGATCGGGTCCATGGCGCGCACCATGAGCGCCCGCTCGGTGGTATTGCCGACGTACAGCCCGGCCAGGAAGGCACCGAGGCCGGCCGACAGCTCGAGCGCGCCGGTGATCGCGGCGCCGATCACGCACAGCGCCAGGGCGCCGATCGGAGCGAGGTCCATATGGCGCAGCCACAGGCGCCGAAACGGCAGATGGATGTGCTGCCGGCGGCTCAGCAACCAGATCAGGGTAATCAGAGCGACCACCGCGAGCGCGATCTTGAGCAGCACCGCCGTCACGCTGACGCCAGCCGCGCTCGACATCCCGACCACGATGATCAGCATGGGCGCGACCGCGAGATCCTGCGCGATCAGGACGCCGACCGCGCAGCGCCCGGCCTCGTTGCGCAGCTCGCCGATGTCCTTGAGGATGTTCACGCCGACCGCCGTGCTGCTCAGCGCCAGGACGAAGCCGTAGAGGATCGCGCGCTCGACCTGCCAGTCGAACAGATGGGCGAGCATCAGCATCACCGACACGCTGACCATGATCTGCAGCCCGGCGGCGCCGATCGCGATCTTGTAGATGTAGGTGAAGGCGCGCAGCGACAGGTGGGTGCCGACCACGAACAGCAGCACCAGGACGCCGAGCTCGGCAAACACCTGGATGGTCGCCCGATCGGTGATCAGGCCGAGGCCCGAAGGTCCGAGCACGGCGCCGGCGATGATGTAGCCGACCAGCGGCGGCTGACGCAGCCCGGCGAGCAGCAGGCCACCGGCGACCGCGCCGACCAGCAACAGCGCGACTGGAATCAGATGCAGATGCTCGGCCATCGCGTCAGCGTAGTAGCATGCGATTGAGGCACGCTTAAGAGGCCGTTTCCGATTTAACAAAAGGCTAAGCGGTCTCGATCACGACGACGACCGCCCGGCCCCGCGCGAGGCCCGCTGGACGGCCGGCCAGCCGGCCGCCGGCTCGATCCGGCCGACGATCCGGCCGGCGTGATTGCGCAGCACCGGATGCGCCAGCTCGTCGAGCGCCGCGCGCTGCTCCGGGCCGAGGGCGCCGAGCGCCCCGAGCAGGGCGAGCAAGGCGACCGGCGCGGCGCGGCTGGCGCCATCCTCGACCTTGAGCGCGAGGCCGAGCCCGAGCCCGGGCAGCGCCGCGCCATAGACGCCCTCGGCGCCGGTCTTGACGACCACCTCGGGCGCTACGGTCATGATCGCCGTGCACGGCCGGCCCGAGCCGGCGACCAGCTTGGGATGCGCGCTCATCGCCGCGCAGATCGCGCGACAGGCGGCGCGCCGGGCCGGGGGCAGGCCTGCCGGATCGGCGAGGCGCGCCATGGCGGTCGCCAGCTGGCCGAGGGTCAGGGGCCAGGTCGGCAGGCCGCAGCCGTCGAGCCCGGGCGCCGGCAGGGCATCGACCCCCGCCATCGCGGCCAGGGCCGCCGCGACCCGGCGCTGCACCGGATGGTCTGGCTGCGTGTAGCCGGCAAGCGGCGCGCCGAGATGGCGGGCGCTGGCCAGCATCGCGGTATGCTTGCCGGAGCAGTTGTTGTGGACCGGCTCCGGGGCGCGACCGGCGACCAGGAGGCGCTCGGCGGACGGGCCGTGCAGCGGCGGATGGGCGCCGCATTCGAGACTCGCCTGGTCGAGGCCCAGGCGTGCCAGCCAGCGCCGGACCGCGTCCACGTGCAGCGCCTCGCCGCCGTGCGAGGCGCAGGCCAGGGCGAGCTCCGCCGCGCTGACCGCAAAGCGCTCGGCCGCGCCGCTTTCGACCAGGACCAGGGCCTGCAGGGGCTTGACCGCCGAGCGCGGGAAGACCGGTCGGTCGAGATCGCCGGCGCCATGCCGGCGCCGGCCGGCAGCATCGGCGACCGCATAGCTCACCCGGTGCCAGCTCTCGACACGTTCGCCGCGGCGCACCAGGATGGCGACCGGAGCGGGGTTCGGGTCGGACGCGCTCATGGCCGGCCGACCGGTCGCGCCGGATGGCCGGCGCCGGCGCCGGTTTGCGCCCGTGTCGCCGTGACCGGTCGATCTGTGGCACACATGAGGCAGCTCGACTCCCCGAGGCGGGTTGGGAACGGAGAACACAGGATGCACAGGACGGCGTGGCTCGGTGTGGCCGCCCTGAATGCCTTGATCGCGGTCATTGCCGGCCTGGTCGCTGCGTTCGTGGTCTTCCACAACCCCGCGGTCAATGCCAACCTGCTGATGGCGGTCGGCGCCAGCTTCCAGATGGGCCACGCGCTCGCGATCATGGGGCTGTGCGCGCTCGGCTGGCCGCGCGACAACGTCGCCTGGCTGTTCTTCTACGGCATCCTGCTGTTCTCGGGCAGCCTCTACATGCGCGCGCTGGGGGCGGGGCCCTACGTGCTCGGGCTCGGGGCCCTGGGCGCGCTCCTGCTGATCTTCGGCTGGCTGGCCCTGGCCTGGTCGGCGCTCACCCATTCCAAGGCCTGAGCGTCGCTGCCGGTCGCGCCCGGCGCGGCGTGGCCAAATCTTGCCGACACGTTAACGGCTCTCAAACGCTGACCCGCTACAGTGGCGATCGTGCGCGCCACGACGCCACCCGGAGGGCGGGCCCGTACGCCACGCGCGACGCAACTCAGCCAGGGGATACGCCATGGCCAAACACCGGGTGCAGCTTGCATCGGGCCGGCCGACGCCGGGACAACTGATCCTGGCGGCCGGGACCGCAATCGCCCTGATCGCGGTGCCGGTTACGCTCAGCCCGAATTCGCTGGCGTTGACCTGGCAGGTCGCGGTCGCCAAGAACGATGGCGGCGGTAATGGCGGTGGCGGTGGCGGCTGGCGCCGGCGGTGGCAACGGGAATGGCCATGGCAACGCCGGCGACCACGGCAACGGCCACGACCCGTCCGCAGACCGTGGCCAGGGTCGACCGGACGACGTCGGCGGCGGCTTGGCCTACGGCCGCGATCGGCAGGACGATCGCATCGAGCACGCCCGGCAGCGCTACGACGCTGCGCTGGGCCACGCCGACGCCGCCGGGCACGGCTCGAAAGGCGACGACCAGCGGGTCGCCCATCGCTTCTCCGCCGACGAGACCCATCAGCTGATCGAGCACGGCTGGCGCGCGCGCCAAGTTGCCGATGCCGGCTTCAAGAACCACGGCGAGCGGGTGCGGACCATGGTCGAGCTGGCCAGGCGGCTCGGCTACGACGCCAAGGTCGGCGCCCTGCAGGCGAATTTCGGCACGCCCTACGAGAACGGCATCGCCCAGATCGAGGCCGATCTCGAGGCGGCGCGCGCGGAGCTCGCGGCGGGCGACGATCAGGCGGCGGCCCGGGTCGCCGAGCTCGAGGCGCAGCTCGACGCGGCGGTCGCCGCGGCGAAGCCCGGCAACGGCGCCAATCACGACTGGGCGCGCGCCGATCTCGACGTCAACGGTGACGGCGTGGTCGACGGCCACGATCTCGAGGCGCTCGACGCCCAGCCGGCTGACCAGGACCCATCCGCGACCGCCTCGAGCTGAGCGGCACCCTGATCCGCCTTCCCATCGTGAGACCCTGGAGTTCGCCCATGCTGTCACGTCAGATGCTGCCACCGCTCGGAATTGCGCTGCTGCTCGCCGCCTGTGCCGGCCTGACCGGCGGTGACCCCGACCTCTACCAGGGCCTGACCGACCACGACGTCGCGCTCGCTGCCGGATTGCTCCAGACGACGCTCGAAAGCACGCCCGACGGCGCGACGCGCGGCTGGCACAACGGCGACAGCGGCCATCGCGGCTCGATCACGCCGACCCGCACCTACCTCAGCGCCGCTGGGCGCTTCTGCCGCGACTATCGGGAAGAGATCGCCCTTGGGGAGCAGAGCGGGCGGTTCTACCACGTCGCCTGTCGCGACGACGACACGGCCAGCTGGGTCTGGCTCTGAGCCGAACCACGGCGTCCGACATCCGCCGGAGCACGGACCGTCACGCACCGGCTCTTGTAAACGTTCATCCGTGGCTCGTGGGCCAGAGGTCTTGCGACCCCAAGCTTCCGGCCCAAGCCTCGGGTGAGCAACCTTCATAGCAATGACAGCTAGCCGGCTCGTGGCCGGCGCCATCTGCGTCACTGCATGCTCTTGTCTGTGTCGCCCATTCCCTCGTCCATCCCGTCGGATTTCATCTCGTTGTCACCCATTGGTTCCTGGCTCATGCCTTGATCGCCCATGCTTTGGCTACCCGTCTCCTGGTCGTTCATCTGTGTGTCGCCCATCTGTGTGTCGCTCATGGCGTGATCATTCATGCTGGTGCAGCCCGCCAGGGTTGCGCCCACGGCCAGTGCGCCCACCATCAACAGCAGTCGGCCCATCGTCCCTCTCCCGGGTGTTCGGGCGCGCCTCACAACGCGCCCGGGCTTCGGCGCGGCCCCATGCCGGCGCCCGGCAGCCCCGTCCGGACGCTCGGTCCGGACCGGGGCCTCTGCCTCCTGCCCTACAGGCTCGCCTCCGGCGGTGCGTCTCACGATGTTGCGAGCCGCCGGATCGCGGGCGCTCTCACTGGATTGTGACCTTCGCGTAGCGCGGCGTGAGCAGCGGCGCGCGGCGCGCTCGTCCTTGCGGCGCCCGAACGGCGGATCGGCGAGGCTCTGGGCGCGGCGCGGCGCGGGAATGTGATCCTTCGTCAGATCGGGGTCATTGGCGGCCCGAGATCGCCCGCCAGGCAGGTCCTGCGGCCGGCATCGGCGGGTCCGATCATGAAATCGATGCCCGCGACGTGATTGCTTCGGGCGCGGAATCGGTTATCTGCTCGACGTCGATCGGACGCGAGAAGGAGGAGAGCCATGCCGGCCCATGCCAAGAGGCTCACGACGAGCGGTCTGGCCTTGAGCGCGCTCGCCCTCATGGCGAGCCCGGGCGCCTGGAGCGCGGCGCCGCAGGTCATCGAGCTGACCCAGACGCCCTGCCAGTTCCTGGAGAGCGAGAACGGCGTCGATCAGGGCTTCAAGTCCACCCAGAAGGCCGACTGCGAGGCGATCAACGCCAAGACCGGCGCCGAGCGTCTGGCCAAGGCCAAGGTCCTGGAGCTGGCCCCCGGCAGCTACGTCTTCCGGGTGACCAACAAGGACGTCCCCTACGAGCTCGGCTTCTGGCTGCGCGAGGCGGACTACGACGGGCGCAACCCGCTTGGACAAGCTGACCAAGACCAGCGTCTCGGGCGGCGGCCTGCTCGAGGGCGTGACCAAGGATTACGAGGTCGAGCTCAAGCCCGGCGACTACGTCTATTCCTGTCCGCTCAACCCGACCCCGAATTACCGGATCGAGGTCAAGGGCTGAGACCCTGCCGAGCAAGGGGGATGGCGATGGCTGGTCCGATCACGACCGATCTCTGCGTCATCGGCGCCGGCTCCGGGGGGCTCGCGGTCGCCGCCGGCGCCGTGCAGATGGGCGCCCGGGTGGTGCTGATCGAGAAGGGCAAGATGGGCGGCGACTGCCTGAACTACGGCTGCGTCCCGTCCAAGGCCCTGATCGCCGCCGGCAAGGCGGCGCAGACGATCCGCACGCGCCGCCCGCTTCGGGGTCAACGGCCATGAGCCCGCGGTCGACTTCCCGGCGGTCCATGCGCACGTCCATGGCGTGATCGCGGCGATCGCCCCACACGATTCGGAGGCGCGCTTCGCCGGCCTCGGCGTCAAGGTGCTGCGGGCGCCGGCGCGCTTCACCGGCCCCCGCGAGGTCGAGGTCGACGGCCAACGCGTGCGGGCCAGGCGGTTCGTGATCGCGACCGGCTCGTCGCCGGCGCTGCCGCCGGTGCCGGGCCTCGCCGAGGCGCCGCATCTGACCAACGAGACGATCTTCGATCTGACCGAGCGGCCGGAGCATCTGATCGTGCTCGGCGGCGGCCCGATCGGCTGCGAGCTCGCCCAGGCCCAGCGCCGGCTCGGCGCCAAGGTCACCGTGCTCGAGCTGTTCAGCATCCTGCCCAAGGACGACCCGGCGGCGGTCGAGGTCGTGCGCCGGCAGCTGCTCGGCGAAGGCGTCGACCTGCGCGAGCAGGTCCAGGTGGCCGGCGTCGAGCGCGACGGCAACGGCGTCGCGGTGACCATCAGGCAGGCCGATCTCGAGGCGAGGATCGTCGGCAGCCATCTCCTGGTGGCGGCCGGCCGGCGGGCGAACGTCGAGGACCTGGGGCTCGAGGCCGCGGGCGTCGAGCACAGCCCGAAGGGGATCGCGGTCGATCGGCGCCTGCGCACCAGCAACAAGCGGATCTACGCGATCGGCGACGTCGCGGGCGGCTACCAGTTCACCCACATGGCGGCCTATCACGCCGGCATCGTGATCCGCAACGCGCTGTTCAGGCTGCCGGCCAAGGTCGACACCCGCGCGGTGCCCTGGGTCACCTACACCGAGCCCGAGCTCGCCCAGGTCGGCCTGACCGAGGCCATGGCCGGGGACCAGGGCGTCGAGGTCCAGGCCCTGACCTGGCCGTTCGCCGACAACGACCGCGCCCAGGCCGAGCGCGCGACCCAGGGCTTCGTCAAGGTGCTGCTCGACCGCCGCCGCCGGGTCCGGGGGGCGACGATCGTCGGCGAGCACGCCGGCGAATTGATCCAGCCCTGGGTGCTGGCGATCGCCGAAGGCCTCAAGATCGGTAGCCTGGCGCAGTTCATCGCCCCCTACCCGACCTTGGGCGAAGCCTCCAAGCGGGCGGCCGGCAGCTATTACACGCCGAAGCTGTTCAGCGCGCGGACCCGGTCGATCGTTCGCTTCCTGCAGCGGTTTGGGTGACCTGGCGCTGGCATGGAGAAGGGACATCCAGAGATGAGCGCCCGCGCCGCGGACCCGAGGACGACGCCGGCCGAGGCCAGGTTTTCGCTCAAGCGCACATGGCCGCTCCTGGCTCTGGCGCTCGCGATCGTCGCTGTGTTCGCGCTCGACCTCAATCGCTATCTGACCTTTGCGGCACTGCATGAGCATCGCGAGGCGCTGGCCGGCCTGGTCGCCGACAACGTGCTGCTCGCGGCGCTCGCCTTCGTCGTCGTCTACGCGCTCGCGATCGCGCTCTCGGTCCCGGGCGGGGCGATCCTGACCATCGCCGGCGGCTTCATGTTCGGCAGCATCCTCGCCACGCTTTTGGTGGTGTTCGCGGCGACGCTGGGCGCGGCGATCGTGTTTCTGATCGCCAAGACCGCGCTCGGCGATCCGCTGCGCGCCCGGGCGGGCCCGTTCCTCAAGCGCATGGAGGCGGGCTTTCAGGAGGACGCGCTCAACTATCTCCTGGTGCTGCGCCTGATCCCGCTGTTCCCGTTCTGGATCGTCAACCTGGTGCCGGCGTTCCTCGGCGTGCCGCTCAGGACTTACGTGCTCGGCACCTTCATCGGCATCATCCCGGGCAGCTTCGTGTTCGCCTCGGTCGGCGCCGGCATCGGCAGCGTGCTCGACAGCGACCAGGAGTTTTCGCCCTCGAGCGTGCTGACGCCGCAGATCGTGATCGCCCTGGTCGGCCTCGCCGTGCTCGCCCTGCTGCCGGTCGTCTACCGCAAGCTCAAAGCCCGCGCCGCCCGCAGCTGAGCTGCCTCAGACGACCTCGATCATCTGGGCGAGATCGCCATCCTGGCGGAGCCGGTCGTTGACCTCGAGCCGGACCCTGCCCTGCGCGGGGTGGCCGATCGCGGCGATCCCGATCGTCGGCTGCCGCCATCCGCGTCCAAATGCTGCAAAAGATCACGGAGCGATCCCGGCGCGCTCGGTCCTGCAATCGTCGGGCGATATCGGCCGCTTGACTTTTGCGGCCCTGGTCGTTCTTCATGTTGGTCATCAAGCTGTGCAGACAAACAGCCATCAATCGAGACGATTGCGACGGCGGTCCGGCAAGGGCCGCCGATGCGATTCGGGGAGGTCACGATGCCGCCACTCCTCTCGGAGCTGACGCGCGAAGCCGCGGCCCGTCCACAAACCCGGGCCGAGCCGTCCGAGCCGCCGATCGAGCGGGCCGGTCGGGAGCCGTCCGCGGCAGGGCAGCCGCGCGCCGCCGCCAGGTCGCTGCACATCAGCAAGCTGCGGGGAATCACCGCCCAGGTCCGGCGCAAGCTCAAGCGTCATGGCATCACCTACACCGACCAGCTGCTCGGGGCCGCGGGGTCACCGACCCGGCGCTCGCAGCTGGCCGCCCGCAGCGGGATCGAGACCGCGCTCTTGGACCGTCTCGTCTGCCGGGCCGACCTGATCCGGATCAAGGGCATCGGCGCGATCTTCGCCGACATGCTCGAGCTGATCGGGGTCGATCGGACGGAGCGCCTGGCGCGCCAGGAGCCCGTGACCCTGCATCGGGTCCTGCTCGAGCTCAACGCCGCCGAGCGCTTCGCCCGGCGCGCGCCGACGCCCGAGGAGGCCCGGCACTGGATCGCCCAGGCGCGCGCGCTGCCGCCGCTGATCGACGACGACAGCTGACGCGACCGGGGCCATGCGCCGTCACCTGGCCAGGATCAGCCGGGCAGGATGATGACCAACTGAGGGGCGAGAAGGTTCTCAGGCGAGCGCCTCGGCGACGAAGTCGAGGCGGTCCTGGCCCCAGAACAGCTCCTCGCCGACCACGAAGGTCGGCACCCCGAACACGCCGGCCGCGAGCGCCGCCTCGGTGTTGGCCTCGTGCTCGGCCAGGACCCCGGGGCTGGTCGCGGCCGCGAGCAGGGCTTCGCCGTCCACATCTTGCCCGGCGGCAATCGCGAGCAGCGTCGGCCGGTCGGCGAGATTGCGTTCCTCGGCCCAGACCGCGGCCATCATCGCCTGGCTGAGCCGGCCGACAGTCGCCGCCCCGCTGACCATGGGCGATCACCATGCCGGCGGCGAGCGCCTCGTCGACCGGGAAGTGCTTCGGGTGGAGGTTGAGCGGCAGGTTCAGGCGCCGGCGCCAGCGCTCGAGCTCCATCAGCCGGTAGGCCTGGCGCTGCTTGGGCCGCTTGGCGAGCGGCAGACCGCCACTCGCGGCGAACACCGGCGCCATCCGGATCGGCCGGTAGCGGACCTCGGCCCCGGTGCGCGCGGCGAGCTCGCGAAAGCGCGCAAAGCCAAGATAGGTCCAGGGCGATTGCAGGGCGTAGTAGACGGTCACCGTCCGCGCCATGATGTTCAGCCTCCCTGCGGCGCGAGGCCCAGCACCTCGGCCATGCCGTAGAGCCCGGGCGGGCGGCCGTGCAGCCATCTGGCGGCGCGCACCGCACCCCGGGCATAGATCGCCCGGTCGCTCGCCCGGTGGGTCAGCTCGAGCCGCTCGCCGGCGCCGGCGAAGATCACGCTATGGTCGCCGACCGCATCGCCACCACGGAGCGCTGCGAAGCCGATCGCGCCCGGCCGGCGCGCCCCGGTCAGGCCGTCGCGGCCCCGGTCGGCGACCGCGATCAGATCGACGCCCCGGCCGCGCGCGGCCGCGGCGCCCAGCGCCAGCGCGGTGCCGGACGGCGCGTCGACCTTGTGCTTGTGGTGGAGCTCGAGAATCTCGATGTCGAAGGCGTCGGGGCCGAGCGCCCGCGCGACCTGCTCGGCCAGCCCCAGCAGCAGGTTGATGCCGAGGCTCATGTTGGCGGCCCGCAGGATCGCGGTCTGTCCGGCGGCGGCACGGATGATCTGCTCCTCTGCCGCGCTCAGGCCGGTCGTGCCGATCACGTGGCCGGTGCCGTGCTTGGCCGCGAGCTCGGCATGCGCGACCGTCGCGGCCGGGCTCGAGAACTCGATCACCACGTCGGCGCCGCCGATCAGCGCCCGATCGTCGGCGCTGACGGCCAGGCCCAGCGGGTCGGCGCCGGCCAGCACGCCCAGATCCTGGCCCAGCGCCGGATGGCCCGCCTGCTCGACGCCGCCCGCGAGCCGCAGGTCCTCACTCGCCAGCAGCTCGGCCATGACCGCCCGGCCCATCCGCCCGGCGCAGCCCAGGACGCCGATCTTCATGCCCCGCCTCCGGTTGCCTCGGGGTCAGCATGCGCCGCAGCTGCGGGCTGTCAAGCGGGGTCTGACCGGCGACCAGGCCAAATCAATCCCGCAGCTCGTCCCAGAGGTCCTTGACCTTGGCGAAGAAGCCTTCGGATTCCGGGTGGGTCGCACCGTTGCCGGCCTGCTCGAACTCGCGCAGCAGCTCCTGCTGGCGGCGGCTCAGGTTGACCGGGGTCTCGACCACGATCTCGCAGAACATGTCGGCCCGGCTGTGGCCATGCAGCTCGGTCATGCCCTTGCCGCGCATCCGGAAGCGATGCCCGGTCTGGGTGCCCTCGGGGACCTGCAGGCGCGCCCGCCGGCCGTCGATGGTCGGGACCTCGATCTGGCCCCCGAGGGCGGCGGTGGTCACCGGGATCGGCACCCGGCAGTAGAGATGGCTGCCGTCGCGCTTGAACAGCCGGTGCGGCGCCACGCTCACGAAGATGTAGAGATCGCCCGGCGCGCCGCCGCGGGTGCCGGCCTCGCCCTCGCCGGTCAGCCGGATGCGGGTGCCGTCCTCGACCCCTTGCGGGATCGTGACCGACAAGGTCTTCTCCCGGTGCACCCGGCCGCTGCCGCTGCAGGCCTCGCAGGGATCGGAGATCACCCGGCCGGTGCCGGCGCAGGTCGGGCAGGTGCGCTCGATCGTGAAGAAGCCCTGCTGCGCGCGCACCCGGCCGGCACCCCGGCAGCTCGCGCAGACGCCGGGCGGCGCGCCTTTGCTGCTGCCGGTGGCGTTGCAGACCTCGCAGCGGACCGTGGTCGGGACCCGGATCTGGGCCTGCTTGCCGGTGAACGCCTCCTCGAGGGTAATCTCGAGATTGTAGCGCAGATCGGCGCCCCGGCTCTGAGCGCCGCGCCGCCGGCCGCCGCCCATGAAGTCGCCGAACAGATCGTCGAACACGTCCGCGAAGCTGCCGAAGTCGAACCCGGCCGGCCGGCCGCCCGGGCCGAGCCCGCCTTCGAACGCGGCATGGCCGAACTGGTCGTAGGCGGCGCGCCGCTGCTCGTCCTTGAGGATCTCGTAGGCTTCGTTGATCTCTTTGAAGCGCTGCTCGGCCGCCTTGTCGCCGGGGTTGCGATCCGGGTGATGGCGCATCGCGAGCTTACGGTAGGCCGCCTTCAGCTCCACGGCCGACGCGTTCCTCTGGACGCTCAAGACTTCGTAGTAATCCCGCTTCGCCATCGCGCTCAATTCTTTGGCCATTCCAGCTGGCGCTGCCGATCATGACGAACCGGACGCCGCCCGCGGCATCCGGTCCATCCTCGATCCGGTCGCGCCCGGCCGCTCAGGCCGACTTCTTCTTGTCGTCCTCGACCTCTTCGAAATCGGCGTCGACCACATGCTCGTCGCTGGCGCCGGCGCCGCTGCCGGCATCGCCGGCAGCACCGGTCTCGCCGCCGGCCTCGGCCTCGGTCTGCTGCGCCCGGTACATCGCCTCGCCGAGCTTCATCGACAGCTGGGCAAGGGTCTCGGTCTTGGCCCGCAAGGTCTCGGTGTCGGCGCTGTCGAGCACGCTCTTCAGATCGGCCATCGCCTGCTCGATCGCGCTGCGGTCGCTGGCGCCGACCTTGTCGCCATACTCCTTGAGCGACTTCTCGGTACTGTAGACCAGGCTGTCGGCGTGGTTGCGGGCCTCGATCTGGGCCTTGCGCTGGCGGTCCTCCTCGGCGTGCTCCTGCGCCTCCTTGACCATGCGCTCGATCTCGCCCTCATTCAGACCGCCGGATGCCTGGATCCGGATCTGCTGCTCCCGACCGGTGCCCTTGTCCTTGGCCGAGACGTTGACGATGCCGTTGGCGTCGATGTCGAAGGTGACCTCGATCTGGGGCACGCCGCGGGGCGCCGGCGGGATCCCGACCAGGTCGAACTGGCCGAGCATCTTGTTCTGGGCCGCGATCTCGCGCTCGCCCTGGAAGACCCGGATGGTGACCGCGTTCTGGCTGTCCTCGGCGGTCGAGAACACCTGGCTCTTCTTGGTCGGGATCGTGGTGTTGCGATCGATCAGGCGGGTGAACACGCCGCCCAGGGTCTCGATCCCGAGCGAGAGCGGCGTGACGTCGAGCAGCAGCACGTCCTTGACCTCGCCGGACAGGACCGCCGCCTGGATCGCCGCCCCGACCGCCACCACCTCGTCGGGGTTGACCCCCTTGTGCGGCTCCTTGCCGAAGAAGGTCTTGACCGTCTCGACCACCTTGGGCATCCGCGTCATGCCGCCGACCAGGATCACCTCGTCGATGTCGCCGGGCGACAGGCCGGCGTCCTTGAGCGCCATGCGGCAGGGCTCGACCGTCCGGTCGATCAGGTCGCCGACCAGCATCTCGAGCTTGGCCCGGCTCATCTTCATGGTCAGATGCTTGGGGCCGCTCTTGTCGGCGGTGATGAACGGCAGGTTGAGCTCGGTCTGCATCGTGCTCGAGAGCTCGATCTTGGCCTTCTCGGCGGCCTCCTTCAGGCGCTGCAGGGCCAGGCGGTCGCTGCGCAGGTCGATCCCCTGCTCCTTCTTGAACTCGTCCGCCATGTAGTCGATCAGGCGCTTGTCGAAGTCCTCGCCGCCGAGGAACGTGTCGCCGTTGGTCGCCTTGACCTCGAACACCCCGTCGCCGATCTCGAGCACCGAGATGTCGAAGGTGCCGCCGCCGAGGTCGTAGACGGCGATCGTCTGCGCCTTCGACTTGTCGAGACCGTAAGCGAGCGCGGCCGCGGTCGGCTCGTTGATGATCCGGAGGACCTCGAGACCGGCGATCTTGCCGGCGTCCTTGGTCGCCTGGCGCTGGCTGTCGTTGAAGTAGGCCGGGACCGTGATCACCGCCCGGTTCACCGTCTCCCCGAGATGGCGCTCGGCGGTCTCCTTCATCTTCTTCAAGACCGCGGCGCTGATCTGCGAGGGCGCGCGCTTCTCGCCGCGCGCCTCGACCCAGGCGTCGCCGTTGTCGGCGCGCACGATCTGGTACGGCACCATGTCGACGTCCTTGCGGACCACCGGGTCGTCGAAACGCCGGCCGATCAGACGCTTGACCGCGAACACGGTGTTGGTCGGATTGGTCACGGCCTGCCGCTTGGCCGGCATGCCGACCAGGGTCTCGCCATCCTCCGTGAAGGCGACCATGGAGGGCGTGGTCCGCATACCCTCCTCATTCTCGATCACGCGAGCGTTCTTGCCCTCCATGATCGCCACGCAGCTGTTCGTGGTGCCGAGATCGATGCCGATGATCTTATTGCTCATGCCACTCTCTCACGCCCGAGGCTCGTGATGGTCGGTGTTCGACGCGCAACTCCGGTCGCGGCCGCCCCGCAGGCGGCGCCAGCGGCCGGGTCGGCGGTCGCGGTGGTTCCGGAAGCTGATATAAGAACCGCGTTGAGGTGCTGCAACCGGCGGTCAGCCAGAGAAATGCGGTCCCGGGGAGGTTCCGGATGGTGCCGGCTGCGGCCATCGGGCGCAGTCAGATCGTGACCGTCGTGCCCGCCTCCGTCGAGCGGGTCAAGGCGCCGTTGGTGTCGAGCAGGTTGGCGGCGATCGTGCCGGTGTAGGAATTGGTGCCGTCCGAGACCGTGAAGCTGTCGGTGCCGTCGTAGGCGATGGTGAACGCGCCGTTGGTGTCGACGCCCTGGGCGCTGAGGCCGGCGACGCCGTTGGCGGTGCCGAGGTTGGCCGACTGGGTGATGTCGATCTGGCCGTCGAGCAGCTGCACGCCGTTGAAGTCGGTATCCTGCGCGATCCGGTTGACCTCGCTCTTCAGCGCCTGGAACTCGACGTCGAGGAAGCTGCGCTCGGTGTCGCCGAGGTTCGCGGACGAGGCCTGGATCGCCAGGACCTTCATCCGGGTCAGGATGTCGGACACCGTGCTCATGGCGCCGTCGGCGATCTGGAGCATGGAGTTCGCCTGGCCGGCGTTGACCACCGCCTGCTTCAGGCCCTGGACCTCGGAGTTCATGCGGGAGCCGATCGCCATCGACGCGGCGTCGTCGCGGGCCGAGACCACCCGCTTGCCGATCGACAGCTTGGCGAGCGACGCGCTCGCCTCCATGTCGGTCTTGAGCAGATTGCGGTGGGCGACGTTGGCGGCGTAGTTGGAGACGACGTTCAACGGCATCGAAAGGTCCCTGCCTGGCGGTGGACGGCGCTTGTACGATCCGCGCCGCATTCGGGGTCGTGCCGTCGGCAGCAAGACCCGTGCCAGTTAAGGTTAGTGGCGCAACCCCGGGCGGTAAGCTTGATCGGGCGGCCGGCGGGCCGCGGCAGGATCTGCCGGGGGCGCGCGCCGCTAGGCGGTTTTGCCGCCTCCGGCCGCCGCGCGGAAGGCCGCGCCGAGGTAGCAAGTCGTTAACCGGTGACCGGCAAGATCCCGGCGCGCTGCACCTGCCGGGGGACCGATCCGCTCATGTCAAGCCCCACGCTCGCCATCACGCCCGAGCCGAGCGCGCCCGAGCCGAGCGCGCCCGCGTACACGAGCCGCGCGGCGCGCCCGACCTTGCGCCTGATCCATCACATGGCGCGCTCGGGCGGGACCCCGATCAGCAAATGCCTGGGCTGCATGTCGGGCGTCGTGCTGCTCAGCGAGATCCATCCGCTCGGCACCAACCAGTTCAATCCGCTGAGCCAGGCGCAGCGCTGGTACGGCCTGCTGTCGAGCCAGGACCTGCACGACCTCAAGGCGCGCGGCCGGGTCGGCTTCGCCGACGCGATCGAGCTGATCCGGCGTCGCGCCGAGGACTGCTCTCAGCGCCTGGTGATCCGGGATTGGACCCATCTCGATTTCACCGGCGTGCCGTTCGTCGCCAAGCCGGCGCATCGTCTGCTGACCGCCGAGGCGCTGGCCGCGCGCTTCGAGCTTGTCCAGGTCTGCACCGTGCGCCATCCGCTCGACCAGTGGCTGAGCCTGAGCCGCCTCGCGGTGGTCCAGGGCCGGCTGACCCTGGACGGCTTTCTCGCGGGTTACCGGCGCTTCGCCGAAATCGCGAGCGACATCGGCTTCCAGCGCTACGAGGACTTCACCGCCGACCCCGTGGGGGCGATGCGGGCGCTCTGTGCGAGCCTGCAGCTGCGGTACGACCGCGGCTTCACCGAGCGCTGGCGCGACTACACCTTCGTGACCGGCGACGTCGCGGGCAGCCGGGGCGGCGGCGAGATTCAGCCGGTGCCGCGCCGGCCGATGGCCCCCGATCTGCTGACCGCGCTGGCGGCCAACCGGGACTATCTCGCCAGCCTCGAGCTGCTCGGCTACGAGCATCCCGCCGCGGCGGCCGCGCCCGCATAGCCGAGCAGCTCGAGCTCGGCCCGGAACGCCCGGGTGATCCGGGCGCGTTCGTCGGCGGTCAGCAGGTCCTGCCCGAAGCGGGCGGCGCCGCGGTTGACGAAGCGCCGACCCCGGGCGTGGCCGGCGTCGTAGCTCGCGCGCCAGAACAGCCCGCTCCGGCGGGCGCGGATCTCGCGCTCCTCGAGGGCCCGGAGCGCCGCGAACGACGAGCGCCGGAGCGCGCCCTCGATCGCGGCGGCGTTCGCGTCGAGACCGAGGAAGGCGATCAGGCGGGCGACCTCCGGCCCGGGCCTGGCGAGCAGATCCTCGTAGCGCAGCCACAGCACCGGCAGCCGCGCCGCCGCCTCGATCCAGGAACGGACGTGATGCAGCTGCCGGCGCCGAGCGGCAGCCAGCGCAGGTCGCCCCGCCGTTCGATGAAGCGCTCGACGTAGGCCCGGCGCAGGCGCTCGAAGGCCGCGCCCTCGCGCGCGCCGAGCTCGGATGCCGAGGTCGGCAGGTAGAAGTTGAAGTTGGCCGCCAGGACGTCGAACGGATTGCGCACGATCTGGACCGCACCCTCGCAGCAATGCGCCACCTTGACCTGATCGAGCGCCCAATGGGTCTTGACGTAGTGCACCCGGGCCCGGTCGAGAGCGGCCCAGTCCTCGAGCTTGTGGGCGTCGGGCACGCGCGCACCGAGCTCGTCGCTGCGCTCGATCGGACCGCCCAAGAGATCGCCGAGCAGGAAGCGGAGCCAGGTGTTGCCGGACTTGGGATAGGAGGCGAGCCAGACGATCCGGGGCAAGCCTCCGCCCGCCGTCGGCCGGCTCAAGGATCGGCGCTCGAGCCCTGGGCGCACCAGATCTGCCAGACCGCGCGGTAGGCTTCCTCGATCGCCCGGGCGTGGCCCTCATGGTCGCGCAGCGGCGAGCGGGCGAGGTCGGCGCGCAGGTTGCGCCGCGCGGTCGCCAGCAGCTCGGGCTGGCTCGCGAGCAGCCGCGCGGTCAGGACATAGTCCTCCGGCGTCGCGGCGATCCCGGCCTGGAAGCCGACCGCGGCCAGCAGGCTGGCGCCGACCCGGCCGGCATGACGGTCGCCCGCGAGCGTGATCACCGGCACGCCCATCCAGAGCGCCTCGCAGGTGGTGGTGGCGCCGTTGTAGGGAAACGGATCGAGCGCGATGTCGATCTCGTTGTAGAGCCCCAGATGGTCGCCGGCCTCGGGCTCGGGCGGCAGGACCCGGAGCCGCCCTTGAGCGATGCCATGGGCCGCGAACGCGGCCTCGAGCCCGACTTTGGTCTCAGGATCGCCGGTGCCGGCCGATTTCAGGACCAGGCAGGCGTCCTCGACCCGGTGCAGGATCTCGGCCCAGAGCGCGATCACCGCCCGGTTCACCTTGGCCAGATTGTTGAACGAGCCGAAGGTGACGTGGCCGTTGCGCTGGACTGGCGGCGGCCCGATCTCCGGCGCGTGGCGCGGCGCCGCGTAGGCGAGGAAGCAGCGCGGCAGGCGGATCAAGGTCTCGCAGTAGTGGTCGTCGAAGCCGTCCGGGTCCGCGAGCGGATCGGTGATCCGGTAGTCGATGGCCTCGACGCCGGTGGTGTTGGGGTAGCCGATGTAGCCGATCTGCACCGGCGCCGGCCGGTAGGCGCAGGCGAGCAGCCGGCTGTCGCGGGTGTGGCCGGCGAGCTCGACCAGGATATCGACCCGGTCGGCCCGGATGCGGGCGGATGCGCGTGACGTCGGTCGCCTCGACCCCGGCCCCGCGGTTGCCGACGACCACCGTCTGCTGGCCCAGGACCTTGCGGCTGTAGCCCTCGGTGTTGGCATTGGCGACGTTGTTGGCGGTGACCGCGAGCGCCCGTTGGGCGACGTTCAGCCCGGAGACGGCGCTGGCCAGGGCGGCGGTGAGGCTCACCGGCGGCCCTCCTTAGAGCTTGCGATCGAAGGCGACCGCGATCACCCGGCCGCGGGGCTCGGCGAGCGCGCCCTGGCCACGGGCGCCGTAGGTGAAGCCGGCGGCGCTGCGTGCCAGGCTGTCGCCGATGTTGCGCAGCACCTTCTCGACCACCGACTGGGCCGCCAGCAAGGCGTTGAGATTGGCGGTCACCGATTCCTGGAACGCGCGCATCGCCTCGTGCAGCTGGCTGCGAATTGACGGCTCGAGCGCCGCCAGGACCTCGGGGCTGCAGCGCAGCCGCGACAGCTCGATCTCGTAGGCCTCGGCGAGCGCCTCCTTCTCGTCCTGGATCTCGGGCAGCGCCTCGAGGCGCATGCTG
Source organism: uncultured Alphaproteobacteria bacterium (assembly GCA_963730195.1). Lineage (GTDB taxonomy): Bacteria > Pseudomonadota > Alphaproteobacteria > Geminicoccales > Geminicoccaceae > DATAOG01. The sequence continues at coordinate 25,440 of CAVSRN010000013.1, forward strand.
CGCAAGACCGCCCGCTCGTGATCCATGACCTGGGCGAGCCGCTTCATCAGTGTCATCAGCACGGTGACCTGCTCGAGCGGCTCCATCACGCCACCTCCTGGACCTTGAGCATCTCTTTCAGCACGGCATCGGCCACGCCGACGCCGCCGCTGCGGCTGATCAACTTGGCCACCTCATCGTTGAACATATCGTGAAACAGCCCCTGGTCGGCGGTCTCGCCAGCGCCCTGATCGCCGCCGACGCCCTGGTTGATCTTGGCCAGCACCTGAGCCAGGAAGACCGCCTCGAACTCCTGGGCGACGCCGCGCAGCGCCTCGAGGTTGGCGGGCTTGCCGGGGCCGGTCGCCGGGCCGGCGGCGGCCGGCGCTGGGCTCGCCATCCCCTGGGTCATCACATCACCACGATCTCGGCCTGCAAGGCGCCGGCCGCCTTGATCGCCTGGAGAATGCTGATCAGGTCGCGGGGTCCGACGCCGAGCGCGTTGAGGCCGGCGACCAGATCCTGGAGGCTGACGCCATCCTGCAGCACCACCATGTGGCGGTTGCCGCCCTCGTCGACCTGAACGCTGGTGCGCGGCACCACCACCGTGTCGCCTTGGGCGAGCGGATCTGGGGATCCGGACGTTGTCGCCCATGACGATGATCGGCTGCTGCATCAGGACGCCGGTGGTCGGGTCACCGGCTGCTCGATCTCGGTCAGGAGCGCCGCGGTCCGGCCCCGGTAGGCCGCCGGCACGCTGAGGTTCACGGTCGCCGGGTGGATCGCCTGCGCGACCGACGAGCGGAAGTGATGGTTGATCGCGAGCGCGATCCGGGCCGAGGTCGTGAAATCGGGATTGCGCAAGGCCAGCCGGATGCGCTTGAGCTGGTCGAGCTCGAACTCGACCTCGCGCTCGACGATGCCGCCCGAGGCGATCCGGGCCGAGGTCGGCACCCCCTTGGTGACGCTCTCGGCGTTGCCCTGGGCGACGAAGCCGCCGATCGCGAGCTGACCCTGGCTGACCGCATAGATCTCGCCATCGGCGCCATACAGCGGCGTGACCAGGAGGGTCCCGCCCTCCAGCGACTTGGCGTCGCCGAGCGCGCTGACCGTGACGTCCAGATGCGAGCCCTGGCGGGCGAACGGCGGCAGGGTGGTGGTGACCATGACCGCGGCGACGTTCTTGGTCTTGAGATCCTGCCCCCGGGTGGCGACGCCGAGGCGTTCCAGCATCGCCTCCAGGCTGCCGGCGGTAAAGGCCGAGTTGCGGAGCGAGTCGCCGGTGCCGTTGAGGCCGACCACGAGGCCATAGCCGACCAGCAGGTTGTCGCGGACGCCCTCGAAATCGGTGATGTCCTTGATGCGCGAGTTGGCCTCGGCCGGCGACCCCAGGACGGCGGCCAACGCCAGCGCCGCGAGCAAGGCGCGTAACGCCGGGCCGGCGGCAGCCGCGATCTGGCAAAAAAGGTGCAGGGCTCGTTCCATGCGGCGGGTCCTTTGCGCCATCCCCTTGCGAGCGCCGTGCCAAGCGCCCGGAACCGGTGATTCCGGCCGGATTTCTCAAGGCGACGCGCCCCGGCGGCGGCCCCGGTCCGGCAAAGCCTGCCAGGCGACCCGGCAACTCTTGCCTGCGGTCGGCGGCTCGCCCCGGGCGCACTCCTCGAAGATCGGCGCACCCGCGTTAACCGGGTGTTAACCATCCCCGGAGCAGTGTCGGCGGTGCCAAGCCCCAGGGTCATCGCCCGCCGGACGTCGGTGGTCGAGGCGGTGATGCGCGGTGCCGGGGCCGGAGGCGCGCGGGTCGCGCGGGCCGCGGACCGGAGTGGCTGAACATGGCGGCGCGAGGCAGCGATGAAGATCACGGGTTCCGGGCCCACGGCCGGACCAAGCCAGCGGCGCAAGGTCTCGGGCCGCAGCGGCGACCGCGTGGCCGGCGCGTTTGCCGAGCACGTCAGCGCCAGGCCGTTGGCGAGTTCGGGCGTGGCTCCGAGCCCGCCGCTCGCGGCCCTCGACGGCGTGCTCGCCGCCCAGGAGGTGCCCGACCCGACCGAGCAGCGCCGGCGCGCCGTTCGCCACGGCCACAGCCTGCTGGCCGAGCTGCGCGAGCTGCAGCTCGGTCTGGTCGAGGGCTGGGTCCCCGAGGGCACCTTGCACCGCCTGGCCGGGCTGCTCGACGGCTTGCGCCCGACGGTCGAGGATCCACAGCTCGATGCCTTGCTCGACGATCTCGAGCTGCGGGCCGCGGTCGAGCTGGCCAAGCTCCGCCGCAGGTCGGCGTGAGCGGTCGCGAGCACGGCGCGCCGCCATGATCGCCGCCATGATCGCCGCCATGATCACCCCTGGGATTGGCGCCGGCGCCGCTTTGGCGCATAGTCGGCGGCAGTGGCAACCGCTGAGGGCGACGGCTGATGCCTCGAAGGCTGCCTGCACTGCTGGCGGCCGTCTGGCTGGCGCAAGCCGGCCTGGCGCCCGGAGCGCTGCACGCGGATCAGCGGGATGCCCGCCTGGGACCTCTGTTCGCCCGTCTCCAGACCACCTCGAGCGCGACCGAGGCCGAGGGGATCGAGCGGCGCATCTGGCAGATCTGGGGCGAATCCGACAACGTCGAGGTCGGCCAGCTGATGCGCGAGGGCGTCATTGCGATGGCGCAGGGCCAATATCGCGCGGCGCTCGACCGTTTCGATCGCCTGGTCAAGGAGGTTCCGGACTTCGCCGAGGGCTGGAACAAGCGCGCGACCGTGTACTATCTGATGGGCGACTACCCGGCTTCGGTGCTCGACATCGAGCGCACGCTCGAGCTGGAGCCCCGCCACTTCGGCGCCCTGTCCGGTCTCGGCCTGATCTACGACGCCATCGACCAGCCTGCGGCGGCCTTGCGCAGCTTCGAAGCGGCGGTCGCGATCAATCCGCACCTCGAAACGACCAAAGAGCGGATCAGAGAGCTCCGTCGCCAGCTCGGCGGCCGGCCGACCTGAGGCGCGGCCGGCCGGTCCCGGCGCGCGCGGGCGACCTGCGGCCCGGCGTCCTGGCCGGACGATCCTCGGCCGCGACTGCGGCTGTGGGGCGGGCCGCGGGGTGGCGCGGCCCATGGTGATGGCGGCGGGTTGGCTGACCGGCGCCCGCGACCGCGAGCGCCTGCAGATCGCGGCTGGCGGCGCCTGGACCCTCGAGGGGCTGGCGCAGCTGGATGCGGCCCGTCAGAGCCTCGTGGCGGCCGCGGCCGGCGGCCACGGCGCCGCCTGCATCGATGGCACCGCGCTCGACGCCCTGGACACCGCGGGCGCATGGCTGCTGTACCAGCTCGAGCGCAACCTGGAGAGCATCGGCTGGCGGGTCGATCTGGCCGGGCTCGGCGCCGGCCATGCCGCCCTGCTCGCCGACATCCGCAGGCTCGAGCCGCAGTCGCCGGTGGCGGCCGCCGAGGTCGATCCCTTCGTCAGGGTGCTCGCCGAGCTCGGCCGGGACACGCTCTCGGCCGGCGCCGAGGCGGCCCGACTGCTGTCGTTCTATGGCCAGATGGTGCTGACCCTGGCCCGGACTCTGGTGCAGCCGACCCGGCTGCGGCTGACCTCGCTCACGCACCATCTCGAGAAGACCTGCCTCGACGCCCTGCCGATCGTCGGCCTGATCGCCTTCCTGATCGGGATCGTGATGGCCTACCAGGGAGCGGATCAGCTGCGCCGGTTCGGCGCCGAGATCTTCACGGTCAATCTGCTCGGCATCTCGATCCTGCGCGAGATCGCCATCCTGTTGACCGCGATCGTGGTCGCGGGCCGCTCAGGCAGCGCGTTCACGGCGCAGATCGGCACGATGAAGGTCAACCAGGAGGTCGACGCGCTCCGGACCCTCGGGCTCGACCCGATGGAGGTCCTGGTCCTGCCGCGGGTGCTGGCGCTGATGATCGCTCTGCCGCTGCTGGCGTTCTTCGCCGACGTCCTGGCCCTGCTCGGCGGCGGCCTGATGTGCGCCGCCGCGCTCGGCATCTCGCCCGCGCAGTTCCTCAATCAGCTCGGCAAGGCGATCACCTTCCAGACCTTCCTGGTCGGCGTCTGCAAGGCGCCGGTGTTCGCCTTCGTGATCGCGATGGTCGGCTGCTACGAGGGGCTGAGCGTCACCGGCAGCGCCGAGAGCGTCGGGCGGATGACGACCCGCTCGGTGGTCGTCGGGATCTTTTTGGTGATCGTCTTCGATGCGCTGTTCTCGATCCTGTTCTCTTACCTGCGCGTGTGACCGGTTTGCCCGAGCAGCCCGCCATCCGCGTCCAGAACCTGCGCACCCGCTTCGGCCCGCAGGTGATCCACGACGACCTCGACCTCGAGGTCCGGCGCGGCGAGGTGTTCGGGATCGTCGGCGGCTCGGGCACCGGCAAGTCGGTGCTGTTGCGCGCCCTCCTCGGCCTGCAGCGGCCCGAGCGGGGGGCTATCCAGGTGCTTGGTCAGGAGCTCGAGCGGCTGAGCGATGCCGCCCGCCGGGCGCTGCAGGCGCGCCAGGGGGTGCTGTTCCAGGACGGGGCGCTGTTCAGCTCGCTGACCGTCGGCCAGAACATCCAGGCGCCGTTGCGCGAGCGGCTGCGGCTGCCGGACCGGTTGCTCGATCAGATCGCCGGCCTGAAGCTCGCCCTGGTCGGCTTGCCGATCGACGCCTGCCACAAATATCCGGCCGAGCTGTCCGGCGGGATGCGCAAGCGGGCCGGGCTCGCCCGCGCCCTGGCGCTCGACCCGGAGATCCTGTTCCTCGACGAGCCGACCGCCGGTCTCGACCCGATCGGGGCGGCCGACTTCGACCGGCTGATCCGGGGCCTGCAGCGGAGCCTGGGCCTGACCGTGGTCATGGTCACCCACGACCTGGATTCCCTGCTGGCGATCTGCGATCGGGTGGCGGCGCTGGTCGATAAGCGCGCAACGGTTGGTACGTTGGACGAGTTGTGCAACCTCGATCATCCGTGGCTGCGGGCCTATTTCCACGGGCCACGCGGGCGCGCGGCCGTGCGGCCGACGGCTCGGGGGACCTAGATGGAGATACGTGCGAGCTATCTGCTCGTCGGGACCGTGGTCCTGACCTTGATTGCCGGATTGGCCGGGTTCAGCGTCTGGCTGGTCAAAGCCGACAGCGACCGCCCGGAAGCCCGCTATCAGATCGCCTTCGCGGGCACGGTCAGCGGCCTCCAGGACGGCAGTCCGGTCCTCTATCGCGGCATCCCGGTCGGCCGGGTCGCCGACATTCGGATCGACCCCGAAGACGTCGAGACCGTGCTCGTGACGGTGGCGATCGACCGGCGCGCGCCGATCAAGGCGGACACGGTCGCGACCCTCGAGATGCAGGGCATCACGGGGATCGCCTATGTGCAGCTGCGGGGCGGCACCCAGGCGAGCGCGCGCCTGGATCCGAGCGCCCAACCGCCACCGCGGATCCCGTCGCGCCGATCGGCTTTGGAGCGGGTGTTCGAGTCGACGCCGGAGCTGCTGGGGCGCGCGGCCGCCCTGGCCGAGCGCCTGACCCGGCTGTTCGAGGACGACAACCTCGACGCGGTCGCCGGCACCCTGCGCAATCTCGAGACCTTCACGGCCGCTCTGGCCAAGCACACCGACCAGGTCGACGCGCTGCTGGTCGGTGCCGCCGACGCCACCCGTGAGATCCAGGGGATGTCCACGGAGATGAAAGCCTTGATCGGCGATCTTCGCCAGCTGACCGGGCACGTCGATCAGCGGGTCGAGGCGCTGAGCGGCGACGTGGCGGTGACCCTCGGGGAGTTGCGCAGCGCGGCCTCGAAGGTCGGCGGTGCGGCGGACCGGTTCGACGTTTTGGTCGGGACTCTACATCAACCTCTGGATGATTTTACCAACACCGGATTGTATGACTTCAGCCAGCTGGCCGGCGAGACCCGCCAGCTGATCGCGGCGCTCAGCCGCATCACCAAGGAGTTCGAGCGCGACCCGGCCGGCTTCCTGATCGGCCGCGGCAACAAAGGATTCGAAACCCAATGAAGCTGTCGTCGCCTGGTCCCGGTCGGGTGCTGGTCATCGCCGCCTGCCTGGCGCTCGGAGCCTGCGCTGCTGCTCTCGATCTGGCCACCCCCGATCCGCCCCGGCTCTATGAGCTGACCCCGAAGAGCACCTTCGCCGACGATCTGCCCGAGGTCCCGGCAAGGCTCAGCGTCGAGGTGCCGACCGCGACCGCGGGCTTGAACAACGCCCGGATCGCGCTGCGGCCGACGGCGACCACGCTCGAATACTACGCGCGCGCGAACTGGATCGACGTCGTCCCGGTCATGGTCCAGAATTTGTTGGTCGAGTTGTTCGACAACGCGGGCAAGATCGACGTGCTCGGCCGCGGCGTGGTCGGGGTCCGCGCCGAATACGCTCTGCTCACCCACATCCGGGAATTTCAGGCCGAATACGACGGCGCCGGTGTTCCCAAAATCCGGGTGCGTCTGCAGGCGCGCCTGGTGCGCCTGCCGCGACGCGTCTCGCTCGGGTCGACCTCCGAGGAGTTCGTGGTGGAGGCCAAGGACACGTCCATGCCGGCGATCGTACGGGCGTTCGACGAGGCCTTCGGCAAGGCGGCCAAACGCCTGGTCGAGTGGACGATCCGGCGGAGCGCGAGCGCCGAGACGGCGCATAGCTGAGGTCGAGCGCCGCCGCAGCCGCGAAGCTGCCACGGGCCGGGCGCCGGCCCGGCCCAGACGAGCGGACCGTAGCGTCACGGGTCGGCCCGGCGATTTACCATATCGGAACGATATATTCCTTGCCGATACGTATCGAATTGAGATACTTCGCCTGCCGAATGAACCATCGAGCGGGCTGCCATGGACGTCAAGACCTTATGCCTCGGCGTGCTGACTGAGGGCGATAAGACCGGCTACGAGATCAAACGCTGCTTCGAGAATGGCTTCAGCCATTTCTTTGGCGCCGGCTTCGGCTCGATCTATCCGGCGCTGGCTGAGCTGAGCCGGCGGGGCCTGGTCACCTGCCGGAGCGTCGAGCAAGAGAAACGGCCCGACAAAAAAGTCTACAGCCTGACCGCCGCCGGGCATCGGCTGCTGCTCGACGAGCTGCTGGCGACCCCGCCCCGGCACAAGGTGCGCTCCGAGTTCCTGATCCTGATCTACTTCGCGCACCTCCTGCCGCCGGACCGGGTGGCCGGGATCATCGACCAGATGATCGCCGCCTGGCAATCGGCGGTCGCCGAGATCGAAGCCGGCGCCACCCCGCCCGACGGCTTGGCCCCGACCCCCGGGATGGGCTTCGCCGCCGGCTACGGTCGGGCCGTGCTCGGCGCCGCGCTCGCCTACGTTTCTGAGCACCGGGCGGAGCTGGTCCGGGCGGTGGCCGAACTGGCTGCCCCGGCCGCGCCCGTGCGGATCGCCCCGGCCGGCGATTGAGCATGCGCCTGAAGCCCGCGCACGCGCTCGCCGCCGGCCTGGTCCTGGCCCTGACCGGGTGGCTGCTGTCCGGTCAGCTCGGCGTCGGCAACCCGCCGCCCCGATCCGGGGTCGACAGAGCCTCCGAGGCGATCTCACGCGTGCTGCCAGCGGTCCGAATCCGATCCGTGGTGGCCGAACCGATCACCCGCGAGATCGTGATCAACGGCAAGACCGCGCCGGCCCGAACCGTCACGCTGCGGGCCGAGACCAGCGGCCGGGTGATCGGGCTGGGGCCCGAGCGCGGCGCCCTGGTGGCTGCGGGCGAGCTCCTGGTCCGCCTGGACCCGCGCGAGCGGCAGGCGCTGGTCGACCAGGCGCGGGCCAGTCTCGCGATGCGCGCGATCGAGCACGACGCGGCTCAGAAGCTCGGCCGCAAGGGCTTCCAGGCCGAGACCAAGGTGGCCGAGGCCAACGCCAATCTCGAGGCCGCCCAGGCGGCGTTCGAGCATAGCCAGATCGAGCTCGCCCATACCGAGATCCAGGCCCCCTTCGATGGCGTCCTGGAGGAACGACCGGTCGAGATCGGCGACTTCGTCGATATCGGCGATCCGGTCGCGACCGTGATCGAGCAGGACCCGTTCCTGGTCACGGGCGAGGTTGCCCAGACCGAAATCGCCCGGCTTCGCCCCGGCATGGCCGGCTCGGCGCGCCTGGTCACCGGCCAGACCGTCGAAGGCCGGTTGCGCTACATCGGCAGCCGTGCCGATCCGGGCACCCGGACGCTCCGGGTCGAGCTCGAGGTGCCGAACCCGGGCGGCCGCTTCGTCGCCGGGGTCAGCGCCGAGCTCCGGATCGTCTACGACCGGGTCGCCGCCCATCGCATCTCGCCCGGTCTCCTGACGCTCAACGACGAGGGCGAGGTCGGCGTCAAGGCGGTCGATGCCGACGATGTGGTCGTATTCCACCCGGCAACCGTGGTCCGGGCGGGGCCCGATGCGGTCTGGCTCGCCGGTCTGCCGGAGCGGCTGCGCCTGATCACCGTCGGCCAGGGCTTCGTGCGGGCCGGTGACCGGGTCAGGCCGGTCCCCGAGGCGGCGGTCGATGAGCGGGGCGCGGGCCGGGCCGACACGTCGTCATGAACCGCCTGATCGATGCCTGCTTCGCGCGCTCGCGCACCGTTCTCCTGACCCTGGTCCTGGTTCTGGTCGGTGGCGTCAAGGCCTATCGCGACATTCCGAAGGAGGCCGACCCGGACGTCCAGATCCCGATCATCTACGTCGCGATGACCCACGAGGGGATCTCGCCCGAGGACGCCGAGCGGCTCCTGGTCCGACCGATGGAGCAGCAGTTGCGCTCGATCGAAGGCATCAAGGAGATGCGCGCCCAGGCGGGTGAAGGTCAGGCTTCGGTGACCCTCGAGTTCGAGGCCGGGGTCGACATCGACCAGGCGCTCGCCGACGTTCGCGAGCGGGTCGATCTGGCCAAGTCCGACCTGCCCGAGGACACCGACGAGCCGATCGTCAACGAGGTCAACCTGGCCCTGTTTCCGGTCCTGGTGGTCACCCTCAGCGGCGATCTCCCGGAGCGCGCCCTGCTCGGACTTGCCCGGGATCTGCAGGAGCGGATCGAGGGGCTGACCAACGTCCTCGACGTCGAGATCGCCGGCGACCGCGAGGAGCTCCTGGAGGTCGTGATCGACCCGCTCCTGGTCGAGAGCTACGATCTCCAGCTCGAAGAGCTGCTCAGCGCGGTGTCGCGCAACAACCGCCTGGTGGCCGCCGGCGCGCTCGACACCGGTCAAGGACGGTTCGCGGTCAAGGTGCCGGGCGTGTTCGAAACGCCCGCCGACGTGCTCAACCTTCCGATCAAGGTGGTCGGCGACAAGGTGGTCCGACTCGGGGACGTCGCGAGCGTGCGCCGCACGTTCAAGGATTCCGTGGGCTTTGCCCGGGTCAACGGCCGGCCGGCTCTGGCGCTCGAGGTCTCGAAGCGGATCGGGGCCAACATCATCGACACGGTGGCCGAGGTCCGCGCCCTGGTCGAAGCCGAGCGGCAGCACTGGCCAGGCAACCTCGAGGTCGGGTTCCTGCAAGACAAGTCCGACAGCATCGAGAGCATGCTGACCGACCTGCAGAACAACGTGCTGAGCGCGATTGTGCTGGTCATGATCGTCGTGGTCGCGGCGCTCGGCCTGCGCTCGGCTGCCTTGGTCGGGCTCGCGGTGCCGGGCTCGTTCCTGGCCGGCATCCTGGTCCTCGCGGGCCTCGGCCTGACCGTCAACATCGTGGTCCTGTTCGGGCTGATCCTGGCGGTCGGCATGCTGGTCGACGGCGCGATCGTGGTCACCGAGCTCGCCGATCGCAAGATGGCCGAAGGGGTCGACCGCAAGGACGCCTACCGGCTCGCCGCCAAGCGCATGGCCTGGCCGATCACCGCCTCGACCGCGACCACGCTGGCCGCGTTCATGCCGCTCCTGTTCTGGCCCGGGATCGTCGGCGAGTTCATGAAGTTCCTGCCGATCACGCTGTTGGCGACGCTCTCGGCGTCCTTGGTGATGGCGCTGATCTTCGTGCCCAACCTCGGCGCCCTGATCGGCAAGGCGGAAGCCACCGATCCCCGCACGATGAAGCTGCTCTCGGCGGCCGAGCAGGGCGATCTCGGCCAGCTGACCGGCCTTGCGGGGTTCTATGTCCGCCTTTTGCGGCGGGTGCTCCGCCGGCCGGCCCTGGTGCTGGTCGGCGCGATCGTGCTCGCGGTCGGCGTCTACGCCGCCTATGCCGCCTTCGGGCGCGGCATCGAGTTCTTTCCGGAGGTCGAGCCCCAGGTCGCGAGGCTGCAGATCCACGCCCGCGGCGATCTCTCGGCGCGCGAGCGCGACCAGCTGGTGCGCGAGCTGGAGCAGCGGATCCAGGGCATCGACGGCATCAAGACGATCTATGCGCGCAGCAGCGTCTCGTTCCGCAATCAGGATGTCGACGAGGACGTGATTGGCATCCTGCTGCTCGAGCTCGAGGACTGGCGCCGCCGCCGACCGGCCGCGGCGATTCTGGCCGAGATCCGGGCGCGCAGCGCGGGCCTCGCCGGCATTCAGCTCGAGATCCGCAGGGACGAGGCCGGCCCGCCGGTCGGCAAGCCGATCCAGGTGCAGCTGAGCGCCCGCTCGCCCGAGACGCTGGCGCCGATGCTGGCCAAGGTCCGGGCCCATCTCGAGCGGCTGGACGGTCTGGTCGACGTCACCGACTCCCGGCCCGTTCCCGGGATCGAGTGGCGCATGAAGATCGACCGCGAGCAGGCCGGCCGGTTCGGCGCCGATATCGCCCTGGTCGGCAGCTTCGTTCAGCTGGTGACCAACGGCATCCTGATCGGCAAGTACCGGCCGGACGACGCCGCCGACGAGATCGACATCCGGGCGCGGTTTCCGGACGACCAGCGTTCGCTCGGCCAGTTCGACCGCCTGCGGGTCAACAGCCCTTATGGCGCGGTGCCGATCGCCAATTTCGTCGAGCGCGTGGCCGCACCCCGAGTCGGGACGATCGCCCGCACCGACGGCCGGCGCCAGCTGACGGTCGCAGCCGATGTCGAGGACGGTGTTCTGGCGGACGACCAGGTGCGCGAGATCAAGGCGTGGCTCGCGCGCCAGGACTTCGATCCGGCGGTCGCGGTCCGCTTCAAGGGCGAGGACCAGGAGCAGAAGGAATCCGAGGCGTTCCTGTCGCGGGCGTTTCTGATCGCGCTGTTTCTGATCGCGATGATCCTGGTGACCCAGTTCAACAGCTTCTATCAGTCGCTTTTGATCCTGAGCGCGGTGGTGTTCTCGACGGTCGGGGTCCTGCTCGGGCTGCTGGTCACCCAACAGCCGTTCGGCATCGTGATGAGCGGGGTCGGGGTGATCGCGCTCGCCGGCATCGTGGTCAACAACAACATCGTCCTGATCGACACCTACAACGAGCTCCGCAAGCGCGGTCTGCCGCCGTTCGACGCCGTGCTGCGGACCGGGGCGCAGCGGCTCCGCCCGGTGCTGTTGACGACCGTGACCACGATCCTCGGCCTGATGCCGATGGTGCTCAAGATGAACATCGACCTGCTCGCGCGCGAGGTGACCTTCGGCGGCCCATCGACCGACTGGTGGGCGCAGCTGGCGTCAGCGGTCGCCGGCGGGCTCGCCTTCGCGACCCTGCTGACCCTCGTGCTGACACCCTGTCTGCTGCTGCTCGGCGCCCGCGCCGGCAGCGGGTGGGCGACCCGACGCGGCCGGGCGGGCGAGGTCGAGGGCCGGGGAGACGAACGCGACGCGCGGCGATCGCTGCCCGCGCCCGCCGAGTAGGTGGGCTCGGGTGCCGCCCGCCAGGTCAGAGCATGCTGTCAGAGCATGCTCGGCAGGACGCGGTCGGGCGGCCGGTGGCCGTCGACGAAGGTCTTGATGTTGATCACGACCTTCTCGCCCATGTCGATCCGGCCCTCGATGGTCGCCGAGCCCATGTGCGGCAGGAGCACGACGTTGTCGAGCTCGCGCAGCTTGGGGTTGATCGCCGGCTCGTGCTCGAAGACGTCGAGGCCGGCGCCGGCGATGTCCTTGCTGCGCAGCATGCGGGTCAGCGCGGCTTCGTCGATGACCTCGCCGCGCGAGGTGTTGACGATGATCGCGTCCGGCCGCATCAGCTTGAGGCGGCGCGCCGAGAGCAAGTGGAAGGTCGCAGGCGTATGCGGGCAGTTGACGCTGATGATGTCCATCCGGGCGACCATCTGGTCGAGGCTCTCCCAAGGGGTGGCCTCGAGCTCGTTCTCGAGCGCCTCGGGCACCCGGCGCCGGTTGTGATAGTGGATCGCGAGGCCGAAGCCGCGCGCGCGCCGGGCGACCGCGGTCCCGATCCGGCCCATGCCGAGGATGCCGAGGCGCTTGCCGGTGATCCGGTGGCCGAGCATCGAGGTCGGGCTCCAGCCGCCCCACTCGCCGGAGCGGGCGATCCGTTCGCCCTCGACCAGGCGGCGCGCCACCGCCAGGATCAGGGCCATGGTCATGTCGGCGGTGTCCTCGGTCAGGACGCCGGGCGTGTTGGTGACGGTGATGCCGCGGGCGTAGGCCGCCTCGACGTCGATGTGGTCGACGCCGGTGCCGTAGTTGGCGATCAGACGCAGATTCGGGTTGGCGTGCGCGAGCACGCTGCTGGTGAGCCGGTCGGTCACGGTCGGCACCAGGATCTCCGCGACCTGGACCGCCTCGATCAACAGGGCTTTGGTCCAGGCCGTATCGTCCTCGTTGAGCCGCGTGTCGAACAGCTCCATCATGCGGGTCTCGATCACCTCGGGCAACTTCCGGGTGACGACGACCAGCGGCTTTCTCCGCACCATCGAGCTGCCTCCGCCAACGGGCCGGGTCGATGCCGCTGCCATGCCTAGCAGAACTGGCCGGTCACCTGAAGCGGCAACCGGGGTCGTGGCCAAGCGACTTGCGCAGGCGTCTCGGAGCGGGCTACTAGCGGCCGGCCTGGCGATGCTCCGGATGGCGTCCGGGCCGGGCCGATGTCCGAGGTCCTGGGACGTGCCGACGAGGAGTTCCAGGTCAACGTCATGAGCGGCCGCGAGCGGGTGTTGCGGGGTTGGGTCGCGCCGCGGTTCCGCCTGGCGGCGCTCGAGGTTCTGGGAGTCCGGTGATGGTCGCAACGAAGGCCAGGTCCGAGACCGTGCGCACCGCGCTCGGCGCCCTGATCCTGCTCTGGGCGGGGGTGTTGATCGGGGTGTCGTTCCTGGCGGCGCCGGCCAAGTTCGCCGCCGCCAGCCTCAGCCTGCCGGTCGCGCTGGACGTCGGCCGGCAGGAGTTCACGACGCTCAACCTGGTCGAGATCGGCCTCGCGGTCCTGACGCTCGCGCTCGCCGCGCTCGCTCGGCCGGCGCGCGCGATCTGGATCGGGATCGCGATCGTGGTGCTGATCGTGGCGACCCAGACGGTCTGGCTGCTGCCGCTGCTCGATGCCCGCGCCGCCCTGATCATCCAGGGCGGGACGCCGCCGGCCGCGCCCTGGCACAGCCTCTACGTCCTGGTCGAGGTCCTGAAGCTGCTGGGGCTCCTGGTCACCGGCTGGCTCGCGCTCCGGGCCGGGCGTCCGCCCCAGCAACCGGACCACGCTCTCTGACCGCCGTCCTGGTCGTTGCGCTGCGTGGCGACATCGACCGCCTCGGTCACAACGATGGGTTGATCTGCGACGTCCGACCAGTGCGCCAGCCGCGACCGGACGCCGCAGTCGCCAGAGTGCTGACGCGGCCCCATCTCCTGACCGTCACATTCGTGTTTTTGAATGCGTTGGCCCGCCATGTCAGGTCCGAGCACTGTGAGCCGGCGGCGCCCGTCCCCGGGCCGCCCGACGTACGGCCTTGACGAGGGGCGCGGCGGTCAGGCTCGATCGGTCCGGGACCGGCGATCATCGCGGCGGCCGGCCATGGCTTTCGATGGTCCGGCCCTGGACGCCGGGCGCGAATCGCCATCGATGGGGGCGCCCGCGATGAAGAGCTTGCTGCGGTGGTCCTTGCCGGCACTCCTCCTGGCTGGCTGCAGCTCCGTGTCTGGCGAGCCGCCGGCGCTGGATACCGCGATCAAGCGCTACTATGAGGCGCACGCCAGCGAGGAGCATGGCCAGTGCCTGGCGCCCTACGTCGACGGCTTCACCAGGCTCGATGTGGTCGAGGATGATGCCGGGCAGATGGTGGTCGACACCCGCTACCTGTATCGCGACCGGTTGAAGGACGGGCAATCAATGACCCGGGCCGGCGGCCAGCCCGTCTGTCTGGGCTATGGCGAGCGCCGGTTCGTGCTGACCAAGAGCGGCGATGCCGTGACGGTCAAGGAGATGAGCGGGCCACGCCGGAACTGAAGCGCGAGCCCGTCGTCTCCGAGCCGGGCCCGCATGAAGTCATGGAGGGACGATGTCGATACGGCTGCTTTGCCTGACGCTGGTTGCGGCTCTGGTCGCCGGCTGCGCCGGCTCCCGGTTGCCGAGCACGGGCTTCGCCGAGCCCGCGGCGCTCGAGCGGGCGATGAAGGGCTACTACGAGGCGCACGCCAGCGAGGAGCATGGCCAATGCCTGAGGCCCTACATCGACGGACTGACCCAGGTCACGGTGGTCGACAGCCAGCCCGAGCGACTGGTCGTCAACGTTCGCTATCTCTACCGCGACTGGCTGAAGAACGACGGCGGCCAGGACGGCTTTCGTCGCGAGTGCACCGGCTACGCCGGCCGGAGCTTCACCTTCGGCAAGGGCACGGCCGGGGTCGAGGTCGTGGACATGACCGGGCCGCGCCGGAACTGACCGGCAGCGCGCGCGACGGCCGGGGGGCCGCGGCCGGCGGTCGGGGCCTCCAGACGGCCGTCGCGGCTCGCCCTGCGCGCCCAGGTCGAGGGACCGCGGCGCCCGACCAGATACCGGTTACCAGGCTTGACCCGGGCTCGCAGATGGTTTGCATGATGTCCGAGGGGCACCGCGCCAGGAGCTATGGCCATGCCACAATCCAGGAAAGTCACCGTGACCGAGGTCGGGCCGCGCGACGGCTGGCAGATCGAGCCCGCGTTCATCCCGACCGAGACCAAGATCCAGCTGATCGACGAGCTGGTCGACGCCGGCATCCGGGTCATGGAGTTCTCGTCCTTCGTCTCGCCGCGGGCGGTGCCGCAGCTCGCCGATGCGGCCGAGGTGCTGAAGGGCATCGATCGCTCGAAGGGCGCCCGCTTCGCCGCCCTGGTGCCGAACGCCAAGGGTGCCGAGCGCGCCGCCGAAGCCGGGGTCGACGAGATCCGGGTGTTCGTCTCGGCGTCCGAAAGCCACAACCAGAAGAACGTCAACCGCTCGGTCGAGGAATCGCTCAAAGGCTTCGAGGACGTGGTGCGGATCGCGGGCGATGCCGGCATCCCGGTCGAGGGCGCGATCGCGACCGCGTTCGGCTGCCCGTTCGAGGGTGAGGTGGCGGTCGAGCAGGTGGCTTCGATCGCCAGACGCTTTCAGGACCTCGGCATGCAGGGGGTCGGGCTCGGCGACACCACCGGTATGGCGACCCCGCCGCTCGTCGTCGAGCGCTGCCGCCATCTCAAGCAGCAGGTGCCCGGGCTGCCGATAGCGCTCCACTTCCACAACACCCGCGGCATCGGCCTCGTCAACGTCATGGCCGGCCTCGCCGAAGGCATCGACGTCTTCGAATCCTCGTTCGCCGGGCTCGGCGGCTGTCCCTTCGCCGCCGGGGCGACCGGCAACATCTGCACCGAGGACCTGGTCTACATGCTGCACGAGATGGGCATCGAGACCGGCATCGACCTCGACAAGCTGTGCGCCGCCGCGCGCCACGTCGAGCAGGTGATCGGGCGCAGCCTGCCGGGCCAGGTCATGAAGGCCGGGCCGAGGCTCAGGCTGCATCCGATGGACGACGTCGAGACCGCGGTCGGCTGACCGTGCCGCTGTCCGGCATCCGGGTCGTCGATCTCACCCGCATCCTCGCGGGCCCGTTCTGCACCCAGCTGCTGGCCGACCTCGGCGCCGAGGTGATCAAGGTCGAGCAGCCCGGGCGCGGCGATCCGGTGCGCGGCCAGGGTGCGATCCGGGACGGGCTCAGCTGGTACTTCGCCCAGTTCAATCGCAACAAGAAGTCGATCACGCTCGACCTCTATAAGGACGAGGGCCGGCGGGTGCTCGCCAACCTGCTCCGGCGAGCCGACCTGCTGGTCGAGAATTTTCGCCCGGGCGTGCTCGCCAGGATGGGGTTCGCCGAGGACCAGCTGCGCGCGATCAATCCGGCCCTGGTGGTGGCCAGCGTCAACGGCTACGGCGGCACCGGCCCCTATGCCGACCGGCCGGCCTTCGACTTCATCGCCCAGGCGATGAGCGGCTTCATGAGCGTCAACGGCAGCGCCGGCGGCGAGCCGCTGCGGGCCGGGCCGCCGATCAGCGATCTGGTCGCCGGGCTCTACGCCGCCTTCGGCGCGCTCGCGGCCCTGCTCGCCCGCGAGCGCGGCACGACCGCGGGCGGTCAGCGGGTCGAGGCCGCCCTGACCAACGGCCTGATCAGCATGATGGCCTATTTCTCGGCGTCCTACCTCGCGACCGGCGAGCTGCCCGAGCGCACCGGCAACGACCATCCGGTGGTCTATCCCTACGGCCTGTTCCACGCCGCCGACGGCGACGTCGCGATCGCGCCGAGCACGCCCGCGATCGTCGAGCGCCTGCTCCAGGAGCTCGGCCTCGCCGACCTGCTGGACGATCCCGACTTCGCCACCAACGCCGCCCGGATCGCCCATCGCGAGCGCCTGCGGGCGATCGTCAACGCCAAGATCGGCGAGGCGACGGTCGCGGGCTGGATCGAGCGCCTGAACCGGGCCGGCGTGCCCTGCGGCCGGGTCATGGACCTTGCAGACGTGTTCGCCGACCCGCAGGTGCTGGCCCAGGACATGGTCCTCGAGGCCGAGCACCCGGGCCACGGCCGGGTGCGCATGACCGGCTTCCCGGTCAAGCTCGACCGGACCCCGGCCCGCTTCCGCCGCCCGGCGCCGGCGCTCGGCGAGCACACCGAGCAGGTTCTGGCCGAGGCGGGCTACGGCCCGGACCAGATCACCGCGCTGCGCAAGGCCGGCGTCGTCTGATCGCTCTGGTGATCGCTCTGGCGGGCGGGTCTCAATCGCCGAGCGCCAGCAGCCGGCCCTGGTAGAGCACCGGCCCGGTCGGCTTGCCGGTCGGCGAGCCGCCCGGCGGCTCGAGGCTGACCGCGAGCGCGGCGCTCGGCCGGACCACCGCCTTGGTCTCGGGTGTCAGCGCCAGCGTGGTCTCCTGCTGCGGGTCGAGCAGGCCCAGCGATTTCGGCGCCCGGCCCGGGCCCTCGAGCGACCACAGCTCGAGAACGCGGTCCCCGGCCGCGGCGACCGCGAGCGGCCGGATGGTGACCCGCCCGGCCGCCGGGTCGACGGTCACGATCAGCGCCGGGCTCGCCTCGCCGCGGTCGAGCACGGCGACATAGCGGCCGGTCGCCGGGGCTGGCGGCGGGCGCAACGCCACCCCCGCGATGTACAGCGCGAGCACGGCGGCGAGCGCGCTCGCGCCGAAGGTGCACCAGCGCCAGAAGGTGAGGCTGTGCAGCCGGCCGTGACGCCGGACCCGGACCCGGCGCACGGGCGGCGCCGGCCCGGTGTCGGGGGCCAGCGCCTGCGCGATCCCGAGCCAGGCCGCGGGCGGCGGCTCGACCGGCGGGATGGTCGCGGCAAGCGGCGCCAGACGCTGCTCCCAGAGCTCGACCAGCCGGGCGAGCCCGGCATCGGTCCGCAGCCTCTTCTGGACCTCGGCGCGGGCCGCCGGCTCGAGCGTGCCGAGCACGTACTCGGCCGCCAGCGCTTCGGTCTCGTCCAACTCGTCGGTCATCGCTCGAGGCAGTCCCTGAGCCGCAGGAGCCCGCGCCGGATCAGCCTCTTGGCGGTGCCGAGCGGGCAGTCGAGCCGATGCGCCAGCTCGGCATGGGTATGGCCCTCGAGGTAGGTCAGGAGCAGGCTCCGGCGCTCGCGGTCGTCGAGCTCGCCGAGGCAGTGGCGGAGCGCTCGTCCCGAAACGCCGCCGCCATCGGGCAGGCTCGCGAGGTTGGCGCCGGCGTCCGCGAGCTCGGCGATCTCATCGAGCGGCAGCTCGGGCCGGCGGTCGCGTCTCCGGTCGAGCGCCCGGTTGCGCGCGATCGCGATCATCCAGGTCATCGGCGTTCCCCGGTCCGGCCGAAAGTCCCCGGCGCGCTGCCAGATCCGCAGATAGACCTCCTGCAGCACCTCGCTCGCCTGCTCGCGATCGCGCAGGATCCGCAGGATCACGCCGAACAGCTTGGCGCTGCTGGCCGCGTACAGCTCGGTGAACGCCCGCTGGTCGCGCGTCGCGGTCCCGCCGAGCAGTTTGCTGAGAGACGATGGCCCGGCCTGATCGTGATTCGACATGCGTGAACGCGAGCCCTGGCGGCGGAGACCGGTCGCGGGCGCGGGCCTCCCGGCGGCAACATGGGCTCCAGCCATACCAGAGGGTCC
The DNA here is from genome assembly GCA_963730195.1 of uncultured Alphaproteobacteria bacterium. GTDB lineage: Bacteria > Pseudomonadota > Alphaproteobacteria > Geminicoccales > Geminicoccaceae > DATAOG01. Next base: position 43,809 of record CAVSRN010000013.1, read on the forward strand.
GCCGCTGCACCAGCCGACTGCGCGCTGCGGCCGCACCCCGCCGCCCGGTCGGGCGCGGCCGCGCCCGGGCTCAGCCCGGCGGCAGGACGTCGTCGACGACGTGGATCACGCCGTTCGACTGATAGACGTCGTAGGTCGAGATCGTGGCGATCCCACCCCGCTGGTCCTCGAGCACCAGGTTGCTCGGCCCGTTGGCCCTGACCGTGAGGGTCTCGCCGTCGACGGTCTCGAGCCTGGCCATGCCGCCGCCGGCCGCGACCCGCTCGCGCAACGCCGCCGAATCCAGCCGCCCGGGGACCACGTGATAGGTCAGGATGCTGGTCAGCAGGGTGCGGTTCCCGGGCTTCAGCAGATGGTCGACCGTGTCCGCCGGCAACGCCGCGAACGCGCTGTTGACCGGCGCGAACACGGTGAACGGCCCCGGCCCCTCGAGCGTGTCGACCAGCCCCGCGGCCTTGACCGCGGCGACCAGCGTCGTGTGCTCGGCCGAGTTGACGGCATTGTCGACGATCGTCCGGCTCGGCAGCATCGGCTGGCCGCCGACCATGACGTTCGGCATCGACGCCATGCGCATATGAGATTGCTCGCCAGGGCGCTGCCCATGCCCGCCTGATGATCGGCGGGTGTGCAGGCGCCAGGCACCGCCTTTCAGGCCGCATTCAGCTCCGGCTCCGGTAGCTACGACGAGCGGGCCGATTTGGATGCCGGCGCCGGTCGACGCCGTCGCTCTCGGCGCGCTGCGAAAGGCTTACAAATGGCTGGCGAGGAACTGGCGCAGGCGCTCGGAGCGCGGGTTGCCGAATACCTCCTTGGGCGGGCCTTCCTCCTCGATCCGGCCCTGGTGGAGAAAGACCGTGCTGGTCGAGACCTCGCGGGCGAAGCCGATCTCGTGGGTCACGATCAGCATGGTGCGGCCCTCCTCGGCGAGGTCGCGCATCACCTTCAGGACCTCGCCGACCAGCTCCGGGTCGAGCGCCGAGGTCGGCTCGTCGAACAGCATCACCTGCGGCTCCATGGCGAGCGCGCGGGCGATCGCGGCGCGCTGCTGCTGGCCGCCCGAGAGATGCGCCGGATAGTGATGGCGCTTGTCGGCGATCCCGACCTTGGCGAGCAGCGCCTCGGCGCGGCCGACCGCCTCGGCCTTGGGCTGCTTGAGGACGTGCACCGGGGCCTCGATCAGAATTCTCGAGCACCGTCATGTGCGACCACAGATTGAAGCTCTGGAACACCATGCCGAGCCGGGTCCGGATCCGGTCGACCTGCCTGGCGTCGGCGGGCCGGGTGCCGTGCCGGCCACGGGTCATCCGGATCAGCTCGCCGCCGACGCGGACCTCGCCCGAGTCCGGGGTCTCGAGCAGATTGATGCAGCGCAGGAGCGTGCTCTTGCCCGAGCCCGACGAGCCGATCATCGCGATCACGTCGCCGTTCTGGGCGCTCAGCGACACCCCCTTGAGGACCTCGAGCTGGCCGAAGCGCTTGTGCAGCTCGATGACCACCAGGGCCGCCGCCGCCCCGTTCGTCCCGTCCATCAGCCCGCCCCCTCCATCTCGTGCTCGGCAGGCTACCGGCTGACGCGACGACCGACAAGCGCGCGGCGCTGGCCGACGCCTTTGGTTAATCATTCGTCAACCATTGCGACCGATGATGCCGCAATGGTTGAGCGAAATGCGCCGGGTGTGCGCTTCTGGCGACCATCCGCGGCGCCGAGGGATCGAAGGATGACCGACGCGGCGATCAAGGTCTTGCTGGTCGAGGACAGTCAGGTCGACGCCCGGATGGCGGCCGAGCTGCTCGGCCGGGGCGGTGAGTTCGAGCTGACCCACGTGGAGCGCCTGAGCGACGCCGCCCGGCAGCTGAGCGAGCAGCAGTTCGACGCCGTGCTGCTCGACCTGACGCTGCCGGATTCGAGCGGGCTTGCGACCCTCGACGGGGTTCAGGAGCGGGCGCCGGACGTGCCGATCGTGGTCTTCAGCGGCTTCGGCGACGACGACGTGATGTTCGCCTGTGAAGCGATCCGAGGCGGCGCCCAGGAGTTCCTGCCCAAGAGCCAGGCGACCCCGATCACGATGCGCCGCGCGATCATCGAATCGATCGAGCGCAAGCGTCAGGAGCAGCGCAAGATCCGGTTCGCCCGTCATGACGAGCTGACCGGCCTGCCCAACCACCTGCTCCTCGAGGAGCGCTTCGAGCGCGCGGCCGCCCGCGCCGACCGCCAGGGTCGCTATCTGGCGCTGCTGTCGATCGAGCTCGACCACTATCTGAACGTGGTCGAGCAGATGGGCGGCGCGTTCGGCGATCGGCTGCTGCGGGCGGTCGCCAAGCGCCTGCAGACCAACTTCCGCAAATCCGATACCCTGGCACGGTTCCGCCTGCACGGCTTCACGGCGCTGCTCGAGGCGCTGGTCCCGGCCCAGGATGCCGGGGTGCTGGCCCTCAAGCTGCGCGCGGTGATGGCGGCCCCGTTCCGGATCGATGGCACCGACGTCCTTTTGACCGCGAGCGTCGGGATCGGCCTCTATCCGATCCACGGCCGCCGCCTGGCGGACCTGATCGATGCGGCCGACGTCGCCATGTTCGAGGCCGCCATGGCCGGCGGTAACGGCTGCCGGGTGGCGGGTCTGCCGCCCCCGGCCGGAGCGCCCCTCGAGTCCGGTGACGACGCCCGGGCAGCCAGGGTCGGATGAGCGGGTCCGGTTCGCCGGGCGAGCGGCCGGCGCGACCCGGCGGCGGTCACGCCGGGGCGGCCCGGTAGCCCGAGCCGACCAGATAGATCTCCGAGGACCCGGTCCGGCTGGCGGTCGGCCGGACCAGCTTGGCGCGCCGGAACTGCCGGCGGGCGTCAGCGGTCATCCCGGCCTCGGCGCCGCGCAGCAGCTTCAGGACGACGTCGCCGCCCGGCGCCAGAAGCTCGGGCAGCAGGCTCAGCACCGCCTCGGCGAGCGCCTCGGCGCGCAGGCGGTCGACCGTGCGCTGGCCGGTCGCGGGGGCCGCGAGGTCGCTCAGCACGAGCTCGACCGGGCCGCCGGCGAGGGCGAGCAGGCGCGCGATCGTCGCCGGCTCGAAGATGTCGCCCTGGAGCAGCTCGGCGCCCTCGATCGGCAGGATCGCCTCCAGATCCACCCCGACCACGCGACAGCCCCGGGCGACCGCGATCTGGGCCCAGCCGCCGGGCGCGCTGCCCAGATCGACGACCCGCCGGCCGGGGCGCAGGAGCTCGAACCGGGCATCGATCTCGAGCAGCTTGTAAGCCGCACGCGAGCGATAACCGGCCGCGCGCGCGCTCTGGACGAAGCGGTCGTTGATATGGCGCTCGAGCCAGCGGCTCGAGCTCGCCCGGCGGCCCTTGCTCGAGCGCAGGCGAACCCTGGTCGTGCGCGGCTCCGGCATCGGGCCGGCTCAGACCGCGGTCCGACCGAACGGCGGCGCGCCCAGAGCGGGCACCGGCGGCGCCGGCCTCGGCAGGGCGACCGTGGCCCCCGGGCCGCTCAGGGCCTCGGCCAGCGAGCGGCCCATCAGGCCCTGCAGCATGCCTTCGCGCAGGCCCCGATCGGCGACCCGCAACTGCTGGGTCGGCCAGCTCCGCCAGACCGCTTCCAGGATCGCGCAGCCGGCGACCACGAGGTCGGCCCGCCCCGGCCCGATGCAGGGATGGGCGGCGCGCTCGGGGTTGCTCATGGCGCGCAGCCGCGCCGTGACCGCCGCGACCGCCCCGGCCTCCAGGATCAGCCCGTCGATCTGCCGGCGATCGTAGCGCAGGAGGCCGAGGTGCAGGGCGGCGAGCGTGGTGACCGTGCCGGAGGTTCCGAGCATCTGGCTGCGCCCGCCGGCGAGGTGGCGCCCCAGGGCATGCCGCGCCTCGATCGGGGCCAGGAGGCCCTGGACGTGGCGGACCATGACCTCGAACGTCGCGGGGTCGGGGTCGGCGGCGAACGCTTCCGACAGCGCCACCACGCCGACCGCCACCGAGTGGCTGCAACGGACCACCGCCTGGTCGCCGGCCTGGCTGCGATCGAGCCACAAAAGCTCGGTGCTGCCGCCCCCGATGTCGACCAGGAGCACGTGCTCCGCGGCGGGGTCGATCAGCGGCAGGCAGCCCAACAGGGCGAGCCGCGCCTCGTCCTCATGCGGCAGGATCTCGAAGCTGAGCCCGGTGACCCGCTTGACCCGCGCCAGAAACTCGACCCCGTTGTGCGCCCGGCGGCAGGCCTCGGTCGCGACGCAGCGGATCTGGCGGGTGTCGTGGCGGGCGACGATCCGGGCGCAGACCCGGAGCGCCGCGATCGTGCGCGCGATCGCCGGCTCGCCGAGCCGGCCGCTCTGCGCCACCGCCTCGCCCAGCCGGACGATGCGCGAGAAGCTGTCGACGATCTCGAAACCCTGGCCATGCGGCCGCGCCACCAACAACCGGCAGTTGTTGGTCCCAAGATCGAGCGCCGCCATCACCGGCGGGATCCGGCTCGGCGCCCCCAACTCGAGAAGCGATCGGGACTGGGTCATGGGACGATGGCCGCAACTGTAGGCGGCTTGGCGGGCATTGAGCAATGGGTTCCGGCAATCGACCGCCATCCGGTCGGCGCATTCGGCGGCGCATTCGGCCTTGCCGCGCTCGTGGGACTGGGGTTAGCTGGACACCGTCTCGGCGCCGACCGGCGCGGTGGAAGGGAAGCGATCTGGCGATGGGGGGCCGACCGTTCTGCGACGGCAGCCACGAGCGGCGGTGAGGCGGCGGTCGGGTGCCAGGCCCGTGCTCGTGGCGCGCGGCGTCCGCAGGGTCAGCGCCGGCCTCGCGGCGCTGCTGCTCGCGGCCTGCGCGTCGAGCGCACCGCCACCGCCGCCGCCGCCGGCGTGTCCGGCGGCCCTGGTCCTCCAAGGCGCGGAACACACCACGAGCTATCGCCCGGGCAGCCAGCGGAGCCCGAGCGCGCTCCGCTATCTGGCCGTCCTGAACCATCTCCAGAGCACCTGCCACTACGACGATCAGGGGGTCGACGTCGACCTCGCGCTCGACCTGATCGCCCAAAGCGGCCCGGCCGCCACCGGCGATCCCGTGCAGGTGACCTATTTCGTCGCGACCATCGGTCCGGACCGGCAGATCCTGTCCAAGCAACTGTTCAATTCCGAGATCGTGTTCGCCAAGGGCGAGGATCTCGCCGGGGTGGCCGAGCAGCTGACCCTGCGCCTGCCGTCGGTGACCCCCGAGCGGGCTTCGGCCTACGGCCTCTACCTCGGCTTCCAGCTCGACGACGCCGAGCTCGAGCAGCGTCTGCGACCACTGCTCCCCTGAAGTCCGCCCGACGCGCAGGGTCTTGACCTTGGCTTGACCTCCGGGCTGCCGGGAGTAGTCTGGGGGGACATCGCCAGCTGAACCCCGCGGGAGAGCCCGTGCCCGTCGCGCCAGCGGCGGGTGACGGCGCCGAAGGAGCAACCGCCCCGGAAACTCTCAGGCCAATGGACCGTGGGGGGATGGCGCTCTGGAGAGCGGGTGTCGTGGCCTTCGGGTGGCCCGGCACTCCACCGAAGGGGTAAGGCTCTGCCCGGGATCGCCCGGGCGGCGCCAAGTCTCTCAGGTTTGGGACAGAGGGGGCTGAACCGCCGCTGGCCGTGGCCGGCGGCCAGCCCCTTGGAGGTCCCGACCTTGAGCCCCCCTGCCGCCGGCGCCGCTCCCGAGCCCAGACGCACACCGCTCCATGCCCTGCACGTCGAGCTCGGCGGCCGCATGGTCGAGTTCGCGGGCTGGACCCTGCCGGTGCAGTACCCGGCCGGGATCATGGCCGAGCATCGCCACTGCCGGAGCGCCGCCGCCCTGTTCGACGTGTCGCACATGGGTCAGGTGCTGGTGCGCGGCGCGGGCGCCGCCCTCGCGTTCGAGCGCCTGGTGCCCGCGGACCTCACCGGGCTCACCCTCGGCCGGGCGCGCTACACGGTCTTCACCAATGACGCGGGCGGCGTGCTCGACGATCTGATCGTCGGCCGGGTCGAGGACGGCCTGTTCGTGGTCGTCAACGCCGGCTGCCGGGACGCCGACCTCGGCCATATGCGCGCCGCGCTCGAGCCGGCCTGCGCGGTCGAGGAGCTGGCCGGGCGCGCCCTGCTCGCCCTGCAGGGCCCTGCGGCCGCCGCGGTCATGGCGCGCCTCGCGCCGGCCGCGGCCGGGCTCGCCTTCATGCAGGCCGCGGCGATCGCGGTCGCGGGCCTGGCCTGTCGGGTCGCACGCTCCGGCTACACCGGCGAGGACGGCTTCGAGCTCTCGGTCGACGCAGCGGACGCCGAGGCGCTCGCGCGCCGGTTGCTCGAGCAGCCGGAGGTCGCGCCCGCGGGTCTGGGGGCGCGCGATTCGCTCCGCCTGGAAGCCGGGCTCTGCCTCTATGGCCACGAGCTCTCGCCCGCGATCAGCCCGATCGAGGCCGGGCTGGCCTGGACGATCCCCAAGCGCCGGCGCGCCGAAGGCGGCTTTTTGGGCGCCGCCCGCATCCTCGAGCAGCTCGCCCGAGGCCCGCAGCGGAAGCTGGTCGGGCTCCGCCCGGACGGCCGCGCCCCGGCCCGCGAGGGCACCGAGGTCCAGGATGCCGAGGGCCGCCGGATCGGCGAGGTCACCAGCGGGGGCTTCGGACCGACCGTCGGCGGCCCGATCGCGCTCGGCTACGTCGCGCGCGCGAACGCCGCGCCCGATGCCGCCCTGCAGCTCGCGATCCGCGGCCGGCCGCACCCGGCCCGGGTCGTCAAGCTGCCGTTCGTCGCCCACCGCTATCAGCGCTGACGGAGACCGCCGCCATGTCCGAGATCCGCTACACCAAGGACCACGAGTGGGTCCGCGTCGATGGCGCGCTCGCCACGATGGGGATCAGCGATCACGCCCAGGAACAGCTGGGCGATGTGGTCTTCGTCGAGCTGCCGCCGATCGGCAAGCAGGTCACCGCCAACGACGCGCTCGCGGTGGTCGAGAGCGTCAAGGCGGCGAGCGACGTCTACGCGCCGATCAGCGGCGAGGTGGTCGAGGTCAACCAGGCCCTGAACGACGACCCCGCGCTGGTCAACGGCGGCGCCGAGAGCACCGGCTGGTTCTGCAGGCTGAGCGTCGCCGATCCCGGCGAGCTCGACCAGCTGATGGATGCCGACGCCTACCAGGCGTTCGTCGCCAGTCTGGCTTGAGCCCACTGCCGGCACGGGGGAGCAGCATGTCCGAGGGTGCCCAGGCACTGACCGAGTCACTGACCGACCTCGAGGGCGGGGACGAGTTCGTTCGCCGCCACATCGGCCCGGACGCCCACGAGATCAGCGCGATGCTCGAGGTGCTGGGCATGGCGTCGCTCGACGAGCTGATCGCGGCGGCGACGCCGCACGCGATTCGCACCGAGCGGCCGCTCGACCTGCCGCCGGCCAGGACCGAGGTCGAGGCGCTGACCGCTCTGCGGCGCATGGCGGGACAGAACCGCGTGCTGACCTCGATGATCGGCATGGGCTACTACGGCACCCTGACCCCGGGCGTGATCCTGCGCAACGTCCTGGAAAACCCCGGCTGGTACACCGCCTACACCCCCTACCAGGCCGAGGTCAGCCAGGGCCGGCTCGAGGCGCTGCTCACCTTCCAGCAGATGACGGCCGACCTCTGCGGCCTCGAGCTTGCCAACGCGTCGCTGCTCGACGAGGCGACCGCCGCCGCCGAGGCCATGGCGATGGCCAGGCGGGTCAGCAAGAGCCGGGCGCTCACCTTCTTCGTCGATGCCGACTGCCACCCCCAGACGCTCGCCGTGCTGCGCACCCGGGCCGAGGGCTTCGGCTGGCAGATCGCGGTCGGCGATCCATTCACCAACCTGGACGACCGGGAGGTGTTCGGCGCCTTGCTGCACTACCCGGGCTCGAGCGGCGCGGTCCGCGATTTCCGCGCGGTCATCGACCGGCTGCACGCGGGCTCGGCGCTCGCGATCGTGGCGACCGATCTCTTGAGCCTGGTGCTGCTCACGCCGCCCGGCGAGCTCGGCGCCGACATCGCGATCGGCAGCGCCCAGCGCTTCGGCGTCCCGATGGGCTATGGCGGCCCGCACGCCGCGTTTTTTGCCACCAAGGATCAGTATAAGCGGGCGATGCCCGGCCGCCTGATCGGGGTCTCGGTCGACCGCCAGGGGCGTCCCGCGCTGCGCATGGCGCTCCAGACCCGCGAGCAGCACATCCGGCGCGAGAAGGCGACCAGCAACATCTGCACCGCCCAGGTGCTGCTCGCGGTCATGGCCGCGATGTACGCCGTCTACCACGGCCCGGGCGGGCTGACCCGGATCGCCAGCCGGGTGCACCGGCTCGCCGCCATCCTGGCCCTGGGCCTGCGGCGGTCCGGGGTCGAGGTGGTGACCGAGGCGTTCTTCGACACCCTGACCGTCCGGGTGCCGGGCCAGGCCCGGGCGATCGCCGCGCGCGCCGAGGCGGCGGGCATCAATCTCCGCCTTGTCGACCCCGACCACCTCGGCATCGCCTTGGACGAGACCACCCGGCGGGAAGATCTCCTGACCCTCTGGTCGGTCTTCGGCGGCGACGCAGCGGCGCTCGACATCGACCAGCTCGACCGCGCGGTCGAGCCGCGCCTGCCCGGGCCGCTCCGCCGGCAGAGCGCCTTCCTCACCCACCCGGTGTTCCAGCGCCACCACAGCGAGACCGAAATGCTGCGCTACCTGCGCCGGCTGCAGGACAAGGACCTGGCGCTCGACCGCAGCATGATCCCCTTGGGCTCCTGCACCATGAAGCTGAACGCGACCGCCGAGATGATCCCGGTGACCTGGCCGGAGTTCGGCGCCCTGCATCCGTTCGCGCCGGCCGGCCAGGCGCAGGGCTACCGGCAGCTGTTCGCCGAGCTCGAGGCGATGCTGCGGGAGATCACCGGCTTCGATGCGATCTCGCTCCAGCCCAACGCCGGCAGCCAGGGCGAGTACGCCGGCCTGCTCGCGATCCGGCACTACCACCGCGCACAAGGTCAGGGGGATCGCGACGTCTGCCTGATCCCGGCCTCGGCCCATGGCACCAATCCGGCGAGCGCCACCATGGCCGGCCTCCAGGTCGTGGTCGTCGGCTGCGACGATCAGGGCAACGTCGACCTTGGGGACCTCGAGGCCAAGGCCGAGCAGCACAAGGATCGCCTCGCCGCCCTGATGATCACCTATCCCTCGACCCACGGGGTGTTCGAGGAAGGCATCCGCGACATCGCCGCCGTCGTCCACGCTGCCGGCGGCCAAGTCTACTTGGACGGGGCCAACCTCAACGCCCTGGTCGGCGTCTGCCGGCCGGCCGAGATCGGCGCCGACGTCGCCCACATCAACCTGCACAAGACCTTCTGCATCCCGCACGGCGGCGGCGGCCCGGGCATGGGCCCGATCGGGGTCAAGGCCCATCTCGCACCTTTCCTGCCCGGCCACGCGGTGGTCGCTGGCGTCAACCCGGCGGCGGTGGACGAGCGCGTGGTAGCCCAAGTGTCGGCGGCGCCCTGGGGCTCACCCTCGATCCTGCCGATCTCCTGGGCCTACATCGCCATGATGGGCGCGGCCGGCCTGACCCGCGCGACCGAGGTCGCGATCCTGAACGCCAACTACATCGCGAGGCGGCTCGCACCCCACTATCCGATCCTCTACAGCGGCAAGCACGGCCTGGTCGCGCACGAGTGCATCATCGACCTCCGGCCGCTCAAGCAGGCGACCGGGGTCACCGTCGAGGACGTCGCCAAGCGGCTGATCGACTACGGCTTCCACGCGCCGACCATGTCCTTCCCGGTGCCCGAGACGCTGATGATCGAGCCGACCGAGAGCGAGGCCAAGCGCGAGCTCGACCGCTTCTGCGAGGCCATGATCGGCATCCGCGACGAGATCCGGGCGATCGAGCAGGGCGTCGCCGACCCCGAGGACAACCTGCTCAAGAACGCGCCCCATACCGCCGATCGGCTGCTCGGCGACTGGCCGCATCCTTATGGCAAGCCGGCGGCTTTCTTCCCGGCGCGGGGCCAGCTCGAGGCCAAATACTGGCCGCCGGTCGGCCGGATCGACAACGTCTACGGCGACCGCCACCTGGTCTGTGCCTGCCCGCCGATCGAGGCCTATCAGGCCGCGGCCGAGTAGCGGCCCGACCGCGGTTTCAATCGTCGCCGACCAGGCGCAGCAGCCCGGCCGGACTGTCGTCCGCCACCGCCCGCCGGATCACCAGGGCGTCGCGATGGAGGTCGGCGTCGGCCGCCTGCCAGGTATGGTGCGCGGTCGCGAAGCGACGGATCACCAGATGCCGGCGGGAGGTCGCAAAGGTCCGGGCGCCCTTGGCCCGGCAGTCGTCGACGAAACGCAGGTCCTCGTCGAGCGAGAGGTCGCGAAAGCCGGGCTCCCGGCCCAACTCGCGCCGGAAGACCAGGGACTGGCCGTGCAGGAAGGCCTGCTCCATCAGGCTCGATCCGGGATAGCGCAGCAGGAGCGTCCGCGACCGGGTAAGGTACAGAAAAACCTCGGTCTTGCCGACGATCTCGACCCCGAGCGCGCGCAGGCTGTCGACCGCCTCGCTGAGATAGTGGCGGGCGTAGAGATCGTCGTCGTCGATCTTGGCGATCAGCGCTCCCCGGGCGCAGGCGACGGCCTGGTTGAGACAGGCCCCGAGCGACCAGGCGGCCGGCGGCTCGAGGACGGTCGCCGCCATGGCGGCGATGCGGCTGCGGACCGTCGCCGCCAGGCGGTCGCGGCGCCAGCCATGGAGCGCCAGGATCAGCTCGCAATTCCGGTAGTCCTGGTGCTCGAGCGCGTCGAGGACGGTCGCGAGGAAGTCCGGCCGGCGCGACACCAGGACGATCGAGACCAGCATCACGCGGGTGCCCGGCCGGTCGGACGGCGAAGCGCCGGAGCGCTTCGGGCGCGGCCGATACTACTGGGCATGAAGATCTCTTGCGCCCCACAGCAACCGTGGGTACGGTTCCGCGTACCCGGCGAACGGGCCCCGGGCCCCGATGGCAGGAGATCAGCAGTGGCGGACGAGCGGCAGGAGACAGCCCCTTCGGCGCAGCCCGCAGGCGAGCCCGACGAGCTCAGGCGACGGGAGCTGGTCAGGCGGCTGGCCAAGGCGGCGGTGATCCCGGCCGTGGTCGTCGCCGTCAACAGCAGCATCACGCCGGCCAACGCGCGCTGACGGGCGACGTCCGCCAGCTAATGGCGGGCTTCCTCGATGCTGAGGAAACCGTAGCGCGTCAGCGTCTCGAGCAGCTCGGTGAGACCGTTTTGCAGCTGCTCGGGCTCCGCCTCCGCCATGCCCTCCGTGAGCAGCGCGAGCAGGCCGGCCTCGGAGCGGACGTCATCGAGCGCGTCCCAGAGCACGCGGGCGCTGCCGTTGAGCACGACCACCTTGCGGTTGTCCAGGTTCATCAGGATGAGCTCGTCCTCGAACAGGTCGGCATCGAGGTTCGGCGCCTTGACCAGGGTCACGTCCGGCATGCGCAGGCTCCTTTGAGGCCGGTCCGGGTCCGGCAACCGCGGACCGCGTGACCATGGCATGATCGATCCGGCGCCCACAAGAGGCCTCGTCCGAGCTCCAGAGGGGCGTTCGCGCGAGCGGCCGCCTGCCGGCTCGTCCGCGCCCTGCTTCCGGTTCGGGGGGCGGAGCGTCTCCCTGCGCGGGGTCGACCGGACGGTCATCGACCAGCTCGCGACGCTCCTCGGCCTGCCGGTCGGCCGCGGGCTCGGCGACCGGCACATCGCCTGCGCGCTCGAGGGCGCGTGCCGGGTCGTCCGAACCGGCGCCTCGACGCAGACCTGTCGGGCGCGCGATGATCTGCTGGCGGTGCTGGCCACGACCGTGCCCTCGCTGCTGCTCGACCAGCCCGACGGCTACGAGCTGCACGCGGGCGCGCTCGCGGTCGGGGACGTCGCGCATCTCTTCCTCGGGCCGAGCCACAGCGGCAAGAGCACGCTCGCCCTCGAGGCGTGGCTCGCCGGCCACGAGGTTCTCGGCGATGACTACCTGCTGGCGGCGGCCGGCGGGGCGCTCACCGGCGTTCCCAAGCCGCTCAAGATCAGGCTTTCGGAGCCGAGCCTGCCCGGCCGGCTCGAAGGCCGGCTGCCGGCCGGCGGCTACGTCCTGGGGCAGCTCGAGGGTGAGCCCTGCCTGGTGCTCAGCCGCAGCCTGCCGGGGATGGCGGCGGCCGGGCGGCGCCACCGGATCGGCAGCGTCCACATCCTGAGCCGGGCGCCCGGGCGCCAGACCCTGAAGCGGCCGGCCAGCCGGCACGAGGCGATCGCAGCGCTTCTGGCGCAGACCTTCGTCGGCTCGCGATCGAGCCTGGGCGTGCTCCGCTGCTTCGCGCCGGTGCTGCGCGCCCGACGGGCCTTCGTCCTCGAGGTCGGCGAGCACGACCAGGCCGGCGCCGTGGCAGCCCTTCTGGGGTAATCGCGACCGCGCCGCCGGCTCACCTCGTCCCGGCCGCTCGCCGGCGCGCGCCCTGACGCCGCCGCGCGGCCCCGCAAAGGCGCCGGACCACGACCGGCAGGGCCCGCCAGCCATCGAGCTCGAGCTTGGAAACGGCCAGGCCCAGGAGCCGGGGCGCCGCCTGGCCCGCGGCGGCCTGGCCGCGCGCGAGCCGGGCATGGTCGGCCGCCAGCCGCGCGAACCAGTGCCGCGGCCCGCCGCGCGACGCGGGACCGATCGCGACCAGCCGGAAGTAGCGATCGGAGGCTTCGCTCCGGGGCAGCCGGTCGAGCTCGGCCAGGACCGCGACCGGGATCGGCAGCGCCAGCTGGTCGCAAAGGTAGCCGAGGCCGGCGCGCACGGGGCCGGCGCAGTCGTGACGGCCGACCTGCTCGACCAGCCGTCGCCAGTCGATCGCGCCGCGCCGCAGGATGCAGGCAGCATCGACGATCCAACGCACTGGCGAGACGTCGTTGCGCTGGACGCCGTGGATGCAGCTGTGGAGCAGGTGATCGGTCGGGCAGAGCGTGAGCGCGCTGTGCCCGCGGATCGCGAGCCGCACCGCGCCGCTCCAGAAGGCGTCGTCCGCACCCGCCCAGCGCGACGCGTGCAGCACGTGGGCGTGCAGGTCGAGCTCGAGCCCGTCCTCGGCCCGGAAGGCGACCGCATGGCCGCCGGGCAAGGGCGGCGTCGCCCGGCGTTCCGCGCTCGTGGCGAGCCCGGCCTGCTCGATCGCTTCGCGGGCGGCCTCGAAGTGGCTCGGGTGGACCGCCAGATCGAGGTCGACCATCGGCCGGGCGCCGACGCTCTCATAATAGAGGGTCGCGAGCGGGAAGCCCTTGAGCAGCAACACCTCGATGCCGGCGGCGGCGAGACGGGGCAACAGCAGGTTCAGACTGGCCTTGAGCGCCAGATACCGGCAGGTGCTTTCCCGATGACCGGCTGCGATCCGGTCTCTGGCCTCGCCCGGCAGGCGCCCGAGGTCGGGATGGCCGCGCAGCGCCGGCAACAGCCGGGCGATGCCGGCGTCGGCGGCGGCGGCAGGGACGCCCGTGACGAGCTCGATCACGGACCGCGGGATGGCCTCGCCGAGCACGATGCAGCGCAGCAACGAGAGCTCGACCGGGCCCGGCGCGTGGCCGTAGTCGGCCAGCTCCGCCCGCTTCATCGCCGTCCTGCGGGCCTGCCGCCGCCGGCGCTCACAGGATGTGCTCCTTCTCCTCGACCGAGCGCTGGCGGACCGGAAAGCCGTTTTGCCAGCCGTTGATCAGCTGCTCGAAGGCGAACAGGCAGATGAAGGCGCCGGCAATCGGGATCGCGAGATACCACCAGGCGAGCGGGGTCAAGGACGGCATGCGGTAGCTGCCGAAGCCGTGCAGGAAGTTCTTCCAGCCGAAGCCGACCATGCAGCCGCCGCAGGCGAGGATCACCAGGCGGTTGAAGATCTCGACCGCGAACCGCCAGCGGCCGCCCATCAATTCGCTGATCGCCGAGAGCATCAGGTGATCGGCGCGCCGGGTCGCGACCGCCATGCCGAGGAAGCTGCCGTAGATGAAGAACGCCGAGGTCACCTCCTGCAGCCAGAGCCAGGGGCTGCGGAGCGTGCGGGTCAGGACGTCGAGGACCACGCAGATCGTGAAGCCGGCGATCGCGATCCCGCACAGCACCATCAGCAGGGCCTCGAGCTGGTCGAAGGCGCGCCACTTGAGATGGCGGTCGTGCTCGAGGACGATCTGCCGACGGTCAATCATCGGTCCGGGCCGCGCGGCGTCGGCCGGGGCGCGTGAGGGGGCCAGCCGCGGCGTCCACCTGCCCCGTCACGCGCCAGCAGAGCCGATGCCCTATTTGATGCTGCGGATGATGCCGACGATCTCGACCGCCTGGGGGCCGAGCTCCTTGGCGAGCTGGTCCTGGATCGGGGTCGCGGCCTCGATGAAGCCGGACTTGTCGACGTCCTCGACGATCTTGACGCCGATCTGCTTCAGCTTCTCGGCCGACTGCGCCTCGAGCTTGAGCGCGTAGGGCGGCTCCTGCTGGCCGACCGCGGCGGCCGCCTGCTCGACCCAGCCCTTCTGCTCGTCGGACAGGCTCTGCCAGGTCTTGTCGCTGACCCAGAGCAGATTGTTGTTGGCCTCGTGCTGGGTGAACGACATCACCGGCGCGACCTCGTAGTGCTTGTTGGACAGGTAGACGTTGACGCCGTTCTCGGCCATGTCGACGACCCCGGTCTGCAGCGAGGTGTAGACCTCGCCGAACGGCATGTGCACCGGCTGGGCGCCGTAGGCCGGGAAGAACGAATCCTCGGTCTTGGTCGCCTGCACCCGGATCTTCTTGCCGTTCATGTCGGCGACGCTGTGGACCTCCTGCTTGGAGTAGATGTTGCGCAGGCCGAGCGTTATGACGGTCAGCACGTGGGCGCCCTGGACCGTGTCGTCGACCAGCTGCTTGATCGCGGCGTTGAGGTCGGGCGACGCGACCGCCTTGGCGAGCTGGTCCTCGCCGGTGAACAGGTAGTGCAGCGACATGACCCCGAGCTGCGGCGACACGGTCGCGGCATTGGCCGAAGAGGTGATGATGAAGTCGATGTCGCCGGCGCGCATCTTCTCGAGCATGGCCGGCTCCTGGCCGAGCTGGGCGCCGGGGAACTGGTTGATCTTCATCGAGCCACCGGAAAGATCGGCGATGGTCTTCTCGAACAGGTCGCCGGCGAAGCCGTAGCCGGTGGTCTTGGGCTGATCGTAGCCGAAGCTGAACTCGCGGACGTCCTGCGCCTGGGCCGTTCCGAGCCCGACCCCGAGCCCGACGACGAGGGCGGCCGCCGAGGCGAGTAGAAGCTTGCTGAGGTTCATAATGAGCACTCCCTGAAGATGACGGCGTCAGCCGCTGTTGATTGTCGGTTCGGACGGTCCTCGCCCGCGGGCGATGTTGGGGCAATTCGCCAGACGAGGCAAGCGCCCCAAGCTGCCAGGCCGGCATCCCCGGGTGCCGCACCTCGATCGGCGTCCCCCGACGGAGCGGCGCCGGCGGCCTTGGCGAGCCGTCCGCCAGGCGACTATCCTCGGGCGCCCGCGGGCGCGCCCGCCGGCGGGGAACCAGAGCTGGAGCCATGGCCCAGGCATCATCGACGACCCGGATCGAGGAGCTTCTGACCGCCCTGTCGCTCGAGGAGAAGATCGGCCAGATGACCCTGGTCTCCGCCGGCCAGGCGGTGACCGGGCCCGCGGGGCCGCTCGACTACCTGGAGGCGATCCGGGCCGGCCGGGTCGGCGCCGTCTGCAACCTCTGGGGCCCGGAGCGCACGCGCGAGGCCCAGCGGCTCGCCGTCGAGGAGACGCGGCTCGGGATTCCGCTGCTGCTCACGTTCGATCTGATCCACGGCCACCGGACGGTTTTTCCGAATTCCGCTGGCCGAGGCGGGCGCCTTCGATCCGGAGCTCTGGGCGCGGACCGCGCGCGCCGCCGCCCTCGAGGGCGCCGCCGACGGCCTGGCGCTCGCCTTCGCGCCGATGCTGGACGTGGCCCGCGATCCGCGCTGGGGCCGGATCGCCGAGAGCCCGGGCGAGGACCCCTGGCTCGCCGCCCGCTTCGCCGAAGCCAAGATCCGGGGCCTCCAGGGCCAAAACCTGGAGTTCCGGAACAAATCTCGCCGCGACCGCCAAGCATCTGGCGGCCTACGGCGCGGTCACCGCGGGCCGCGAGTACGCCTCGGTCGACGTCTCCGAGCGCACCCTGCACGAGGTCTACCTGCCGCCGTTCCGGGCCGCGGTCGAAGCCGGCGTCGCCGCGATCATGCCGGCCTTCATCGATCTCGCGGGCGTGCCGATGACCGCCAACGCCGCGATTCTTTCCGGTCTGGTCCGCCACGACTGGGGCTTCGACGGGGTCATGGTCAGCGACTACGGCGCGATCGCCGAGCTCGTGGTCCACGGCGTCGCCGCCGACCTCGCCGAGGCGGCAGCCCTCGCCCTCAAAGCCGGCATCGACCTCGACCTGATGGGCGATGCCTATGCCCGGGGCCTGCCGGTCGCCCTCGAGCGCGGCCTGGTCGAGACCGCCGCGATCGACCGCGCGGTGCGTCGGGTGCTCGAGCTGAAGGCCAGGCTCGGCCTGTTCGACGACCCCTACCGACGCGGCACCGGCCATGGCCTGACGCCGGCGCAGCTCGCCGCCCATCGCGCCCTCGCCCGCGACGCCGCCCGGCGCTCGATCGTGCTGCTGACCAACCGCGACCAGCTGCTACCGCTCGCCGACGGCCGACGGCTCGCGGTGATCGGCCCGCTCGCGGATGCGGCGCGCGAGATGCAGGGCCCCTGGTCGATGGCCGGCCGGCCCGAGGACATGGTGCCGCTGCTCGCGGGCCTGCGCGCGGGCCTGCCCGCGAGCGCGATCGGCTACGCCAAGGGCGTCGAGATCGAGGCGGACGCGCCCGCCGACCTTCCGGCCGCGCTCGAGCTCGCGCGCGCCGCCGAGGTCGTCGTCCTCTGCCTTGGCGAAGCCGCGGCCATGAGCGGCGAGGCCGCGAGCCGGGCGCGCCCCGACCTGCCCGGCCGCCAGCGCGCGCTCGCCGAAGCGGTTTTCCAACTTGGCAAGCCCGTGGTGGCGCTTTTGTCCTCGGGCCGCCCGCTGATGCTGCCCTGGCTGTTCGAGCGGGCAGACGCGGTGCTCGCGACCTGGTTCCTCGGCAGCGAGGCCGGCCCCGCGGTCGCCGACGTCCTGACCGGCCGCTACAACCCGAGCGCCCGCCTGCCGGTCTCCTGGCCGGTCGAGGTCGGCCAGATCCCGATCTTCCACGCCCGCCGCCCGACCGGCCGCCCGGCCGACCCCGCCGTGCACTACTCGGCCAGATACCTCGACCTCCCGACCGACCCCCTCTTCCCCTTCGGCCACGGCCTCTCCTACACCCGCTTCAAGTACGAAAACCTGTGCGCCGAGCCCACCTCGCTCCCCCCAGACGGCCACCTCGACATCTCGCTCGAGGTCGCCAACGAGGGCCCCACGCCCGGCGAAGAGACCCTATTCCTCTTCATCCACGACCCGGTCGCGACCATCGCCCGCCCCCTCCTCGAGCTCAAGGGCATGGCCAAGATCACCCTCGCCCCGGGCGAGCGCGGCCAAGTCCACTTCCGCCTCACCGCCGCCGACCTCGCCTACCTCGGCCCCGACCTCACCCCCCGCCTCGACCCCGGCGTTATCGAGCTCCTGGTTGGCCCCAGCGCCGCCCGCCAAGACCTGCTCACGACCACCATCCGCGTGGCGGATTGAGCCTTTGGAGCGAACGTCGTACTGGGACCGCCTTCGAAACCTTCTCTCGCTCCCTGTCGCCCCTGGTAGGGTCGCCAGTCCTCTCGAAGGACCACTACGGCGAACTCGTGATGGCGACCGCGCTTGCGCTCTGGTCGGCGGCCCGCCGACCGTCAGGACGGATCAAGACGGCGAAGATCCAGAACTACTACTGACTGCACGTCCTTCTTGCCAATGGCGTGCTTTTGGCTTTAGGATAATTGGTCCATGTCGAAGCACGTACGGCAATACCAACTTGACCGCACGCTGCTCCCATTGATCGAGAGCGCATCCATATTCACAATCTTGAACCGGACCGTGGAGGAACGGTTGAAGGCTACCGGCATCCTTGCCGAGACTCTCAATCGAGTTCGAGGAACGGTGATGTTATTCCACGGCGTCGGCGACAAGAAATCCTGGGAGAATGAAGCATACCTTCGAGCCGGCTTGTCAGAGTTCGCGTCAATACCTGATGCGCACGGACGGGACCTAAAAGCAGCCGGGCTCGCTACGCAAAAGCACGACATACGAAACTCGAAAATCCGCTGCTTCACTTGATGGATATTCTCAGAAATGTCAACATCCACGCTGGTCGCTCACGATCCACGAAAAGAAATACGACCGTTTTATTTGCCAAACAGACCGAAGTTACCTACCCGGCTGTAATCATATCCGATCTGACAGTCGATCAATTGTTGATGAAACGTGAAGTCAAAAGGCAGTATCAACGCCATGATCTTGAAGATGTAGTTTCCTGGTTTAATGATAATCAATCGAGTTTTGGCGCGGATCATCTGTTCATTCGCGGCGTCGAGATGTATTGTTTGGAGATCGTCCAGAGCGTTTCCCGGTCGGATGGAACATAGCCATCATGAGCAAGATAGCGGGCGCATTCGGCGGGGGTGAAGGCGTCAAGCAGGCGGCCGATCGCCTGCCAGGTCGGGAGATGGCGGCTAAGCTGTTGAGGAGTGGT
>CAVSRN010000014.1:0-12096 GCA_963730195.1 uncultured Alphaproteobacteria bacterium
CGCCCGCCGGTTCCATGAGCTCGGCCGCCTTCGGATCCGCGGGAGCCTGACCCCGGGCCAGCGGCCGCGGGGCTCCCCCCAGCGACCGCCGCGACCCCGTTCGCGCTCGCCGCGCTCGTCGCCACGGTCCGGCCACTGATCAGCTGCCCGTTC
This sequence comes from uncultured Alphaproteobacteria bacterium, assembly GCA_963730195.1. GTDB lineage: Bacteria > Pseudomonadota > Alphaproteobacteria > Geminicoccales > Geminicoccaceae > DATAOG01. The sequence continues at coordinate 154 of CAVSRN010000014.1, forward strand.
CGTCCGGCGCGCGCTGCTCGCGGCCGACGGCAAGCTGTTCCCGCTCCATGCCGGGCATCGAGGCCTGCCCGCTCCGGGTCCGACCGGCGAGGCGTGCCGGCTCCGGACCGAGCCCGGGGTCTTGCCCCTTCGGCCGACCTCGACGGTCGGTGCCGACCGTGGTTGCCCTTGAGCGCCGCCGCAGCGCAGGCAGTCCTGAAAACCTGAAACCTATTCGAGCCAATGGACGCCGGGAGCGCACCCGACGAGTCGCGCCCAGCGGTTGCCGGGTCCCATCGAGCGGGGCGGGGGGCGAAGACGCCGCGTCGGGCCGATTGGGGCCCGCGGCCGGCCGGTTATCGGCTCAGGTTGTCCATGACGTTGATGATCGCCGGCCCGATCAGGACGATGAACAGGACCGGCAGGATGAACAGGATCATCGGCACGGTCAGGGTGGCCGGCAGGCGCGCCGCCTTCTCCTCGGCCTTGAGCATGCGCTGATCGCGGAACTCGTTGGCCAGCACGCGCAGGGACTGGGACAGCGGCGTGCCGTATTTCTCGGTCTGCATCAGGGTGTTCACGACCCCTCGGATCGACGGCAGGTTGGTCCGGCGATTGAGGTTGAGCAGCGCCTGGCGCCGGTCCGGCAGGAAGCCGAGCTCGATCGAGGTCAGCGACAGCTCCTCGGCAAGCTCCGTGTTGGCGCCGCCGATCTCGTTGGCGACCCGCTCGAGGGCGACGTCGAGCGAGAGGCCGGACTCGGCGCAGATCACCAGCAGGTCGAGACCGTCCGGCAGGCCCTTGGCGAGCGCCAGCTGGCGCTTCTTGGTCAGGTTGGAGACGTAGAGCTCGGGCGCGAAGAAGCCGAGGACGATGCCGCCCATGACCGTCAGGAGGCGGCCGGTCGGCGCCAGGTCGCCGACCTGCAACAGATAGACGAGCAGGAAGGCGACCGCGCCGAGCAGGATCGGCGTCACGACCTTGAAGAACAGGAACACGACGATCGCATCGCGCGAGCGCAGCCCGGCCTGCGCCAGCCGGTCGTTCAGCTTGTCGCTCTGCTGGCTCTGCATCAGCTTGAGCGCGTTGACCACCTGCCGCATCGCGCCCATGCTTTCGCTGCGGCGCTTGCGCGGCTTGTCCCTGAGCATCGCGCCGCGCAGCTGCTCGCGTCGCTCGGCGAGCATTCTGGCTCGTCGCTCCATCGGGTGGCGCTCGAGCAGGCCGTACCAGACGGCGAGCACGGTGATGAACGCCAGGCCGGCGATCAGGATGACCAGCAGCGAATCCGCGGTCAGGCCGAAGGGCAGATACTGGTCGAGCTTGTTCATATCTCGAACCTGACCATCTTGGCCATCACCCCGAGGCCGACCGCCAGGCTGGTGAAGCCCATGCCCATCATCACCCAACCCCGGGGATCGGTGAACAGGGTGCTCATGTAACCGGGATTCACGAAGGAGATGACGCCTGCCATGATGAAGGGCAGCGAGCCGATGATCATCGCAGAGGCGCGCGCTTCCGAGGACATCGCCTTGACCTTGAGGCGCATCTGCTCGCGCCGGCGGACCATGTCGGACAGCTTCTCGAGGATCTCGGCGAGGTTGCCGCCGGTCTCCTGCTGGATCGACAGGCTGATCACCAGGAAGTTGAACTCCGGGATCGCGAGCCGCTTGGCGGTCGCCCACATCGCCTCGTCCATGGCGACGCCGATCTTCATCTGATCGGTGACCTGGCGGAACTCGATGCCGACCGGATCCTGGATCTCCTCGCCGATGGTCTTGAGGGCCTCGGTCGCCGGCAGGCCGGAGCGGATGCCACGCACGATCAGATCGAGGGCCTCTGGCAGCAGGGTCGTGAATTTCTTCATCCGGCCCGCGATCCGTCGCTGCAGGGCCAGGTTCGGCAGGCCGATGCCGACGGCGATGCCAAGACCGGCGCTGACCAGGAAGGAGAACTGGAAGGCCAACGCCATGCCGGCCGTGGTCACGACGCCGAGCCCGAGGCAGACGAGCACGAAATCGCCCATCTTGAGCCGCCAGCCGCTGCGTTCCAGGCGCAGACGCAGGATTCCGACGTTGGGCATCAGGCGCTTGATCAATCGATCGAGGCTGGCGATCGAGCTGTCCTTCTTGTTGCGGCGTACGCTCTCGACCGGCGTCGCCGGGTCGCTGCTGCCGCCGGCGCGCCCGCCACGCGGACCCGCTTGCAGGCGCTCGAGACGCCGGCGCAGGCGCCGCTCGTCCTCCTGGAACAGGGTCAGCCACAGGACCGCGACCAGGCCGACGATCAGCAGGCTGCCGCCAAAGACCGTCGCCGACAGCAGGTTCGGGTCGTGCGCGATCCGCTGGAGCAGCGGGCTCATGTCATCATCGCCTGCTGGAGCGCGCGGTCGAGCCCGAAATAGGCGGCGCGCTTGGCGAAATGCGGTCGGACCCCACTCGATTTGAACTGCCCGATCAGGGTGCCGTCCCGGTTCTCGCCCTGGAAGTCGAAGGTGAACAGGTCCTGGGTGGTGACCACCTCGCCCTCCATGCCGATCACCTCGGTCACGTGGGTGACCCGGCGGATGCCGTCGCGCATGCGCTGGATCTGGATGATCAGGTGGACCGCGCCGGTGATCTGGGTGCGCACCGCCTTGCTCGGCAGGTTGACGGTCGCCATGCCGATCATGTTCTCCATGCGGGTCAGCGCCTCGCGCGGATTGTTGGCGTGCAGCGTGCACATCGAGCCGTCGTGACCGGTGTTCATGGCCTGCAGCATGTCGAGCGCCTCGGCACCGCGCACCTCGCCGCAGATGATCCGGTCGGGGCGCATGCGGAGCGCGTTCTTGACCAGATCGCGCATCGTGATCTCGCCGGTGCCCTCGAGGTTCGGCGGCCGGGTCTCGAGGCGGACGACGTGCGGCTGCTGCAGCTGGAGCTCGGCCGCGTCCTCGATCGTGACCACGCGCTCGGCCGGATCGATCAGGTGCGACATGGCGTTGAGCATGGTCGTCTTGCCCGAGCCGGTGCCGCCGGAGATGATCACGTTGAGACGGCAGGCGGCGGCGATCTTGAGAACCTTGCCCAGGTTCTCGGCCATGTTGCGCTGCCGGATCATGAGGTCGAGGGTGATCGATTTCTTGGAAAATTTGCGGATCGAGATCGAGCAGCCGTCGATCGCGAGCGGCGGGGCGATGATGTTGACGCGCGAGCCGTCGGGCAGGCGGGCATCCGCGATCGGGCAGGTCTCGTCGACCCGGCGGCCGACCCGCGTCACGATCCGCTGCGCGATGTTCATGACGTGGGCGTTGTCGCGGAAGCGGATCTCGGTCAGCTCGAGCTTGCCCTTGCGCTCGACGTAGACCTGCTGCGGGCCGTTGACCATGATGTCGTTGATCGCCTCGTCCGCGAGCAGCGGCTCGAGCGGACCGAAGCCGACCATGTCGTCGACCAGGGTGACGGTGAGCTCCTGCTGCTCGCGCGAGGTCACCGAGAGCTTCTCTTCGGCGACGATCTCACCGATCAGCTCGGCGATCTGGCGCTGCAGCTCGTCGCGCGACAGCTTCGAGGCGGCGCTCGCGTCGATCCGCTCGAGCAGGCCCATCTGGATCCGCCCGAAGACCGCCTTGGCGGCGGCGGCGCGCTTCTCGTTGGCCGCCTGATTGGGCGGCGTGGAGGCCGGCATCGGCCGGGACGGGGTGGCCGCCGCCGGTCGTGCCGGGGTCGGCGCCGGGGCGGCCGGGGTCGGCTGGCGGCTGGCCGGTGCCGGCCGCGAGGCCGGCGACGGCGAGCCCGGCGGGGTGGGGGCCTCAGCCTGGGGACGACGACCGAACATTGGCGGGTCCTAGGTTTTCTTGAGCAGCTTCTGCCAGACGCCCGACCGGCCGCTGGTGCCGGCCGGAGCGCCGCACAAGCGCTCGGTGATCTGGCGCAAGCCGGCCGCGACCGCGCCTTTGCTCGCCGCGACCGGCTGCCCGAAATTGGTCGCGGCGGCGACCGTCTTGGCATCGAAAGGCAGCACCAGGTCGAGCTTGCGGGCGACGCCCTTCTCGAACTCGGCCCGCGGCATCTCACCCTGCTTGTGCTCACCGGCCCGATTGACCACCAGCGTGATGTTGCAGGACGCGTTGGTGGTCGGCAGCATGCCGGTGATGCGCATCGTGTCGCGCATGCCGGCGAGCGACAGGTCGGTCACCAGGATCATGTCGGTCGCGCTCTGCAGGATCTGCTGCGTGCAGGGGCTCGGGGTGCGGGGCACGTCGACCACGACGTAGTGAAACTTGTTGCGTAGCTCGGTCGTCAGCAGCTCGACCGCGCCGTAGTCGAGCAGCAGGGTCTCGTCGGGGCTCTCCTCGGCGCTGAGCACGAACAGGCGCTCGGAGTGCTGGATCAGCACCCGGTCCATGAACAGGCCGTCGATCCGGTTCGGATTCTCGAGCGCCTCGCGCAACCCGTGGCTCGGCTCCAGGTCGAGCGACAGCGCGACGGTGCCGAACTGGAGGTCGAGGTCGACCAGCGCGACCCGGCGTCGCCGGTCGTGGGCGATCAGCCAGGCGACGCTGGTCGCCACGGTGGTGGCGCCGACGCCGCCCCGGGTGCCGGTGACGGCGACCAGCTTGCCGAGCTTCTGGTTGCCCTTGACCACGCCGCTCTGTTCGGTCGCGGCCAGGATCGCCTTCTGCAACAGCGCCGGCGTGATCGGCTTGACCAGGTAGTCGGCGACGCCGTGCTGCAGCAGGTCCCGGAACAGGCCGCAGTCGTTGCGGCTGCCGACCGCGACCACGGTCACCCCCGGCTCGCAGACGTCGGCCAGCGCATTGATGTCGGACAGCGGCAGATCGGAGTCGCTGACATCGATCAGCAGCAGCTTGGGTGAGCGCTGCTCGCCGAGATGCTTGACCGCATTCTTGACCGTGCCCTGCCGGATCGAGGCGTGCGGCAGCATCATCTCGCCGATCACCTGATCGACCACGGCGAAGGTTTCGGGATCGGCGACGAACGCGAGAAACTGCTCGCGCTGCTCGGCGCCGGTCTGCTCGGTGGTTGCGATCGCGGTCGCCATCACTTTCCGACCTTCTCTTTCTGGAGTTCGATCACCTTGCCGCTGCGATAGCGCGCGATGCCCTCGGCCTGCTGGATGCCGTCGGCAGGACCGAGGGTTCGGCCGCGCACCAGGTCCTTGGGCTCGGCCACCATCAGGCCGAGATTGGCCTGGTTGGCGCAGCCGAAGTTGCTGTGCGGCAGATTGGCGAAGTCGGTGCCGCTCTCCCGGCTCCAGTCGGGGCAGGCCGGCAGGGTGACCAGGTAGCGCTCGAGCACCAGCTCGACCCGGCGGTTCTGCCGCCAGACCTCGGGGCCGGTGCCGGCGGCGGCCGGGATCGTCTCGCCGTAGGCGCTGGTGGTCACGGTCAGATCCTTGAAGCCGTGCTGGCGCAGAAAGACGGTCACGGCCTGAGCGCGGCGCGACGCCAGCTCGAGGTTGTAGAGGTCGCTCGCGCGCTCGTCGGCGTGGCCTTCGAGCCGGATCGTGTCGCGGCTGTTCGGGTCGACGCTCGACAGGAAGGTCAGCAGGCGGTCCTGCTCGACCCCGGTGATGTCGGCCTGGTCGGTGTCGAAGTAGACCGCGTGACGGTACTCGGCGCGATCGACCTCGAGCTTTTTGGGCGAACTCGCCTCGAGCCAGCCGAGGCTGGCGTTGGGCCCGAGATCGGCCGGCGCGCAGGCGGTCAGCCCGAGGCCGAGGATCGAGGCCCAGAGCCACGGGCACGACCGGCGCGGCCGGGCGCTCTGGGGATGCTGCAGGGCAGCCGTCATCACCGTTCTCCTATTCCAGAACGAAGCCGAGCGGACCGGCCAGGCGCTGCCCCTCGGGCCCGATGGGGCCGCCCCGACCGGGCTGCAGGCGGGCGCTGTGCAGCCGACCCTCGAGGATGCGCTCGAGGTCGCTCGGTGCGCGGTAGCCGTCGGTCGGCGACGCCATGACCGGCGCATCGACCGGCCGCACGAGATAGGGCGTGACGATGATCACGAGCTCGGTCTCGTTGCTCTGGAAGCGCTGGGAGCGGAACAGGGCGCCGAGCACCGGCAGGTCGCCGAGACCGGGATATTTGCTCAGCCGGGTCTGAATGTCGCTCGACATCAGGCCGCCGATCGCGAACGACTGGCCGCTGCCGAGCTCGACCGTGGTCTCGGCCCGCCGGGTGGCCAGGCCGGGGATCACCAGCCCGTTGACGGTGATCGAGCCCTTCTCGGACAGGTCACTGACCTCGGGGCGGACCTTGAGGCTGATCCGATCGGCGCGGAGCACGGTCGGCGTGAACGCCAGGCTGATGCCGAACTCCTTGAATTCGATGGTCAGGCCATTCGAGCCGTTGTCGATCGGGATCGGGAACTCGCCGCCGGCGAGGAAGCTCGCGGTCTCGCCGGACAGGGCGGTCAGGTTGGGCTCGGCGAGCACGTTGACCAAGCCCTCCTCGGCGAGCGCGTCGATCGCGGCGTTGACCGTGTCGTTGCCGTTGCTGAAGTTGCCGAAGGCGCTGTTGGCGCCCTCGGGCTCGCGCAGGAAGGCGCCGGCCGCGTTGGTCACCGCGCGGCCGCTGACGAAGCCGAAGGCAAAGTCACCGGTCTTCAGGAAGGCTTCCAGGTTGATGCCGAACTGCTTCAGGACATCGCGCGAGACCTCGGCGACGCGCACCCGCAGATGCACCTGGGTCGGCGCGTCGACCTGCACGCGGTTGAGCAGGGTCTCCTTGTCGCCGAGGTAGCGCTCGGCCAGCTCGCGCAGCTCCTGCGCCTGGACCGGGTCTTCGACCTGGCCGTTGAGGACGATGCTGCCATCGACCGTGGCGACCTCGACCCGGCTGGTCGGCAGGAGCTGCTGGATCGCCGCGCGCAGCCCGGACAGATTGTGCTGCACGACCACGTGGGTGCGCAGCAGCAGCTGGTCGTTCTCGTCGACCGCGTAACAGGCTGGTCTCGCCGGCCCGCCGCCCGAACAGATAGACGATGCTCGGCGACTGCGCCTGCACATCGGCCACCTCGGGGTCGGCGACGAACACCGTGGCGGCGGGCCGCGGCAGGCGGATCACGCGACCCTTGTGCAGCTCGATGGTGATCGTGCCGTCGGTCGCGATCGTCTCCGCGGCGCCCTGACCGGCTGCCGGGGTCGCCAGCAGGCTGACGACCAGGACCAGCCCGAGGCTGAGGAGCGGGCGCGGTGTGGCCCTCGAGAGGATGGCCCGGCGCCCGCGGCAGATGTGCGCGAAACTCATCACTTTGATCCCTGCTGGACCGTGACGTCTTCGGTGTTGCTGCCACGCAGCACGAGCAGTCGCGACGACACCCGGCCGGTGTTGAGGACGTGGGAGACGTCCTTGTCCCAGGTCAGGCTGTCGGCTCTGGTCGGTATGGCGTTGTCCGCTTCCTGATCGGCCGCCAGGCTGCGCAGGCTCAGCGACAGCTTGCCGAGCTCGGTCAACAGCGCCACCGATTCGGCCTGCTGCGGCGTCACCTCGAAGGTGGCGGTCTTGGCCTCTCTCGTTGGCCTTGCTCGGTTCGACCGCGTCGCTGATCTCGGCGCCCATGGCGATGATCCGGATGTTCTTGAGCACGGTCTCGCTGACCCGGCGCGTGGCGCCCCCCTGGTCGCCGGAGGTCAGGGACTGGGTCAGGATCAGATCGACCCGGTCGCCCGGGAAGATCAGGCCGGCGTTGCTCGTGGTCGGCGTGATCGGGACCGACACCGCGCGCATGCCGGGATCGAGCACCGCGGCCAGGAAGCCGCGCTCGCCCGGCTTGACGACCGCGCCATCGGTGATCGGCTCGCCGGCGGCGATGAAGCCACGGACCACGGCGCCGATCATCTCGGTGTCGGCCCGCTTGCCGCGGAGCACGTAGGTCTCCGGCACGTCGGCGCTCGGCCAGCGCTGCCAGCGGACGTGCTGAGGCTTGACGAAGAGGCCGGCCGGCAGATCGATGTCGGCGACCAGCACCTCGTGGATGTCCTCTTTGGGGGCGGGCGCGGCGACCGCGGCGACGGTCGTCTGCTGGCTTTCGATCCAGCTGCGCGCGTACATCGCCGTGCCGCCGGCAGCGATCACGGCGATCAGCAATACGATGATGCGACGCGGACCCATGGGGCGTGCCTCCTCAGAGCTTCATCAACTCGATGACGACCGCGACGCCGCCGGCGGCGATCGCGATGCCATAGGGCATGGTGGCGGGCGCCGGCGCGGCCGCAGCCGGGCCGGCCGGGGCGCTGGGCTCCGATCCTCCGGCGGTCGCGAGCGAGGGGCCGTCGCGGCCGGTGCCGGCCGAGGCGGAACCCGGCGAGATAGGCGTGGATCAGCGGGCTCCAGCGCCAGTACCAGAGACTGGCGAGACCGACGATCCCGCCGGTCAACGTGGTCACCACGGCGAACAGGACGAACTGATCGACCCCGGCCCAGAGCAGAGCGCGGTGATCAGCTTGACATCGCCGCCGCCGACCAGCTCGCGGGCGAACATGGCCAGTCCGACCAGCCCGACCAGCAGGCTGACGGCGAGCGCGCCCGGCCAGGCCACCGGCACCGGGCTGAGCAGCAGGTAGACGGGATAAAGCGCAGCGACGGCGCCGTTCAGCCAGTTGGGGATGCGGCGCTCGCGCAGGTCGGTGAGCGCGGCCAGGATCAGGAGCGTCAGCAGGGCGGCGAAGCAGGCGTAGAGCAGCCACATGGTGACGTCTGGGGCGCGTGCCATGAGCCGAGTGCGCCCTAGCCGCCGATGGCGGTGATCAGGGCGGGCAGCGGCAGCGCGATCAGCGCTTCCCCGAGGTCGCCGAGCGCACCGATGATCACGAGCGCGATCAGGCCGGCGAGCAGGGCGTACTCGATCGACGTGCCACCGTCGGTGGCCCTCAGCAAGCGCAGCGCCTGAGCGAACCGGCGCCTCGCCGCCCGGGAAGTCGGGTTTGTGCCCACGGCTCTGCTGCTTTCCATGATGTCCGCGACGTGCCACCCGGGTTCGGATGCGGCATCGGCGGCCGCAGGTGCCGCCGATGCCCGGCTCCGAGGGCCTTGGATCAAGGGGCCAGCTGGTCGGAGACCGACTGGAAGGTGGCCTTGAGGTTGCCGCCGAGGGTGCCGAGGACGGCGATGATCGCCACCGACACCAGCGCCGCGATCAGGCCGTATTCGATCGCCGTCGCACCGCTCTCGTCCTTGGCGAACCGGTTGAAGATGCTCATGGAACGTTCCTCCATCTCTATTGACGTGACATGGCGACTTTGCCTGATATATGTTAATAAAACATGTAGCGCGGCCGAATCGGCCTTTTTATTGTTATATTTACCTTGATTGAAAATAACTAAAGCTATTTATATTTAGATTTTACTTTGTCCGACGGACACCGCGGCGGTTGGGCTGGTCCGGACGGGAGCGGCAGGGCGAGCGCGAGCCCGAAGAAGACGGCGTCGCCGGCGGTCGTGACCAGGCGCAGCGCCAGGGCGACCACGGCGCTGACCTCGGCACCCAAGGCGCCCTCGAGGGCGAGGATCAGGACCGCCTCGCGGACGCCGATGCCGGCCGAGGCGCCGGGGGCGACGAACCCTGCGACCCAGGCGAGCGCCAGCGCGGAGATGCTCGTCCCGGGGCCGACCGCGACCGGTCCGGGACCGCCCATGGCCGCCGCCAGAGACCAGAGCACGCAGCCTGCGAGGGCGAAGAAGGCGGCTTGCAGGGCTGCCGCGCGCAGCAGGGCGGTCGCGCCCAGGCCGCCGACGCCACCCGCCGTGGCCGCCGGCCAGCAACCGGCCGCGAGCAGCCGCGGCGCGGCCAGGGTCAGCGCCAGGGCCAACAGGGCGCCGGCCGGGAGCACGATCGACCAGACCCCGAGCCGCGTCAGCGCGAGCGGCAGCGCGAGGCCGGCGGCGAGTGTGACCAGGAGGGCCGTCTCGACCAGCGAGGCGAGCGCGAGCGCGGCCTGCGAATGCCCGAGCGCGCTCCCCAACACCTGCCGGCCGACGAAGTGGAAGCAATTGCCCGGCAGATATTTGGCGATCTGGCTACGGCCATAGATCGCATGGTAGCCGGATGCCGGTCCCGGCGGCTGCCCGGCGCTCAGGACCTGCCGCCAGGCCGCGGACAGCAGAAAGCCGGCCAGGCCGTAGACCAACGCGCCGCCGATCGTGACCGGCAGCAGCGCCTCCAGGTGGGTGCGGACCAGGTCCCAGGGCGCCGCCTGCGACAGCCGGCCGCCGACGAACCAGAACGACAGCCCGACCAGCAGCCAGCCGAGCCAGCGACCGAGCTGCCGCCGGCGCATCGGCAGCGGCCCCGTCAGCGGGCTCGACAGAGCGCCATGGTCCAGGGCAGCGGCGTGCATAGCTCGATCACCTCGACATGCGCCTGGAGCAGGGTCAGGAAGGCGGGCGTCGACCAATGCTGCAGGTGGCCCGGCGTGTTGCCGAGAGCCCGCCAGTAGCGCCCGCGGGCGAGGTTGAGCGCCCGCCAGAGCGGCTCGCGCGGAACGCTGACGATCACGTAGGGTCGGGCGAGGCGGGCGAGCGTCCGGAGCGCCCGGGCTGGATCCGGCAGGTGCTCCAGCACCTCGCAGCAGAGCACCAGCTCGGCGCCGTCCCGGGCGGGCTCGAGCTGGTACAGGTCGGCGACCCGGACGGGCAGGGCGAGCCCGCGCGCCGCCGCCCGCCGCTCCGCCTCGCTCACCATCTCGGGCGACAGGTCGCTGCTACGGACGCTCAGGCCTTCGGCCGCGAGCATCAGGCTCAGGTGGCCCTCGCCGCAGCCGACCTCGTGAACCTCGCGCGCGCCACTGTCCCAGACCAGCTGCCGGAGCGTGGTCGTGAAATTGGTGACCAGCAGGCGCGCGAGCGGATTGCGCGTCGTGTACTTGGGATAGACGTTGCCGGCGATGTTGGTTCCGGGGTCGGCGGGCACGGGCGAGGACATGAGCGCGGGCATGGGGCACTCCAGGTTGCGGGGGCGCAGCCCGCTAGGCGGCCGATGAGTCGTGGCGGCGCACCGGCGCGTTCGGCGCGGCGCTCACGGGTGGCGCGGCCTGCTGCAGATCGAGCAGCTTCTCGAGCAAGCGGCGGTTGATCGCGATCAGGTCGGCGACGAGGCCGATCAACCCGGTCAGGACGCCCATGCCGAGCAGCAACGCCCCCAGGATCACCGACTGCACGTGGCCCGCGCCCTCGCCGATCTGGGTCAGGTAGAGATAGCGCAGGGCGAGCGCGGCGCCGGCCACGCCCAGCAGCAGCCCGACCCCGGCGAACAGCCGGAGCGGCTTGTAGGTCGCGAAGCTGCGCAGGATGGTCACCGCCGAGCGGAGCACGTAGTCGGGCAGGCTGTGGACCAGGCGCGAGGGTCGGAGGTCCGGGTTGGTGCGGATCGGCACCGAGGTCACGGCCATGTTCTTGCGCCCGGCCGCGATGATGGTCTCGAGGGTGTAGGTGTACTCCCCGTACACCTGGAGGCGTAGCGCGGCCCCGCGCGAGAGGGCGCGAAAGCCGCTCGGCGCGTCGACCACGGTGGTCCGCGAGGCCATGCGGACGACCATGCTGCCGAGCAGTTGCAGCGCCTTCTTGGTGGGCGAGAAATGCGCCGTGGTCGCAATCGGCCGGGCGCCGATCACGAGATCGGCCTCGCCGGCCAGGATCGGCGCGGTCAGCTTCGGGATGTCGTCGGCGCAGTACTGATTGTCGGCGTCGGTATTGACGATCACGTCGGCGCCGGCGCGCACCGCCGCCTCGAGGCCGGCCGCGAAGGCCCGCGCCAGGCCCTGGTTGCGGCCGAGGCGGACGATGTGATCGACGCCGGCGGCCCTGGCGACCTCGATCGTGCCATCGGTGCTGCCGTCGTCGATCACCATCCAGTCGACCCGCGCGAAGCCGGGCACGCAGCGCGGCAAGGCCGCCAGCGTGATGCCGAGCGTCGCCGCTTCGTTGAAGCAGGGGATCTGGATGACCAGCGTCGGGCCCGCGGTC